>NZ_PUQD01000039.1 GCF_003331055.1 Pseudomonas sp. AFG_SD02_1510_Pfu_092 | reverse complement strand
CGCCGGTGTTCGCGGCTAAAGCCGCTCCCACAAGTACAGCGTGAGCCCCGGACCTGCGCCGTCCCAGTGGGAGCGGGTTCACCCGCGAAGCAGGCGACGCGGTGCATGGCACCGGCTACGCCGGTGTTCGCGGCTAAAGCCGCTCCCACAGGTACAGCGTTGAGCTGAGATATGCGCAGCTCCATGGCGGGCGGCGTCGCTTGTCAGAAGCGCAAGAAAGCGGATGCGGGCCGGGCTGTGGATGCGTACAGTAGCCTGATCGCAACCTGTCAGGAGCCGGCCCATGTCCAGCGCATTCACCTTCATGCAGTCGCCGGTCGGCACGCTGACCTTGGTCGCCCGTGGCGAATGCCTGGCAGCGGTGCTCTGGGAAGAAGAGCGGGAAAACCGCGTCCGCCTCGGTGCCCTGCACCGTGACGATCAAAGCCCGGTACTGCTGGAAACCGCCCGCCAGCTCGGCGAGTACTTCGCCGGCAAGCGTCGGCGTTTCGAGCTGCAACTGGACTTTGCCGGCACCGATTTCCAGCGCCAGGTGTGGGCCGCGCTGTTGGCGATACCGTTCGGTGAAACCCGCAGCTACAGCGACATCGCCCGGCACATCGGCAACCCCAACGCGGTGCGCGCGGTAGGCGCCGCCAACGGCCGCAACCCGATCTCGATCATTGCCCCGTGCCACCGGGTGATCGGTGCTTGCGGCAGCCTGACCGGGTTTGCCGGCGGCCTGGCGGCCAAGCAGTACCTGCTGGCGCTGGAAGGCCGGCAAAGCCTGGCACTGGACCTCTAGCGTTTCAGAGCCAGCTGGCGACCAGGCACATCAGTACGGCCAGGGCCGTGCCGGCCATCAGGCTGTAGTGCCGATGGGCCCGCTTGGCCTGGTGCCTGACTGCGCGCAGGTATTCGCCAGGCGTTGGCGCATCGGGGCGATGACGCAAGCCCTCGGCCACATCCGCCAATTGCCCATGAATCAGCAAGCCGACCACGTAGTAGGTAGCGGCGTAACTCAGCAACGCCAGCAGCAGATAACTCATCCGCGTTGTAGCGCCAGCGGCAGCGTCACGGCACTGGCAGTGGCGGTGTCGAACACGAGCAGCCCTTCGCTGTGGTCATCCAGGCTGGCCAGCAACTGCCCGTGGCGGTCCCAGGCTGCCGAGCCGCCCGCGCCGATAAAAGTGTCGGCCGGCCCTACGCAGTTGGCCAGCAACACCGGCATGCCCAGTTCGCGCGCGACTTCGGGGTAGTGCGCATATCCCTCGCGGATGCCTTTGGCGCTTTTCACCACGCTGACCATGTACAGGTCGGCGCCGTTTTCCCGCGCTGCGGCCGCATGCGCCATGAACATCGATTCGTAGCAGATCGCTGGCGCCAGCCGATGTTCGCCTACCTGCAGCAGCAATGCCTGGTCGCCGGGGGTGAAGTAAGCCAGCTCGTCATCGTGCAGGCGCCGCTTGGCATAGGCCTGGCGCGCGGTCCCGGGGCTGAAGATGGGCATGCCGATGCGGATGCCATCGGGGCTCGGCAACGGCAGGCCTACCGCGACGGTGACGCCGAGGCGGTCGCAGGCTGCCTGCAGCGGGTCCAGCCGCGCCGAGCTGACTGGCAAGGCAGCCTGCCGCGCGAGGGTTGGCTCATAGCCGGTCAGTGACAGTTCGGGGAACACCAGCAGTTCGGCACCCACGGCTGCTGCCTGTTCGATACAGGCCAGGTGGCGTTCGAGATTGGCTTGCACATCGCCCTTGAACGATTGCAATTGCACGGCGCACAGTTTCATGAAAGAGCCTTCCCTGGTTCAGGTTGAAGGGCCGAGCATACGCCTGGCCCAACGCCTGTTCCAGTGAAGGCCCGTTCATGAGGCTGTCTGCACGGCCGGGGTACCTTATGCCATGCTGTGCAGTGCACCATGAGCACTGGCGGCAGCAGCAGAGGAAAATTGCAATGACACGGTTTCGGCGGCTGATCGCCAATCTGCGCGGGCGGGACCTGGCGGTGGGCGATATCCACGGTCACTTCCAGCGCCTTGAGCAGTGCCTGGACGCGGTGGGCTTCGACCCGGCCGTGGACCGCCTGTTCAGCGTCGGTGACCTGGTTGACCGTGGCCCGGACAGCGCGGCGGCGCTGGAGTGGCTGGCGCAGCCCTGGTTTCATGCCGTGCAAGGTAATCATGAAGCGTTGGCGATTACCCGCGTGCGCGGCGGGCGGCTCGATCTGGACATGTACCGCGCCGCCGGGGGCAGCTGGTTTCTTGACCTGCCAAGGGCCGAGCAATTGCGCTTCGTGGAGCGATTCGAACAGCTGCCGATCGCCATCGAGGTGGAAAGTGCGGCGGGGCTGGTCGGCCTGCTGCATGCCGACAGCCCGTTTTCCGATTGGGCTGCCTTGCGCACCAGTCTGGAACTGGAAGACGACCGCAAAGTGCGCGAAGTCTGCCAGTGGTCGCGGCAGCGCCTGAAGGTTGGCCACACCCAACCGGTACAGGGCCTGCGCGCGCTGCTGGTCGGCCATACGCCGGTGCTGGAGGCCAAGCTGCTGGGCAATGTCTGGCACCTGGACACGGGCGGCTGGGCCAGCGGCCACTTCAGCTTGATGGACATGCGCACCCTGCAGCTGGTCAGCCCCGCAGCATGTGCACCAGCAATGCCGCCGCCAACAGCACCAGCATGACCCCGGAAGCGCGTTCCAGCCACGGCAGGGCGCGGGCGAAACGCCGCAGCACCCGCTGGTTGCCGATGGCCACGGCCACCAGCAGGTCCCACAGCAGCACGACACTGAACATCCACACGGCGCAGGTGGTTTTCCAGCCGACGCTGGCGTTGCTGACCATGCTGGCCAGGCTGGCGTAGAACAGCGCGTTCTTCGGGTTGAGGATGCCGGACAAAAACCCCATGGCCAACCCCCGCCACCAGCCCTGGGCTGCCTGCTGGCCGGCGACTGCACCCAGCTGGGTCTGCCCGGCATGGCGCAGGAACAGCACGCCGATGTACAGCAGATAACCGGCACCGGCCAGCTGCAGGGTGGTGAACAGCAGGCTGCCTTCTTGCAGCACCGACAGGCCGGTGAAGGCCATGGCGATGAACGCGCCATTGGCCAGGGCGATCCCCAGGCAGGCCCCACTGGCTACCCGCCAGCCGCTGCTGACCGAGGTGCGTGCGACCAGGAAGAAGTCCGGGCCGGGCGAGAGCAGGGCGAGGAAATGGGCGAGGGCGATGATCAGGAATGCTTGCATGGGCGCTGCTCTGGCGAAAAAGCCGAACTTTGCCCCTCGCTGCTCACGCCGTATTGAACAATATTGCAGACGCCTGCACGGTACCTGTGAGCGCGGGCAAGCCCGCGAAGCAGGCAACGCGGTGGCTGGCACCGGCTGTGCCGGTGTTCGCGGGCGCGCCCGCTCCCACATGAAGACCGAGCTGCCGGCAAAAACTCAACGGCGCTGGCAACCCCGATACTGCCCCGGTGTCACCCCCACATGGGCCTTGAACACCCGCTGGAAATGGCTCTGGTCGGCGAAGCCCAGGCGATAGGCCACCTCTGCCAGGGCCTGCCCCTCGCCGAGCAGGCGACGGCCTTGGTTGATGCGCGCGTTCAGCAAGTAGGCATGCGGGGTAAACCCGGTGGCAGCGCGAAACGCGCGGATCAACTGGTAGCGCCCAAGCCCCGCCTGTCGTGCCAGCGCATCGAGGCTGAGCTGCGTCAGGTCCTGGCTTTCGATGGCCTCGAGCAAGCCGTTCAATGCGCCCGCCGCCAGGGCAGGTGCCGGCGCCAGTGGCGCATGCGCGGACAAGTCCAGGTCACCCAGAAAGGCAATCAGCGCCGCCTCCTTCTCAGCGCTGCTGGCCTTGGAGAACAGCAAGCCGTTCAGCGCGCAGAACTGCCGATACACCCCCGCCACCCGGCAGATACGTGCCGGTTCACCGGGCCCGTCACCCGCCAGCCCGGACTCCCGGCGCAGTTGCGCCAGCCAGCCGCCATCCACATGCAGCATCTGGTAGCTCCACGCTTGCCCCGGCGCGGGGTTGCAGGCATGGACCCGGCGGGCCGGGACCAGCACCAGGGTGCCGGGCGTCAGGCGTTGCTGGCCGGCGGCAGCACCGCTGAAATGGCTGCAGCCGGCATCCACCGCACCGATGGAAAACGTCGGGTGGCTGTGGGCCTTGTAGCAGGCGCGGCTATGGCAGGCACGACGGCTTTCGACATGGGGCAGGGCCGGGTCGCGCCACAACGTGGCATGGGAACGGGGCATCACGGAGTCCTCAATATGGCCGGCAGGGTAAACAGCTACCGCGTACCCGTACAGTTTTTATCCCTGGCTGTCCCTTGACCGCAAGGCCTGGCCCGGTCGAAATGGACGGCTGTTGCCAGAGGAAACCACAATGGAACTGTCCAGCCTGCTGCTTTTCATCCCCGCCTGCTTCGCCCTGAACATGGCGCCGGGGCCGAACAACCTGTTGTCGCTGCACAACGCCAGCCGCTACGGCCTGCGCACCGCCTGTGTCGCCGGTGGCGGGCGTATTCTGGCCTTCAGCGGCATGATTGCCCTGGCGGCGATGGGCCTGGCTGTGGTGCTGCACACCAGCGAGTACCTGTTCCTGACCATCAAGCTGGTGGGGGCTGCCTACCTGTTCTATATCGCCTGGCAACTCTGGCGGGCGCCGGTGGGCGAGGCCGTGGTGGCAGGTGAGCAGCCACGGGGTACCTGGCGCCTGGCCCGCCAGGAGTTCTGGGTGGCAGCCGGCAACCCCAAGGCCATCCTGATCTTCACCGCGTTCCTGCCGCAGTTCGTCTCGGTGGGCAGCGCCACCCCGGTGAGCGAGCAGTTCCTCTGGCTGGGCGTACTGTTCCTGCTGCTGGAATGGGCGGCCATCGCCCTCTATTCGGGCCTGGGCGCCTACCTGCAGCGCTGGTTCAGCCAGCCCGGGCCACGGCGCCAGTTCAACCGGGGCAGCGCCTGCTTGCTGGGCTGCGCCGGCCTCGGTCTGCTGGCGGCGCGCCGCTAGAACTGCCAGCGCAGCCTGGTCGCCTCCATGCGGCCAATCTGGCCCCAGGAGAACAGCGGATTGTCGCCATATTCGAACGCGCCGACAATGCGCCCGCCGGCGGGGTCAGTCGCGGTAGAACGTCTGCACCAGGTGATAGCCGAATTTGCTCTTGATCGGCCCATGTACCACGCGCAAGGGCTTCTTGAAGATCACCTGGTCGATGGCGCCGACCAGCTGCCCCGGGCGGATTTCACCCAGATCGCCGCCACGCTTGCCCGAAGGGCAGGTGGAGAACTTTTTCGCCAGCACGTCGAAAGCTTCACCGTTGGCGATGCGCTGCTTGAGCTTTTCGGCTTCGTCAGCGGTCTTGACCAGAATGTGGCGGGCTTGGGCTTTCATGGGGTTACCTGTGCTTCGGGACTGAAAGGGCGGCATTATGCCCAATTACGGCTGTTCGCGTAGCTCCACGCGATCACGAAACTGCGCCAGCGCCTCGGGGTTGGCCAAGGCATCGGTGTTCTTCACCGGCAAACCATGCACCACATTGCGAATCGCCAGCTCCACCAGCTTGCCGCTGATGGTGCGCGGAATGTCATCGACCTGGGCGATCACCGCCGGGACATGGCGCGGCGTGGTGTACTGGCGAATCACCTGACGAATATGCTGGCGCAGGGCCTCGTCCAGCTGCAGGCCGTCGCGCAGGCGTACGAACAGCACCACCCGCACATCGCCGTGCCAGTCCTGGCCGATGGCCACGCTTTCCAGCACTTGCTCGACCTTTTCCACCTGGCGGTAGATTTCCGCCGTGCCAATGCGTACACCGCCCGGGTTGAGCACGGCATCGGAGCGGCCATGGATCACCAGCCCGCCACTGGCGCGCTGTTCGGCATAGTCACCCTGCGCCCACACCCCCGCGAACTGGCTGAAATAGGCGTCGTGATAACGGCTGCCGTCCGGGTCGTGCCAGAAGCCCAATGGCATCGACGGAAAGTTGCGCGTGCACACCAGCTCGCCTTTTTCGCCTTGCACCGGCTGGCCGTGTTCATTCCACACTTCCACCGCCATACCCAGGCCCTTGCACTGGATCTCGCCCCGGCGCACCGGCAGGGTCGGGTTGCCCAGCACGAAGCACGAGACGATATCGGTGCCGCCGGACATCGATGCCAGGCACAGGTCGGGCTTGACCTTGCGGTACACGTAATCGTAGCTATGCGGCGACAGCGGCGAGCCGGTGGACAGCAGCAGGCGCAAACTGCTCAGGCGATGGCTTGCCGCAGGCTCCAGGCCGGCCTGCTCCAGCGCCGCCAGGTACTTGGCGCTGGTGCCGAAAGCCTGGATGCGCTCGGCGTCGATCAGGTTCAGCAGCCGCTCGGGGCCGGGGTGCAGCGGCGAGCCGTCGTACAGCACCAGCGTGGCGCCCACCGCCAGGCCGCTGGCCAGCCAGTTCCACATCATCCAGCCGCAGGTGGTGTAGTAGAACAGCACGTCATCGGCCTTCAGGTCGTTGTGCAGGCCATGTTCCTTCAGGTGCTGCAGCAGCACGCCGCCCGCGCGGTGAACGATGCACTTGGGCACGCCGGTGGTGCCGCTGGAATAGAGGATGTACAGCGGGTGATCGAACGGCAGCGGGGTGAAGTGCGGCTCGCCGCCGGGCTGGTAGAACGCTTCCCACAGGCTGACATTGGCGGCCTGGAAGGCGTCGGGGCGGGTGTCGCGGCGGGTATGCGGCACCACGACAAGCTGTTGCAGCCCGGGCAGCTGCGCACACACCTGGTTGACCTTGTCCACCAGGTCGATGTCCTTGCCGGCGTACTGGTAGCCGGCGCAGGCGATCAGCAGCTTCGGTGCGATCTGGCCGAAGCGGTCGATGATGCCGTGCACGCCGAACTCGGGCGAGGCGCTGGACCAGATCGCGCCGAGGCTGCTGCAGGCAAGCATGGCGACCAGTGTCTGCCAGGTGTTGGGCATGATCGCGGCAACCCGGTCGCCGGGCACCAGGCCGGCCGCCTTGAACGCCGTTTGCAGCCCGGCTACCTGGGCCGCCAGCTGGGCATGGCTGAACTGCTGGCGCTGGCCGTCTTCGCGCACCGCGACCACGGCCAGGCGGTCATCGCGGCGGCGCAGCAGGTGTTCGGCGAAATTGAGTGTGGCGTCGCTGAACCACTGGGCATCGGGCATCTGCGGCCCTTCGCTGAGCACCTGGCTCGGCGGGGTATGCCAGTGCACCTGGAAATAGTCGGCAAGGGTCTGCCAGAAGGCGGGGCGCTGCTCGATGCTCCAGCGCTGCAGCGCGTGATAATCGTCGAGTTGCAGGTTGTAGCGCAGGTTGACCTGGCGGCGGAAGGCATCCATCCGGCTGGCCTCGATCTGCGCCGTGGAGGGGCGCCAGAGCACATCGTTCATGCCGAACCTCCAGATGATCATTTGGATTCGAGGGCCTCTTCGCGGGTTCGCCCGCTCCCACAGGTACAGCGTAGATGTCGAGCCGGTGACATCCTGTGGGAGCGGGCGTGCCCGCGAAGAAGGCCCCCTGGCAGCGGGGTTTGCGCGTTACTCTACTTTAGCCTTTTGCACATCCTGCGATGCGCTCCAGACGCGGTAGCGCACTTCGACATCCTTGGGCACATACACCACCACTGGCAGCTTGCTGTTGTAGCGCAGCATGAAGCCTTCACCGACCACCGGCACGAAGGCCTCGGTCTTCTTGCCATCCGGGCAGGCCATCAGCGTGCTGGCCGGGCCGCTGACCTTGTCCAGGCGGTAGTAGCTGTAGCCCCAGCCGTCCAGGGTGTGTTGTTCCAGGCTGCCGCCCAGGCGCTGGCGATTGCAGTCCACCTTGAGGGTCTTGCCAGCGAGGATTTCCAGTTGGTAGGCCGACTCGTCAGCCTGGGCCGGCAGGTGGATGACCTGCCGGGTGAAGCCTTTTTCCGCCTCGGGGTAGGGCGCGACGTCCTTCAGGCTGGCAGCCATCACGGGGGCGGCGGCCAGGGTCAGGGCGAGGATCATCGGGGTTGGGCGCATAGGGCCTCCTTGCAGATAAACGAATGCAAGACCGCCGCCAGGCCCAGGCCGCCCGTCATTGGGCCAACCAGCCACCATCGACGTTCCAGGCGGCACCGCGAACCTGGCTAGCGGCCTCGCTGCACAGGAATAGTACCAGCTCACCCAGGTGTGTGGGGGTGACGAAGGCCAGCGACGGCTGCTTTTCTGCCAGCAGATCGTGTTGCGCTTGCAGCGGATCGCCACCGTTGGCAGCACGATCGTCGATCTGTTTCTGCACCAGCGGCGTCAGTACCCAGCCCGGGCAAATGGCATTGCAGGTGACGTTGCTGGTGGCAGTTTCCAGGCCCACCACCTTGGTCAGGCCGACCACGCCATGCTTGGCCGCCACGTACGCCGCTTTGCCGGTCGAACCGACCAGGCCATGTACCGAGGCAATGTTGACGATACGCCCCCAGTTGCGCGTGCGCATGCCGGGCAGGGCCAGGCGGGTCCCGTGGAACACCGCCGACAGGTTGAGGGCAATGATCTTGTCCCAGCTTTCTGGCGGAAACTGCTCCACCGCTGCCACATGCTGGATACCGGCGTTGTTGACCAAGATGTCGACACCGCCGAAGTCGCGCTCGGCCAGCGCGAACAGGGCTTCGATCTGGGCTACATCGGACAGGTCGGCCGGGTGGTGGGCCACCTTCACCCCGTGCCGGGCGATTTCGGCCAGCGCCGCGGCCGGGTCGCCGAAGCCGTTGAGCACGATGTCGGCGCCTGCGCCGGCCAGCACCTGGGCAATGCCCAGGCCGATGCCGCTGGTGGAACCGGTGACGAGTGCAGTCTTGCCTTTGAGGGTCATGCAAAGCTCCTTAGACGATGCCGGTGGCATAGAACGTGGCAATGACCACGAACACTGCCAGGGTCTTGATCAGGGTAATGCCGAAAATATCCTTGTAAGCCTCACGGTGGGTCAGCCCGGTGACCGCCAGCAAGGTGATCACCGCGCCATTGTGCGGCAGGGTGTCCATGCCGCCGCTGGCCATGGCGGCCACCCGGTGCAGCACTTCCAGCGGGATGTTGGCGGCGTTCGCGGCGGCGATGAAGCTGTCGCCCATGGCCGCCAGGGCGATGCTCATGCCACCCGAGGCAGAGCCGGTGATGCCCGCCAGCAAGGTCACGGTGACGGCTTCGTTGACCAGCGGGTTGGGGATACCGCGCAGGGCATCGGCCAGCACCAGAAAGCCCGGCAGCGAGGCGATCACCGCGCCGAAGCCGTATTCCGATGCGGTATTCATGGCCGCCAGCAAGGCGCCGCCGACCGCGCTTTTGCTGCCTTCGGCCAGGCGTGTGCGGATGGCGCCGAAGGCGCACACCAGCACCATCAGGATGCCCATCAGCAACGCTGCCTGCACTGCCCAGATGGCGGTGAGCTTGGCCACATCGCTCTGTACCGGTGCGCTCATGCCGGGCAATTGCAGGCTGTGGCTGGTGCCGTACCACTGCGGGATCCAGTGGGTGAACAACAGGTTCATCACCCCCACCAGCAGCAACGGCGACAACGCCAGCCAGGGGTTGGGCAGGGCCAGGTCGGCGGCGGTCTCTGGCTCGTTGCGCAGCTGCGTGCCATAACCTTCACCGGCGCGCTGGGCCTTGTTGCGCTGGCGCTGCAGGTAGGCCATGCCAACGCAGAACACGAACAGCGTACCGATCAGCCCGAGCCAGGGCGCGGCCCAGGCGGTGGTGTTGAAGAAGGTGCTGGGGATGATGTTCTGGATCTGTGGGGTGCCGGGCAGGGCGTCCATGGTGAACGAGAACGCACCCAGGGCAATGGTGGCCGGGATCAGACGCTTGGGAATGTTGCTCTGGCGGAACATCTCGGCGGCGAACGGGTACACCGCGAACACCACCACGAACAGCGAGACGCCGCCATAGGTGAGCAGGGCGCAGACCAGCACGATCACCAGCATCGCCTGCCGGGTGCCGAGCACGCGGATGGCGGCGGCGACGATCGAACGGGAGAAGCCGGACAGCTCGATCAGCTTGCCGAACACTGCGCCGAGCAGGAATACCGGGAAGTACAGCTTGATGAAGCCGACCATTTTCTCCATGAACACCCCGGTGAATGCGGGGGCCACGGCGGACGGGTCGGTGAGCAGGACGGCGCCGAGGGCGGCGATGGGGGCGAAGAGGATTACGCTGTAACCGCGGTAGGCAGCGAGCATCAGCAGGGCCAGTGCGGCGAGGGCGATGAGCACGGTCATCGGGGTAGGTCTCCTGGGTGAGTCTTGTTTTTATCGGTGAGCAGGAGATAGCGGGAAACGTGCCAATTACTAACTGACTGATTTATAAGGACTTATTGTTTTTAATCAACATTGGTGTCTACAAGTTGAGACCGTAGGGGGCTGCTGTGCAGCCCATCGCCGGCAAGCCAGGTCCCACAGGGTTGCGCTGAGCCTTGTGGAAGCCTTGTGGGAGCTGGCTTGCCGGTGATCGAGGGCGCAGACCTCGCGGCGATCTCGAATTAGAAACATTAGTCTCCAACAAGAGACGAAATCCCGAGCGCCACCATTTTCTTGTACAAAGTCGAGCGCCCCAACCCTAACGCAGCGGCGGTCTGTGGCACATTTCCCTGATGTTCAGCCAAGGCATCGCCAATAAGCTTGCGTTCGAACTGCTCACAGGCTTCCCGGTACGTCTGCCGGACCGGCGCAGCGGCAACCGGGCTCAACGGCCCCAACGCCGCGCGCAAATCGGCTACCTCCAGCCGTGGCTGGTCTGCCAGCAGCGTGGCGCGTTCCAGCACATTGCGCAGTTCGCGGATGTTCCCCGGCCAGGCATGCCGCGCCAGCAACTGCTGCGCTTCAGGCGCAAGCTCGTACTGGCTGCCCAGCTCGCCCAGGATGGCCTCGCACAGCGCCGGCAGGTCTTCCAGCCGTTGCCGCAACGGCGGCACCTCGATCGGCAGCACATTCAGCCGGTAATACAAGTCGGCACGGAAGGCGCCGCGGGCGATGGCGGCCTGCAGGTCGATGGAGGTGGCGGCGATCACGCGCACATCGCTGCGCAACATCTGGTTCGAGCCCACCGGCTCATACTCCTTTTCTTGCAGTACCCGCAGCAGCTTGCTCTGCAGGGCCAGCGGCATGTCGCCGATCTCGTCGAGGAACAGCGTGCCGCCTTCGGCCAGTTGCAGCTTGCCGCTGCGGCCCTTGCGATCGGCGCCGGTAAAGGCGCCAGGGGCGGTGCCGAAAAATTCGGCTTCCAGCAGCGTCTCGGGGATCGCCGCGCTGTTGATGCTGACGAACGCCTTGTGCGCCCGCGCCGACGCCGCATGGATGGCGTGGGCGAGCAGCTCCTTGCCGGTGCCGGTCTCGCCCAGCAGCAACACCGGCGAGTCGCTGCTCGCACCACGCCGGGCGCGGCGCTTGGCCTCGAGGCTGGCGGCGCTGCTGCCGACGAACTGGGCGAAGCTGTACTTGGCCTGGCGGGCGCGCAACTGCGAGCGGGTCGAGGCCAGTTCCTGCTGCATGCTGGCATAGCGTTTGAGCAGCGGCGACAGGCTGCGCAACTCGTCGAACAGGGCAAAACCGATGGCGCCGATCAGCGCGCCCTGGCCGTCGTGGATGGGCAGGCGCATGACCACCAGGGGCTCGTTTGGCGTGTCGAGCATGTCCAGCAGGATCGGCCGGCCATTGCTGACCACCTCACGCATCAGGCTGCCGGGGATCACCGCTTCGCACGCTTGGCCGATGGCGCTGGCGGCATCGGCCAGGCCGAAACGCCGGGCGTAGCGCTCGTTCATCCAGACGATGCGCGCCTGGCGGTCGACGATGACCGTGCCTTCGCTGGACTGCTCGATGATCTCGAACAGCGAGCGGATCGCCAGTTGCCGTACCTGGGGGTAGTCCTTGAGGCTGTCGCTGTCGTGCATGGTAAAAATCCTGAAATCTATGTAAGCAGGGCCGGCCTCTTCGCGGGTAAACCGGCTCCCACAGGGGCATCACAAACCTTGAGGCTGTGGGGTACCTGTGGGAGCGGGTTTACCCGCGAAGGGGCCAGACCTGAAAGCCTAGCCCCTGGGGTCGAACGCCTCGCGCAGGGCATCGCCGATGAACACCAGCAGCGACAGGATCAGCGCCAGCGCAAAGAACGCGGTAAAGCCCAGCCACGGCGCCTCCAGGTGCTGCTTGCCCTGGGTCACCAGTTCACCCAGCGACGCGCTCCCGGCCGGCATGCCGAAACCGAGAAAGTCCAGTGCGGTCAGGGTGGTGATCGCGCCGGTCAGCATGAACGGCACGTAGGTCAGGGTGGCGTTCATGGCATTGGGCAGGATATGCCGAAGCATCACCTGGCGGTCCGGCAGGCCGAGGGCCCGGGCGGCTTTCACGTACTCCAGGTTACGCCCGCGCAGGAACTCGGCGCGCACTACATCGACCAGGGCCAGCCAGGAAAACAACGCCATGATCCCCAATAGCCACCAGAAGTCCGGCTCGACGAAGCCGCTGAGAATGATCAGCAGGTACAGCACTGGCAGCCCGACCACACTTCCAGCAGGCGCTGGCCGAACAGGTCGACCCAGCCCCCGTAGTAGCCCTGCAGGGCACCGGCGACCACCCCGATCAGCACGCTGATCACGGTCAGGGCGAAGGCGAACAGCAACGATACCCGCGTGCCATACAGCACCCTGGCCAGCACATCGCGGCCCTGGTCGTCGGTACCCAGCCAGTTGCTGGCGCTGGGCGGGCTGGGGGTGGGCACTTGCAGGTCGTAGTTGGGGGTGTCGGCGCTGAACGGGATCGGCGCGAACAGCATCCAGCCGCCTTGCCGCTCGATCAGCTGACGGACGTAGGCGCTGCGGTAATCGGGCTGGAACGGCAGCTGGCCGCCGAACTGCTGCTCGGTGTAGCGCTTGAGCGCCGGCACGTACAACTCGCCCTGGTAGCCCAGCAGCAAGGGTTTGTCGTTGGCCACCAGCTCGGCACCCAGGCTCAGCAGCAGCAGGCCGGCGAACAGCCACAGCGACACCCAGCCCAGGCGGTTGCGGCGAAAGCGTTGCAGGCGGCGCCGCGAGATGGGCGAAAGCATCAGTGCGCCCTCGCGTCGAAGTCGATACGCGGGTCGAGCAGGGTGTACGACAAGTCGCCGATCAGGCGGATCAGCAGGCCAGCCAGGGTGAAGATGAACAGGGTGCCGAACACCACCGGGTAATCGCGCGATACCGCAGCTTCGTAGCTCATCCGGCCCAGGCCATCCAGCGAGAAGATCACCTCGATCAGCAACGAGCCGGCGAAGAACACCGTGATCAGTGCCTGCGGCAAGCCGGCCACCACCAGCAGCATGGCGTTGCGCAACACATGGCCATACAGCACCCGGCGCTCGCTGAGGCCCTTGGCCCGGGCGGTGACCACGTATTGCCGGGAGATTTCGTCGAGGAAGGCGTTCTTGGTCAGCAACGTCAGCGTGGCAAAGCCGCCGATCACCAGGGCCCCGACCGGCAGCACCAGGTGCCAGAAGTAGTCGGCGAGCTTGCCCAGCAGGCTGAGCTCGTCGAAATTTTCCGAAACCAGGCCGCGTACCGGAAACCAGTTCAGCGATGTGCCGCCGGCGAACAGCACGATCAGCAGCAGGGCGAACAGGAACGACGGCAGGGCGTAGCCGACCACGATCAGCGCGCTGCTCCAGGCATCGAAGCGGCTACCGTGGCGCACTGCCTTGCGGATACCCAGCGGGATCGACACCAGGTAGGTGATCAGCGTGGCCCAGAAACCCAGCGACAGGGTGACCGGCAACTTGTCGAGGATAAGGTCGGTTACCTTGGCACCGCGGAAGAAACTGTTGCCGAACTCCAGCCGGGCGTATTGGCCGAGCATCAGCCACAGGCGCTCGGGGGCCGATTTGTCGAAGCCATACTGGCGCTTGATTTCTTCGATCAGTTTCGGGTCCAGGCCACGGGTAGCGCGGGACTCGCCATGGACCACCTCGGCCCGGGCGCCCGGCGTGCCACCGCCAATGCCCTGCAGGCGCGCCACGGCTTGTTCCACCGGGCCGCCCGGCGCGGCCTGGACGATGGCGAAGTTGACCAGCAGGATCGCCAGCAGGGTGGGGATGATCAGCAACAGGCGGCGCAGAATGTAGGTGGTCATGGCGAGGCCTTCAGGCGCTCGGCCATTTGCGTGTTGGTCAGCGCGGTGGGGCTGACTTCCCACCAGGTGTCCAGGCCTTCGTCATAGGCCGCCTGCACCTTGGGCAGACCAAAGCGGTTCCACCAGACGGTGGAGCTGCCCGGTGGGTAGTAGTTGGGGATCCAGTAGTAGTTCCATTGCAGCACCCGGTCCAGGGCATGGGCGTGCTGCAGCATGGCGGCCTGGGTGTCGGCACGTACCAGGCCGTCGATCAGCCGGTCCACGGCCGGGTCCTGCAGCACCATCAGGTTGTTCGAGCCGGGGTCGTGGGCCGCTGCCGAGCCGAAGTAGTTGTACAGCTCGGCGCCGGGCGACAGGCTCACCGGGTAGCCGGTGACGATCATGTCGTAATCGCGCGCCATCAGGCGGTTGACGTACTGCGCCGAGTCGACGTTGCGGATGTCCAGGGTCACGCCGATCTGCGCCAGGTTGCGCTTCCACGGCAGCAGCAGGCGCTCCATGCCGGCCTGGCCGTTGAGGAAGGTGAACGCCAGCGGCGTGCCCTGGCTGTTCACCAGACGGTCGCCTTGCGGGCGCCAGCCGGCCTGCTCGAGCAGCGCCAGTGCCTGCAATTGCTGCTTGCGGATGATCCCCGAGCCGTCGGTGACCGGCGCGCTGAACACCGAGGTGAAGACTTCGTCCGGCAACGCGTTGGCCGGCAACTGGCCGCGCAGCGCTTCGAGCAGCTGCAACTCGCCGGCATCCGGCAGCTTGCGGGCAGCCAGCGGGGTATTGGCGAACACGCTCTGCTGGCGGATGTACAGGTTGCGCATCATCTGCCGGTTGCTCCACTCAAAGTCCCACAGCATGCCCAGCGCCTGGCGCACGCGGCGGTCCTGGAACTGTGGCCGGTCGAGGTTGAAGACGAAGCCCTGGGCCACCTGCGGCTTGGCCGGGCCCAGGTGGGCGCGCTGCAGGCGGCCGTCGTCCAGTTGTGCGCCGTTGTAGCCCAAGGTGTAGCCCGTCGCGGAGAACTCGCGGTTGTAGTCGTAGCCGCCGCCTTTGAGCACCTGCCGCGCCACTTCGGTGTCGCCGAAGTACTCGATGCGCAGCTTGGCGAAATTGTAGCGGCCACGGCTGACCGGTAAATCTTTTGCCCACCAGCCCGGGTCGCGCTCGAAGGTGATGCTGCGGCCGTTGTCGATGCGCCCGATGCGGTACGGCCCGCTGCCGACCGGCTTGTCGAAGCCGGCGCCGTTGGCGAAGTCGCGCTGTTGCCAGTCGTGCGCGGGCAGTACCGGCAGGCTGGCGAGGTCCAGCGCCAGGGTGCGGCCGTGCTCGGGTTTGAAGTCGAAGCGCACGCGCTGCGGGGTTTCCACGACCACGGCGGCGACATCGGCGAACTGGGTGCGGTACCTGAGGCTGCCCTTGCTCATCAGCAGCTCGAAGGTGAAGCGCACGTCTTCGGCGCGCACCGGCCGGCCATCGGCGAAGGTGGCGCGCGGGTCGATGTCGAAGCGCAGCCAGGCATCGTCCGGGCCGCGCTCCATGCGCCGGGCGATCAGGCCGTAGACGGTATAGGGTTCATCGAAGGAGCGCACCGCCAGGGGTGCGTAGAGCAGGCCATCGACTTCGCTTACGCCGATGCCTTTGTCGATGTACGGCAGAATGTGGTCGAACTGGCCGATCTCGATGGCCGAGCGGCGCAGGATGCCGCCTTTGGGGGCGTCGGGGTTGACGTAGTCGAAATGGCGGAAGGTTTCGCTGTAGCGGGGGGCTTCGCCGTAGACGGTGAGGGCGTGGGTGGGCGCCGCGTGGGCATTGAAAGCCAGGCAAAGCAGGAGCAGACAACGCAACCCCTGTGGGAGCGGGTTTACCCGCGAAAGCGTCCTTGCAAGCAACCTTGTTGCCTGGCCTGACGCATTCGCGGGTGAACCCGCTCCCACAGGGGATCTCATCACCTGAACAGGTGAATCAGTCCTGGCGGCTGGTGACTTCCAGCAAGTGGTAGCCGAACTGGGTCTTCACCGGGCCTTGCACGGTGTTGACCGGCGCGCTGAACACCACGGTGTCGAATTCCTTGACCATCTGGCCCGGGCCGAACGCGCCCAGGTCGCCGCCCTGGCGGCTGGACGGGCAGGTGGAGTTGGCTTTGGCGATTTCAGCGAAGTCGGCGCCGGCTTCGATCTGGGCTTTCAGTTCGTTGCACTTGGCTTCACTGTCGACCAGGATGTGGCGGGCGGTTGCACGGGCCATGGGTACTGCTCCTTGGGGGGAAAAAGGGCAAGCCTAGCGCACTTGTCCGGGGTATGTCTCGCCAGGCTTGCAACCATCGGCCTGGAGTTTTTGTGCCGCCTCGCGCAACAGGGTTTCGGTAGCCGACCAGCCCAGGCAGGCGTCGGTGATCGACACGCCGTATTTCAGCGTACCCTTGCCCAGCGCCTGGCAGCCATCGAACAGGTGCCCTTCGATCATCACGGCCACGATCGAGCGGTCGCCGGCCAGGCGCTGCGCCAGCACATCGTTGAACACCGCCGGCTGGCGCGCCGGGTCCTTGCCGCTGTTGGCGTGGCTGCAATCGACCATGATCCGCGCCGGCAGCCCGGCCTTGGCCAACGCCTGGCGGGCCATGGCGATGCTACTGGCATCGTGATTGGGGCCGCTGTGGCCGCCGCGCAGCACCAGGTGGGTGTGCGGGTTGCCCAAGGTTTCGATGATCGCCGGGTAGCCCTGCGCATCCATGCCGAAATGCCGGTGCGGGTGGGCGGCACTGCGCATGGCATCGCTGGCAATCGCGATGCCGCCGTCGGTGCCATTCTTGAAGCCGACCGGCAGCGTCAGGCCACTGACCATTTCGCGGTGCACCTGCGACTCGGTGGTGCGTGCGCCAATCGCGGCCCAGGCCAGCAGGTCGTCGAAGTAGCCGGCCGCCATCGGTTGCAGCAGCTCGGTGGCCACCGGCAGGCCGCGCTCGATCATGCTCAGCATCAGCCCGCGGGACAAGGCGATACCCGCGTGCATGTCGTCGCTGCCATCCAGGTGCGGGTCGTAGGCCAGGCCTTTCCAGCCCACTGTGGTACGCGGTTTCTCGACGTAGGCGCGCATCACCAGCAGCAGCTTGTCGTCGACTTCGCGGCTGAGGGCGGCCAGGCGGTCGGCGTATTCCAGGGCCGAGCGTGGGTCGTGGAGCGAGCACGGGCCGACGATGACCAGCAGGCGCTGATCGCGGCCTTCGAGGATGGCACGGATGGCCTGGCGGTGGGCATCGACTTGCTGGGCCAGGTCGGTGGACAGCGGCATCTGCTGCTTGAGCAGGTGCGGGCTGGGCAGGCGCTTGCTGACAGTGGTATTGGCCGCTTGCGGCTGGGTCAGGGGCAGGGCGAGGCTGGAAGCTTGCATGGCGTATTTCCCTGGGCGGACCGCGCGTCGTGGCCCGCGTGGTCGGCCCTATCGAGGTGTTCGACAGATCGTTGAAGGCTGGTTGGCTGCTGCGATGCCACCTGTGCAAGACCGAACGGAGGCGGCAGGCTGGCCCGAACGGGATTGGCTAAATCGCCAGGCGGAGGTGTCTGCGTAGTAATAAGTGGCGTAGTTCATGAATCTTTCCTCAAGGTGAATCGGTGTTGTTCAAAGGCCTGAAAAGCAAAACCCCCGGTCGGGGAGCCGACCGGGGGTTTGAGTATTCTCATGTTCGGCGGCCCCTCGAAGGTGGGCGCCGTGTGGGTATCGGCGCCTAGTGGCTAAACCAATACCCAAAGTAATAGCTGGCAGGTGCCACGCAGCCGGCAACGGCCAGCACAGGGCGCAGGCTGCGACCGGTGTGGTTGGCGGGGATGCGGGTGTGTTTCGGCATGTTGCTCTCCAGTGATTGAGCCCGAGCTTACTTCAGTTCGCCGGGGCCATTCAATGGATAAATGTTATGGCGGCGATCATTTGTTTACGCTGCCGGGTTCAGTGGCCATAGCGGCCGACCAGGCTCTGTGCGCCCAGCGCGTGGCCTTGCAGCAGTTGCAACAGGCCGCTGCGGTCCAGGCCTTCGGGCAGCGTGCCCAGCGGCAGGTCGGTGGCGATCAGGGTCAAGGCGTAGTGATGCGGGTTGTCGCCGGCGGGCGGGCAGGGGCCCCGGTAGCTGAGGGTGCCACGCGAGTTGCGCCCCACGGTCACGCCTGGCCCGGTCAGCCCGGCGACGCCTTCCTTCAGCCCATCCTGGGCCGGGTCGATGTTGTAGGCGACCCAGTGGACCACGCCGATGCCCTTGCCGCCGTCCGGGTCGAACATGATCAGCGCCAGCGACCGGGTGCCGGCGGGGAGGTTGTCCCAGCTCAGTTGCGGCGTGCGCTCCTCGCCAGCGCCGCAGGCCGGGTCCGGGCCGACCTGCTGCAAGGCGATCACCCCGCCGTCGGTGAACGACGATGAACTGATCGCCAGCGCACCCTGGCCACCCGCGACGGCCAGGGCACTGAAGGGCAGCACGGCGGCAAGCAGCCAGGGCTTGAGGTTCATGGTGAATCCTTGGCAGGGCGTTTCGGCGCAGTGTAGCCCAGCCTCAGCGGCTGTCCTGGTCCTCGGCGCTGCCGCCGGTGTGGCCCGCGCCGGAGCCGGTAGCTTCGCCGGTACTGTTGGAGCCGCCAGCGGCGCCGTCGGCGGCATCGCTGTTGCTGCCGGTGTCGCTGCTGTCGTTGTCTTGGCTGCTGCCGGGGCTGTTGACGCTGCTGCCTTCGCCAGCGGTCTTGCCACCGGTCTGGTCGGTTTGCGGATGGGCGTCGGTATGGGTGTCGGTATGGCTATCGGTGGCGGCGAAGCTGGTGCCGGCGAGGGGCGCCAGGGCAAGGGCCAGGCACAGTGACAGGGGACGAATGCGGATCATGGAACCTCTCCTTTGCGGATGATCTGTCATTCGTTGGGCTGGGCAGGGGAAACGGGGTGCCATCCGGGCGACGGGTGGTCATTCCCGTCAGCGGCCGCCAGCCCCCGAAGCCGCGCAATCAGCGGCAGTTGCCCGCTTTGCGATAACCCGCCGCCTGGGCCTCACCTTCGGTGGCGAAAGTCACCTGGTTCTTCGCTGCCACCTGGGCATAGCCCGGGCAGCCGACGGACAGGTGATAGACATGGCTGTTGCGGTTGCCGAGCACGGCACCGGCTGACCCGGCCGACCCGGCCGACCCGGCACTGGCCAGGCTCGGTTTGGCCTGCGCCCTGGGCACTGCTGCCGGCGCGGCCTGCACCACGCCGCTGCCCTGCGGCTTGTAGTTGGCGGTCCACTTGCGTTCGCCGGTGACGAAGGGGTTGGCATGCCCCATGATGCTGGCGATGCGCCGGTTGCGCTCTTTTTCCCAGGCCGACACCGGGTGCTGTTTGTCCCAGGCCATCAGCAGCTGTTGCTGCTGGCGCGACATGCTCAGTTTGTAGCGGTCGTACATGTAGAACGTGGTACGGGCGACCAGGCCTTTCACTTCGTCACGCGGCTCGGCGGCACGCTGGACGAAATCGACCTTGGTGCTGCACTGCCCGTACTGGCCTGGATTGCCGGCAACCATGCCGTAGTTGAAGTTGCTGCGGTCGCCGTTGACCTCGCCTACCGCCGGATACAGGTTGAACAGGTCGGCCTCCATGGCGCGGAACACCGGGTCGTCATCCACGCAATGTTCGCGGCCGCCGTTCTTCCAGCATTGGCGCTGGTTGCCGAAGGTGTAGGCGGGCACGATGTGCTCCCACTCGGTGCGTTCGGCGCGGTTCTGCTGCTTGCGGGTTTGGTAGCCGCACGAGGCGGCATCGATACGCCCGCCAGACTTGCCCACCCAGGTCCATTTACAGCCGCAGTACAGGTCACCCATGGCGCTGCTGGCCTGGTCCATGTACACCTTCTGCTTGGCTACCACCTTGGCTTCGGTAAAGGTCGCCGGCGGGCTGGCCAGGGCAGGGAAGGTAAAGGAAAACAGCAAGGTTAAGGCGTAAAGCAGTGATTTCATGGGAAAAACATAATTCAGGTTGGGTAGCGCATTGTAAGCATTTCGCCGTCGCTGACCAGCTTGCCGGGTGACCGGGCACCGGCTGCGCCGGTGTTCGCGGGCACGCCCGCTCCCACAGTTCAGCAAACCCTTGTGGGAGCGGGCGTGCCCGCGAAAGGGCCAGAGCAGGCTGGCCCTAGCGCTCCAGGTAATGCATCTGCGCGGCAAAATCGATGAAGCGCTTGCTGGCCAGCGACAGGTATTCGCCCGAGCGCCAGCACAGGCGGAAACTCATCAGCTGCGCCGGCCGGAACGGCACCCCGACAATGCCTGGCGTGCGCTGCTGCACCGAGCGCAGCAGGGTCGCCACGCCCATGTTGTCCAGCGCCGCCTGCACCACCAGCGAGACGAAGTTGCTCTGCAGCGCCACCTGGTAGGTAATGCCATGCTCGGCAAAGAACGCATCCAGCAGGTGGCGCTGCACGAAGGTCCGGTCGAACACCACCATGTCGGTATTGCGCAGGTCCTCGGCGGTGAGAAAGGCTTTGCCGGCGTAGGGATGGTCGGGGTGCATGCACGCCAGCATCTCGTCGCTGCCCAGCAGGATCGACTCCTTGTCCGGCGGCACGCGCCTGGACTCCAGCAGCGCCAGGTCGATTTCCCGCTGTTCCAGGCGCTGGCCGATGTCCTCGGCACTGCCTTCAAACACGGTCATGGCAATGCCCGGGTACAGCTTGCGGAAGGCGTTCATCAACCCGGGCACATAGTGCAGGCCGAACATTGGCGGAATGCCCAGGCGTACTTCGCCGCGCTTGAGGTCGGCCATGTCGCGCAGCTCTTGGCGGGCCACATCCATCTCGCGCAGGGCCGAGGCAATGCGGGGCAGAAACTGTTCGCCCTCGGCGGTGAGGATGACTTTGCGCGTGGTGCGGTTGAACAGGGTGACGCCCAGTTCCTCTTCCAGGCGGGTCACCGCCATGCTTAGTGCCGGTTGGGCGATGTGCAGGTGCTGCGCGGCCTTGGTGAAGCTGCCTTGGCGGACGATCTCGACGCAGCAGCGCAATGCCTTGAGGTTCATTGAGGGGCTTTACCATTCATAACAAGTTGTGATGCTGAGCATCATAACAATATATTTATTATTATTAACCAGAGGGCCTACGATGCGCGCCACTGAGACATCCTGCAACATCTCAGTCACGCAGCTTAATAAATCTGCAATCCCACAAAGATTTTGAGGTAGTACCCCAAATGGCCAAGGCCGCCGATGTCGTTGTGCAATGCCTGGAAAACGAAGGTGTCGAGTATGTGTTCGGCATTCCCGGTGAGGAAAACCTCGACCTGCTCGAATCCCTGCGCAAGTCGAAGATCAAGCTGGTACTGACCCGTCACGAGCAGTCTGCAGGTTTCATGGCTGCCACCTATGGCCGCCTGACCGGCAAGACCGGCGTCAGCCTGTCGACCCTCGGCCCTGGCGCCACCAACCTGGTCACCGCCAGCGCGTACGCCTACCTGGGTGGCATGCCGATGATGATGATCACCGGCCAGAAGCCGATCAAGAAGTCCAAGCAGGGCCGCTTCCAGATCATCGATGTGTGCGGCATGATGGACCCCATCACCAAGTACACCCACCAGTTCGCCTCGGCCGACAACATCCCGGCGCGCATGCGCGAAGCCTTCCGCCTGGCTGAAGAAGAAAAGCCCGGTGCCGTGCACCTGGAACTGCCGGAAGACATCGCCGCCGAGCAGACCGACGCCCTGCCGATTCCGCCAAGCCTGCACCGCCGTCCGCTGGCCGAGCACGTGGCCATCGAAGCTGCCGTGCAGAAGCTGCAGAACGCCCGCAGCCCGATCCTGGTGATCGGCGCCGGCGCCAACCGCAAGATGACCGCCAAGGTCCTCAAGCAACTGATCGACAAGACCGGCATCCCGTTCATCACCACGCAGATGGGTAAAGGCGTGGTCGACGAGCGCCACCCGCGCTTCCTCGGCAACGCTGCACTGTCGTCCGGTGACTTCGTCCACCGCGCCATCGAAGCCGCCGACCTGATCATCAACATCGGCCACGATGTGATCGAGAAGCCGCCGTTCTTCATGGTCCGTGGCGGTACCGAAGTGATCCACATCAGCTTCCGCTCCGCCGAAGTCGATGCCGTGTACTTCCCGCAGGTGGAAGTGATCGGTGACATCGCCAACGCCGTGTGGCAGATCAGCGAAGCGCTGACCGACACCGCGCATTGGGACTTCACCCGCCTGATGGCGATCCGTGAAGCCAACGAAGCGCAGATCGCCGAAGGTGCCGACGACGACCGCTTCCCGGTGTACCCGCAGCGCCTGGTCGCCGACATCCGTCGCGTACTGCCGTCCGAAGGCATCGTCGCCCTGGACAACGGCATCTACAAGATCTGGTTCGCCCGCAACTACAAGGCACACAAGCCGAACACCGTGCTGCTGGACAACGCCTTGGCGACCATGGGCGCCGGCCTGCCATCGGCCATGGCTGCGCACCTGGTGCACCCGGACCGCCCGGTCATCTCGGTATGCGGTGACGGCGGCTTCATGATGAACAGCCAGGAGCTGGAAACCGCTGTGCGTCTGGGCATGCACATCACCGTGGTGATCCTGCGTGACGATGGCTACGGCATGATCCGCTGGAAGCAGGCCAACATGGGCTTCACCGATTTCGGCCTGGACTACGGCAACCCGGACTTCGTCAAGTACGCCGAAGCCTACGGTGCCAACGGCCACCGTGTGGAAAGCGCCGAAGGCCTGCTGCCGCTGCTCGAGCACTGCATCAACACGCCGGGCGTACACGTGATCGACTGCCCGGTCGATTACAGCGAGAACGACCGCATCCTCAACAGCGAGCTGCGTGAGCGCGCGCTGGCGGTGTAACGCCTGACAGGCACGGCGCCACCTTCAGGCTGGCGCCGTACCTGCCTGTTTCCATATCCCCCATCGCCCTCAGGGCCCTTGCACCCATGGCGGAGTCTTCTACGCTCTGAAGGGGGCAGGGGGAGCCGCTATTCATGGACAGAACCAGCGCGCGATACATCGGCATTCGCGGCCTGATGCTGTCGCTGTTGTCAGCCAGTGTCGTGGTCACCCTGGCCACTTGCCTGGTGGTCGCCTACGGGGTGCTGCGCGACTCGCTGATCCATTCGGCCCTGGAGTCGCACAAGGCCTACGCCTACAAGGTGGCCTCGGGGATCGACCAGTTCATCCATTCGGTGCATGAGCGCCTGCAATACAGCAGCCAGCTGATCGGGCAGGACTTCAGCAACCATGCCCTGGCGATATCCGAAGCGAAACGCCTGCAGGTGCAGGACTCCGAGCTGCAGATCGTGGTTGTCGCTGATGCTGCGGGGAACATCCTTGGCGGTTACCCGCAACTGGACTTTGCCAAAACCGTGAAACTCGGCGAGGCCGCCAGGCAGGCGGCAAGCGCCGGGCGCCCGCTGGTGAGCAAGGCCTTCACCTCTCCCGAGGGCCATTTCAGCGTGTTCATTTCCAACCCCGTGCGGGATGAGCAAGGCAATGTGCTTGGCTTGATCGGCGGCGTGGTGAACCTGCGCGAAGGCGGGGTGATGAGCATTCTGCTCGGCGGCCATCAGCTGGCCGACGCCTTTGCCTTCGTCGTGGACGAAAACCTGCAAATCCTCTACCACCCGGATGCCGCCAGGCTGGGCGCGGTGCTGAGCGCCAGCGCCAGTGCCAACGCAGCCTTGCGCGGTGACGACGGGGAGCTGGAAACCAGCGATTATCGCGGCATACCGATGCTGGCCGGGTATGCCGAAATCAAGGGCGCGCACTGGGCGGTGGTAACCCAGCAACCACGGGACAACGCGCTGCATCCGTTGCGCAACCTGATGCGCGACATGCTATGGAAACTTCTGCCAGTGGGGCTGTTCGGGCTGCTGCTGCTTCTTGCGGTATCCACCTGGGTCGCCCGCCCTTTGCGGCAGCTGGCCAACAGTGCCCGCCATATGCCTGACGCCGATGCCAGCGGGGAGCTGCGTCGGCTGAATGCCTGGTACGCCGAGGCGGCGGCGATTCGCAGTGCACTGCTGGCCGGGTTGCAGTCGCTGGACCAGAAGATCAGCACCTTGCACCACGCGGCAGAAAGTGACCCGCTGACCGGGCTGGTCAACCGTCGTGGCATGAATGCGGCATTGGCGATCCTCGACCAACAGGCGCAGCCGTACAGCGCACTGGCGCTGGATATCGACCATTTCAAACGGGTGAACGATACCTGGGGGCATGACGTCGGCGATGTCGCGCTGCAGCATATCGCCGGCATCATCCAGGCCTGCTCCCGCACTGGCGACCTGGCGTGCCGTGCCGGCGGCGAAGAGTTCTGCCTGCTGTTGCCGGATACCAGCCTGCAAGTGGCCACCGAGATTGCCGAACGCATCCGCACCACGATCGCGGCCAGCCCCCTGGACCCGGTTGGCGCGATGACGATTTCCATCGGGGTGGCCTGCCGCACCTACGCCGAGCAACCGTCCGGCGCCATTTTAAAATGCGCCGATGAGCGCCTGTACAAAGCCAAGGACACCGGGCGCAACCGCGTGGTCAGTGGCGATTGAGCGCTTTTACAGCCTGGGATACAAATGTGCTCCTGGCAGGCAGCCCTTGCTGCCATGCCACCACCAGTGGTCTCATCCCGCGCCTGAACCGACTGGTATTGAACAATGAACCGCCCGCTGTTTGTTTCCATCGACGGGCCCAAGGGCACCGGCAAGACCACGCTGCTCGAGGCCGTCACCAAAGCCCTGAGGGCTGGCCAGCACAAAGTCATCCGGCTTAGCGAAAAGAACTGCGACCCCGGCCGGGGCGAAACCATGGCCCTGGTCAACCAGCTCGCCCGGCACCCGTCGCAAGCGCTGGAGTACCGCGTGTGCGAGCGCTTTGCCGAAAGCCGCGCCCGGATTTCCCGGCAGGTGCTGCCCAGGCAGCCGGCCGACAGCATCATCCTGATCGATCGCTGGTACCCGTCTGACGCCGCATTTCGCCGGTCTGTGCCGTTCGATGAAATCTTGCGGCTGAACATCGAGCGACAGGTACAGGTGCCGGACCTGCACATCGGGGTGGTGACCGCGCCCGCTACCTCATGGGCAAGGGCGGCGGCACGAACGCGCGGGTTGGGCAGTACGGTCATCCAGAGCCTGGACGAGCAGGTGGCGTGCACCGAGGCCTTCGAACGTGCGGTCGCGGCGCATGGCTGGGTGCTGTGCCGCAATGAAGGGCCGATCGAGGTGGCTACCAGGCAGGTGGTGGCCGAGATCGACAGGGTGTGGCGATCGTTTCGCTGAAAAGGCAGGGGCCGCTATAGCTTGGCGACACAAGCTTATGCAATATCGATAGTTCAAAACGTTTTTATATTGCTATTAACTATTAAAAACTTTTGCCTATCGAGTATTCGTCAATGTCCGACCCAAAGCCTCTATTGTTTGCCCTCTACGAACAGGCCAGTGTCGGCTGTGGGGGCGCACCGAGCCTCTGGACTCATCCGGCTGACGAGCGCCTGGCGGCCAACACCTTCGGGTTCTGGGCCAACCAGGCCCGTATCGCTGATCAGGCTGGCCTCGACATGCTGTTCTTTGCCGATGTGCTGGGTTTCTACGATGTGTATGGCGGTAATGCCGAGGCCGCGGTGAAGTGGGCCGTCGAGGCGCCCGCCAACGACCCGCTGATGATCATCCCGGGGCTGGCTGCCATCACTCGGCAGCTGGCCTTCGGCGCGACCGTTTCCACCACTTACGAACACCCGTTCACCCACGCCCGGCGGTTCAGCACGCTCGACCACATGACCGATGGCAGAATCGGCTGGAATATCGTCACTTCCTATCTGTCCAGCGCCGCGCGCAATTTCGGCCTGGACGAGATGATCCGGCATGACGACCGCTATGAGCGCGCCGAGGAATTCATGGATGTGGTCTACAAGCTTTGGGAAGGCAGCTGGGCGGACGATGCGGTCGCGGCCGACAAGGCGCGCCAGGTGTACGCCCAGGGTGAGCGGGTCAAGCCTGTCGATCACAGCGGCGAACGCTATCGGGTGGCCGGGCCGCATCTCTGCGCGCCGTCGCCACAGCGTACGCCGTTGCTGATTCAGGCCGGCTGGTCGGGTAGGGGGCGCGAGTTCGCAGCCAAACATGCCGAGCTGATATTCATCGCCAAGTCCGACCCCGAGGAAATCCGCCAGGGCCTGGAACAGATCTGGTCGATGGCCGAGGCCCGTGGGCGCAGCCGGGGTGATGTGCAGTCGTTGACGGTGCTGCGGATCGTCACCGCCAAAACCGAGATCGAGGCGCAGCGAAAGTACGACGCGCTGCAAAGCCACTATCACCTGGAAGCCCAATTGGTCAGCTATGCCGGTGATACCGGCTTCGACCTCAGCCGTTATGCCGACAGTGATGCCCTGTCGAACCATACCGAAGGCCTGACCTCGTACATGTTGCGCCCGGATGGCAGCGGCAAGCCGTTGACTGCCGGGGACGTCAGGAAGCGCTTCGCCAACGTGACCCGGGGCACCGACCTGATTCTGGTCGGCACGCCGCAGCAGGTAGCCGACCGCATTGAGGAACATGCGCGCATTTCCGCTACCAGTGGCTACATGCTCAACCCCTTGACCAGCCCCGGCACGCTGGAAGATTTCGTCGAACTGGTCATACCGGAACTCAAGAAGCGTGGGCTGTTCAGAAGCCAGGCGCAGACCGGGAGCTTGCGCTCCCGATTGAGAGCGGACGGCGCCAGCCGCCTGCCGTCGAGCGCGTATGCCGCGTCATTTCGTTGGCCCAGTTGACCGACCCGGTTCGGGGCGACTGGTAGTCGCCCCTGTTGCGCTCAAGGGTGGTCCTTGAGGGTTTCGAAAGCTTTCGCCCGCTTGACCAGGCTTTTCTTGATGGCAGAGTCGGCACTGCCGAACAGGAAGGAGAAGTCCGAGGCCAAGGCGGGGTCGCCGGCAATCGTCGCGTACTGATGGCACTGGTTGCAGTCATCACCCTGCACGTAGGTTTCCAGGGTGGTGTTGGCCACCGGCACGTTGCCCTGGCTGATGAACGGCCCGTACGACAGTGGCACTTGCGCGTTGGCGCCCGGTTCCGGGCTGGGCGGGTTGGGCGCGAGCGTCCAGAGCACGTTGATCAGCTTGTAGTACTGGAATACCGATTGGCCCTGGCTGTGCTGCGCGAAGTTGGCTTGCACCGCGCTGTTGAGCGCTTGCAGGTCGCCGGGCACGAGGTGTTCGCGGGTGGTCTGCACCGGCTGGTCGCGCGGAAAGCGGTCGCTGCAGCCCTGGTCGGGATGGTGTTGCTGGCACTGGATACGCGGCTGGTTCGGTGTGCACTCCGGCCCGCTGCCACAGGCGGGGTTGTTGAAGGCGAAACCGTTCGGCGGGGGTTTGCTGCGGCGGGGCCTGATCCGCTTCGGGCACGTTGTCGACCTGCTCGAAGGTGGTCCAGATGAAGTTGGGCGAAGCCTGGGTCTTGTTGATGATATGCAGGCCTACCAGGCCAACCACTTCCTGGCTGCAGGCCAGGGTGTCGGGGCGTTTGAGCCAGGCGACGGTGGTCAGGTAGCGCCCGAACAGCTCGGGTTTGCCGGTCAGCACCCGCCAGGCAGCCTTGAGCTCGATCGCCCCCAGTTGTTCCTGCGGGAGCGGGGCGGGCGGCAGCGAGCGCATCGGTTCGCCGGCGGGCAGCGACAGCCCCTGCGGGGACTTGCCGTCCTGGTTTTGCGCGACCTTCAACTGGTTGGCGGCATCAAAGAGGCCGTTGTCGACGATGTAGTCGAATTCGGCCTTGCCCACCTTGCGCTCGAAAAACACCAGGTTGCCCGACTGGTCTGTCAGCCAGCCGCCAGACGCCTCCATGAACGGGTCGGGGCTGGACGCCAGCGTGCCGCTGGACAGGTGGAAGCCGTGCAACACGTTGATCGCGCTCTTGGAGGTGGCGTTCAGGAACTTGCGCGCGCCGACCTTGAATGCCTTGAGGCTACCCTGGGGGCTGCAATTGGCCGGCACCAGGGTTTGCACGCCCCAGCCGCTGGGCGTGGGCGCGCCGGGCAGGAAGATGTCGTTGGCATCCTGGGCATTCAGGTGACGGCGTTCTTTCTGGTCAAGCTGGACCGCGACAGCAACGACATCGACCGCAAGATGCAGCACATCCTGGCCAGCCACCCGGAGATTCAGGACTGTTACCTGATGACGGGCGAGTTCGATTTCGTCATGGTGGCCAAGTTTCGCGATACCATTGAATACACCGACTATATCTACCGGTTTCTCGATACTTACCGGGAGATACCGATTCGTACGTATTCGTCGACCTTGGCGGTGCGGACGGTGAAGAAGTCGTATGAGTTGCCGCTGGGGGGAGGGCTGCAGCGGGCGGTTGATGCGTGATCCGGTGCGGCTGACTGGCGTCTTGTTGGCTGGAAAAATCAGACTTTGTCGCTTTCTTGTAGGGCATTTCCCAAAGATACTGTTACCGCCTATTTTCCGTTGCGAGTGCCTTGTCGGGGTTTTAGTCTGGGCCGTCGCTGCTCATCAGCGACACGGCTTTGACGGGCCGTAACGGTATGTAGGATGTGCAGCGCTTAAATGGCGGCTGCGTGTGGGGCACGCTTGCGTGCGCCGGAACTTCCTATGTCCGCCGGTCTGTCAACCCACACACAGCTGCCACCCAACCTGTTTGACGGCGGGATCGGTGCAGCCCATTTGGAGATATAGGAATGCTGAAAATGGTCCCCGATCCACCCCAAGGCCTTCATGCCCTCAAAGGCATATCCATCCCGGGCTGGACTTGTCACCAGCGAAGCTGTCCGCCCAGGTGCTTGACGATCAGGGAAATGAACCAATGACTACTGACGAATCGACCGAGAAAACCACGGTAGGCAAGACTACGTTCTACCAAGGTGAAAACCAGACCCATCCGTTGTTTCGTATCGAAGCCGGGATTCCTTGCAAGAGCGCTCGGGAGCAGTCTTCGGAGTTGATGGGGTATGTGCGGGAACTGACGATCGTCGGGTTGATGGACGAGAAACCGATGATGATCTGGGCTGCACATTATCTTAGCGCGTTGGCGAAGGCGCTAATGGATGATGCTGAGTTGGGGATGATGCACTGAGTTGGTTGCAACTTGTGGCGGTACGCACAGTGCGGCCGCCTCTAATCGCTGCCATTTGAAAAAGGATCGACCCAGTGGCTTGTTACTGCTGACTTTAAGGCACGGTGGGTGACTGAACATGGCTTAGGGGCAGTGACAAATATAAACGCACCCAACGCAATATATAATTTAACATAATACTCATTATCCGCAGTTTCGTATTTTCTTCTAGATGCCTACCCAGGGTACATTTCGCGCTATGGTCCCCCTCAAAGCGTGCTCCGCAAACCCCAATCCAAGGACTGCCCCGAACCAATGGCCAGCCATCCATCTGCAGACCAGATCATCAACCTCTACGACCGCCACGCGACGACCTGGGACATCCTGCGTACCGATCATTTCATCGACCGTAAATGGATCGACCGCTTCTGTACGCAGCTACCTGCGCGTGCAACCGTTCTCGACCTGGGCTGTGGTTCTGGCCAACCTGTAGCGCGTCATCTGATCGAAGCCGGCGCGTCCGTTATGGGTGTAGATTCCTCTACGCACATGCTCGCTCTATGTCGCGAGCGGTTTCCTGCACAGCAATGGATTCACGCAGACATGCGCTCGCTTGCGCTCGATCGCCAGTTCGACGCGATCCTGGCCTGGAACAGCTTTTTCCACCTAAAGCCCGAAGACCAGCGCCGGATGTTCCCGATATTCCAGCGCCATGCCGCACCGGGTGCATTATTGATGTTCACCAGTGGTCCTTCACATGGCGAGGCTTTGGGGGTATTCGAAGGCGAAACGCTGTATCACGCGAGCCTGGATCAACAGGAGTACACCGCACAGCTGCATGACCATGGCTTCGAGGTGCTGGATCACATCGTCGAGGATGCGGAATGTGGCGGCCAGACGGTCTGGCTGGCGCGTCGCCTGCCCTGATTGTTATGCACTTTAGCTATAACTACGCTAAATAGTTATTTAGCGTAGTTATATAAAAGCCTATCTGTGACCCACCTGCCATTGGTCGGCATCTGCCTGAACGCGAATGATCAGCCCTCGCCTCGCGGGGTTCAGATGCAGTGAGAGGTGGTCAACGGCGTAGCCTCTCACTCCTGTGTTGGCCCGCCTGCCAGGCGGGCCTTTTTTACCAAGCGGAGGCTGAGCACATGAACGATAAACAATGGCTGGGCGGTGGGAACGTAGAGGATGACTGGCCGGAACTTGAGCCAGACAGTCGTAACGACCAGGTGGACGACCCCGACGCCGACCCCAACCTGACGGATGATGACCAGAACCGCCCTGGGGTCCCCGCCAGCGATCCCGAATCAGGGGCCTGAGCGGTCAGCGCAATATATAGGCAGGTTCAGACTGTTGTGGCCGGGTCGCCCACGGATTGGCCAGGCTTGCTACCGGACACCCGCCAGCTGACATCCGTCACCCCATAGCGCTCCGCCATGGGTTTGCTCACCTTGCGTAACTTTTCGCGGCCAAACTTGGGAATGATGCCGATGCCCGCGTCGCAGCTCGCCCAATGCCACGCTTCGGCATTGTCCAGGCGTTCCAGGCGGATGATGAAGCTGCGCGGTTTGCCATGTAACCGGTAGTCGATGATGTACAACTGCGGATTAGGCATCGCGTGGCCCTCCTCTTTTCCATGGATGACTGGGTGATTGAGTCGGGCGCGCTGCGAAAGATTCAAAAAAAGTGAAAAGATTCGCATGAGCGGTGGCCCGGTGGGTTTTCCCGCCAGGCCACCGCTGCTGGTTTACGCCACTGGCTTACTGGTTGCGACCGCCGCCGTGGCTGTTCTGGCCGCCCTTGCGGCCTGCTTCCGAGGCGCGTTCCCGGTCATTGGCGAAATTGCCGCCGGAGGCCTGGCCACCCTTCTGTCCAGCGCGGGACGCCTTTTCACGGTCGTTGGCGAAATTGCCCGGGTTGGTTTCCTTGGTGCCGCCACGTTGGCTGGTTTGATCTTGATCGCGAGCCATGTCGTTTCTCCTTGCGGTTGGAAAGATAGGCACGGTGCTGTGCCGTGCCTTTACTCCGAACCCGCGCCGACGGATTGCGCTCACTCCAAGCCTGGGTTTACGGACGAGTGGCGCCAAATGACCAACAAGTCGCAAATTTGCGCGCTGCCCTTTGGGGCGTCGTCAAACGCTCGCGAATGCGTGTTCGGCCTGCCTATAATGGGCTTTCACAAGCCCGGCGATGCGTCGATGGGCAGTCTGTCAGTCTGTATAAGGCAACGCCATGAAGTCGACTGCTACCCAGCCCGCTTCGCCGCAGAATCCGCACTTGAGCCCAAGCCATCTGGACTTTCCGGTCGTCGGTATAGGCGCCTCGGCAGGTGGGCTGGAAGCCATCTGTACGCTGTTCCGGCAGATGCCGGCAGACTCCGGCATGGCCTTCGTCATCGTGCTGCACCTGTCCCCCGATCACCAGAGCGTGGCCGACCGCATCATTCAGGAAACCACCGCCATGCCGGTACGGCAGGTGACCGAGCCGGTGCCGATCGAACGCAACCATGTCTATGTGATTTCTCCGGCCAATCGCCTGTCGACCAACGACGGTTATCTGCGGGTAACCCCTGCCAACCGGCGCCGCGGCGACCATGTGGCCATCGACCTGTTCTTCCGCGACCTGGCGGATGTGCACAAGGACCACGCCTTTTGCGTGGTGCTGTCCGGTACCGGTGCCGATGGCGCGGTCGGGCTGTCACGGATCAAGGAACAAGGTGGTGTCACGCTGGTACAGGCGCCAGACGACGCGCAGTACGACAGCATGCCGCGCGCCGCTATCGACACCGGCATGGTCGACATCATCCTGCCGGTCGCCGAAATCCCGCAAAAATTGCTCGAACTCTGGCACAACGCCCTGCGGGTGAAGCTGCCGCGCATCGATGACGATACCCTGCCCCCTGCCCTGGGCACCCGGGCCGGCGACCCACAGGCCTCCGAACCGTTGCTCGAAGAGATCCTCCTGCAACTGCGCAGTGCCACCGGCCACGACTTTCAGCATTACAAGCGCGCAACCGTGCTGCGCCGCATCGAGCGCCGTTTGCATGTGACCGGGCAGGCCGACCTTCGTGGCTACCTGCGCTACCTGGAAGACCACGGCGAAGAAGCCGCCGCGCTGCTGGCCGACATGTTGATCGGCGTTACCAACTTTTTCCGCGACCGTGAGGCATTCGAGGCGCTGGAGCGGCATGTACTGCCACAGCTGGTCAGCGAACCCGAGCCGGAAGGCACCGGTGAAATACGCATCTGGTCCGCCGGTTGCTCCACGGGCGAGGAAGCCTACAGCCTGGCCATGCTTGCCTGCGAGCAACTTGCCGTGGAACAGCGCGTCAGCAAGGTGCAGGTGTTTGCTACCGACCTGGATGAACGTGCCATCGCCATTGCCCGGGGCGGCTCGTATACCGAGGCGATCGTCACCGACGTACCGCCTTCGCGGCTGCGCCAGTTCTTCGTCAAGGAAGACCAGCATTACCGGGTACGCAAGGAAATTCGCGAAAAGGTCCTGTTCGCCCGGCACAACCTGTTGTCTGATCCGCCCTTTTCGCAGATCAGCCTCATCGTCTGCCGTAACCTGCTGATCTACCTGGACCGCGAGATCCAGCAGGACATCCTGCAGATGTTTCATTTCGCTTTGCGCCCCGGCGGCTATCTGTTCCTGGGTGCGTCCGAGTCTGCCGACCTGGCCGGCGAGTTGTTCGCCGTGGTCGACAAGCGCAACCGCATCTACCGTGCCCGCGATGTCAGCGCCGCCGGTCGCCGCTCGGGCCGTCAGTTGTCCGGGCCGGACGTCGCCACTGCCCCGCAGCCTGCACGAGACAAGAGCAAACCCGGCCGCAAGCCCGCCTACGCCGAGGCGCACCACAGGGCCCTGGCCCGTCGCACCCCGCCTAGCCTGATCATCGACGGCGAAGGCACCATCCTGCACCTGAGTGAAGGCGTCGGGCGGTTCATGCAGCTGGCGGGTGGCGAGCTCAGCCGTAACCTGTTGAACCTGGTGCTGCCGAACCTGCGCCTGGCCCTGCGCAGCACCCTGTTCCAGGCGCGCCAGGGCACTGCGGCCGTGACCTCCCGGCCGGTCGACCTGGGCGAAGGCGCCGAGCGGGTTCAGGTCGAGATCACCGTGCAACCGCACAAGGATGAAGTCAGCGCTGGCGAATACCTGCTGGTGGTGTTCGAAGAGCGCGCCCCCGACCCGTCCCTGCCCGTCGCCGGGTCGATTCGGCAGACCGAAAGCATGGTCCTGAACAACCTGGAACGCGAGCTGCAGCGTACCCGCCTGCAGCTGCAGGAAACCATCGAGCAGTCGGAAATTTCCAGTGAAGAGCTGACCGCCTCCAACGAAGAGATGCAGGCGATCAACGAAGAGCTGCGCTCTGCCAGCGAGGAGCTGGAAACCAGCAAAGAAGAGCTGCAGTCGATCAACGAAGAGCTGCTGACCGTCAATTACGAGCTGAAGAACAAGGTCGAGGAAACCGACAAGGTCAACGACTACCTCAGCAACCTGATCGCCAGCACCGACATCGCCACGGTGTTCGTCGACCGCAACCTGCACATTCGCTGGTTCACCCCGCGGGCCACCGACCTGTTCAACATGCTGCCGGTCGACACCGGCCGCTCGCTGCTCGATATCACCCATCGGCTGCATTACCCCGCGCTGGCCGAAGACGCCCGCGCCGTGGCCCAGGGGGAACACATCATCGAGCGCGAGATCGGCGGGCTCGACCAGCACTGGTATCTGGCGCGGCTGCTGCCGTACCGCTCGAGCGAGCAGGAAATCGACGGTACGGTGTTGACGTTCATCGACATCAGCAAGAGCCGCGCTGCAGAAGAACGGGTGCGCCTGGGCGAGGAACGCATGCGCGTGGTGGCGGAAAGTACCCATGATTTCGCCATCATCCTGCTCGATGAACAGGGCCTGATCACCGACTGGAACACCGGTGCCACGTTGATTTTCGGCTACGCCAAGGCGGACGTGCTGGGCCAGCACTACCGTTTGATCTTCACCGAGCAGGACCGCGAACAGGGCGTCCCCGAGCGGGAGCTGCATGATGCCCGGGTCAATGATCGCAGCCAGGACGAGCGCTGGCACGTGCGCAAGGATGGCAGCCGGTTCTACTCCAGCGGCGAGATATCGCGGCTCAAGGGCAACACCCTGCGCGGCTTCGTGAAAATCGCCCGCGACCTTACCGGGCACAAGCGCCTGCATGACGAACAGAGCAAGAAACTGGCCGAGTCGCAGAGCACCAGCCACATGAAGGACGAATTCTTCGCCATCATGTCGCACGAACTCAAGCATCCGCTCAACCTGATCCAGCTCAATGCAGAAATTCTCCGGCGCCTGCCTGCCATTTCCCACATCGCCGCAGCGAGCAAGGCGGTGGGCACCATTCGCGAAGCGGTCAGCAGCCAGGCGCGCATCATCGATGACCTGCTGGATGTCGCGCGCATTCGTACCGGCAAGCTCAAGCTCAAGACTGAACCGGTGGATGTCTGTGCCATCCTGCAAGCCATTCATGCCTTGGTGCTGAGCGAACAACCGGTGTGCAGTGTGGCGCTCGAACTGCCGGCCGATGGGCTGCCATTGATCATCGACGGCGACAGCACCCGGCTGGAGCAGGTGGTGTGGAACCTGCTGAACAACGCGATCAAATTCAGCCCGGTGGACGGGCTGATCCGGCTGGTGCTGAGCCATGATGATGAACAGGTTGTGCTGCGCGTCATCGACCAGGGCGTCGGGCTGTCTGCCGACAGCCTGGAGCACATCTTCGACCTGTTCAGCCAGGCCGCGCCGCAATCGGGCAATCATCCACGCGAGGGGCTGGGTATCGGCCTGTCGCTGGTGCGCCAACTGGTAGAAGCCCATGGCGGCACTGTCAGTGCCCATTCGGCCGGCATCGGCCAGGGCTGCACATTCACCGTCGGCCTGCCCCTGTCCGCCACCAGCCAGCGGCCGAGCGCAGCGCCGGCCGAGTTGGAACAGGACGGTCGGCTCAGCGGTATTCGTGTACTGCTGGTCGATGATTCGGTGGATGTGCTGGAGGTGATGCAGCAATTGCTGGAAATGGAGTGTGCCGAGGTCAGCGCGTTCAGCGACCCGCGTCAGGCGCTGGAAGCTGCGGCGCAAGGCAGTTATGACATCATCCTGTCTGACATCGGCATGCCGGTGATGGACGGCCACGCCCTGATCAAAGCCCTGCGCGGCCTGAGCCACTTGCAACACACGCCGGCCATCGCGTTGACCGGCTATGGCGCCAGCGCCGATCAGCACAAGTCGCGCCAGTCGGGGTTCGATCGGCACTTGAACAAGCCGGTCGGTTACGACGAACTGGTCGAAGCGATCGAAACCCTGCATGGCTCGGTGCCCTACTGACCGGCCATCTGCCTCACTTTTATCAAACACAACGTTCATTGCGCTTCTGGTGACTAATTCGTTATAGGAATAGCGTCACCAGGAGTCGTCATGAAGCAGCACAAAGCACGCGCCACCGTCATTTGCCGCCACGGCAAGCACGCCCACAAATGGCTTTGGGTCAGGAAGAGCAACGCCGCGTGGACCTTGCCTGGTGGCAAGGTCGAGGCGGGTGAGACGCCGGCCCAGGCGGCCGAGCGCGAGTTGCTGGAAGAAACCGGGCTGCGCGCCGAGTCCCTGACCCTGTTGATGCGCCACGAAAACGCCGCGCGCATGCACTACGTGTTCGAAGCCGAATTCGCAGACGCGCCCCACCCCACTGCCCTGCACGAAATTGCCGACTGCTGCTTCGCCCATGTCGACCAGGTGCCGGTGCTCAAGGATGAGATCAAATTGCTGATCCGTTCGCTGCTGGCCTGCGACCGGGCGATAGCCGCGTCCATTCGCTAGGTTGCGGGCGCGGCTGAAGCCCACAGGGATGGGTCAGGCGTGCACGCTCCACTGGCAGGCATCCGCCTCGATCGGCATCTCGTCGACCGCATGGATCATGCCGCTTTCCAGCGCTTCGCGCGGGCTCAGAATGCGCGGATACGCCATCAGGTAACGCGGCACATCCAGCACATCAGTGCTGCCTTCGGTACGTTCGGCCACGATCTGCGCATACAGGCGCAAGTCGTAGTCCAGGCTCATGGCATATTCGGCCATGCGCGAATGGTCCACCGAGCCATGCAGCGTCCAGTGAAACGGGTGGAACAGGAATTTGCTGTGGGCACAGGCCGTGCGCCGCTCGCCGGCCAGGAACAGGATGTTGCCCATCGACTCGACGGTGCCCAGGTTGTGCGTGTGCAGGGCAATCGGCAGCCCGCGCAGGTAGTTGTACAACGTGAAACCGTAGCTGCATTCGCCGCCCATGGTGGCGATGTTCAGCTGCAGCAGCTCGGCGCCCTGCTGCATGGCTTTCGAGCAGGTGCCGATGAGGTTGCCACAGGTGGATGAATTGATCGGGCCGGTGAAGTGAATGATGTGTCTGGCCATGCGTTCCTCCAGGAGATTGCGGTATTCCTTCCAGTGAAATGGGCAGGCTTTCAGTCAGCGGGCGGGTCCCGGCGGCCGTCGCGGTCCTCGTCGCGCTCGCCCATGCGTTGGTACTGCTTGCGCAGCGCATGCAGTTCGGCGGGGTCCATGTCTTCCAGGTCGAGCAGCGCCTTGTGCGCACGTTTGGTGGTGCGCAGCAGTTCGTCGATCTTGATGTGCAGTTCGTCGTTGTCGCGGTTCTGGGTGTTCTGGATCAGAAACACCATCAGAAAAGTGATGATGGTGGTCGATGTGTTGATCACCAGCTGCCAAGTGTCGTTGTAGTCGAACAGTGGCCCGGTCACGGCCCAGGTCACGATCACCAGAAACGCGATGGCGAAGCTCAGCGGGCGGCCGGTCCAGTTCGCCAGCCATTGCGCGAAACGGTCGAATTTCATGGCGTCGCTCCTCACCGTCGGCACTGCCAGGGCAGCGTACACCGCCCTCGGTCTGCTAAAGGGTGGAATCGCACACGGCGGCAAAGTTCAATCCGACGCCGGGCGCGCCGTCGATCAATCTTGCTTGAACCCTTGCCCGCCTGTACCGGTCGCAAATGATGAACCGTGCAACAAGGAACGAGGAGGCAGCGTGAGCGAAGTGCGCATTGGCATTTCAGGATGGCGCTATGGCCCCTGGCGCAAGGACTTCTACCCCAAGGGCTTACCCCAGGACGACGAGCTGGCGTTTGCCTCGCGGGCGGTGAATACCATCGAGATCAACGGCTCGTTCTACAGCCTGCAGACGCCGCAGCGCTATCGCGACTGGGCCGGGGCAACCCCTGACGATTTCGTTTTTTCGGTCAAAGCGCCCCGCTACATCACCCACATCCGCCGGCTGAAGAACATCGAACAGCCGCTGGCCAATTTTTTTGCCTCGGGGCCGCTGCTGTTGGGAGACAAGCTCGGGCCGTTCCTCTGGCAGTTTCCGCCCAACATGAAGTTCGATGAGGCCCTGTTCGCCGCGTTTCTCGACCTGCTGCCCCATGACCGCGCGTCCGCACGGCAATGTGCCGAAGGTTGCGCCGAGCGCTTGCAGGGTAACGGCGGCACTGCCATCGAGGGTAATCAGCGCCTGCGCCATGCGGTGGAAATACGCCATGAAAGCTTCCTGTGCGACGCCTTCGTCAAGCTGCTGCGCAAGCATCGGGTCGCCCTGGTGGTTGCCGACAGCGCCGGCAAATGGCCGTACGTGGAAGACGTCACCGCCGACTTCGTGTACATGCGCCTGCACGGCGATGTCGAGCTGTACAGCAGCGGCTATACCTCGCGCGCACTGCGCCGCTGGAAACAACGCATTTTGCACTGGAGCCAAGGCACCCAGGCCGACGATGCCCACTTGATCGTGCCAGGCCCGCCGCCGCAGCGGGCGTCCCGCGATGTGTACTGCTACTTCGACAATGACCAGAAAGTGCACGCCCCCTATGACGCCCGTCGCCTGCTGGAAAAGCTCCACCTCGATCATGACTTGATGACCGAGCCGGGCGTTGCGCCGGAGGTAGAGCTGTGAACAGGACCTTGCCCACGCCGCGCTGCATCATCGACAAGATCACCGCCGTGCATCGGCTGAACGTGCTTACCCTCAACGTGCACAAGGGTTTCACTTTCTTCAACCGGCGTTTCATCCTGCCCGAACTGCGTGAAGCGGTGCGTGCCACAGGTGCCGACCTGGTGTTTTTGCAGGAAGTGCACGGCAGCCACCAGCAGCACGCCATCCGACACCCCGCCTGGCCGGACGCCCCGCAATACGAATTTCTCGCCGACAGCATGTGGCCGCAGTTCGCCTACGGGCGCAACGCGGTCTACCCCCATGGCGACCATGGCAATGCCCTGCTGTCGAAATTCCCCATCACCCGTTTCGACAACCTCGATGTGTCGGTACAGGGCAACGAGCAACGTGGCCTGCTGCACTGCCAGCTGGAAGTGCCGGGCCATGAGCAGGTGCATGCCGTGTGCGTGCACCTTGGCCTGCGCGAGGCACACCGGCAGAGCCAGGTGAAGCTGCTGCTGGAGCTGCTCGACCGCCTGCCGGCCAACGCGCCGGTGATCATTGCCGGCGACTTCAATGACTGGCGGCTGAAGGCGGATGCGGTGCTGTCGCAGCGCCTGGTCGAAGCCTTCGGCGAGCGCTTCGGCACCCCTGCGCGCAGCTTCCCGGCCCGCCTGCCGCTGTTGCGGCTAGACCGCATCTATGTGCGCAATGCCATGCCCGGCAAGGCCCAGGTGCTGTCGAACTACCCGTGGTCGCATCTGTCCGACCACGCTCCACTGGCTGCGGAGATTGCGCTGTGAGAAGACCTTGGGTGGATGGCAACAGCGTCGAGCTGTTGATCAACGGTGAGGCGTTTTACCCGCGCGTTTTCGAGGCTATCGGCCAGGCGCGGGAAGAAGTGCTGCTGGAAACCTTCATCATCTTCGATGACAAGGTCGGCCAACAGCTGCAGCGGGTGTTGATCGATGCGGCACGTCGCGGCGTACGGGTCGAGGTGGTGGCCGATGGCTACGGTACGGCCGACCTGCCAAGCGATTTCATCGCCGCGATGACCGATGCCGGGGTCAGTTTCCACCTGTTCGACCCCCAGCCACGGCTGGCCGGCATGCGCACCAACCTGTTCCGCCGCCTGCACCGCAAGATCGTGGTCATCGACGGTGAGCGGGCGTTTGTTGGCGGGATCAATTACAGCGCTGACCATCTGGGTGATTTCGGGTCAATGGCCAAGCAGGACTATGCCGTCGAAGTCACCGGCCCGGTGGTGGCTCAAGTGCATGCCGTCAGCCGTCGGCTGATGTCGCCGGTGCTCGAGCCGCCCAGCGAGGTGCGCCCGGTCACCGACCCTACCGGCACGATCACCGCGGTGCTGGTCGAGCGCGACAATGGCCAGCGCAGTACCGCCATCGAAGCGTATTACCTGGAAGCCCTGCGCAGCGCCCGCCGACGCATCGTGGTCGCCAACGCCTATTTCTTCCCGGGGTACCGGCTGCTGCGCGAGCTGCGCAACGCGGCCCGCCGCGGGGTCGAGGTGACCTTGATCATGCAGGGCCAGCCAGACATGCGCTGGGTACGCGCACTTTCCCGGCTGCTGTACAACTACCTGCTGCGCGACGGTGTGCGCATTCGCGAGTACTGCCAACGGCCATTGCACGGCAAGGTTGCCCTGGTGGATGACGAATGGGCCACCGTCGGCTCCAGCAATCTCGACCCATTGAGCCTGTCGTTCAACCTCGAGGCCAACCTGTTCATCCGCGATCGCGCGTTCACCCAGCAACTGCACCAGCACCTGCAGAGCCTGGCCAGCGAGCACTGCAAGCCGGTCACCCTGGCCCGCATGGTCCGCGGCTACTGGTGGCGGGCACCGCTGATCTTCCTGTGTTTCCACGTCATCCGCCATTTCCCGCGCATCGCCGGCTGGTTACCCGCCCACCGCAAGCGCCTGAAAACGGCGCAAGCGGACATCGCGACGCAAGGCAACCTGCACGAGGGCAATACCTGATGGAGCGAAAGCGTTGGCATACCTGGGCCAAGCGCCTGTTCACCCTGCTGTTCCTGATCCTGATTCCGCTGCTGCTGTTCATGCTCGCGCGCAACCTGGACTGGAACGAAGTGCGCCAGTCGTTGTTCGCCTACAAGCCGGGCAGCTTGGCGATCGGCATGGGCATGGCGCTGTGCAGTTTCCTGATCTTTGCCAGTTATGACCTGCTCGCACGCACCTACACCGGCCACCAGCTGCCAGCGCGGCAAGTGCTGCCGGTGGCATTCGTGTGCTATGCCTTCAACCTCAATTTCACCACCTGGGTAGGCGGTGTGGCCTTGCGCTACCGGCTGTACAGCCGGCTTGGCCTGGATACGCCGACCATCACCCGCATCCTCACCCTCGGCCTGCTGACCAACTGGATGGGTTACATGCTGCTGGCCGGCAGCGTGTTCGCCTTGCGCCTGGTGGAGCTGCCGGCCAACTGGGCGGTAGGCACCGGCGGGTTGCAGCTGATCGGTTTCCTGTTACTGGCCATCGCCATCGGTTACCTGCTGGCCTGCGGCCTGGCGAAAAAGCGGACCTGGACGTGGCGTGAGCATGAATTGACCTTGCCGTCGCTGCGCCTGGCGCTATGCCAGGTTGCCCTCGGCGCCAGCAACTGGGCGATGATGGCGTTGCTGATCTATTGGCTACTGCCGGATGAGGCGTTCTACCCCTCGATTCTCGGCATTTTGCTGATCAGTTGCGTGGCGGGTGTGGTGGCGCACATTCCGGCCGGGCTGGGGGTACTGGAAACCGTATTCCTCGGCTTGCTGCACGGGCAGATCGGCCAGGGCAGCCTGGTCGCGGCGCTGCTGGCCTATCGCACGCTGTACTACCTGATTCCGCTGGTACTTGCAGTGATCACTTACCTGGTGCTGGAGAAGCGCGCCAAGGCCATGCGCCGACGCGAAAAACCGGCATGAACATGAAGCGGCCCGCGGGCCGGGAGGTGGCCATGCGTTGCTCGGTAATGACATTGATGCTGGTGAGCCTGGTCAGCGGCGAGGTCTGGGCCGAGGCCTGTGATGTGATGACCCGCTCGTCCAGCGAAGCGGTAAAACCGGTGGAGCAACACACCTGTTACACCTACGGCAACATGCCCCCTGAGGCGATTAATTGGTCGTGCAGTAACGAAAGCAAGGACATGCTCAGTTCAGAGAAACACAAGGTGGCCCGCTGCGCCGATGGCAGCGTGGGCAGTTGCATTGCCCCACTGACCCAGGAAGCGCTGGCCAACCCCAAGGCGGGCGGTAATGACCAGCCCTCTACCCGCCCGAACCTGCCGAAGGATGCACGAGTCGTGACCTACTACTACGACACCCCAAGCCTTGGCCAGGCCCGGACGGACTGCGAGCGCAGTAACGGCATCTGGCAGACGCACTGAGCCACCGCAGGAAGGCGGGCTGTAAACCTGTAGGAGCGGCTTTAGCCGCGAAGAATCCAGCGCGGTGCATGGCACCGGCTACGCCGGTGTTCGCGGGTAAACCCGCTCCCACAGGTTGCAGGGGCAGTTGCGCAAGCTATTTCAGGCAGCTGCCCCAGCGATCATGGCGAGATCGGGTCACTCGCCGGGAAGGTTTCATCCAAGGCATTGTCCACATTGGTTTCCTTGGGCTGCACGGCCTGTGCGCAGTTGCAGCCTGGCATGCGGCAAGGCTCGCCATTGCGGTGCCCGCTGGCGCAGGCTTCACAGCAATAGGCCTTGCCACCCTGTGGCGCGGCGTCCACCGTGCAGCTGCATTCGCTGCAGGCGCATCGTAATTCGCTCATCGCTTGCCCTCCTCGTCGTCCTCGACCACATCGTCGCTCCACGGCTGGCCATCCAGCGGCGCGGAACGTGCCAGCTCGGCTTCGTCGAGACCGATACCCCCACCGATCTCCTCGGCATCGACGTGGCGCAAGGCCTTGTCCGCCGGGCCGCCATGGCCCGGCTCGTGCGGGTCACGGGCGCCGGTCTCGTCGAGCAAGGTGTCCGGGCTGAGGTCGTCATAGGTGACGTTGTCCTCGTGCAGGCTGTCGCTCAGCGCCTCGCCACCGGTCATGCCGCTTTCTGCCACCCGGCGGGCGGGGAACTCCTCGGCAACTTCCCGGGCCGGCCGCTCATCTCCCACCCGCCCCTCGCGATCATCCAGGCGATCACTGAAGTCCAGCTCATGCACACTGCCCATGCGGTCTTCGGTGTCGTCGATCTCGGTCGGTGTGTAGGGTTTGCGATCATCAGGTGTGGACATGGATTGTCTCCATCAGTTGGCTTACTCATGGTCGACTGCGCCACGCCACGGAAGATTCAGAGTTTCTCCGCACCAGCGTGTTTTTTTGAACTCCCCTGCCCCGGCCGCCTCCCAACGATAAGACCGCGAACCGCCGGGAGCCTGCCATGGCCAAGCCCCTTGAGGAATATGCGCGCAAGCGCGATTTCAATGCCACGCCCGAGCCCAGTGGCAAGCACACGCGCGCCAAACGCGCGCATGCGCTGCAGTTCTGCATCCAGAAGCACGATGCCAGCCACCTGCACTACGACTTCCGCCTGGAGCTGGACGGTACGCTGAAAAGCTGGGCCATTCCGAAAGGGCCGTCCCTCGACCCGAAGGTGCGCCGGCTGGCCGTGCATGTCGAGGACCACCCCCTGGACTACGCCGATTTCGAAGGCCACATCCCCGAAGGCCACTATGGCGCCGGCGACGTGATTGTCTGGGACCGCGGCATCTGGGAGCCAGAGGGCGATGCCCGCGAAGCCTACGCCAAAGGCAAGCTGCGCTTTCGCCTGCAGGGCGAGAAGCTCAGCGGCGTATGGAACCTGTTCCGCACCCACCTGGCCGGCAAGAAGGAGCAATGGATGCTGGTCAAGTCCCACGACAGCCAGGCGCGCAGCGAAAGCGAATACAGCATTGTCGATGCACAGCCAGACAGCGTGATCAGTGATCGCACCCTGTTACCCAAAAACCGCCCTGCACAAGCGGCCAAACCCAGGCCCACTACCAGCAAGCGCAAGGGCACTGGTAAAGCGGCGCCGTTGCCCGAGCAACTGCAACCGCAGCTGGCGACGCTGGTCGACTCGCCACCCAGCGGCGACTGGCGCTATGAAGTGAAGTTCGACGGCTACCGCATCCTGGCGCGCATCGACGGCGATGACATCCGCCTGTTTACCCGCAATGGTCACGACTGGAGCGCGAAAATGCCGCGCCAGGTGGCGGCCTTACGTCAGCTGGGGGTCGACTCGGCATGGCTCGATGGTGAGATGGTGGTGAACAACACACAGGGCGTCGCCGATTTTCAGGCGCTGCAGAACGCCTTCGACACCGACCACGACGAACAGATCACCTACTACCTGTTCGACTTGCTGTTTCTTGGCGGCCGCGACTTGCGCCAGGTGCCGCTGCAGGACCGGCGCGAAGCGCTGCGCCAGTTGCTCGAACACAACCAGGCCGACAACCTGCTGTTTTCCGCAGACTTCGATCAGCCCGTCGATTCGCTGCTGGACAGTGCCTGCCGCCTTGACCTTGAAGGCCTGATCGGCAAGCGCGTGGACAGCGTCTACAGTGGCCGGCGCAGTGCCGACTGGGTCAAGCTCAAATGCAAGAAACGCCAGGAGTTCGTGATCGTCGGCTTCACCGACCCGAAAGGCAGCCGCAGCGGTTTCGGCGCCCTGCTGTTGGCGCTGCACGACAACGACAGCGGCGAGCTGCGTTACGCCGGCAAGGTCGGCACCGGGTTCAGCACCACCACCCTGGGCAGTATCCATGCCCGGCTCAAACCGCTCGAAATCGCCAAGCCCGCCCTGGCCAGGCCGCCCACCGGGGCAGAGGCACGCGGCGTGCACTGGCTCAAGCCAAACCTGCTGGCCGAAGTCGCCTATGCGCAAATGACCCGGGAAGGCATCGTCCGCCATTCGGTATTTCACGGTTTGCGCGACGACAAACCTGCCACAGCCATCGACCTGGAGCGTGCCATGCCCGCCAAGACCGTGCCGAAAACCCGCCAAGCCAAGGCTGCTGACGACTTCGGTGATCTGCGCCTGACCCACCCGGACCGGGTCATCGATGCCAGCAGCGGCATCACCAAGCGCGACGTGGCGCACTATTACGCCGAAGTCAGCCAGTGGATCCTGCCGCAGCTCAAGGACCGCCCCGTGGCGCTGGTGCGCGCCCCTGACGGGCTGGCGGGCGAGCTGTTCTTCCAGAAAAACGCCGGCCAGCTGCACATCCCCAATGTGCTCAGTTATGACAAAGCCGAGGCAGGCCAGGCGGCGATGGTGATCAATCGCCCGGACACGCTGCTGGGTGCCGTGCAGATGAACATGCTCGAACTTCACACCTGGAATGGCACCGACAAGGATTTCGACAAGCCCGACCGTTTTGTCCTCGACCTCGACCCTGACCCCGCCCTGCCCTGGAAAGCCATGCTCGAAGCCACCCAGCTGACCCTTACCCTGCTCGACGAGCTCGGTTTGAAGGTGTTTCTGAAAACCAGCGGCGGCAAAGGCATCCATCTGGTCGTGCCGCTGACCCGCAAAGCCGACTGGGACGAGGTGAAGGACTTCAGCCACGCCATCGTCAATTACCTGGCCAAGCTGTTCCCGGACCGTCTCAGCGCGGTATCCGGGCCGAAGAACCGCGTCGGGCGCATCTTCATCGACTACCTGCGCAACGGCAAAGGCGCCACCACCGCTTGCGCCTATTCGCTGCGCGCGCGCGAGGGGTTGCCGGTTTCGGTACCGATCTGGCGTGAAGAACTGACCCAGCTCAAGGGTGCCAATCAGTGGAACATCAGCAACCTGGGGGAACGCCTGGCAGAGGTCGACGACCCTTGGGCGGGCATGAGCAAGGTGCGCCAGTCGATCACCGCGCGCATGCGCAAGCAGCTGGGCCTCAAATGACCGTGCAAGGGCGAATGGAAGCGTGGCAGCCATGAACGAAAGCCTGATTCAGCCCGGTGCGGGCACACCGTGGGCAGCCTGGCAGCATTCCGCGCACCTGGCGCGCGCCACCTGGCTCGACCGTCGCCAACTGTGCCCGCCTGGGCGGCGCCTGGTGCTGATAGCGCCCCACCCGGACGACGAAATACTCATGGCCGGCGGGCTGCTGGCCGATTTCAAGGGACGCGAACAGGACCTGGTGTTGATTTCCGCCACTGACGGCGAAGCCAGCCACCCTGGCTCCGGCGAGTGGACGCAGCACCGCCTGCGGCGCAAACGGCCTCAGGAAAGCCGCCTGGCCTTGCAGCAGCTGGCGCTGGATACCAGCAAGCTGGACTGGCGCCGGCTCAATCTCAGGGACGGTCAATTGCCCCGGGAGGAGGCGTTTCTGGCCCGCCACCTTGCCCAGCTGCTGAAACCCGATGACCTGTTGCTGGCCACCTGGCGCGGGGATGGCCATTGCGACAACGAAGCCGTCGGCCGCGCTGCTGCGTACGCTGCAGCGGCGCGTCAGGTGCAATTGGCGGAAGTACCGGTATGGGCGTGGCACTGGGCGCAGCCGGACGACCCGCGTTTGCCCTGGCCCCGCGCGCACCGCCTGCAGCTGGACGAAGGCCAGCTGGCGCGCAAACGCCAGGCCTTGGCCGCGCATGCCAGCCAGCTGGAGCCGGACGGCGACAACCCGCCTGCATTGCCGGGTAATTTGCTCGAGTGCCTGCTGCAGCCGTTCGAATTGATGTTTCTTTGACCCGGGGCGAGCCTGCCAAACCTGCCATTCATCACCGGCGCAGCCAATGCCACCACCGCGCCGCCTGCTTCGCGGGTGAACCCGCTCCCACAAAGTACGACGCAGGCCCGGGGCTTACACTGCACCTGTGGGAGCGGCCGTGGCCGCGAATACCGGCGAAGCCGGTGCCATCCACCGCGTCGCCTGCTTCGCGGGCACGCCCGCTCCCACAGGGACGAGGCAGGCAGGGCATTAAACTGTGGAAGCGGCTTTAGCCGCGAACACCGGCGAAGCCGGTGCCATCCACCGCGCTGCCTGCTTCGCGGGCACGCCCGCTCCCACAGGGACGAGGCAGGCAGGGAACTAAACTGTGGGAGCGGCTTTAGCCGCGAACACCGGCGCAGCCGGTGCCATACATGCGGCGGCTATGACGCCTTGCGGGTCTTCTTCGCCGGTTTCTTCTCGGGCTTCTTGCCCCCCAGGCTGCGCTTGAGCAGTTCGGTAAGGTCGAGAATGTCCGCACTCTTTTCCGTGCCGGCAGCCTCGCCCTGCTCGACCGTCTCGATCTTGCCCTTGCTGGCCTTCTCTTCCACCAGGTCAAGAATGGTCTGGCGGAAAGCATCGTGGTACTCACCCGGGGTCCAGGCACCGGTCATGTCCTCGACCAGCCGTTTGGCCATGTCCAGCTCGCGCTTGTCCACCTTGGCTTCGGTAACGCTGCTGTCCAGCTCCAAAGTGTCCAGCCCGCGCACCTCCTCCGGCCAGCGCAGGGTAATCATGACCAGCGCATCGTCCAGCGGGCGCAGCAATGCCAGGTGCTGACGGGTATGCAATACCACCGTGGCCAACGCCACCTTGCCGGTGCTGGCCAAGGTTTCGCGCAGCAACGCGTAGACCTTGCCGCCGCGCCGGTCCGGGCTGAGGTAATACGGCGTGTCGAAATGCTGCAGGGGGATATCGCCGGCCTCGACGAAGGAAAAGATATCGATGGTCTGCGTGGCCTCGGGCCGGGCCTTGCGGATCTCTTCCTCGCTGATCACCACATAACGGCCCTTTTCGAACTCCACGCCCTTGACGATGTTTTCCTTGTCGATGTCCTTGCCGGTAACCTTGTTCACCCGCTTGTAGCCCACCGGCTCCATGCTGCGCTTGTCCAGCCAGTCGAAATCGACCCGCTCGGTACGCACCGCCGTATTGAGCGCAACGGGGATGTGCACCAGGCCGAAACTGATGGCGCCTTTCCAGATTGCCCGAGCCATGAGCTGCTCCCAAGGTTACCTGTCGATACCTGAAATGACTGCGCCAGGCGGCAAAGGTTTAGCCGCCGCGCCCTACGGCAGCGGGTTGCCGCCGGTCACACCGAACACTTCACCGGTGATGTAGCTGGACTCCTGACTGGCCAGCAACACGTAGACCGGCGCGCACTCGGCGGGCTGCCCCGGGCGCTTCATCGGCGTTTGCGAGCCGAACTCGGGGATTTTCTCTGGTGGCTGGCCACCGCTGGGCTGCAACACGGTCCAGATCGGCCCGGGGGCGACCGCATTCACCCGGATACCGCGCTCGATCACCTGCTTGGCCAAGGCCTTGGTGAACGCCACGATCGCTGCCTTGGTGGTGGCATAGTCGAGCAAGGTGGCCGATGGCTGGTAGGACTGAATCGAGGCGGTGTTGATGATGGTGGCGCCAGCCGGCATCAGCGGCACGGCAGCCTGGCATAGCCAGAACAATGCGTAGACGTTGGTCTTGAGGGTGTGATCGAACTGCTCGTGACTGATCTGGCTGATGTCCTTGCGCGCTTCCTGCTTGCCCGCGACGTTGACCAGGATGTCGAGGCCGCCAAGCTGTTCATGGGCCTGCTCGACCAGTTCCTTGCAGAAGTTCTCGTCCTTGAGGTCGCCGGCAATGGCCACCACCTTGCGGCCTTCGGCTTCGATCAGCTTTATCACTTCGCGGGCATCGGGCTGTTCGATGGGCAGGTAGTTCAAGGCGATATCGGCCCCCTCGCGGGCAAAGGCGATGGCCACTGCCCGGCCGATGCCGGAATCCGCGCCGGTGATCAGCGCTTTGCGCCCGGCCAGGCGGCCGAAGCCTTTGTAAGAGGTTTCACCGTGATCGGGCTTGGGTTGCATGTTGGCATCCAGGCCCGGCGCTGGCTGGCCCTGGGCCGGAAATGGCGGGTGCGGGTATTGGGTCAGCGGGTTCTGCATGCTGAACTGGTCATGGGGCTTGTTGGGCATGGGGAGCACTCCTCTGTGAAACCAGTGGTGCCTTCACGGGCAAGCCCGCGAAGGCCCTGTTACCGGTTTCGAGGCAACGCCTCCCGCGATGGTTGTGTTCAACTTGCCCGGGCCCCCCCCCCCCGGGACCCCCAAAGAGGGCGGCCCACCCGGGGGGGAGGAAAATTTTAAAGGGGGCGCGAGCGGAAGGGGGGGGCAGGGGGGGAGGGGGGGGCGGGGGG
>NZ_PUQD01000038.1 GCF_003331055.1 Pseudomonas sp. AFG_SD02_1510_Pfu_092 | reverse complement strand
GCCCCCCCGCCGCCGCCGCGCGGGGCGCGGGCCGCGGGCGCCTGGTTCCCCCTCCCACCCCCTCCCCCCCCCGGGGGGGGGGGCGCGGGGCGCCCCCCCCCCCCCGCGGGGGGCGCGGGGGGGGGGCGCCCCCCCCCCCCCCCCCCGGGGGGGGGGGGGGGGGGGGGGCCACCCCCGCGAAAGGGCCGGTACAGGCCTCAGACCAAGCGCTGCCCCGACACCGCCGGGTGATACAGCGGCTGCACCTTGTTACCTGCCGGGTCCAGCAGATGGAAACTGCGCGCCCCGTCACCATGATTGAACGGCCGATCCAGCAAGGTCACGCCATGGGCCTTGAAATACTGGTACCAGGCTTCCAGCTCCTCCACGCTATCGACGATGAATCCATAGTGATCCAAGGTCTGCAAACCATTGGCCGCCCCGGCCCCGCGCCCCAGCGACAGGTTGTCGTTACCGCAAGTAAGGTACACCAGGTCTTCATTGGCGCGGTTCAGCACTTCCATACCCAACACATCGACGTAGAAGCGTTCGCACTCCTCCAGGTTGGGTACCAGCAAGGCGATATGGCGCAGGCCGTTCAGGCGACCAGGGCGGGCAGGCAATTCGGACATTGGCGAAGCTCCATTTTTGTATACAATTCACAATTGAATTTAAAACAAAAGGAACGCCTTGTGTATAGCCTGTTCATCAAGACCCGGGTGAAGCCCGGTTGCGCAGAGGATTTTCTGAACGCGATCAAGGTCAATGCCGCAGCTTCGGTCGCCACCGAAGCCGGTTGCCTGGTATTCGATGTGTCGCAGGACCGGGTCGACCCGGAGCTGATCTACCTGTACGAGATCTATCGCGATGACGAGGCCTATGAAGCACACACCCAGACCGCGCATTTTCGTGACAGCCGGCCATTGGTCGAACCGCTGATAGTCGAACAGGAATGCTTCGAAAGCGATGTGGTTGCGCGTAATCCGGTGTTCTAGCAGCACAATGAAAAGCCCCGGCAAGAAGCCGGGGCCTGGAGCAAAGGTGGCCAAATCCGTTTGGCCGACGGGACATTCCTTACTCGGCTTTCAGGCCGTCAGACATGACGCTCTTGACGCCTTTGATGTTCTTGGTGATGCGCACGGCTTCTTCTTTCTGGGACTGAGTCACTGCCACATCAGACGACAGCGAGACGACGCCTTGGCTGGTTTCGACTTTGATGTCGCTGCCTGGAATACCTTTTTCAGTCAGCAAGTCCGCTTTCACCTTGGTGGTGATCCAGGTGTCAGAACCTTCCTGCTTGGCGTTGTCCACGGTGTTGGCGGCCAACATGACTGGAGCCTGGGTTGGCTCTGCAGCGAACGCGCCGTTGGCCATGGTCAGGGTCAGAGCGGTAGCAGTAGCGGCAGCAATGGCGAACTTCTTCATGTGAGTCACTCCTGTTTATCGAAAGGTCTGCGCCGTATGTCCTGGCGTCAGGTATGAAGGTAGTTGCATGCGCTGTGCCAGCTTTGCCGTTTCGCTTGTTTCCTTTTAAATCAATGAGTTAGGAAATTACTCAGCTTGGCGGCGTCGTGCATTCTGCAATCCGCACGATAAACCTGCATGCAAGATGCAAGTCCGCAAAAGGTTCCGCAGCGGCATAAAAAAAGGGCCCCTCGCGGGACCCTTCTTTCTACTGCGGGGCGTTTATCAGACGCCCGAAGCCTTGGCGGCAGCAACGTCCTTGATCGACAGCTTGATACGGCCGCGGTTGTCCACGTCCAGTACCAGTACTTCGACTTCCTGGCCTTCCTTGAGGATGTCGGTGACTTTCTCGACGCGAGCATCGCTCAGCATGGAAATGTGCACCAGGCCGTCCTTGCCAGGCAGGATGTTGACGAAGGCACCGAAGTCAACGATGCGCTCGACCTTACCGACGTAGATCTTGCCGATCTCGGCTTCGGCGGTAATGCCCAAGATGCGCTGCTTGGCAGCGTCTGCCGCTTCCTTGGTTTCGCCGAAGATCTTGATCGAGCCGTCGTCTTCGATGTCGATCGAAGCCTTGGTCTCTTCGCAGATGGCGCGAATGGTGGCGCCGCCTTTACCGATGACGTCACGGATCTTGTCGGTGTCGATCTTCATCGCGATCATGGTCGGGGCGTTGGCCGACAGCTCGCTACGCGACTGGGCGATGATCTGGTTCATCTGGCCGAGGATGTTCAGGCGCGCTTCCAGGGCCTGGCCCAGGGCGATTTCCATGATCTCTTCGGTGATGCCGTTGATCTTGATGTCCATCTGCAGCGCGGTCACACCCTTGGCGGTACCGGCTACCTTGAAGTCCATGTCGCCCAGGTGGTCTTCGTCACCCAGGATGTCGGTCAGAACGGCGAACTTGTCACCTTCCTTGACCAGGCCCATGGCGATACCGGCAACCGGCGCCTTCATTGGCACACCGGCGTCCATCAGGGCCAGGGAAGCACCGCAGACCGAAGCCATGGAGCTGGAACCGTTGGATTCGGTGATTTCCGAAACCACGCGGATGGTGTACGGGAATTCGCTGTCGCTCGGCAGCATCGCCTGCACGCCACGACGGGCCAGGCGACCGTGGCCGATTTCACGACGGCCGGCACCGCCCATACGGCCGCACTCACCCACCGAGAACGGCGGGAAGTTGTAGTGCAGCATGAACGGGTCTTTCTTCTCGCCTTCCAGGGTGTCCAGCAGCTGGGCGTCACGGGCGGTACCCAGGGTCGCGACGACGAGGGCCTGGGTTTCGCCACGGGTGAACAGCGCCGAACCGTGGGTCTTCGGCAGTACGCCGACTTCGATGTTCAGCGGGCGCACGGTGCGGGTGTCACGGCCGTCGATACGCGGCTTGCCGTTGACGATGTTCTCGCGGACGGTGCGGTATTCCAGCTCGCCGAAAATTTCCTTGATGGCGCTGGCGGAAGGGCCGGTCTCTTCGTTGCTCAGACGGGCGATGGCCTCGTCGCGCAGCTGGCCCAGGCGGTTGTAGCGGTCAGCCTTCTGGGTGATGGTGTAGGCCTGCGAAACGGCTTCGCCGAACTCGCCACGGACCAGGTTCATCAGCTCGACGTTGGCCGGGGCTGGCTGCCAGTCCCAGGTCGGCTTGGCGGCTTCGGCGGCCAGTTCCTTGACGGCCTGGATCACGGCCTGGAATTCGTCGTGAGCGAACAGCACGGCGCCCAGCATCTGGTCTTCGGTCAGCTCTTTGGCTTCCGATTCAACCATCAGTACAGCCGATTCGGTACCGGCAACGACCATGTCCAGGCTCGAAGCAGCCAGTTGCTCGTAGGTCGGGTTCAGCAGGTAGCCGGTGCTTTCGTGGAAGGCAACACGGGCGGCGCCGATCGGGCCTTCGAACGGAATGCCGGAAATGGCCAGGGCAGCCGAGGTACCGATCATCGCAGCGATGTCCGGGTCGGTCTTCTTGCTGGTGGAAACCACGGTGCAGACGACCTGCACTTCGTTCATGAAGCCTTCCGGGAACAGCGGACGGATCGGACGGTCGATCAGGCGCGAGGTCAGCGTCTCTTTCTCGGAAGGACGGCCTTCACGCTTGAAGAAGCCACCCGGGATCTTGCCGGCGGCGTAGGTCTTTTCCTGGTAGTGAACCGACAGCGGGAAGAAACCCTTGCCTGGATCAGCCTGTTTGGCACCTACCACGGTCACCAGCACGGTGACGTCGTTGTCGACGGTAACCAGCACGGCGCCGGTTGCCTGACGGGCAATACGGCCCGTTTCGAGAGTAACGGTCGATTGACCGAACTGGAAAGTCTTGATTACCGGGTTCACGGTTTCCTACCTTTTTCAGTGGCTCTGGGGGAACTGGTTTCTTGCGAATTCTTGGGCAGAACAGGGAATCGGCCCCGTTGACCGTCCAGATACAACACGAGGCTGGGAGCCTGGCACCAAGCGGAAAATCCGCTCAGCATTGCCAGGCTGCCAACCTCGGAGATACGCGTGGCGTGTCCAACGACAGCGCTGTAAAACAGCCCTGGCGAAGCCTGCGACACGCCATGCACACCACTGGTCAGGCCGCTATTAGCGACGCAGACCCAGGCGACCGATCAGGGCGCTGTAACGAGTGGTGTCTTTGCCCTTCAGGTAATCCAGCAGCTTACGACGCTGGTTGACCATACGGATCAGACCACGACGGGAGTGGTGGTCTTTGTCGTTGGCCTTGAAGTGGCCTTGCAGCTTGTTGATGTTGGCGGTCAGCAGAGCAACCTGCACTTCCGGGCTACCGGTATCGCCGGCGGCTTGCTGGTATTCGGCAACGATCTGAGCTTTTTCTTCAACGCTGAGGGCCATGTGGCTTCTCCTGATAACGGATCCCGCATGCGGGGTCCAATAGGCCAGGGACAAATCCCTGTATTAATAAAAAAGGTGTGACCGTGCCTACTGACAGCCACCCTTGATGCCGTGGGGCTGGGCAATCGCCTGGCCCCGCGGTTTCGGTCATTCCGACCGAATCAGCCGACGCGGCGCAATGCGCCCGTCTTCGCTCACTTCACCGATACCGATGAAGCGCGCATTGTGATCCTGTACCCGGACCATGCCAAATTGTGGCGCGTCCGGCGCGCGTACCGCCTGCCCATGCAGCCAGTAGAACGCACTGTGCTCGGACAGGCACACCAGTGGCCAGTCCAGCAGGCCGCTGTCGGAAGGCATCAGGAAGCGGTCGAGCGCTTCGTTGCCGCCTTCGGCGTGGGCCTGTTCGAGTTCCTCGAGGGTGACTGTCTGTGCCAGCGCGAAGGGCCCGGCCTGGGTCCTGCGCAGCTCGGCGACATAGGCGCCACAGCCAAGGGCCTCGCCGATATCCTCCACCAGGGTGCGGATATAGGTGCCTTTGCTGCATCCGACGCTCAACCGTGCACGGGTGCCTTCGCACTCGAGCAACTCCAGGCGGCCAATAGTAACAGAACGCGCCTCGCGCTCCACTACCTCTCCTGCACGTGCCAGCTTGTACAGCGGCTGGCCGTCACGCTTGAGCGCCGAGTACATCGGCGGAATCTGGCTGATCTGGCCACGAAAACGTGGCAGCAGCGCCTCGATGTCGGCGCGACCAACGGTCACCTCGCGGGTCTGCAGCACCTCACCTTCGGCATCGCCGGTATTGGTAGTCTGGCCCATCTGCATGACGGTTTCGTAGCCCTTGTCGGAATCGAGCAGGTACTGCGAGAACTTGGTCGCTTCGCCAAAGCACAGCGGCAGCACACCGGTCGCCAGCGGGTCGAGGCTGCCGGTATGGCCGGCCTTTTCCGCGTTGAGCAACCAGCGCACCTTTTGCAGTGCGGCGTTGGAGGTAAAGCCCAGCGGCTTGTCGAGCAGGATGATGCCGCTGACGTTGCGGCGGATACGTTTGACCTGGGCCACCGCTTACTCCTCGGCGTCCGGCTTGTCGGCATCCTTGTGCAGGCGGTCTTCGGCCACTGCACGCTCGATCAGCGCCGACAGGTGGACACCGCGGCTGACACTTTCATCGAAGTGGAAGTGCAGTTGCGGCACGCTGCGCAGCTGCATCGAGCGCCCCAGGTGCAAACGCAGGAAGCTGGCAGCGCTGTTCAGCGCCTTCAGCGACTGCTGGACGGCGTCCGGGGTTTCCTCGCCCATGACGGTGATGAACACCTTGGCATGGCCCAGGTCACGGCTGACGTCGACGGCAGTGATGGTAACCAGACCGACACGCGGGTCTTTGACTTCGCGACGGATCAGCTCGGCCAGCTCGCGCTGCATCTGATCGCCGATACGTTGGGTACGGCTATATTCTTTGGCCATTCTTGCTACCTGTAACTTAAAGCGGCAAACGCCCGGACAGACCAAAGGCCTGACCGGGCGCTACCTGAAGAGGTACCGCAAGCCGCCCTGCAGCGGGCGCTTGCGGCTCGCTCGCCCTTAAAGGGTACGAGCCACCTGGACTTTCTCGAAGACTTCGATCTTGTCGCCGACCTTGACGTCGTTGTAGCTCTTCACGCCGATACCGCACTCCATGCCGTTACGCACTTCGGAGGCATCGTCCTTGAAGCGACGCAGCGATTCCAGCTCGCCTTCGAAGATCACAACGTCTTCGCGCAGTACGCGGATCGGACGGTTGCGGTACACGGTACCCTCGATGACCATACAGCCAGCGATGGCGCCGAACTTCGGCGAACGGAACACGTCACGGACTTCGGCGACACCCAGGATGTTCTCGCGAACATCGCTGCCGAGCATGCCGGTCAGGGCCTTCTTGACGTCTTCGATGATGTCGTAGATCACGTTGTAGTAACGCATATCCAGACCTTCCTGCTCGACGATCTTGCGCGCACCGGCATCGGCACGCACGTTGAAGCCGAACAGTACTGCATTCGAAGCCAGCGCCAGGTTGGCGTCGCTTTCGGTGATACCACCGACGCCGCCGCCAATCACGCGCACCTGAACTTCGTCGTTGCCCAGGCCCGACAGCGAACCCTGCAGTGCTTCCAGGGAACCACGCACGTCGGTCTTGAGGACGATGTTGAGGGTCTTCTTCTCTTCCTGACCCATGGTCTCGAAGATGTTTTCCAGCTTGCCGGCGTGAGCACGGGCCAGCTTGACCTCGCGGTACTTGCCTTGACGGAACATGGCAACTTCGCGGGCTTTCTTCTCGTCGGCAACCACGGACAGCTCGTCACCGGCTTCCGGGGTACCGTCCAGGCCGAGGATTTCGACCGGGATCGACGGGCCGGCTTCCTTCACAGGCTTGCCGTTCTCGTCGAGCATGGCGCGCACGCGGCCATAGTTGGAACCGCACAGGACCATGTCGCCCTGACGCAGGGTACCGTCCTGAACCAGGATGGTCGCCACCGGGCCACGGCCCTTGTCCAGGCGCGATTCGACAACCACACCACGACCTGGGGCGGTCGGGGTAGCGGTCAGTTCGAGAATCTCGGCTTGCAGCAGGACAGCTTCGAGCAACTCGTCGACGCCGGTACCCATCTTCGCCGAAACCTTGACGAACGGAGTGTCACCACCCCAGTCCTCGGAGGTCACGCCTTCGACGGCCAGCTCGTTGCGGATGCGGTCGAGGTCGGCACCCGGCTTGTCGATCTTGTTCACCGCGACCACCAGCGGAACGCCAGCTGCCTTGGCATGCTGAACGGCTTCGCGGGTTTGCGGCATCACGCCGTCGTCCGCCGCCACCACCAGGATGACGATGTCGGTAGCCTTGGCACCACGGGCACGCATTGCGGTGAACGCAGCGTGGCCAGGGGTGTCGAGGAAGGTGACCATGCCGCGGTCGGTTTCCACATGGTAGGCACCGATGTGCTGGGTGATACCACCGGCTTCGCCAGCGGCAACCTTGGCACGACGGATGTAGTCGAGCAGCGAGGTCTTACCATGGTCAACGTGACCCATGACGGTAACGACCGGCGCACGCGATTCGACTTCACCTTCGAATTTCAGCGATTCGGCCAGGGAGTCTTCCAGGGCGGTATCGCTGACCAGGGTCACTTTGTGGCCCAGTTCTTCGGCGACCAGCTGAGCGGTTTCCTGGTCGAGCACCTGGTTGATGGTGACCGGGGTACCCAGCTTGAACATGAACTTGACCACTTCAGCGGCCTTGACCGACATCTGCTGGGCCAGTTCCGAGACGGTGATGGTCTCGCCGATGGTCACATCACGAATGACTGGACCGGTCGGGTTCTGGAAGCCGTGCTGGTTGCGCTTCTTCAGCTTGCTCTTGCCACCGCGGCCACGGCGTACGCCATCGCTCTCTTCATCGGTGGTGCGCGGCGCGGCACGAGGCGTCGGAGCCTTTTCCTTCTCCTTGACCTTGACCTTGATCGACACGCGCGGGGCCTCGCCACGGCGACGGTCTTCGTCACGGGTGCGGCCTTCGTTGCGACGAGCTTCGTCCTTCTTGCGCTCGGCAGCACGGGCTGCGGCGTCTTCGGACGCCGGAGCGTCGGCAACTACCGGAGCCGGGGCAGCAGCAGGTGCCGCCTCAGGCTTGGCGGCAGGCGCAGGGGCGGCAGCCGGAGTTTCGGCGGCCTGACGGCGAGCCTGCTCTTCGTTGCGCTGGCGAACTTCGGCGTCGACCTTGTCGCGAGCGGCGTTTTCAGCCGCGCGGCGCTCTTCCAGCTCACGCTTCTGCTCAGCCTGGATTTCTTCCGGGCTGCGCTGCACGAATACTTTCTTCTTGCGTACTTCTACGCTGATGCTCTTGCTACCGGCGACACGCAGGGTGCTGGTGGTTTTGCGCTGCAAGGTAATCTTGCGCGGTTCTTCCGCCTTGCTCTTGTGGCTGCTCTTCAAATGAGTCAGCAGGGTCTGCTTCTCATTGTCGGTCACTACCTGACCGGCGTCGGTGTGCGGCAGACCTGCCTCACGCATCTGCTGCAGCAGGCGCTCTACCGGTGCCTCGACCTCTTGGGCCAGTTCTTTCACCGTGACTTGCGTCATGCACTTCTCTCCTCAGGCCGCGCCTAATTACTCGAACCAGTGGGCTCGGGCGGCCATGATCAACTTGCCGGCACGCTCTTCGTCGATGCCGTCGATGTCGAGCAGATCGTCGATCGACTGCTCGGCCAGGTCTTCGCGGTTAACCACGCCGCGCACCGCCAGTTCAGCCGCCAGGTCCTTGTCCATGCCCTCGAGGGAGAGCAGGTCTTCGGCCGGGTGGGCGTCTGCCAGTTTTTCTTCGGTAGCGATGGCCTTGGTCAACAAACGGTCCTTGGCTCGAGCGCGGAGCTCATTGACGATATCCTCGTCAAAGCCATCGATGTTGAGCATTTCTTCCAACGGTACGTAGGCAATTTCTTCGAGGCTGGTGAAGCCTTCGTCGACCAGCACTTGGGCCAGCTCCTCGTCGACTTCCAGTTCATCGATGAAATTGCGCAGGATGTCACCGGTTTCGGCCTGTTGCTTGGCCTGGATGTCCTTCTCGGTCATCACGTTCAGGGTCCAGCCGGTCAGCTGACTGGCCAGGCGAACGTTCTGACCGCCACGGCCAATGGCCTGGGCCAGGTTGTCCTCGGCGACGGCGATGTCCATGGCATGGGCATCTTCATCAACGATGATCGCCGCGACTTCAGCCGGCGACATGGCGTTGATGACGAACTGCGCCGGGTTATCGTCCCACAGGACGATATCCACACGCTCACCACCCAGCTCCCCGGATACGGCCTGGACGCGCGAACCACGCATGCCGATGCAGGCACCTTGCGGGTCGATACGCTTGTCCTTGGAGCGGACGGCGATCTTGGCTCGCGAACCCGGATCACGGGAAGCGGCCATGACTTCGATCAGGCCCTCGGCAATTTCCGGCACTTCAATGCGGAAAAGCTCGATCAGCATCTGCGGCGCGGTGCGCGACAGGATCAGCTGTGGGCCACGGTTTTCAGTGCGAATTTCCTTCAGCAGCGCACGCAGGCGCACGCCGACACGGAAGGTTTCGCGCGGAATGATGTCTTCGCGGGCCAGCAAGGCCTCGGCGTTGTTGCCCAGGTCAACGATGACGTTGTCGCGGGTAACCTTTTTCACGGTACCGGAAATGATCTCGCCGACGCGTTCGCGATAGGCATCGACCACCTGGGCACGCTCGGCCTCACGGACCTTCTGCACGATGACCTGCTTGGCGGTCTGGGCGGCGATACGACCGAACTCGATGGACTCGATCTTCTCTTCGATCACGTCACCTACCTTGGCTTCAGGGTGGGTGTCCTTGATCTTGTCGAGCCAGGTCTCGATCGCCGGATCATCAAGATCGGCTTCATCGACCACGGTCCAGCGACGGAAGGTCTCGTAGCTACCGGTGTGGCGGTTGATTTCCACACGCAGGTCGACTTCGTCTTCAAAACGTTTTTTGGTTGCAGTGGCCAGAGCCACTTCCAGCGCTTCGAAAATGACGCCGGGCGGTACACCTTTTTCGTTGGATACCGATTCAACAACCAGCAGTACTTCTTTGCTCATCGTACGCCTCGCCTTGCGCAAGCCATTGGGCCCGGATAGTCCGCCGGGCCCGGCACGTCTCAGTCAAAACTGGGAATAATATTGGCCTTGTCGATCGAGTCGATCGGCAACAGGAATTCTTGATTGTCCACCTGGACCACCACATCCTGCTCCTCCACACCGCGGAGAAGGCCCTGGAAGTTACGACGACCCTCGAAGGGTGAGCGCAGCTTGATCTTCACTTGTTCGCCGGCATGCGAGGCAAACTGTTCCAGAGTGAACAGTGGGCGATCCATGCCTGGAGAAGACACCTCGAGGGTGTACTCACTGCTGATCGGATCTTCCACATCGAGGATTGCGCTGGCCTGACGGCTGACCGCTTCGCAGTCGTCCACCAGGATGCCGCCTTCCTTGTCGATGTAGATGCGCAGTACCGAATGCTTACCCTGGGAAACGTATTCGATCCCCCAGCACTGATAGCCCAGACCCTCGACAACCGGGGCCAACAAGGCCTGCAACTGTTCTAGCTTGCTCGACACCTGAACCCCCTCGTGCATGCTGTGCAAATAAAAAATGGGCGAAGCGCCCATCCCTGAAAGCGCCGTTGGACAACGACGCCGAAAACTGTTCGGTTAGCAAAAAGCCCCTGAAAAGGGGCTCCGCTGAAGCTGGTTGCGGGGGCTGGATTTGAACCAACGACCTTCGGGTTATGAGCCCGACGAGCTACCAAGCTGCTCCACCCCGCGACAAAGCTGGGGCGAAAGTATAAGACCGAACCCTCGCGGGGGTCAAATCCGAACCTTCACCTGCAAGAAAGCCCGCTAAAGCGGGCTCTCAAGCTTTAATTGGTACCGAGAAGGGGACTCGAACCCCTACACCCTATGGGCACAACCACCTCAAGGTTGCGTGTCTACCAATTCCACCACCTCGGCAATACTACTACTTGAAACCCGTTACTTCTGCTCTTGTGCCGGAGGAGGTACATCACCCGTGTTAGGAGTGGTTTCGCTCTTCTGCTGCTGGAGCACCGGTACATCATCATTAACTGCCGGTTTCTGCGGCTCTTTCACTTCTAGCACTGCTGGATCTGGAAGACCTGCTTGGCTAAGCTGGTGAGCTTGTTGCTTCGCGAAGTATCCTAACCCAAGTGCTGTCAAAAAGAAAGTGGCAGCGAGTATAGCAGTTAATTTACTCAGGAACGTTGCAGAGCCCTGGCTCCCGAACACGGTATTTGAAGCACCCGCGCCGAAAGATGCACCTGCTTCCGCACCTTTACCCTGTTGCAACAGCACCAGCACTACCAGCGACAGCGCTGCCAACAGATGAAAAACAACGATGACTGTTTCCAGCATTTGTTCAGTTTCCTGCGGCGCGACAAATTGCACCGAATTCGTCTGCGTTCAGGGACGCTCCACCAATGAGCCCCCCATCGATATCCGGCATGCCGAACAGTTCGGCCGCATTGGCCGCCTTCACGCTGCCGCCGTAGAGCAGCTGCACCTTCGCAGCCACTTCAGCATCTTCTGCCGCCAGCTGACCGCGGATGGCGGCGTGCACATCCTGGGCCTGCTGTGGCGTGGCCGTAAGGCCGGTGCCGATGGCCCATACAGGCTCATAGGCAATTACTGCGCTGGCAAAAGCCTTAACACCGAATGCTTCGATGATACTGCTTAGTTGACGCCCGACAACTTCGAGCGTTTTGCCGGCTTCGCGCTCTTCAAGGGTTTCCCCGATGCAAAGCACTGGCTTCAAACCTTTGGCCTGGGCCGCTGCAAACTTGCGATTCAGCACTTCGTCGGTTTCACCAATGATCTGGCGACGCTCCGAATGGCCAATCAACACCAACTTGCAACCTGCCTCGACCAGCTGTTCCGGAGCAACTTCCCCGGTCAGCGCACCCTGTTCGGGTTGTACTGCAGAATTCTGTGCGCCGACAGTAATTTCCTTACCTGCCAGGCCATCGATCACTTGATTGATGAACAAGGCTGGTGGAAACACAGCGACTTCCACTCCGCTCGGCAAGACGAGATTGCTCAAGCCTTCGGTCAGCTCAGCGACGCTAGCGCGGGTACCGTGCATCTTCCAGTTACCAGCTACCATGGGGCGACGCATGCTTTACCTCGTCGGTCAAAGTGGGCGCAGATAGTACCCAACCCTATCTGCGCTGGCAAGCGCCTTCAGACACAAACTTCGCCAACCAGTTTGGCCAGCGCTTCGGCGTGCCCACGCACCTGGCTTTCGTCCTCGCCCTCGACCATTACCCGCACCAACGGCTCGGTACCGGACTTGCGCAGCAGCACGCGACCGCGACCGGCCAACGCCTCGGTGACCTTGGCACTGGCCTCCTTGACTGCCGGGTGCTCCAGTGGGTCGACCTTGCTCGCGCCATAGCGCACGTTGATCAGCACCTGCGGGCACTTGCGCAGCGCCTGACGGGCCTGGGCCAGGGTTTCACCACGGCGCTTGAGCGCCATCAGCACCTGCAGTGCAGCGATGATCGCGTCACCGGTAGTGGTGTGGTTGCAGCACACCACGTGACCGGAGTTTTCACCACCGACCAGCCACTCACGCTCCTGCAGCTCGGCCATGACGTAACGGTCACCGACCTTGGCCCGCACGAACGGGATATCCAGGTCCTTCAGCGCCAGCTCCAGGCCCAGGTTGCTCATCAACGTGCCCACTACCCCGCCCTGCAGCTTGCCACGCTCCTGCAGGTCGCGGGCGATGATGAACAGCAGTTCGTCACCGTCGACGATGGCGCCGGTGTGGTCGACCATCAGCACCCGGTCACCGTCACCGTCGAAGGCAATGCCCAGGTCGGCATGGCCAACCAGCACGGCGGCCTGCAGCGATTCGATGTGGGTCGAGCCGCAGCCTTCGTTGATGTTCAGGCCGTCGGGCTGGGCGTGCAGCACGGTCACATCGGCACCCAGCTCGCGGAAGACGCTTGGCGCAACCTTGTAGGTGGCACCGTGGGCGCAATCCACTACAAGCTTGAGGCCATCGAAGCTGGTGCTACTCGGCACGCTGCTCTTGCAGAACTCGATGTAGCGGCCGGCGGCATCGTTGATCCGCGAAACCTTGCCCAGCTTGCCCGACTCGACCACGGTCATCGGCTGGTCGAGCAGCTCCTCGATCATCAGTTCGACTTCGTCCGGCAGCTTGGTCCCCTGGCCCGAGAAGAACTTGATGCCGTTGTCGTCGTGCGGGTTGTGCGAGGCACTGATGACGATGCCGGCTTCGGCATGGAAGGTACGCGTCAGGTAGGCGATGGCCGGGGTCGGCATCGGCCCGAGCAGCATCACATCGGCACCCGCCGCGGACAGCCCGGCTTCGAGCGCAGACTCGAACATATAGCCGGAGATGCGCGTGTCCTTGCCCACTAGCACCCGGCAGTGGCCTTGCTTGCGGAAGGCCATGCCGGCCGCCCAGCCAAGCTTCAGCATGAAGTCCGGCGTGATCGGGTATTCGCCGACGCGGCCACGAATGCCGTCGGTACCAAAGTATTTTCTGCTCATAGGGACTCCAATGTTCTTATTCGGCGTTTTGCACCGCAGCAATCATTCGCACCACATCGACGGTTTCGGCCACATCATGGACACGCAGGATGCTCGCTCCCTTGGTCATGGCCAACGCCGCCAGCGCAAGGCTGCCGTACAAGCGCTCGCCGACCGGACGTTCCAGCGTCAGGCCGATCATGCTCTTTCGTGAAACGCCCACCAGCAGCGGGCGCCCAAGCCGATAGAGCGCTTCCATGTGCTTGAACAGGCTCAGGTTGTGCGCCAGCGTCTTGGCGAAACCAAAGCCCGGATCAAGGATGATTCTGTTCGTGTCGATGCCAGCCGCAACGCAGGCGGCCATTCGCTGCTCGAGATAACGGGTAACGTCGGCAGTCACATCGTCGTAATGCGGGTTGTCCTGCATGTTACCCGGCTCGCCGCGCATGTGCATGAGGCACACCGGCAACCCGGTATCGGCAGCAGCATCCAGGGCGCCATCGCGCTCCATGGCACGCACATCGTTGATCAGCCCGGCGCCGAGGCGCGCCGCTTCACGCATGACGGCTGGCGTCGAGGTATCGACCGAAATGACCACATCGAGGCGGCTGTTGATCGCCTCGACCATGGGTGCCACCCGCTCCAGCTCCTCGGTCACCGACACCGCACGCGCACCTGGCCGCGTGGACTCGCCGCCAATGTCGATCAATGTAGCGCCTGCGGCGACCATGGCTTCGGCATGGCGCAACGCTTCGTCGCGCTGACTGAAGCGCCCGCCATCGGAGAAGGAGTCGGGGGTGATATTGAGAATACCCATGACATGGGTACGCGACAAATCAAGAACCCGGTTGCCGCAAGGCAACCGGGTCGGGTACTGCGCTGAGCTCATAGATGCCCTTAGTGTTGAGCCGCAGGGCCGCCGATCGGCGATTCCGGGCGATCACCCTGGGCCGCAGGCTTGCCGGAAGCCGAGTCATCATCCCAGTCGCGCGGTTCGCGAGGGGTACGGCCGGCCATGATATCGTCAATCTGCTCGGCGTCGATGGTCTCGTACTTCATCAGCGCTTCGGCCATGGCGTCGAGCTTGTCACGGTTGTCGGTGAGCAGCTGCTTGGCCGTGGCGTAGCACTGGTCGATGATGCTGCGCACTTCCGAATCGATCAGCTTGGCGGTTTCGCCGGAAACGCTGGCGTGCTGGCTGGCAGCACTGCGACCCAGGAACACCTCGCCTTCTTCCTCGGCGTACATCAGCGGGCCGAGTTTTTCCGAAAGGCCCCACTTGGTCACCATGTTACGGGCGATCTGGCTGGCACGCATGATGTCGTTGGACGCGCCGGTGGTGACACCGTCGAAGCCCAGGGTCATCTCTTCGGCGATACGGCCACCGTACAACGAGCAGATCTGGCTGATCAGTGCGCGCTTGGACAGGCTGTAGCGGTCTTCTTCCGGGAGGAACATGGTCACGCCCAGGGCGCGACCGCGCGGAATGATCGAGACCTTGTAGACCGGATCGTGCTCTGGCACCAGGCGGCCGACGATGGCGTGGCCGGCTTCGTGATAAGCGGTGTTCTGCTTTTCTTTTTCGGACATGACCATGGTCTTGCGCTCGGCGCCCATCATGATCTTGTCCTTGGCCAGTTCGAACTCTTTCATTTCGACCAGGCGTTTGTTGGAGCGCGCGGCAAACAGCGAAGCCTCGTTGACCAGGTTGGCCAGGTCGGCACCGGAGAAGCCAGGGGTGCCACGGGCAATGACGGCCGGGTTGACGTTTTCGCCGACTGGCACCTTGCGCATGTGCACCTTGAGAATCTGCTCGCGACCACGAATGTCCGGCAGGCCGACCACCACCTGGCGGTCGAAGCGGCCGGGACGCAGCAGCGCCGGGTCGAGTACGTCCGGACGGTTGGTAGCGGCGATGACGATGATGCCGTCATTCATCTCGAAGCCGTCCATCTCCACCAGCAACTGGTTGAGCGTTTGCTCACGCTCGTCGTGACCGCCGCCCATGCCGGCGCCACGATGGCGACCAACGGCGTCGATCTCGTCGATGAAGATGATGCACGGGGCGTGCTTCTTGGCCTGTTCGAACATGTCGCGCACACGGCTGGCACCGACACCGACGAACATTTCCACGAAGTCCGAACCGGAAATGGTGAAGAACGGGACCTTCGCCTCGCCGGCGATGGCCTTGGCCAGCAGGGTCTTACCGGTACCGGGCGGGCCGACCATCAGCACGCCACGCGGGATACGGCCACCCAGGCGCTGGAACTTGCCCGGGTCGCGCAGGAACTCGACCAGCTCGCCAACCTCTTCCTTGGCCTCGTCGCAACCGGCGACGTCAGCCAGGGTGGTCTTGACCTGGTCTTCGGACAGCAGGCGCGCCTTGCTCTTGCCGAAACTCATCGGCCCGCCCTTGCCGCCTGCTCCGCCCTGCATCTGGCGCATGAAGAACATGAACACGGCGATGATCACCAGGATCGGGAAGCTGGCGACCAGCAGCTGGGTCCAGATGCTCTGTTGCTCGGGCTGCTTGCCCTCGATGATGACATGGTTGTCGACCAGGTCACCGATCAGGCCATTGTCGGTAATGGCCGGGCGCACGGTCTTGAAGTTGTCGCCATCGGCACGCTTGCCGGTAATGATGTAGCCGTCGACGGTGACACGCTCGACCTTGCCATCCTTGACCTGCTGGATGAAGTCGGAATAGTTGAGGGTCTGCGGCTCGTTAGGGCTGGAGAAGTTGTTCATCACCGTCACCAGGACAGCTGCGATGATCAACCACAGGATCAGATTCTTTGCCATGTCGTTCAATTCGCTACCCTCTGAGGTCGGCGCACGACGCAGCCGTTCCTCGCATGATATTCATCGCCCTAACTTACTACATTACCTACGCAGCCGCAGGCACCGTCTGTAACCCTTTGTGAAAGCTAGACTACACGAAGTTCGGACGATCCTGACGCAGCGGCCGATTGGAAATAACTATCGGCCACCCCGCTTGCCGCCTTTCACGCCCCCTTGAAGCCCCGGCCCAGCAAGTACTGCTCGCGGGAACGGTCACGCGACGACGACGGCTTGCGCATCTGTACCTTGTCGAACTTGCTGCGCACGTCCTTGAGGTACACATCGAAACCTTCGCCCTGGAAAATCTTGATCAGGAAGTCGCCGCCGGGCTTAAGCACGCGGGTTGCCAGATCGAGCGCCAGCTCGCAGAGGAACATGGCCCGCGGCATGTCCACCGCAGGCGTACCACTCATATTGGGGGCCATGTCGGAAATCACAAGGTCTACGTGCGAATCGCCGACGGCCTCGAGAATGCGCTGCAGCACTTCATCGCGGGTGAAATCGCCCTGGATGAAGGTCACATCGGGGATCGAGTCCATTTCCAGGATATCGGAGGCGATCAGCCGGCCCTGGCCACCAATCAGACGACTGGTCACCTGCGACCAGCCGCCAGGGGCCGCGCCGAGGTCGATTACGCTCATGCCCGGGCGGATCAGCCGGTCCTTTTCCTGGATCTCCAGCAGTTTGTAGCTCGCACGCGAGCGGTAGCCATCCTTTTGCGCCTGCTTGACGAAAGGATCGTTGAAATGCTCTCGCAGCCAGTTTGCGCTGCTTTTGGAACGTTGTACCACGGGGCACCTCGATGATATGCGTCGTGATTGACTGGGCGGAGCCGGTGGCCCTCGGGTAAAATGCCGGTCAATTTTACAGAATCAGACGGAAAGGGTCAGATTATGCCGCTCAATAACGAGCAGAAGAAGCAATACAAGTCCATTGGTCATGACCTGAAGCCGGTCCTGATCGTTGCTGGCAACGGTTTGAATGAAGGCGTCATCGCCGAGCTGGAGCGCGCCCTGGTCGACCATGAGCTGATCAAGGTCGAGATTCGTTCGGAAGACCGCGAGGAGCGTGCCGAGACCATCGCCGAACTGTGCAAGGCCGGCCGCGCCGAGCTGGTGCAGACCATCGGCAAGAAAGCCCTGATCTACCGCAAGAACCCACAGCCGAACAAGCAGCTGTCCAACATCCACCGTTACAAGTAACGGCCAGGGGGCTGCTACGCAGCCCATCGCCGGCAAGCCAGCTCCCACACCGACCGCATCGAACTCAAGCCATGCGCCCTACCTGTGGGAACTGGCTTGCCGGCGATGGGCTGCAAAGCGGCCCTAGCGTTTTCGAGCCGCTTAGCGTCGGGCCTTGACCGGCACCGGCTGGGCCACCAGCACGATGCCGGAGAAGCCCAGCACCAGGAAGCACAGCATCTGCCAGCGCTCGCCTACCGCAATGCCGTAGCGCAAGGTGTAGTACCCCACGCAGGCAGCGAAGCCGAGCAACAGCATCTGGCCGCGAAACTGCCGCCACCACGCCGCCAGGCCGTCCACCCTCGCCAGCACTGCCAGCTGGGTCAACAAGCCAAGCAACGCCACGCCGATCAACCAGCGGTCGATCTGCCCGGCGATATCCTGCACCAGCAGCGGCGCCAGGCCACTGACCTTGAGCGCGGGCACTAGCCCCACGTGAAACACCCACAAGCCACCGACCCAGAAAACCTGGGCCAGTTGCCAGAGTATCCCCTCGAGGGATGGCGCCCGCAGGCGCCGGTCAGATGTGTTTGACTTCGACAATCTCGTACTCGACCGTACCGTTCGGCGTCTTGACGACAACGGTATCCCCTTCTTCCTTGCCAATGATGGCGCGGGCGATCGGCGCGCTGCTCGACAGCTTGCCTTTCTTCACATCGGCTTCATCTTCACCAACGATCTGATAGGTCACTTCTTCATCGGTTTCGGTGTTTGCCAGCACCACGGTGGTGCCGAAAATCACCTTGCCGGTGTGAGCGATGGTGGTCACATCGATAACCACCGAGTTCTGCAGACGGCCTTCGATATCGCGGATACGTGCCTCTACCATGCCTTGCTCTTCACGAGCGGCATGGTATTCGGCGTTTTCCTTGAGGTCGCCCAGCTCGCGCGCTTCGCCGATGGCCTGGCTCAGGCGCGGGCGCTCGGTCTTGCTCAGGAACAGCAGTTCCTCTTCCAGGGCGCGAGCGCCCTGGACGGTCATTGGGTACTTGGTAATGCTCATGCTTTCAGTCCTGCATGCAGATCCTGCAGGCGACGAACGGTCTTTTCCGGACCGAATTTCAGCGCCTCGCAGATGGCTTCACCGGCCGCAATGGTGGTGGTGCAGTAAATCTTGTGCTGCAGCGCATTGCGACGAATCGAGTAGGAATCGGCGATCGACTGACGGCCTTCGGTGGTGTTGATGATCAGCGACACTTCGTCGTTCTTGATCATGTCGACCACGTGCGGGCGGCCTTCGGTCACCTTGTTCACACGGCGCACTTTCAGGCCAGCCGCTTCGATGACCTTGGCGGTGCCGGCAGTAGCAACCACTTCGAAGCCCAGGGCGATCAGGTCGCGGGCAACGCCAGCCACTTGCGGCTTGTCGTCGTCACGCACGCTGATGAATGCGGTACCGCCGGTCGGCAGCACTTCGCTGGCACCCATCTGGGCCTTGGCGAAGGCTTCACCGAAGCTGTCACCGACACCCATGACTTCACCGGTCGATTTCATCTCAGGGCCGAGGATCGGGTCAACCCCCGGGAACTTGGCGAACGGGAAGACGGCTTCCTTGACGCTGTAGAAGTTCGGGATGATTTCCTGGGTGAAGCCCAGCTCTTTCAGGGTTTTACCGGCCATGACGCGGGCCGCGATCATCGCCAGCGAGGTGCCGATGCACTTGGACACGAACGGCACGGTACGCGAGGCACGCGGGTTGACTTCGATGACGTAGATCTTGTCGCCCTGCAAGGCCAGCTGCACGTTCATCAGGCCGACCACGCCCAGCTCCAGGGCCATTTTCTTGACCTGTACGCGGACTTCGTCCTGCACTTCCTTGCTCAGCGAGTAAGGTGGCAGCGAGCACGCCGAGTCGCCGGAGTGAACGCCGGCCTGTTCGATGTGCTGCATGATTGCGCCGATTACCACGTCGGTACCGTCGCACACCGCATCCACATCCATTTCGATGGCGCAGTTGAGGAAGTGGTCGAGCAGCACCGGGCTGTCGTTCGACACCTGTACCGCTTCACGCAGGTAGCGCTTGAGTTCGTCCAGTTCGTAGACGATTTCCATGGCACGGCCGCCCAGCACGTAGGACGGGCGCACCACCAGCGGGTAGCCGATGCCGCCGGCAGCGCTGATGGCTTCTTCCTCGCTGCGCACGGTAGCGTTTGGCGGCTGCAGCAGGTTCAGGCGCTGAACCATCTGCTGGAAGCGCTCACGGTCTTCGGCGCGGTCGATGGCGTCCGGGCTGGTACCGATGATCGGTACGCCGGCTTCTTCCAGGGCGCGGGCCAGTTTCAGCGGGGTCTGGCCGCCGTAATGGACGATCACGCCTTTCGGCTTCTCGACGCGGCATACTTCCAGCACGTCTTCCAGCGTCAGCGGCTCGAAGTACAGGCGGTCGGAGGTGTCGTAGTCGGTGGAGACGGTTTCCGGGTTGCAGTTGACCATGATGGTCTCGTAACCGTCTTCACGCAGCGCCAGGGCGGCGTGTACGCAGCAGTAGTCGAACTCGATACCCTGGCCGATACGGTTGGGGCCGCCACCCAGGATCATGATCTTGTCGCGGGTCGACGGGTTGGCCTCGCACTCTTCCTCGTAGGTGGAGTACAGGTAGGCGGTGTCGGTGGCGAACTCGGCAGCGCAGGTGTCGACGCGCTTGTACACCGGGAACACTTCCAGCTTGTGGCGGTGACGGCGCAGGTTTTTGTCGGTGATACCCAGCAGCTTGGCCAGGCGCTGGTCAGAGAAGCCCTTGCGCTTGAGGCGCAGCATGTAGTCCTTGTCGATCGACGACAGGGCCAGGGTCTTGACCTTCTCTTCTTCCTTGATCAGGTCTTCCATCTGCACCAGGAACCACATGTCGATGCCGGTCAGATTGAAGATTTCCTCGCAAGTCATGCCCGAACGCATGGCGTCGGCGACGTACCAGATACGCTCGGCACCTGGCACGGTCAGCTCGCGCTTGAGGATGCTGGCCGCTTCCGGGTTGGCCAGGTCGACTTTCGGGTCGAGGCCACAGGCGCCGACTTCCAGGCCGCGCAGGGCTTTCTGCAGGGATTCCTGGAAGGTACGGCCGATGGCCATGACTTCACCCACGGATTTCATCTGGGTGGTCAGGCGGGCGTCGGCTTTCGGGAATTTCTCGAAGGCGAAGCGCGGCAGCTTGGTGACGACGTAGTCGATCGACGGTTCGAACGACGCCGGGGTGCGGCCGCCGGTGATGTCGTTCTGCAGTTCGTCGAGGGTGTAACCGATGGCCAGCTTGGCGGCGATCTTGGCGATCGGGAAGCCGGTAGCCTTGGAGGCCAGCGCCGAGGAACGCGAAACACGCGGGTTCATCTCGATCACGACCATGCGGCCAGTGTTCGGGCAGATACCGAACTGCACGTTCGAGCCGCCGGTTTCTACACCGATTTCACGCAGCACCGCCAGCGAGGCGTTGCGCATGATCTGGTATTCCTTGTCGGTCAGGGTCTGCGCCGGGGCAACAGTGATCGAGTCACCGGTGTGCACGCCCATCGGGTCGAAGTTCTCGATGGAGCAGACGATGATGCAGTTGTCCTTTTTGTCGCGGACCACTTCCATCTCGTACTCTTTCCAACCGATCAGCGATTCGTCGATCAGCAGTTCCTTGGTTGGCGACAGGTCCAGACCACGGGTGCAGATTTCTTCGAATTCTTCACGGTTGTAGGCAATACCACCGCCAGTGCCGCCCATGGTGAACGACGGGCGGATGATGCACGGGAAGCCGAGCTTCTCGAGGACCGCATAGGCCTCTTCCATGCTGTGGGCGATACCGGAGCGTGGGCACTCCAGGCCGATGTCCTTCATGGCCTTGTCGAAGCGCGAACGGTCTTCAGCCTTGTCGATGGTGTCGGCGTTGGCACCGATCATCTCTACGCCGAACTTTTCCAGAACGCCGTGGCGCTCGAGGTCCAGGGCGCAGTTCAACGCGGTCTGGCCACCCATGGTCGGCAGGACGGCGTCCGGGCGCTCTTTCTCGATGATCTTGGCCACTGACTGCCACTTGATCGGCTCGATGTAGGTGGCGTCGGCCATGGCCGGGTCGGTCATGATGGTGGCCGGGTTGGAGTTCACCAGGATGACGCGGAAACCTTCCTCGCGCAGGGCTTTGCAAGCCTGGGCGCCGGAGTAGTCGAATTCGCAGGCCTGGCCGATCACGATCGGGCCAGCGCCGAGAATCAGGATGCTTTTGATGTCTGTACGTTTTGGCATGGTTGTCACTCAAATCCGGGGTCAGTCGGCAAGCCGCTTTGAACAATCTGGGTCAGGCGCTTCCGGGCGCGGCGCAAGCCGGCCCGGGGCCTTGATGCAGGATGCTCAGCGGCGCTTGGCCATGGCATCGGTGAAACGATCGAACAGAGGCGCGACGTCGGTCGGGCCTGGGCTCGCTTCAGGGTGGCCCTGGAAGCTGAACGCGCTCTTGTCGGTACGCTCGATACCCTGCAGGGTGCCGTCGAACAGCGACTTGTGGATGGCGCGGACGTTGCCCGGCAGGGTGGCCTCGTCAACGGCAAAGCCGTGGTTCTGGCTGGTGATCATGACCACGCCGGTGTCCAGGTCCTGGACCGGGTGGTTGGCACCGTGGTGGCCGTGGCCCATTTTCACGGTCTTGGCGCCGGAAGCCAGGGCCAGCAGCTGGTGGCCGAGGCAGATGCCGAATACCGGAATCTCGGTCTCGAGGATTTCCTTGATCGCCTGGATGGCGTAGTCGCACGGCTCGGGGTCGCCAGGGCCGTTGGACAGGAACACGCCGTCCGGGTTGAGTGCCAGGACTTCGCTGGCCGGGGTCTGCGCCGGCACAACGGTCACGCGGCAGCCACGGGCAACCAGCATGCGCAGGATGTTCAGCTTGACGCCGTAGTCGAAGGCGACCACGTGGTACGGCAGGTCGGCGGCTTCGATGGTCGGGTGGCTGTCGGTCTTCAGCTCCCACACGCTGGAGCGCCACTCGTAACGCTCTTTGGTGGACACGACCTTGGCCAGGTCCATGCCCTTCAGGCCCGGGAAGCCGCGGGCAGCCGCGATGGCGGCTTCTTCGCTGATGTTGTCACCGGCGAGGATGCAGCCGTTCTGAGCGCCCTTTTCACGCAGGATTCGGGTCAGGCGACGGGTGTCGATGCCAGCGATGGCGACGACATTGTTGGCCTTGAGGTACTCAGGCAGCGACTGGGTGTTACGCCAGTTGCTGGCCAGCAGCGGCAGGTCGCGAATGACCAGGCCAGCGGACCAGACACGGTTCGACTCGGCGTCTTCCGGCGTGGTACCGGTGTTGCCGATGTGCGGGTAGGTCAGGGTAACGATTTGCTGCGCGTAGGAAGGGTCTGTAAGGATTTCCTGGTAGCCGGTCATAGCGGTGTTGAATACCACCTCACCAACGGTCTGACCGTCGGCACCGATGGCTTCACCGCGGAAAATACTGCCGTCGGCAAGGGCGAGTATGGCTGGCTTTGTCAAGAAGACCTCCCGTAAATCAAGCATGAAAGGGCGATCGCAGGTTGCAAAAAAGCGGAGTGACGTATGGACACGTCACCCCGCTTTCATGTGCTGAATTCAATTCGCTGCGCGCTTTTAGTGGACACACTAAAGCTGTAGCTTACAGAAAAGTGCGTTTTCGGTCTACCGTGGATGTGCCTCTAAAACACATCATTGCGACAGGCCGACATCGGCGTTGGCTTATTCGCGGGTAAACCCGCTCCCACATGGACCGCGCAAAGGCTGAGCCCTGCATAATTCCCGTGGGAGCGGGTTCACCCGCGAAGAAGCCAGCACCGCTCCAACGGCTCAGCGCAGCTCCAGCACATCCTGCATGTCATACAGCCCAGGCTCGCGCCCATCCAGCCACAGCGCCGCACGCACGGCGCCCTTGGCGAAGGTCATGCGGCTGGAGGCCTTGTGGGTGATCTCGACGCGCTCACCCTCGGCGGCGAACAGCACGGTGTGGTCACCCACCACATCACCGGCACGCACGGTGGCGAAGCCGATGGTCTGGCGCTCACGCGCACCGGTCTGCCCTTCACGGCCATACACGGCCACTTCCTGCAGGTTACGCCCCAGCGCCTGGGCAACCACTTCGCCCATGCGCAGCGCAGTGCCCGACGGCGCATCGACCTTGTGCCGGTGGTGCGCCTCGAGAATTTCAATATCCACATCGTCACCCAGCACCCGCGCTGCGGTATCCAGCAACTTCAGGCACAGGTTGACGCCAACGCTGAAGTTGGCGGCGAAGACGATCGGGATTTCCTTGCCGGCCTCGGCCAGTTGCTGCTTCTCTTCCGGCGTGAAGCCGGTGGTGCCGATGACCATGGCCTTGCCCGCCTTGCGGCAGAACGCCAGGTTCTTCAGGGTCACCGAAGGGTGGGTGAAGTCGATCAGCACATCGAACTCGTCGACCACCTTGGCCAAGTCATCGGAAATCGGTACACCGATACGCCCCAGGGCAGCCAGCTCACCCGCATCGGCGCCGACCAGCGTGCTGTCCGGGCGGTCGATCGCCGCGGTCAGGCCCGCCTGGGGTGCCTGTTGCTGCACGGCTTCGACGAGGGTCTTGCCCATCCGCCCTGCCGCGCCCATCACTGCAATACGTCGCATAGCCATTTCCTTGTCAGAGGTCGCCGAAGAAGCGCTTCACGCCATCGAACCAGCCACTGGCCTTGGGCGAGTGGGAGCTGTCGCCTTCCAGCGAATCACGCAGCTCTTCGAGCAGCTCGCGCTGACGGCGGCTGAGGTTGACCGGGGTTTCCACCGCGACGCGGCACAGCAGGTCACCGGCACCACCGCCGCGCACCGGGGCAACACCCTTGCCGCGCAGGCGGAACTGCTTGCCGGTCTGGGTACCTTCCGGAATTTTCAGCTTGACCCGGCCATCGAGGGTCGGCACTTCCAGCTCGCCGCCCAGGGCGGCATCGGTGTAGCTGATCGGCACTTCGCAATACAGGTGCTTGCCATCGCGCTGGAAGATCTCGTGCTCACGCACGCTGATCACCACATACAGGTCGCCAGTAGGGCCACCATGGGTACCAGCCTCGCCCTCGCCCGACAGGCGGATGCGGTCGCCGGTATCGACACCCGCCGGCACCTTGACCGACAGCGTCTTGTATTCTTCGACACGGCCTTCGCCATGGCACGAAGTGCAAGGGTCGGTAATGATCTTGCCCTGGCCATGGCAGCGCGGGCAGGTTTGTTGCACCGAGAAGAAGCCCTGCTGCATGCGTACCTGGCCGATACCGCCGCAAGTCGGGCAAGTGGACGGGGTCGACCCCTTCTTGGCGCCGGAGCCATCGCAAGGCTGGCAGTTGACCAGCGTTGGCACGCGAATGCTGACCGTGGTGCCGCGCACCGCCTCTTCCAGGTTCAGTTCGAGGGTGTAGCGCAGGTCGCTGCCGCGCTGGGCACCGCCACGACCGCCACCGCGGCCGCCACCGAAGAAGTCGCTGAACACATCACCGAAGATGTCGGAGAAGTTGGCACCGCCGAAACCGGCACCGCCGCCACCCATGCTCGGGTCTACACCGGCATGACCGTACTGGTCGAAGGCCGCGCGCTTGCTGGCGTCAGACAGCACTTCGTAGGCCTCGTTGGCCTCCTTGAACTTGTCTTCGGACTCTTTATCGCCCGGGTTGCGGTCCGGGTGGTACTTCATCGCCAGGCGGCGGTAAGCCTTCTTGAGGTCAGCTTCGCTGGCGCCGCGCTCGACACCCAGTACCTCATAATAATCACGCTTGGACATAGGTCATTTGCACCTTGTTGGGCGTCTGGCATCTACGCCGCGCCATCAGCACCTGCCGTTCGCCCATCCGGGCCGCTACAGATGCTGTAAAAATTCTCGAATTCCAGATACGTCAACGCGGGAGCAAGCCCCCGCGCGGCGACATCCTACCAGCTCACCGCCAAACGGCGGTGAACCGGCCGACAACATGCAGGGATTACTGCTTGTTGTTGTCTTTCACTTCTTCGAACTCGGCGTCAACCACGTCATCGTGCTTGGCTTCCGGCTCGGCTTGCTGCGCGCCACCCTGAGGCTGTTCGGCCGACTGCTCGGCGTACATCTTCTGGGCAACCGGTGCCGAGACCTTGGACAGCTCTTCGACCTTGGCGTCGATCGCGGCCTTGTCGTCGCCTTTTACAGCGGCTTCCAGAGCAACCACGGCAGCCTCGATGGCGGTTTTCTCTTCAGCGGTAACTTTGTCACCCGCATCAGCGACCATCTTGCGAGTCGAGTGAACCAGCGCGTCACCCTGGTTACGGGCAGCGGCCAGTTCTTCGAACTTGCGGTCTTCCTCGGCGTTGGCCTCGGCGTCACGCACCATGCGCTCGATTTCTTCGTCCGACAGGCCGGAGTTGGCCTTGATCACGATCGACTGGGTCTTGCCGGTGGCCTTGTCCTTGGCACCTACGTGCAGGATGCCGTTGGCGTCGATGTCGAAGGTCACTTCGATCTGCGGCACGCCGCGAGGCGCTGGCGGAATGTCGGCCAGGTCGAACTTGCCCAGCGACTTGTTCTGCGCGGCCTGCTTGCGCTCGCCCTGCAGCACGTGAATGGTCACGGCGCTCTGGTTGTCATCAGCGGTCGAGAACACCTGCGACTTCTTGGTCGGAATGGTGGTGTTCTTTTCGATCAGCGCGGTCATCACGCCGCCCATGGTTTCGATACCCAGGGTCAGCGGGCTGACGTCCAGCAGCAGTACGTCCTTCACGTCACCGGCCAGTACCGCGCCCTGGATGGCAGCACCCATGGCCACGGCTTCATCCGGGTTGACGTCCTTGCGGGCTTCTTTACCGAAGAAGTCGGCAACGGCTTTCTGTACCAGCGGCATACGGGTCTGGCCGCCGACCAGGATCACGTCGTCGATCTTGCTGGCGTCGATGCCGGCGTCCTTCAGTGCGATGCGGCACGGCTCGATGGTACGGGTGACCAGGTCTTCTACCAGCGACTCCAGCTTGGCGCGGGAGATCTTCACGTTCAGGTGCTTCGGACCGGTGGCGTCAGCAGTGATGTACGGCAGGTTGACGTCGGTCGACTGCGCGGACGACAGCTCGATCTTGGCCTTTTCAGCGGCTTCTTTCAGGCGCTGCAGGGCCAGCGGGTCGTTTTTCAGGTCCATGCCGGACTCTTTCTTGAACTCGTCGACGAGGTAGTCGATCAGGCGCATGTCGAAGTCTTCGCCACCCAGGAAGGTGTCGCCGTTGGTAGCCAGTACTTCGAACTGGTGCTCACCGTCGACTTCGGCGATTTCGATGACCGAAACGTCGAAGGTACCGCCACCCAGGTCATAAACGATGACAGTGTGGTCGCCCTTGGCCTTGTCCATGCCGTAAGCCAGTGCAGCAGCAGTCGGCTCGTTGATGATGCGCTTAACGTCCAGGCCAGCGATGCGACCGGCATCCTTGGTAGCCTGACGCTGGCTGTCGTTGAAGTAGGCCGGAACGGTGATGACCGCTTCGGTCACTGGCTCGCCGAGGTAGTCTTCGGCGGTCTTCTTCATTTTCTTCAGCACTTCGGCGCTGATTTGTGGCGGCGCCATGTCCTTGCCGCTGGCCTGTACCCAGGCGTCGCCGTTACCGGCCTTGACGATCTTGTACGGCACCAGCTTGATGTCTTTCTGCACGACGTCTTCTTCGAAGCGGCGGCCGATCAGGCGCTTCACTGCGAACAGGGTGTTGTGCGGGTTGGTGACAGCCTGGCGCTTGGCCGACTGACCGACCAGGATTTCGCCGTCGTTGGCGTAGGCCACGATCGAAGGGGTAGTACGCGCGCCTTCGGCGTTTTCGATGACCTTGACGTTACCGTTTTCCAGCACGGAGACGCACGAGTTGGTGGTCCCCAGGTCGATACCGATGATTTTGCCCATGTTTGACTCTCCCGAAACTTTGAATTTGGTAGCAGCGGCTACTTTGGCCAACTGCGGTAATACTTGAATGCTTGACACCTAGATGGGGATGCCCCGGAGGATTTCAAGCCTTCTCATTGATCGAGGGTTGTGGCGCGCTCGGCGCCTTGCTGACCACCACCATGGCGGGGCGCAGCAGGCGGCCATTGAGCAGGTAGCCCTTCTGGAACACGTTCAGCACGCTGTTCGGCTCGACATCGGCGTTTTCCTGCATGGCCATTGCCTGATGGTGCTCAGGGTTGAACGGCTGGCCGTGCGGGTCGACCGCTTCGAGGTTGTAGCGCTTGAGGGTGTCCTGGAACATCTTCAGGGTCAGCTCGACGCCTTCGCGGATCTGCTTGACGTGCTCGTCTTCGGCGCTCGAGTGGGCCAGCGCCAGCTCCAGGCTGTCGATCACCGGCAGCAGGTCGCTGGAGAACTTCTCCAGGGCGAACTTGTGGGCTTTCTCGACATCCTGCTCGGCGCGACGGCGCACGTTCTGCAAGTCGGCTACGGCGCGCAGCGACTGGTCCTTGGCGGCGGCCAGCTGTTCCTCGAGTTCCAGAACACGGGCGTCAGCAGTGGTTTCTGCACCGGTTTCTTCAACGTTAAGGTCTTTTTCGTTCAGCTGTTCGTCAGCCATGGGGTCTCTCCTGCGCAATTTTCTGGACTGCGAGCCAGGCTCGCCTTGGATGTCGGCTATATGGGGCCGGAAAAACCAGCTTCAAGGGGCAAGGTGCTTTTGTGCGCCGAACAGAATCTGCCGAGGGGCATTGGCAGGCCTGAAAAAAGTACTGTATAAATAACCAGACCTGACTTTCGGGAGCCGCCCCCATGCTGGTGCACCTGTCCATTCACAACTATGCCATCGTCGAGCACCTCGACCTCGAGATCGCCCGTGGCATGTCCGTCATCACCGGCGAGACCGGCGCCGGCAAGTCGATCATGCTCGACGCCCTCGGCCTGGCCCTGGGCGACCGAGCCGACAGCGGCGTGGTGCGCCCCGGCACGGACAAGGCCGACATCCTCGCCACCTTCGACCTGGTGGACATCCCCGAGGCACATGCCTGGCTGGCCGAGCGCGACCTGAACAACGACGGCCTGTGCATCCTGCGCCGGGTAATCACCGCCGAAGGCCGCAGCCGCGGCTACATCAATGGCACGCCCTGCCCGCTCGGCGACCTCAAGGCGCTGGGCGAGCTGCTGATCGACATTCATAGCCAGCACGAGCACCAGTCGCTGCTCAAGACCGACACCCACCGCCGTCTGCTCGACGAATATGCCGGCGCCGTCGACCTGGCCCGCCAGGTGCAGCTGGCCGCCAAACGCTGGAACCAGACCCGCCTGAAGCTGGAGCGGCTGTCCAATTCCGGCGACGAGCAACGCGCCCGTCACCAGCTGCTGAGCTATCAGCTGGAAGAGCTGGACAACCTCGGCCTGGGCGAACACGAGCTGGAGCAGCTGGAGCAGGAACACAAGAACCTGACCAGCGCCGAAGCGCTGTTCGCCATCTGCCGCCAGGTCATCGACCAGTGCAGCGAAAGCGATTCGGGCAACGTACTCAGCGCCCTCACCTCCAGCCTCAACCGCCTGGGCGCCGCCACCAACTCGCCAAAGGCGCTGGGCGAGGCGGCCAACCTGATTGCCAGCGCGCAAATCCAGGTCGAGGAGGCGGTGGGCGAGTTGAACCGCTTCCTCGACAACTTCGATGCCGACCCGATGCGCCTGCAAGCCCTGGAAGAACGCCTCGACACCATCTATACGCTGGCGCGCAAGCACCGCGTGCACCCGACCGAACTGCCCCACCTGCAGCAGCAGTTGATGGAAGAGCTGGAAGGCCTGAATGCCAGTGACGAGTCGGTCGAGCGGCTGGGTGAAGAACTGGCGGCCTTCGCCCAGCATTACCAAGAGAAAGCCCGCGAGCTCAGCGCCCTGCGCCAGCAGGCCGCGCAGCAGCTGGCGGTGGCCGTCGAACAGGAGATCCAGCGCCTGGGCATGCCCGGCGGGCGCTTCTGCATCGCGCTCACCCCCAACGAAGGCGCCGACCTGTCGCCCCATGGCCTGGAGCAGATCGAGCTGCTGGTCAGCGCCAACCCCGGCCAACCGCTCAAGGGCCTGGCCAAGGTCGCTTCGGGCGGGGAACTGTCGCGTATCAGCCTGGCGATCCAGGTGATTACCGCGCAGACCTCGCGCATTCCTACCCTGGTGTTCGACGAAGTCGACGTCGGTATCGGCGGGCCTACTGCCGAAATCGTCGGCCAGCTGCTACGCCGCCTGGGCGAGCGCGGCCAGGTGCTGACCGTGACCCACCTGCCGCAGGTTGCTGCGCAAGGGCATCACCACCTGTTTGTGCACAAGGTACGCAACAGCGACACCACCCACACCGCCGTGGCCAGCCTGGGCAAGCGCGAACGGGTCGAAGAGGTGGCGCGGATGCTTGGCGGCATCGACCTGACCAAGGAATCCCTGGCGCACGCGCGCAAGATGGTGGTGAGCGGCAAGGCCTGAACCCCTACCAGGCTGACGCGGTAATTGTGGGAGCGGCCTTGCGTCGCGAAAGGGCCGCAAAGCGGACCCAGGATTTCAGCTTCAACCCACATATTGCTGGGGCTGCCGTGCAGCCCTTTCGCGACGCAAGGCCGCTCCCACAGGAATCTCACACGCTTTCAGCCCGGCTAAAAAGCACAAAGGCGACCCGAAGGTCGCCTTTGCCATCCATAACGATTAAATCGTTACTTCTTTTTACGCACATACAGGACCAGATTGTGGTCCACCAGCTCGTATCCATGCTCAGCCACGATTTCGCGCTGGCGTTTCTCGATCTCGGCATCCATGAACTCGATGACTTCACTGGTATCCACGTTGACCATATGGTCGTGGTGACCGCCATCGGCCAGCTCGAACACTGCATGGCCACCGTCGAAGTTGTGGCGAACCACCAACCCCGCCGCTTCGAACTGGGTCAGTACCCGGTACACAGTGGCCAGGCCTACGTCCTCGCCAGCTTCCATCAGCGCCTTGTAGACATCCTCGGCGCTCATGTGACGCTGCTCGGTGGAGTCGAGCATCTGAAGGATCTTGACTCGAGGCAGGGTCACCTTGAGACCGGCTTTGCGCAATTCGCTATTTTCAACCATGGTCAGCTTTCTCGCCGATGCTGCTTCGCAGCTTCTCTTAATACGGGTATGATCGGGGTTTACGTTGTCCAGCCAAGATAGTGGAAGTCGCCCACCGATGCAAAACACCAAGCTCTTGCTAAACAGCCTCGCCCTCGCGGGACTGCTCGCACTCGCCGGTTGCTCGTTTCCCGGGGTTTACAAAATCGACATCCAGCAGGGCAATGTCGTTACGCAAGACATGATAGACCAATTGCGCCCCGGAATGACCCGCCGGCAAGTAAGGTTTATCATGGGTAACCCGCTGATTCAGGATACCTTCAACACCAATCGCTGGGATTACCTGTACAGCCTGCAGCCAGGTGGTGGCAAACGTCAGCAAGAACGCATGAGCGTGTTCTTCAACGAAAGCGACCAGCTGGTCAACCTGTCGGGTGACTTCATGCCAGGCGTCAGCCGCGACCAGGAAATCCTCGGTGGCAGCAGCGATACCACGGTCAGCCCGGCCAACCAGCCAGGTCAGCCAACCGTGCAGCCTGAAGAAAAGCCGGCCAAACCAGGTTCGGTGGAAGAATCCATCCAGCGCGAGATCGACACCATCGAGACCACCCCGGTGCCGACCCCGGCTCCGCTGGAAACCTCGCCTCAGTAAGCGGCGAGCAGGTACAAAAAAGCCCGGACTCGTTCCGGGCTTTTTGTTGCCGCCTGCCAGTCAGGCATTGAGCTGCTTGGCCCGCTGGCAGAACGCATCCACCAGCGTATTCGCTGCCTGGTTGAACAGCGGGCCCAGGGTCGCGCGCACCAGCGGGCCGGCATAGTCGAACGACAGGTCCAGGCTGATCTTGCAGGCCTTTTCGCCCAACGGCTTGAACACCCACAGACCATGCAACTGGGTGAACGGCCCCTCTTCCAGGTTCATCTCGATGGACTGCCCCGGCACCAGCACGTTGCGCGTAACGAAGTGCTGGCTCATGCCGCCCTTGGCCACTTCGAGCTTGGCGCGCATGTGCGTGTCGCTGGCTTCCAGCACCGTGGCGTCAGAGCACCAGGGCAGAAATTCCGGGTAGCTGGCGACATCGTTGACCAGGTCGTACAGCGCCTGGGCGGGGTATGGCAGCAGGGCGGAGCGTTGAATATGGGTAGTCATCCAGGCGTCACTTCCAGGGCTGGGTGGCGTTGCTTCGCGCCGCGCCGAAAACATTTTCTGTAGCTATGACAGCGTCGGTATTGTCCGGTATTCATTGCAGTGGCTCAAGCACACCGAAATCCCATAGCGGACGACGCGCCGACTTGCCTATAATGCCGCCCCTATGGCTAAGCAAAAAAAACATCCGACCGGGACCATCGCGCAGAACAAGAAAGCGCGACACGATTACTTCATCGAACACAAGTTCGAGGCCGGGCTGGTCCTGTCCGGCTGGGAAGTAAAAAGCCTGCGAGCCGGCAAGGCGCACCTGACTGACAGCTACGTGCTGCTGAAGGACGGTGAAGCCTGGCTGTTCGGCAGCCACATCACCCCGCTGACCACGGCCAGCACCCACGTCATCGCCGACCCCATCCGCACGCGCAAGCTGCTGCTGAACAAGCGCGAGCTCGAGCGCCTGGAAGCGGCCGTGGCGCAAAAGGGCTACACCTGCGTGGCCCTGGCGCTGTACTGGAGCAAGCACCTGATCAAGTGCGAGATCGCACTGGGCAAAGGCAAGAAGGAATTCGACAAGCGCGACACCATGCGCGAGCGCGATTCCAACCGCGAGCTGCAGCGGGCCGTGCGGAACAAGGGCAAGGAAGAGTAGATCTTCTTTAGCCTGTTCTGGCCTCATCGCCGGCAAGCCAGCTCCCACAGATACAGCACAGGGCTCACAGCCGATGCGTTACCTGTGGGAGCGGGCGCGCCCGCGAAGAGGCCAACATAAGACTCAGCGCCCGCTACGCCGCTCCGCCCGCGCCACCCGCTGCGCCTCTTCATGTGCCTCTTCCAGCACCTCCTGCACATACAGAATGTGCCGGCTGGACACCTCCCGCGCATCGTCCGCCCTACCCTCGACAATCGCCAGGTAAAGCTCGCGGTGCTGGCTGATCAGCATGTCACGGGTCTCGGTGCGCTGCTGGTACATCCCACCGATGTTGGTCACCACATTGCGCTTGAGCAGGTCGAACAACCCGCGAATGGTGTGCAGCAGCACCGCGTTGTGGCTGGCCTCGGCAATGGCCAGGTGGAACCGGGCATCAGCCGCACCCTCTTCCGCCCGGGTCACTTCATCGACCCTGGCATAGCAGTCCTGCAGCGTATCGAAGGCCGCCTTCAGCCGCGCCCGGTCCGGCTCGGTGGCGCGCTGGGCGGCATAGTAGGCGCAGGAGGCTTCCAGGGTATGGCGGAACTCCAGCAGGTCGCGCTGCGCCTCGGCGCTGTGTTCCAGCAGCTGCAGCAACGGGTCGCTGAAGGTAGACCCCAGCGACTCGGCGACAAAGTTGCCCCCGCCCTGGCGGCTGACCAATAGCCCCTTGGCCACCAGCTTCTGAATCGCCTCACGCAATGATGGGCGGGACACGCCGAACTGCTCGGCGAGGACGCGCTCGGCCGGCAGCCGCTGCCCCGAGGTCAGCGTGCCTTCCAGAATCATCCCTTCCAACCGATCGACGATGTCGTCGGACAGGCGCCGTTGGCGGACCTGATCAAAAACCATCACATGCTCTCCACAACCCCCGGCAAATTTCCGGGGGCGTTCATTCTCGCCGATCCACGCCGCACAAACACCCACCAGGTGATGTTTTTGCCGGCCCATCAGACGCCCGCTCATCGGCACGCGACCAAAGTTTTGTGCAGGACAAATTGACACACCCACGACAGCGCTTTTAACCTAGCGCCCAGACATTGTAAATTGGTCTTACCAATTATCCAATGCCAGTGCCTGACCAACAACAATTAGGGGCCACCCCATATGCAAACCTGGCAACAACTCTATAGCCCGCTTGGTAGTCTTGGCCTGTCCGCACTGGCGGCGGTCATTCCCATTGTGTTCTTCTTCCTTGCCCTGGCCGTGTTCCGCCTCAAAGGCCACGTGGCTGGCAGCATCACCCTCGCGCTGTCGATCCTGGTGGCGATCTTCGCCTTCCAGATGCCTGTCGACATGGCTTTCGCCGCCGCGGGTTACGGCTTCCTCTACGGCCTCTGGCCGATCGCCTGGATCATCGTTGCCGCGGTGTTCCTGTACAAACTCACGGTCAAGAGCGGCCAGTTCGAAGTGATCCGCAGCTCGGTGCTGTCGATTACCGACGACCAGCGCCTGCAAGTGCTGCTGATCGGCTTCTGCTTCGGCGCCTTCCTGGAAGGCGCGGCGGGCTTCGGCGCACCGGTGGCCATCACTGCCGCGCTGCTGGTGGGCCTGGGCTTCAACCCGCTGTACGCCGCCGGCCTGTGCCTGATCGCCAACACCGCGCCAGTGGCCTTCGGCGCCCTCGGCATCCCGATCATCGTGGCCGGCCAGGTCACTGGCATCGACGCCTTCCACATCGGCGCCATGACCGGCCGCCAGCTGCCGCTGCTGTCGCTGTTCGTGCCGTTCTGGCTGGTGTTCATGATGGACGGCCTGCGTGGCGTGAAGGAAACCTGGCCTGCCGCCCTGGTCGCTGGCCTGAGCTTCGCGGTTACCCAGTACTTCACCTCGAACTTCATCGGCCCGGAACTGCCGGACATCACCTCGGCCCTGGCCAGCCTGATCGCCCTCACCCTGTTCCTGAAAGTGTGGCAGCCCAAGCGTTCGTTCGCCGAAGCCAAAGGCAGCGTCGGCGCCGCCGTGGTACAGCCAAGCGGCAGCCAGCCAAGCCCCTACAGCTTTGGCGAGATCTTCAAGGCCTGGTCGCCGTTCCTGATCCTCACCGTGCTGGTCACCATCTGGACCCTGAAGCCGTTCAAGGCGGCCTTCGCCCCCGGCGGTGCGATGTACAACTTCGTGTTCAACTTCGCCATCCCGCACCTCGACCAGCTGGTGATCAAGAGCGCACCGATCGTCGCCGCGCCAACCGCCATGCCAGCGGTGTTCAAGCTCGACCCGATCTCTGCCACCGGCACCGCGATCTTCCTCTCGGCGCTGATCTCCATGGCGGTCCTGAAGATCAACTTCAAAACTGGTCTGACCACTTTCAAGGAGACCTTCTGGGAGCTGCGCTGGCCGATCCTGTCGATTGGCATGGTGCTGGCCTTCGCCTTCGTCACCAACTACTCGGGCATGTCCTCGACCATGGCCCTGGTACTGGCCGGTACCGGTGCCGCGTTCCCGTTCTTCTCGCCGTTCCTTGGCTGGCTGGGCGTGTTCCTGACCGGTTCGGACACCTCGTCCAACGCCCTGTTCAGCTCGCTGCAGGCCACCACTGCGCACCAGATCGGGGTCAACGACACCCTGCTGGTAGCGGCCAACACCAGCGGCGGCGTGACCGGCAAGATGATCTCGCCGCAATCGATCGCCGTGGCCTGCGCCGCCACCGGCCTGGTCGGCAAGGAATCCGACCTGTTCCGCTTCACCGTCAAGCACAGCCTGTTCTTCGCCACCATCGTCGGCCTGATCACCCTGATCCAGGCCTACTGGCTGACCGGCATGCTGGTTCATCACTAAAGTGAAAGGGGCCGGGCGCCAGCGTGCGCCCGGCACTCCCACAAGCAACGCTGCGAGAATCCATGATCATTTCTGCCTCTACCGACTATCGCGCCGCGGCCCAACGCAAGCTGCCTCCCTTCCTGTTCCACTATGCCGACGGCGGCGCCTACGCCGAGCACACCCTGCGCCACAACGTCTCGGACCTGGCCAGCATCGCCCTGCGCCAGCGCGTGCTGAAGAACATGTCCGAGCTCAGCCTGGAAACCCGGCTGTTCGACGAAACCCTGAGCATGCCGGTGGCCCTGGCCCCGGTCGGCCTCACCGGCATGTACGCCCGCCGTGGCGAAGTGCAGGCGGCACGCGCGGCGGCGGCCCACGGCATTCCGTTCACCATGTCGACGGTGTCGGTGTGCCCGATCGAAGAAGTGGCCCCGGCCATCGACCGGCCGATGTGGTTCCAGCTGTACGTGCTCAAGGACCGCGGCTTCATGCGCAACGCCCTGGAGCGGGCCAAGGCCGCCGGGGTCAAGACCCTGGTGTTCACCGTCGACATGCCGACCCCGGGCGCCCGCTACCGCGACGCCCACTCCGGCATGAGCGGCAAGAACGGCCCACTGCGCCGCGTGCTGCAAGCCATGACCCACCCCGAGTGGGCCTGGGATGTCGGGGTAATGGGCCGCCCGCACGACCTGGGCAACATTTCTGCCTACCGTGGCAACCCCACCGGCCTGGCCGACTACATCGGCTGGCTGGCCAACAACTTCGACCCGTCCATTTCCTGGAAAGACCTGGAATGGATCCGCGACTTCTGGGACGGCCCGATGATCATCAAGGGCATCCTCGATGCCGATGATGCCCGCGATGCGGTGCGCTTCGGTGCCGACGGCATCGTCGTGTCCAACCACGGCGGCCGCCAGCTCGACGGCGTGCTGTCCAGCGCCCGCGCCCTGCCGGCGATTGCCGATGCGGTCAAGGGCGAGCTGAAGATTCTCGCCGACTCCGGCATCCGCAGCGGCCTCGACGTGGTGCGCATGATCGCCCTGGGCGCCGACACGGTACTGATCGGCCGCGCCTTCCTCTACGCCCTGGCCGTGCACGGCCAGGCCGGGGTGAAGAACCTGCTGGAGCTGTTCGAGAAAGAAATGCGCGTAGCCATGGTGCTGACCGGCGCCAAGTCGATCAGCGACATCACCCGCGACTCGCTGGTACGCGAACTGGGCGCCTGAACGCCCGCACCCACGCCTGATTGACCCGGGGCCCATGGCGCACAGACGCCACGGCCCCGCGAGGAGACTGCATGAGCCTGCCCGCCGCGTTCCTGCGTGATGCCGAGCGCCTGATACCCGCCGAACGCCGTTTCGACGACCCTACCTCCACCCTGGCCTTCGGCACCGACGCCAGCTTCTACCGGTTGATCCCCAAACTGGTAGTGCGCGTCGAGTCCGAGGACGAAGTGGTCGGCCTGCTCGAACTGGCCCAGCGCGAGCGCGTGCCGGTCACCTTCCGCGCCGCCGGCACCAGCCTGTCTGGCCAGGCCATCAGCGACTCGGTGCTGATCGTGCTCGGTGACAACTGGAACGGCCGCGAAATCCGTGGCCAGGGCGAGCAGATCCGCCTGCAACCCGGCGTCATCGGCGCCCAGGCCAATGCCTGGCTGGCCCCCTTCGGGCGCAAGATCGGCCCCGACCCCGCCTCGATCAACGCCTGCAAAATCGGCGGTATCGTCGCCAACAATGCCAGCGGCATGTGCTGCGGCACCGCGCAGAACACCTACCACACCCTGGCCGGCCTGCGCCTGGTGCTGGCCGACGGCACGCGCCTGGACAGCGAAGACCCGGCCAGCGTCGCCGCCTTTGAACGCAGCCATGCCGACCTGCTGGAAGCGCTGGCCCGGCTGGGGCGCGAGACCCGCGCCAACACCGCACTGGCCGAGCGCATCCGGCACAAGTACCGGCTGAAGAACACCACTGGCCTGTCGCTGAACGCGCTGGTGGACTACGACCAGCCGCTGGACATTTTGCAGCACCTGCTGGTCGGCTCTGAAGGCACCCTGGGCTTCATCAGCGCCGTCACCTACGACACCGTGCCCGACCACCCGCACAAAGCCAGCGCCCTGCTGGTGTTCCCCAGCGTGGAAAGCTGCTGCCGCGCGGTGACCGTGCTCAAGCGCCAGCCGGTTTCTGCGGTAGAACTGCTCGACCGCCGCAGCCTGCGCTCGGTGCAGGCCATGCCCGGCATGCCGCTGTGGGTAAAAGGCCTGTCAGACAACGCCTGCGCCCTGCTGATCGAGTCCCGCGCCGCCAGCCGCAGCCTGCTGCATGAACAACTGCAACAGGTGATGGCCTCCATCGCCGACTTCCCCCTGGAGCAGCAGGTGGACTTCAGCGAAGACCCGGCCGTGTACAACCAGCTGTGGAAGATCCGCAAGGACACCTTTCCCGCCGTCGGCGCCGTGCGCCAGACCGGCACCACGGTAATCATCGAAGACGTCACCTTCCCCGTCGAGCAACTGGCCGAGGGCGTCAACCGCCTGATCCAGCTGTTCGACAAGCACCGCTACGACGAAGCGATCATTTTCGGCCACGCCCTGGAAGGCAACCTGCACTTCGTCTTTACCCAGGGCTTCAACAGCGCCGCAGAAGTTGCCCGCTACCAGGCCTTCATGGACGACGTCGCGCAACTGGTGGCCGTGGAATTCGGCGGCTCGCTCAAGGCCGAGCACGGCACCGGGCGCAACATGGCGCCGTTCGTGGAGCTGGAGTGGGGCCACGACGCCTACCAGCTGATGTGGAAGCTCAAGCGCCTGCTCGACCCCAACGGCATCCTCAACCCGGATGTGGTGCTGAGCGAAGACGCGGATATCCACCTGAAAAACCTCAAGCCGCTGCCCGCAGCCGACGACATCGTCGACAAGTGCATCGAGTGCGGCTTCTGCGAACCGGTGTGCCCGTCCAAAGGCCTGACCCTCAGCCCGCGCCAGCGCATCGTCATGTGGCGTGATATTCAGGCCAAGCAGCGCGCCGGCATCGACACCCGCGACCTGATGCAAACCTACCAGTACCAAGGCATCGACACCTGCGCCGCCACCGGCCTGTGCGCCCAGCGCTGCCCGGTCGGCATCAACACCGGCGAACTGGTGAAGAAACTGCGCAGCCAGGCCGCCGACCACAACAAGACCGCCGACTGGCTGGCCGAAAACTTCCACACCGCCCTGGGCGGTGCCCGCCTGACCCTGACCGCCGCCAATACCGCGCGCAAGCTGCTCGGCGCCCCGCGCCTGGGCCGGCTGAGCGCCTCGCTGAGCAAAGCCAGCAAAGGCCGCCTGCCACAGTGGACCCCGGCCATGCCGCAACCCCTGCGCCCGCTGCACTTCGGCCCGGCCAGCAACGACGCGCGCCCGCGCGTGGTGTACCTGGCGGCCTGCGTGTCACGGGTGATGGGCCCGGCCTATGCCGACCGCGAGCAAAGCTCGCTGCTGGACAAGACCCGCGCCCTGCTGGAAAAGGCCGGTTATCAAGTGGTGTTCCCCGACAACGCCGACAGCCTGTGCTGCGGCCAGCCGTTCGCGTCCAAGGGCTACCCCGAACAAGCCGAACACAAGCGCCAGGAACTGATCAACGCCCTGCTGCACGCCAGCCGCGGCGGCCTCGACCCGATCTACTGCGACACCAGCCCCTGCACCCTGCGCCTGGTACAAGACCTGGGCGAAAGCCGGCTGGACCTGTACGACCCGGTGCGCTTCATCCGCACCCACCTGGTCGAGCGCCTGGAGTTCACCCCCCAGGACGAGCCGGTGGCCGTGCACGTGACCTGCAGCACCCAGCACCTTGGCGAAAGCCAGGCGCTGATCGACCTGGCGCGGCGCTGCAGCAAGCAGGTGGTCATCCCGGAAGGCATCCATTGCTGCGGCTTCGCCGGCGACAAAGGCTTCACCACCCCTGAGCTGAACGCCCACTCGCTGCGTAGCCTGAAGGATGCGGTGCAGTATTGCAGCGAAGGCATTTCCACCAGCCGCACCTGCGAAATCGGCCTGAGCAGCCACAGCGGCATCGACTACCACGGCCTGGTCTACCTGGTAGACCGCGTCACCCGCCCCCGCAGTATCTGACCCGGTGGGAGCGGGCACGCCCGCTCCCACCGATACAGCGCACACCCCGAGCCAACCCAATTCCATGTGGGAGCGGGTTCACCCGCGAACACCGGCAAAGCCGGTGCCATCCCCACCCTCATTGCACCCCGCCACCATCCCGATTGAACCCCCGCCAATCCCCCGCAGTCCACCTTACAGGCCCACCTTCCAGAGGCCCCAGAGGAGACTCCCATGAAAGGTACCGCGCTTTCGACCCTGTTCGCGGCCGCGACCCTGCTGGCTTCCCCGGTGTTTGCCGCCGAAGACCTGTGCACCACCAACCTGCAGAAGATCGACGACAGCATGGCCACCGCCGGCGCCACCTCCGAAGGTCTGGACAAGGCCATCACCGAGCACGTCGACAAAGCCAAGGCTGCCCAGGCCGCAGGCAACACCAAGGAATGCATCGCCATCACCAGCAAAGTGCTGGAGCGCCTGGAAAAAACCGAGAAAGGCAGCGGCACCAGCGGCGGCGGCAGCGGCGCGTGAGGCCAAACGCGGGCGACCGGGCCGGCAGTCGACGTCGCCCGCGCAATGGCGTATACTCCGCCTCACGTGCCGTAAGGTGCGTTAGCCAAGAGCTAGTGTGGGGCCGATTAGGATTCGACGCCGGTAGCGAAACTCTAGGTGCATGCCGAGTTGGTAACAGAACTCGTAAATCCACTGTTGCAACTTTTATAGTTGCCAATGACGAAAACTACGGCGCGGAGTACAAGCTGGCCGCTTAATGCGGTCTCTTGACCCGTTGCTTCTGGTAGCTTCGGCTCCAGCAATCACTAGGGGATGCCTGTAAACCCGAACTGATTGTCATACAGAACAGGATCGTCGCGTAGCACGTTGTGGGCGAAGTGACTAAAACTTACACAACTCATCCAAAGCACCCTGCCCGTCGGGCGGCTGCGGATTAAATCAGTAGACACGGCTAAGCATGTAGTACCGACAGCGGAGTACTGGCGGACGGGGGTTCAAATCCCCCCGGCTCCACCAAATCCCAAAAAAGAAGACGCCCTCGGGCGTCTTTTTTGTGCCTGATTTTTGGGCTGAGCGAGCCCGGAAATCAGATTTTGCCCCTTCCGTGTAGGGCGTTTCCCAAAGATACTCCCAGCGCCTGTTTTCCGTTGCGGTGGGTTTTTCAGGGTTTTAGGCTCGGTGGGTCGTTGCTCATCAACGGCATGACTTTGACAGGTCGCGACGGTAAACAACAAATGGCTCGTCGTTATGGCGGCTGTACGTGCGGGCACGCTTGCGTGCGCCGGAACTTGTTGTTTCCGCCGGTCTGTCAACCCGCGTACAGCTGCCACCCTTCTGTTTGACAGCAGAGGGTGACGGCCCTGAAATGGAAGCAATCATGTTGAAGATAGTCCCCGACCCACCCCACCCTCCCCTTTCCCTGGAAGACACCATCATGCTGGCCTCGGACTACGCGCTCTGTGCCGAAGCCGTAGCCCAGCAGGCAATGCTGATGCAGCCGCGATCGCCGGCGTCGTTATTGATCATGGCGTCGATGCACGAGCTTGAGGCCCTGCGCAAACTTCTCGAGTCAGCGCTGGCACAGATACACAAGCCAGCGGACCCGCAAGCCGTGCACTGATTCACTACCTGGGAGATCGATCAATGACCACCGAAGACATCCAATGCACCGTCGGTGAAACCATCTTCTACCAGGGTGAAAACCAGACGCACCCGCTGTTCCGGATCGAGCCCGGCATACCTTGCGAGAACGCCCGCGAGCAAGCCTCGGAACTGATGGGTTATGCGCGGGACCTGACCATCGACGGTTTGATGGAAGACAAACCGAAGCTGATTTGGGCCGCACATTACCTTTGCGCGCTGGGCAAGGCGCTGCTGGATGATGCCGAGCTGGGGATGATGCGCTAGCCACCACTTTAGGCTGTCGCGAAGCATCGAGTTCACAGGCGGGTTCGCTCATTAACCTGTGGGAGCGGGTTTACCCGCGAAGAATCCAACGCGGTGCATGGCACCGGCTACGCCGGTGTTCGCGGCCACGGCCGCTCCCACAGGTACCGTATGAACCCGAAGCCAGCGCTAGTACCTGTGGGAGCGGGCAAGCCCGCGAAGCAGGCGACGCGGTGCATGCCACCAACTGCGCCAGTGTTCGCAGATAAACCCGCCCCGACAATGTCTATGCGCGACTGGAGCCCTTACGCAGGCACGTAAAAATAACTCAACGGCACCAACCGTTTAGTCTCAGGATCAGTGGCCGGATAGTGCGCCATCAACGTACGCGCCAGTTCATCTAACGTCCACATCGTGAGATGCACATTAGCCCGCTCCCCCTCATAAAGCGCCTCTTTGGTGAATCCGCCGGTACTGACATACAGCCCGCGATCATCCTTGTGCCTACCGCCTAGAAAGCTACGAATTTCATTGCTCCCCATCCGGGCATTTCTATGCTTCACCTCGACAACAATGCGTGGTGGCTCAAATCCGAAGCCATCAGGGGACGCAATGATATCTTTACCCCTATCAGCACCAGCCGGGGATACGAGCGTCTTGTAACCCATTGCTCGCAAGATTCCAGCTACCAGTTCCTGCATTTCAGCCCAGTCCAGGCTGTTGATCTGGTCTTTAATCCGCTCGAATGCGATCTCTTGAACACCCTTCAACGGGTCTTCCAAAGCCTCTGGATCCTCAATCAGTTCTGTCGGCGTAGCAGAGACGTTCTTACCAGTAGCGAGCGCCAGTAATTCCTTCTGAGCATCCTCCGCAACATTAAATACGGTTAACGTAGACCCCAGACTGTTTCTGCTCGCGCCAGTGAGCTTGTCGCGATCAACCTCGTGCGGGTACCACTCAACAGACCTGGTTAGCGACATCCCATCGTCTGCCAGGTCGAGGCGAAGCTGGCAGGCTCCCGTGAAACGACCGACCAGATAGGTCCGGTTCGCAGGGGAGTAAGTAACGACAGCATCGCCAATGCTGATTTCGTTAACGAAACGGAATACCTGGGAGGCGCCCGATACGGCACTCGCGTCCTTTATCCCTGGCTGGAGGTCTTTATAGGCCTGAATCAATGCTTTCCGAGAAACACCTGGCTTGGCTGCAGGCGCCAATTGAGCCCAACCGATTGCTGCGATATTGCGATCTCTGAAATCGTCATAGAGACGGCCGCCGTCACCTCGGATCATCCACATCGTAGGCATGCTGACACTCATTATTTCCATGAATTCGAGGCAGAACTGTAGCAATGGTGGTCGCCGGTGTGAACGAAAACCACTACATGAAGCGCAGAAGATTACTTCCTGAGCTCTCGCCGCTTCATATATTCAGCCGCCTGCCCGCTGTCGATGAAGTCAAACGCAGACTCCTTAGCAAGCAGTAGACTTTCGTATATTTTCGACCCATGAAGATCATCAATAACAAGCCCGTAGCCACCTTGAACAGGGAGAGCGGCAACGCTAAAACCATCCTGCCTGATCATATGCCGGTCGCCATCAGCGCTCCATCTGGAAGAAGCGATGAACCGCCGAAGCCGGCCTAACCGCTTGCGATATTCAGTGGCTTCTTGCGTACCAGTTAAATTATCACAGCAGTTAGAACCTACCCCCATCTGCTCCCAATGCTCATGCTGCACGTAGTGCACATACCGGATTGGCGTATCGCAGAGTTCACAACTTCCGAAAAGGTCTCCTAAGTCATCTTCGCCAACGTATTCCCAACCCGTACTGGGCCTTATCTCGCCATGCTCCCGAGCATGACACCCGCGGCAGAGGGTCTCGCAATCAATAGGGTCGTACTCCCACGGCTTACGCCCACAGACATAGCGCTTATGGTGAACCTGCAATACAACGCCGTCCAACCTCGACCGACCGCAGCTCACACATTCACGACCATCGAGCTCTATAACTTGCTCACGAAATTCTGCCCATTTCTTGTTCGCGTAAAGGTTTGCCATTCTCTACCCCCTACAACCTTCCGCTATAAAGTGCCGCAAAGCCGAATGCGACTCAAGCATGAGCAAGGATCAGCATAGAACAACAAAAAACCAAAAAAAATCCTACGCAAACAGAGAAAACTCTTACAATCCCAGACTACGTTCCTGTGGTGTCCATCCTCCACTGATACAAGAGACAGCACCGTGAGTAACCCAGATAGCTCATCCGCGCCACTGGTTGACGTAGCGAAGCTCGCCGCATCCCTTCAGCGTTTCGCAGATGATCGCGACTGGCAGCAATTCCACTCCCCCAAAAATCTCATCCTGGCTCTCACTGGAGAAGTAGGTGAGCTTTGCGAGATTTTCCAATGGATGAGCGATGCCGACTCGATCTCCGCGGCAACAGCCCCCGAAATCGGCCAAGCCGTCAAGGATGAACTGGCGGACGTCTTCATGTACCTGGTTCGCCTGAGCAGTGTACTCGGCATTGACCTCAACGAGGCCGTGACACAGAAACTCGCCTCGAATGGCCTGAAGTACCCCGTGGATAAAGCCAGAAGTAACAGCAAAAAGTACGACCGACTCTGACCAACACGCACCTAAGGACAAACCGTGATCGTTTACGCTGCGACCAAACAGCAATTTCTTAAAGACAACGATAACGATGACATTGAGGAGGTGATCCTCAGGCATTACAAGGAAGCTACCGGCAAGAACGTTGGCTCCTCGGAAATCAGGTCGTGGCAAGGATCCCTGACGTACATGGCCAAGGTCCTTAGAGATGAGGGCCTGCCGAGCGATGCAGGCCTGGCCATTGAATTGCACATTCCACAGTCGTCGAAGCGAATCGACTTTCTACTCACCGGTCGCGACGAAAACCAGGCAAAAAAGGCCGTGCTGATCGAGCTTAAGCAATGGAGTAAGGCCAACGCCACAACCAAGGATGCCATCGTCAAAACGGCATTGGGTGGCGGCCTCATTGAGACAATTCACCCGTCCTATCAGGTATGGTCCTATGCAGCACTGCTGGAAGGCTTCAACGAGGCGGTGTATGACAAAAGCATCGAAATCCGTCCGTGCGCCTACCTCCATAACTATGTCAGCGACGGCATCATAGATTCGGCTCACTACGAGCCCCACATCAGCAAGGCTCCGTTGTTCCTGAAAGGCCCGGAGGAACTCAGTAAACTTCGAAGATTTCTGAAAAAGCATATAACTCATGGCGACAACAAAGAAGTTCTTTACGAGCTGTCCGAAGGAAAAATTCGCCCGTCCAAGGCGCTAGCCGAAGCCCTCGCTGGGTTGATGAAAGGCAAACCCGAGTTCGTATTGATTGACGATCAGAAAGCAGTTTTTGAGTCGGCTCTGGCGGCGGCAAGCGAGGCCTCGGACCAAGCACCAAAGGTGATGATCATCGAAGGTGGACCGGGCACCGGGAAGACCGTTCTGGCTATCAATCTACTGGTGAAGCTCACCGAATTGAAGCTGATGAGCAAATATGTCTCCAAGAATGCTGCCCCTCGCAAGGTCTACGAAAGCAAACTGGTTGGCACCATCAAGCGTAGCCATTTCTCGAATTTCTTTTCAGGCTCTGGGGCATTCATCGACACTGAGCCCAACACATTCGACGCGCTTATCGTGGACGAGGCACACCGGCTGAATGAGAAAAGCGGGCTTTATGGAAACCTTGGGGAGAACCAGATCAAGGAGCTGATTGACTCAGCGAAATGCTCTATTTTCTTCATTGATGAGGACCAGCGTGTAACTTTGAGCGATATCGGCAGCAAGCAGGTGATTCGCGCCTTTGCGAAAGCCAAGGGTGCGGTAGTTGACGAACACGTGCTGTCTTCGCAGTTTCGCTGCAGTGGTTCTGACGGTTACCTGGCATGGCTGGATGACACGCTAGGCATTCGCTCGACGGCAAATCCGACGCTTGAGCCCCAAGAGTACGAGTTTAAGGTGTTCGACTCACCTCAGGCGATGCATGACGCAATCAACGAGAAAAACCACGGGAACAAAGCTCGTGTAGTCGCGGGCTATTGCTGGCCTTGGTTGAGCAAGAAAGACCCCACCGCTGCTGATATCGTGATTGGCGACTACAAACGCCAATGGAACTTGGATCAGGATGGCAGCCTATGGATCATCGCTGAGAACTCCATTGAGCAAGTTGGCTGCATTCATACCTGCCAAGGTTTGGAAGTCGACTACGTTGGGGTGATCATCGGGCCAGACCTAGTCGTACGTGACGGCAAGGTCGTGACATCCCCAGATGAGCGCGACAAGCACGATAAATCGATTCGCGGCTGGAAAAAAATGATGAAAGAGCAACCTACCCTCGCGAAAAGTGAAACAGACCTGATCATCAAAAATACGTACCGAACCCTGATGACACGTGGGATGAAGGGCTGCTACCTGTACTGCACCGACAAAGAGACTGCCCATTACTTTGAGAGTCGGCTTAGCCAAAACACCAATCATTGACGGTATCGTTTGCCAAGAGCCGCTGTACCCGCGAGTGGAGACATCTACAGTCAATGGAAGAGACGCCCTCGGGCGTCTTTTATCCTTGGCTTTGGGACAGTGCAAACCCCAAAAATCAGATTTAGCCCCTTCCGCGTAGGCCGTTTCCCAAAGATACTCCCAGCGCCTATTTTCCATTGCGCAAGCCAAACGCGGACTCTAGTCTCGGCACGTCGTTGGCCTTCAACGACCGGGTCAGCCGCCCGAAAAACGTCGGACCCCGCAGCAGTGCAATACCGAGCAATCGGCATTGGCGCCTTATGGCGGCTGTGCGTGGGGCACCTTCGGGTGCGCCGGGTGCCTGACGTCCCGGTCGGCTAACCCGCGTACAGCTGCCACCCTACTGTTTAGCTGCGGCGGGTGGCTGCATCAATACGACAGGAGCAAGGCCATGCTGAAGATCGTCCCCGCCTCCTTTCCCTCGAAGACACCATCATGCTGGCCTCGAACTACGCGCTCTGTGCCAAAGCAGTAGCCAATCAGGCAATGCAGCCGCGATTGCTGATCATGGCGTCAATGCACGAGCTTGAAGCTCTACGCAAACTTCTCGAGTCAGCGCTGGCACACATACACAGGCCAGCGGACCCACAAGCCGTGCACTGATTCAGGGAGACGCCCAATGACCACCGAAGACACCCCATTCACCGTAGGTAAAACCATCTTCTACCAGGGCGAAAAACTGGCCCACCCCACTGTTCCGCATCGAGCCCGGCATTCCCTGCCAGAAAGCCCAACGCTCGTTGCATCCCATAAACACGAAAACCAGGAAGAAGCACACGCTCATGACAGCCGTATCTCCCCCCACAACCATCCCGCAAAGCCCATCCCCCGCTTCACCGCCCGACCCCTCCGCCTCCAGCAGTCCCCGGCAAGCACTATTCAAACTCCTCGCCGATATCAAATGGTGGCTGCCGGTAGTTTCAACGCTTATCTCAATCTCACTCCTCACCAAATACCTCTGGGTAATCCATCACCCCGAGTTGATCCTGAGTTCGTTAGGTAACCCTTCGAACCTCGTCGCCTGGTTATTCTTCAGCCTGCTGATACTCGCGTCGCTGCTGCTCATCGTATCGGTGCCGTCTTTAGTCTTCACGTTGAGCATGTCTGTATGCACCGTCGACAGAGAGCTGGAAAAGAGGCTCGCCTTACGCTTTGGCCTCATCGTAGGCGGGGGCTACCTACTGCTATCGCTCAACCTGCTGGGGGCCCTCTTTGATCGCACCATGGCCCCAGGCTACTTCTTCCCTATCGTCGTAGTCGCTGCCGCTTATGCCGTGATAGTTCTGCTTCGCCGCGATGCGCCCCTGCACAACAAAGTACTGGAGCTGCCGCCTGGTCCCCGCAAACCCTCGCATCGCAAACTCTATTACACAGCCCTCGTTGGCTGGCTAGGTACGCTGCTAGCGTTTACTTCGGTGAGTGGCGTCATGCCCGCCCAGCTAGCCATCATGACATGGCGAGGCGGAGAGAGCGACGAAGAGGCATTCGGGACTATCGCTCTCTGCTTATTGATAATGTGCCTCTACCTAGCGCCAGTCCTCGTCTTTTATTTGACAAACGGCAATGCGATGCAACGCACCGGCCGAGCCGCACTGGTGCTGCTCGGGTGCATTTTCGTCAATGCCATGCTGTTGCCGGCCCTCTTGGACCTGTGGGTCTATTCCGCCGCCAATCTGATCAAAATCAGGGACAATACCGAGCTGAGCTATGTGTTGAACGAAAAGGATTATCCGAAGGAGGTATTCAGTAGCGCCCCGTGGCAACTGGAGAGCTACGAAGGGCCGAATGGTTTGTACAGCGTCAGGGCGTTTCGTCAGTTCCGCTTCGGCGATACGTTGTTGATCTGTCCCGCTAACTACCGAAATATCGCTTTGAAAGAGATCGACAGCTACGCACATCGCTGTATTGCGCTGTCCGAGGCCAAGGTGCATGTAGCCGCTCCTGTATTAAGCAAGGATGCCGCGACGGTAGCCAAGCCGAATTGATCCCGCCCCCATGCCTACCCACGTTCCGGTGTTCATTGAATACCGGAACGCAAGATATAAATCTGTCCCCTTTTATTGCTCACCTTGCAGATCGGCCCGTCGTCGTCACGCGTCCACGATACCGTGACGCTGATGTTCTACCAGCCACTCAAGGTCGCCGGCAAAACCCTCGGCTGCCTCTGCGCCCCCTTTGACAGGATGATCGGACAGTATTTTTCAAGATGTGCTGAAGGCCGATGTCTTCAGCTGGCTGTCCGATTGGTGCCAAGGGCGCATGGATTACTGTGTTGGATATTTTTCGGTGCCAACCTGTTAGCTGCCGCACAGGAAAGTGCTCAAAAATTACCTTCGATCGGAATCCAGATCACGCTGCGTTCCAACTGGTATTCCAAGCAAGTTGCCCCAGAAAATTGGAAAAACAGATAGATGCCGACTTGTTTCAAATCACCCCGGCTCACCAGTCTTCAAAGAAGAAGAGTCCCCGAGCGGTTTTTTGTGCTGGATCATGAGCTGAGCGAGCCCGGAAAATCAGATTTTGCCCCTTCCGCGTAGGACGTTTCCCAAAGATACTCCCAGCGCCTGTTTTCCGTTGCGGTCGTTTTTTCAGAGTTTTAGTCTCGTCGGGTCGTTGTACATCAACGACCAGCTTTGACAGGCTGATAACGACCAAACACACGGATTTGCCTATGGCGGCTGTGTGTGGGGCACCTCGTGTGCGCCGGTTTGGTCTTCACCGGTCTGTCAACCCATACACAGCTGCCACCACTTGTTTGACAGCAAGCGCTGGTCGCTCCATTGAGGACCAAATAATGCTGAAGTTAGTCCCCGACCCACCTCCCCGTCCCCTTTCCCTGGAAGACACCATCATGCTGGCCTCGGACTACGCGCTCTGTGCCGAAGCCGTAGCCCAGCAGGCAATGCTGATGCAGCCGCGATCGCC
>NZ_PUQD01000037.1 GCF_003331055.1 Pseudomonas sp. AFG_SD02_1510_Pfu_092 | reverse complement strand
CCGCCCCCCCCCCCCCCCGCGGGTTCCCCCCCCCCCCCCCCCCCCCCCCCCCCCCCCCCCCCGGGGTGGGGGGGGGGGGGGGGGGGGCCCCCCCCCCGCGAAGAGGCCAGTACAGGCAATACAGGTCTCAGCTCATTTCTTCTGCTTAGGCACCCGCACCAGCTGGCTCTCGGAATAGATGTCATGCCAGCCCCGCTTGCGCTTGTCGATCAACACCCAGAAAAAGCCCAGCCCCAGGCACAGCCACGAGGCGATCGACACCACAAAGCGCAACAGCGCCTGCCACAGGCTGATGGCCGTGCCGTCGGCGTTCTGCACCCGCACGCCCCACACCTGCATGCCCAGGGTCTGCCCGCCATGGGTCCAGAACTTGGCGAAGAACCCGAACAAGGCGAACAGCAACACCGTCGATAGCAGCGGGTCGCCATCCAGGGCGCCGGCCTCGGTCAGCTCGCGCATGCGTGCTTCACCGATGATGGCCATCTGGATCAGCTTGTACGCGCCGGCGGTCACGATCAGCAGCGCCGTGCACAACAGGAAGTCATAGAACATCGCCGCCAGGCGCCGGCCCAGGCCGACCGGTGGAAAATCACCCTGGGGTGAGAGCAGAGGCTTGGACATGCAGAACGGCTCCAGAAGACGAAGCGGCTATTCTACGGGCAAAAAAAAGCCCCTGCACTTGGCAGGGGCTTTTTCGAGTCGGGTTCGGCTTAGCCGAGAACCTGAACTTTGTCAGCTTGCAGGCCTTTCTGGCCTTGCACTGCTTCGAAGGTGACCTTCTGGCCTTCTTTCAGGCTCTTGAAGCCGTTGCCTTCGATAGCGCGGAAGTGCACGAACAGATCAGCACCGCTTTCTGGGGTGATGAAACCGTAACCTTTTTCGTCATTGAACCACTTGACGGTACCGTTCTGACGCTCAGCCATTGTCTTATTTCCTATGAAGCTTGAATTTTGATGACAGTTTCTTTTGCAATAAATGGCAGCAAAAGATTACTGGGCTGGGTTGCAGGAAAGTAAGAGACGTCGAACGGGTTGTAGCAGATTGCGGCTACTGGCCCAGGTCACGAACTGTTGCGACCCATGCAAACACAGTGCACTGACTCTACGCCAACTCCCGAGCGAAAAACAAGCCCTTGGTCATGCGGAAAATCAGCCGTTTGCCGATAACCGACCGATTTGTCGGAAACGGCATGGCGCCTGGCCTGGCGCCATGTTCAAAAGTTATGGGACAGGTTCGAAATCGAATATCACGGCGCTGCCCGCAACCTTCACAAAACGGCTTCAGCCGCGATAGTAACGTTGTGCCACGAAAGGCATTTTACTGACTTTCAAGGCCACCTTCTTGCCGCGCACTACGGCAAACAGCGGTGTGTCGAGGGTGGCATTTTCACTATCGATATAACCCATTGCTATCGGTGCGCCGAGTGTCGGAGCAAAACCGCCACTGCACACTTTGCCAACCGGTTTATCGTTGCCATCGACAATATCCGCACCTCCACGTACCGGTGTGCGTTCCTGCGGCAGCAGGCCGACACGTTTACGTGCCACGCCGTCGCACTGATGGGCGAAGATGGCCTCAGCGCCGGGGAAACCGCCGGCACGCGCGCCATCGGCACGGCGTACCTTGGAAATCGCCCACAGCAGGCTGGCTTCGACCGGGGTGGTTTCGCTGTTCATGTCGTGGCCATACAGGCACAGGCCAGCTTCCAGGCGCAGTGAGTCGCGCGCGCCCAGGCCGATCGGCTGCACTTCGGGCTCGGCCAGCAGGCGGCGGGCCAGGGCCTCGGCAGCGGCAACCGGCACCGAGATTTCGTAACCGTCTTCACCGGTGTAGCCCGAGCGGCTGACGAAGCAGTCTTCGCCCAGCAGCTGCACCGCGCGGAACTGCATGAAGGTCATGCCGGCCACTTCCGGCGCCAGGCGCCCCAGCACTTTGACCGCCGCCGGCCCTTGCAGGGCGAGCAGGGCGCGTTGCTCGAACAGCGGTTGTACCTCGCAGCGGCTGCCAATGTGCGTTTGCAGGTGGGCCAGGTCCTGGTCCTTGCAGGCGGCGTTGACCACCAGGAACAGCGTGTCGTTGCCCAGGTTGGCAACCATCAGGTCGTCGAGAATGCCGCCTTGCTCGTTGGTGAACATGGCATAACGCTGCATGCCCACCGGCAGGTCGATGATATCCACCGGCACCAGGCTTTCCAGGGCTTTGGCGGCATCGCTGCCACGCAGGATGATCTGGCCCATGTGCGAGACATCGAACAGGCCGGCCTGCTCGCGGGTGTGCAGGTGTTCCTTGAGCACGCCCAGCGGGTACTGCACGGGCATGTCATAGCCGGCGAACGGCACCATGCGCGCACCCAGCTCCAGGTGCAGGGCGTGCAGTGGGGTCTTGAGCAGTGTTTCGGACATCGGTGACTCCTTGCTGTTGTTGTCGGGTCAACATTCGATGATGTTGACGGCCAGGCCGCCACGGGCGGTCTCTTTGTATTTGCTTTTCATGTCGGCGCCGGTCTGGCGCATGGTGCGGATGACCTTGTCGAGCGACACGTAGTGCTGCCCGTCGCCGCGCAAGGCCATGCGCACCGCATTGATCGCCTTCACCGAGCCCATGGCGTTGCGCTCGATGCAGGGCACCTGGACCAGCCCGCCGATCGGGTCGCAAGTCAGGCCCAGGTTGTGTTCCATGCCGATCTCGGCAGCGTTTTCCACCTGTTGCACGCTGCCGCCCATCACTTCGCACAGCGCCCCGGCGGCCATCGAGCAGGCCACGCCGACTTCGCCCTGGCAGCCCACTTCGGCGCCGGAGATCGAGGCGTTTTCCTTGTACAGGATGCCAATCGCCGCAGCGGTAAGCAGAAACCGCACCACACCGTCCTCGCTGGCGCCCGGCACGAAGCGCATGTAGTAGTGCAGCACCGCCGGGACGATGCCCGCCGCGCCATTGGTCGGTGCGGTGACCACCCGCCCGCCGTAGGCGTTTTCTTCGTTCACCGCCAGGGCGTAGAGGTTGACCCAGTCGAGTACCGACAGGGCGTCGCGCAGGCTGGCTTCGGGGTGGCGGCTCAGTTGGCGGTACAAGGCCGGTGCGCGGCGCTTGACCTTCAGCCCGCCAGGCAGGATGCCTTCATGCTGGCAGCCGGCTTCGACGCAATCCTGCATCACCTGCCAGATGCGCAGCAGCCCGGCACGGGTTTGCGCTTCGGGGCGCCAGGCCGCCTCGTTGGCCAGCATCACCTGGCTTATCGACAGGCCGTGCGCGGTGCAATGGCCGAGCAGATCCTTGGCGGTCTTGAACGGGTAGGCCAGCGGCGTACTGTCTTCGACGATGCGGTCGTGGCCGGCAGCGTCCTCGTCGACCACGAAACCGCCGCCCACCGAGTAGTACTCGCGGCTGCGGATTTGCAGGCCGGCCTCGTCGAAGGCACGGAAGATCATGCCGTTGGGGTGAAAGTCCAAGGGTTTGCGGATCATCGCCAGGTGCTGCTTTTCGCTGAAGGCAATGCTGTGCTCGCCGAGCAGGTTCAGCCGGCCGCTGTCGCGGATCGCCTGCAGGCGGGCGGGGATGGTGTCGGTGTCGACTACATCGGGGTGTTCGCCTTCAAGGCCCAGCAGCACCGCCTTGTCGCTGCCGTGGCCCTTGCCGGTGGCGCCGAGCGAGCCGTAAAGCTCGGCCTTGACGCTGGCGGTATGGGCCAGCAAGCCGTCACGCCGCAGCCCTTCGGCAAAACGCGCAGCGGCGCGCATCGGGCCGACCGTGTGCGAACTGGAGGGGCCGATGCCGATCTTGAACAGGTCGAAGACGCTCAGTGACATGGGAGACCTCCTGCCAGAAATGCTGGGCGGACGGTGAACCCTGTGGGAGCGGGTTTACCCGCGAATGCGGCGGTAAAGCCACCCTCGTATTCGCGGGTAAACCCGCTCCCACAGAGCCCGCCACCCAAGGGTAGGTGGCGGGGGAGGGGCTATCAGGCGTCCTGATAGCTCTCGATCGACGGGCAGGCGCAGACCAGGTTGCGGTCGCCGAAGACGTTGTCGACCCGGCCGACCGGCGGCCAGTACTTGCCTTCCACCAGGCTCGGCAGCGGGTACACCGCCTGCTCGCGGCTGTAACCATGGGCCCATTCGCCAACCAGCTCGGCCGCGGTGTGCGGGGCGTTCTTCAGCGGGTTGTCGTCCTTGTCCAGGCTACCGTTCTCGACCGCGCGGATTTCCTCGCGGATCTGGATCATCGCGTCGCAGAAGCGGTCCAGTTCTTCCTTGGACTCGCTTTCGGTCGGTTCGATCATCAGCGTGCCCGCCACCGGGAACGACATGGTCGGGGCGTGGAAGCCGAAGTCGATCAGGCGCTTGGCCACGTCATCGACGCTGATGCCACTGCTGTCCTTCAGCGGGCGCAGGTCGAGGATGCACTCGTGGGCGACCAGGCCATTGCCGCCGGTATACAGAACAGGATAGTGCTCTTCCAGGCGACGGGCGATGTAGTTGGCGTTGAGGATCGCCATCTGCGAGGCACGCTTGAGGCCGGCACCGCCCATCATGCGGATGTACATCCAGGTGATCGGCAGGATGCTGGCGCTGCCGAACGGTGCGGCACAGACCGCGCCCGCGGTGTTTTCCAACTGCGCGTGGCCGGGCAGGAACGGCGCCAGGTGCGACTTGACACCGATCGGGCCGACGCCCGGGCCGCCACCGCCGTGCGGGATGCAGAAGGTCTTGTGCAGGTTCAGGTGCGATACGTCGCCGCCGAACTTGCCCGGGGCGCACAGGCCGACCATGGCGTTCATGTTGGCGCCGTCGATGTAAACCTGGCCACCGTTGTCGTGGATGATCGCGCAGATTTCGCCGATCGCTTCCTCGAACACACCGTGAGTCGACGGGTAGGTGATCATGATCGCGGCCAGGCGCTCGCGGTGTTCGATGGCCTTGGCGCGCAGGTCCTCGACATCGACGTTGCCGCGCGCGTCGCAGGCGGTGACCACCACGCGCATGCCGGCCATGTGTGCGGTGGCCGGGTTGGTGCCGTGGGCCGACGACGGGATCAGGCAGATGTCGCGGTGGCCTTCGCCACGGCTGCGGTGGTAGGCGCGAATGGCCAGCAGGCCGGCGTACTCGCCCTGGGAACCGGCGTTGGGCTGCAGCGACACGGCGTCATAGCCGGTGGCGGCGCACAGCATGGCTTCCAGCTCGCTGGTCATCTGCAGGTAGCCCTGGCTCTGTGCGGCCGGGGCAAACGGGTGCAGGTTGCCGAACTCGGCCCAGGTGACCGGGATCATTTCGCTGGCGGCGTTCAGCTTCATGGTGCACGAGCCCAGCGGGATCATGCTGCGGTCCAGCGCCAGGTCCTTGTCGGCCAGGCGGCGCAGGTAACGCATCAGCTCGGTTTCGCTGTGGTAGCGGTTGAACACCGGGTGTTCGAGGATGGCCGACTGGCGCAGCAGGGCGGCCGGCAGCAGCGAGCCGGTGCTGGCGGCCAGGGCGGTGAAATCAGGTTGAGCCTGGTCGCCACCGAGCAGCTGCCACAGGCTCTCGACATCGGCCTGGCTGCTGGTTTCGTCCAGCGACAGGCCCAGGTGGGCGGCATCGATCTGGCGCAGGTTGATGCCCTGGGCGCGTGCCTTGTCATGCAGGGCGGCGGTGCCGCTGCCGGTGGCCAGGGTCAGGGTATCGAAGGCGCTGGCGCCGACTACCTGCACACCCAGGGCCTTCAGGCCGGCGGCCAGAATCGCGGTCAGCGCGTGGGTACGTTCGGCGATGCGCTTGAGGCCGGCCGGGCCGTGGTACACGGCGAACATGCTGGCGATGTTGGCCAGCAGCACCTGGGCGGTGCAGATGTTGCTGGTGGCCTTTTCGCGGCGGATGTGCTGCTCGCGGGTCTGCATGGCCAGGCGCATGGCGCTCTTGCCGAAGCGGTCGATCGACACGCCGACCAGGCGGCCCGGCATGTCGCGCTTGAACGCGTCACGGGTGGCGAAGTAGGCCGCATGCGGGCCACCGAAGCCCAGTGGTACGCCAAAGCGCTGGGCGCTGCCGATGGCCACATCGGCGTCGAATTCGCCCGGCGGGGTCAGCAGGGTCAGCGCCAGCAGGTCGGCGGCTACCGCGACCAGGGCATTGGCAGCGTGGAAGCGCTGCACCACTTCGCGGTAGTCGAACACTTCACCGTTGCTGGCCGGGTATTGCAGCAGGGCGCCGAAGAAGGCACTGACATCACCCAGCTCGCGCTCATCGCCGACCACGATCTCGATACCCAGCGGCTCGGCACGGGTGCGCAGCACGTCGAGGGTTTGCGGGTGGCAGTGCACGGAGGCGAAGAAGGCATGGCTGGCCTTGTTTTTCGACAGGCGCTTGCAGAAGGTCATGGCCTCGGCTGCGGCGGTGGCTTCGTCGAGCAGCGAGGCGTTGGCGATCGGCAGGCCGGTGAGGTCGCTGATCAGGGTCTGGAAGTTCAGCAGGGCTTCCAGGCGGCCCTGGGAAATTTCTGGCTGGTACGGGGTGTAGGCGGTGTACCAGGCCGGGTTTTCCAGCAGGTTGCGCAGGATCGGCGCCGGCGTGTGGGTGTTGTAGTAGCCCTGGCCGATGTAGCTCTTGAACAGCTGGTTCTTGCCGGCGATGGCCTTGAGCGCGGCAAGTGCGTCGGCCTCGCTCTGGCCGTCATGCGAGCCGAGCACGCTGGTGCCCTTGATGCTGTCGGGGATGACTGCGGCGCTCATGGCGTCCAGCGAGTCGAAGCCGAGGGCGGCCAGCATGGCCTGTTCGTCGGCGGTGCGCGGGCCGATGTGGCGGGCGATGAATTCGTTGGCGGTGCCGAGGTTGATGGTCATGGCGGGGTTCCTCAGGCGTCGTCGTTGGCTTTGATCAGGCGGTCGTAGGCGCCCTGGTCGAGCAGGGCGCTCACGGCGCCGGCATCGGCGGGAATGAAGCGGAAGAACCAGCCTTCACCCATCGGGTCTTCGTTGACCAGTTCCGGGCTGTCTTCGAGCTGGTCGTTGACCTGCACCACTTCGCCGGTCAGCGGCATGTACACACCGCTGGCGGCCTTGACCGACTCGACGGTGGATGCCTCGCTGCCTTTCTCGTACTGCTGCAACTCTGGCAGTTGCACGAAAACCACGTCGCCAAGGGCGTTCTGCGCGTAGGCAGTGATGCCCACGGTGACGCTGCCATCGGCTTCGACGCGCAGCCATTCGTGATCTTCAGTGAAACGCAACTCGCTCATGGGGAATCCTCGGGAAGCAGGGCGTTAGGCGCGGTGCATCCGCGCTCTTGGGTCAGGATTCCCTTAGCAAAAATGCGGCCAATCGATAAATTTCGTTATTAATCAATTGGTTATATATTTTTCGTCATCGTTTCGTCATTCTTGTGGAACGAAAACGCTACGGCAGGCTGACGATGTAAAAGGGTTTGGGGATCAAACCCTTGCACAACGTGAGCTGAATGGCTTTGTATCGATTTGATTACAGTGTATTGAAACTGATACATCGGTCTTCGTTATGACGAAGGCTGTTTACTGGCCCGAGCCGGTTTTTTCAAACCAGCCATGGTCCCGATACCACGCCACGGTATCGGCGATGGTCAGCTCCAGTGCCCGGAAGGTCAAACCAAGCGCTTGTTCGCTTTTGCTGTGATCGAAACGCGTCCGGTCCTTTTCCCGTACCAGCAGGCGCAGCGTGGCCAAGCTCAGCAGGATCGGTTTGCCGCTGACCCGTGCGTAAATTTCCTGCACGGCGGCCAGGCAGAACAACAACGCCAGCGGCAACTGCCGTGCGGGCGTCCGTACCCCCGCCAGACGGCCAAGCATCGGTACCAGCTCAGCCATGGTCATATGCCGCCCAGCGGCCAGGTAGCGTTCGCCGCTGCGGCCTTGCGTGGCTGCGGCAATCTGCGTCAACGCCACATCGCGGGCATCGACCACGGCGAAACTGCCGGGGATCAGGCCGGGCAGTTTGCCGCGCACGACATCGTTGACCAGTTGCCCGGAAGAGGTCGGGCCAATGTCGCCAGGGCCCCACATCCAGCCAGGCAACACCATGCAGGCGTGCATGTCGGGGTGCGCTTGTAGAAACGCCTCCACGACGCGGTCGGCGAGGATCTTGCTGCGGTAGTAGTCATCGGCATCCGCTTCGGCCCGCAGGCATGTTTCATCGATGGAAGTGCCGGGGGCGCCGTCGAGCACGGCGATCGACGAAGTGTGGACGAACCGCCGGATGCCGGCCTGGTAGGCCTGATCGAGCAGGCGGCGGGTACCGCTCACATTGATCTGCGCCAGCGCCTGCCAGTGGCTGCCACCTTTGTAGTTGTCACGAAAGAACGCTGCCGTGTGGAACAGCGTATCGCAGCCGCACAGCGACGCGGCGAAGGCATCGACATCGGCCATGTCGCCTTCGACCAGTTCCACTTGCGGCAGGTCAGCGAACTGCAGTTGCCCCTTGGCCTTCGAGCGAACCAGGCCTTTGACCGTGTAGCCACGGGCGACCAGCTCACGCACCAGGTTGTTGCCCAGCAAGCCGGTCGCTCCGGTAACGAACACATTGCGCATATCAGGTGCGTGGAGTGCGCCACAGGCGCGATGTGCAGGGTCTTTACGGCCAGTAGTCATGAATCCGGTTCCATTCGTTTCGAGGAACTCCGGTATACCTGCGCGGCCCCTGTCGAAAAACAGCGGCTGCTGCATAATGGTTTTGCATATCTGCAAACCAGGGAGAGGACATTGCACAAGGCAGCGCAAGCAAACTGGGACGACCTTCGTCTGTTGTTGGCCGTATCGCGGCGTGGCAGCTTTCTTCGGGCTGGCGAGTTGCTGGGTATTGCCCCATCGACGGTGTCGCGTCGGCTAAGCCAGCTGGAGGCGGCACTGGGGGAGCCGCTGGTCGAGCGAGGGGTGGCAGGATGCTGGTTGACCGCAAGGGGCCAGGCCCTGGTGGAGGTGGCGCTGGCCGCCGAAGCGGGTATGCGTCGGCAGACCCGGGCTGGCGCCTCGGAACCGGCCCCCGCGCTTTCGGGCAGTGTCCTGGTGAGTGCCGGGGAAGGGTTCGCCAATGCGGTGCTCGATGCTGCCAGTCAATTCACTGAACTGCACCCCGGCTGCTCGGTGGAGCTGAGCGTGACCGGTGAATTTCACAGTATTGCCCGGGGTGGTGCAGACATTGCCATCCGCACGGCGCACCTGGGGGAGCCCTCGCTGATCTACCGGCCCATCGGCCGGCTTGGCTACGGCGTGTTCGCTGCTGCCGGTTACCTGCAGCGGTTCCCGCAGCTTACCCCCGCGACGGCGGTCAACATCACCCTGCTGCCGCCGCTGGACGCATTGGCGCAACAACGTGCGGCAAAGGCGGCAGGGCTGGGGCGCGCGCCGATCCGCGTCAATTCGTTCAGCGCACAGCTCGAAGCGGTGCGACGAGGCCTGGGTGTGGCGGTGCTGCCGCGGGTTCTGGCCCAGGATCTGATCGAATTGTTCACCGACCTTCCGCTCCCGGACCTGGAGGTCTACCTGGTGACCCGGCCACAGGCGTTGAAGCAGCCGCACATACGCGGTTTTTTCTCCAGCCTGGAGGCGATGCTGCAGCACGCCCTGGGCACAGACCATGGGCAGCATCCGCCGGGCCAGCCTGGCGGCTGAACGTTCGGCGCCTGGCTCAGAAGAACGGCAACGCCAGGTACAGCTTGATGACGATGACATTGATGATATCGATGAAGAACGCCCCCACCATCGGTACCACCAGAAAGGCAATGTGCGAAGCGCCGTAACGCTGGGTCACTGCCTGCATGTTGGCGATGGCTGTCGGCGTGGCACCCAGGCCGAAACCGCAGTGTCCGGCAGCCAGTACTGCGGCATCGTAGTTGCGGCCCATGACGCGGAATGTGACAAACACCGCGAACAGTGCCATGACCAGGGTCTGGGCGGCGAGCAGGACGAAGAACGGCAAGGCCAATGCGGCAAGGTCCCAGAGTTTGAGCGACATCAGGGCAATTGCCAGGAACAATGACAGGCTCACATTGCCCAGTACCGAAACTTCCCGCTCGAATACATGATAGAAACCGAACACGGAAAGGCCGTTGCGCAACACCACGCCCACGAACAACACGCAAACGAAGGTGGGTAATTCGAATGCAGTGCCTTTCAACACACCGTCAAGTAACGAGCCGGCGAGCAGGCTGACCGCGATCAACGCCAATGTTTCAATGAATGAAAAAGAGGTAATCAGGCGCTCTTTGTCCGGTTGTTCGAAACCCTTGGGCAATTGTGGCGCCGCTTCTTCGATACCCGGCGTAGTGACCCGCTTGATCAACTGTCGGGCGACCGGGCCGCCAATCAGACCACCCAGCACCAGGCCGAAGGTCGCTGATGCCATTGCCAGTTCGGAGGCCGAAGCCAGGCCGAACTGTTCGCTGAACGTCGCCCCCCAGGCAGCGCCTGTGCCGTGCCCGCCAGACAAGGTGATGGAGCCGGCCAGCAGGCCCATCAACGGGTCAAGCCCCAGTGCCGTTGCCAGGCCGATGCCCATGGCGTTCTGCACCAGCAGCAGGCCGGTTACCACCAGCAGGAACACGGTAACCACACGGCCACCTTTTTTCAGGCTGGCGAAGTCTGCACTCAAGCCGATGGTCGCGAAGAATGCCAGCATCAGAGGGGCTTGCAATGAGGTGTCGAATTGCACGTGCACATCGAAACCGCGCAATGCCAGCAGTGCCACGGCTACTACCAGGCCGCCGGCGACAGGTTCGGGGATATTGTAGGCACGCAGAAAACCCACGCGCGCGACAAGGCCGCGTCCCAGTAACAGCACCAGCGAGGCGGCTACAAGCGTCCCGTAAAAGTCGAGTTCAAACATCAGGTACTCTCGTTATATGCAGTAGCGAGCCACTTCCCACCCGGCGGCGGAAAGCGGGATGACAGACAGAATTACACTGTCGCCATTCTACGAGGCCTGTGTCGGAGCGTATCTGCCAAACACTTAGGAAAAGCCTGAAGTGCCAAGGCGTTATTTCAACAAGTATCAGGCTTTGCCCGGTATTCCATATTTACGCAGGCGCTGGGCAATGGCGGTATGTGAAGTTTGCAAGCGCCCGGCCAGTTGCCGTGTCGATGGGTAGCTGGCGTACAGACGTTGCAGCAGCTCGCGCTCGAAATCGCCCACGGCCTGTTCCAGGCTGAGCACTTCGCCGTCCTGGCCGCCGGCGACCGAGGTGCCGGCGATGTCCAGGTCGCCGATGTCCACCAGGTTGCCCTCGCAGATGGCCGCTGCGCGAAAAATCACGTTCTGCAACTGGCGCACGTTGCCCGGCCAGGGGTTGGCCAGCAGGGCCGAATGGGTGGCAGCGGTCAGCCGGCAGGCGGGGCGCTGGATCTGCGTGCAGGCCTGCTGCATGAAGAAATGCGCCAGCATCAGGATGTCCTGGCCACGCTCGCGCAGCGGCGGCACCTGCAGGTTGAGCACGTTCAGGCGGTAGAACAGGTCTTCGCGGAAGCTGCCTTCGGCGACCATCCGTTCCAGGTCACGGTGGGTGGCGCTGATGATGCGCACATCGACCTTCACTTCGCGGTCGCCACCCACCCGGCGGAAGCTGCCATCGCTGAGAAAACGCAGCAGCTTGGCTTGCAGGTACGGTGACATTTCGCCGATTTCGTCGAGAAACACCGTGCCCTGGTTGGCCAGTTCCATCAGCCCGGGCTTGCCCCCCCGTTGCGCGCCGGTGAAGGCGCCGGGGGCGTAACCGAACAGTTCGCTCTCGGCCAGGCTCTCGGGCAGCGCCGCGCAGTTCAGGGCCAGGAACGGCGCTGCGTGGCGGCTGCTGATGGCGTGGCAGGCACGGGCCACCAGCTCTTTGCCGGTGCCGGTTTCGCCATGCACCAGCAAGGGCGCATCGAGCGCCGCCACGCGCAGGGCGCGGGCCTTGAGGGTACGGATGGCCGGCGACTCGCCCAGCAAGGCATCGAAACCTTCGGCGTGGTCGTGGTGCAGGGCCGACAGGCGTTCGCCCATGCGCGTCGGCGGGTACAGGGTCAGCAGGCCACCGGCGTTGGTGATCGGCGTTGCGTCGAGCAGCAGGCTGTGGCCGTTCAGCTGCATTTCGCGCATGGGCAGGTGGAAGTTGTTGTCCAGCAGCGCCTGCAGCAGCGCCGGGTCGCCGAACAGCTCCCCCACCGAGCGCCCGGCCGATTCACGGCCGCACAGCTCGATCAGGGCCGGGTTGGCCAGCAGCACCTTGCCGGCGCTGTCCACGGCCAGCACCGGGTCGCTCATCGCCGCCAGCAGGGCATCGAGCTGCAGGTGCCGGCGTTGGCCGGGGAGGATGTCGACCACCTCCACCGATCGCACGCCATGCACCTCGAACAGCGCGTCGTGCAGTTCTTCGAGCACGGCGGGGCTGAGGGTGGGGGCGTCGATGTAGACGTTCGGCGGGACCATCTCCACGGCGTCCAGGTTGAGGTTGCGGGCACCGAGCAGGGCGAGGACTTCCTGGGTGATGCCGACGCGGTCGATGAAGCTGACGTGGATGCGCATGGGGAGGGTGAGGTGGTGGCCGGGGGAGGGCGGTAGTATGCCCTAACATCGCCGGGGCCGCTTTGCGGCCCATCGCCGGCAAGCCAGCTCCCACCCCGACTGCATCGACCTCAGGTCATGTGCTGTCCCTGTGGGAGCTGGCTTGCCGGCGATGGGCTGCGAAGCAGCCCCGGTTTGCAAGATCACTCCAGATGTTCAGGCTTGATCGGGTCGCCCGACTTCACATCGAGCTTCTGGCGAATGTCTTCGAACATCGCGTCGTACAGCTTGTGCGGCGAACCCAGGGTCTCGAACTTCTGATGCGGCGCCAGGTAGGACTGGGCCTTGCGCGAGGCGACCATGAGGAAGCTCGGCAGCACCTGATCCTTGGGCAGGAAGAACTTGTCGTCGATCGTCTTGCCTTCGATGGTGCCGTGCATGCGGAACTGGATGCCGCGGCCTTCCTTGGGGTCTGTCGCGGCCTCGTATTCGATGTTCAGGTCATAGCTGTGGTCGTTCTTGTTCAGCGCGGTGCGCTCGATGTGTACATGACCGGGCTCGTACTTGGCCATGGCGGGCTCCTCTGCAAGGTGAAAAGGGCGGGCCCATCGGCCCGCCCACTGCATTCAACGGTAGCTGATCCCCGGCTTGGCGGTGGACACCCGCGTACCGGCGCTGCCTTTGACGATGTCTTCGATGTTTTCCAGCGAACTGATCACCGCCACCTTGCCGGTATTGCGGGCAAAATCGCAGGCCGCCTGCACCTTCGGCCCCATGGAGCCGGCAGCGAAGCCGAGGCGTTCCAGTTCGTCGGGGTGCGCCTGGGCAATGGCTTTCTGGGTCGGCTTGCCCCAGTCGATGTAGGCCGCATCGACGTCGGTGGCGATGATCAGCAGGTCGGCGTCCAGTTGCTCCGCCAGCAGGGCTGAGCACAGGTCCTTGTCGATCACCGCCTCGATGCCCTTGAGCTTGCGGTTCTCGTCGTACATGGTGGGGATGCCGCCGCCGCCGGCGCAGATCACGATGCTGCTCTTTTCCAGCAGCCACTTGATCGGGCGGATCTCGAAGATGCGCTTGGGTTTCGGGCTGGCGACCACGCGGCGGTACTTGTCGCCGTCGGCCTTGACCACCCAGCCTTTCTCCTTGGCCAGGCGCTCGGCCTCTTCCTTGCCGTAGACCGGGCCGATGAACTTGGTCGGGTCCTTGAAGGCGGGGTCGTTGGCGTCCACTTCGACCTGGGTCAGCAGGGTGGCGAACGGCACTTCGAAGGCCAGCAGGTTGCCCAGTTCCTGTTCGATCATGTAGCCGATCATGCCCTCGGTCTCGGCCCCCAGCACATCCAGCGGGTAGGCCTCGTCGGGCTTGTAGGAAAGCCCTTGCAGCGACAGCAGGCCGACTTGCGGGCCGTTGCCGTGGGCGATGACCAGTTCGTTGCCCGGGTGGATCTTGGCAATCTGTTCGGTGGCGGTACGGATATTGGCGCGCTGGTTGTCAGCGGTCATGGGCTCGCCGCGACGCAGCAGGGCGTTACCGCCCAATGCAACAACGATACGCATGGGGAATGTCCTTTAACGAAAGAAGGGAGCGCTGTTCTCGAATGGGTTTCGCCGCCCCTGTGGGAGCGGGTTTACCCGCGAATGCGTCAGCCCAGGCAACCGCGCGGGTGCTACTGACGCTTTCGCGGGTGAACCCGCTCCCACAGGGATTCGGGTCGCCCGGGCTATCGAGTCAGCTCTTACAGGTCAGCCAACGTCGAAACCAGAATCGCCTTGATCGTGTGCATGCGGTTTTCCGCCTGCTCGAAGGCGATGCAGGCCGGCGACTCGAACACGTCGTCGGTCACTTCGATGCCGTTGGCCAGGTCCGGGTACTGTTCGGCGATCTGCTTGCCGACCTTGGTTTCCGAGTTGTGGAACGCCGGCAGGCAGTGCATGAACTTGGTCCGCGGGTTGCCGGTGGACTTCATCAGTTGCGTATTCACCTGGTATGGCTTGAGCAGCTTGATGCGCTCACCCCAGGCTTCGATTGGCTCACCCATCGACACCCAGACATCGGTGTGCACGAAATCCACACCCTTGACGGCGGCTACCGGGTCTTCGGTGAGGGTGATGCGCGCGCCGCTTTCTTCGGCGTACTGCCTGCAGCGCTCGACCAGGTCGTCGTGTGGCCACAGCGCCTTGGGCGCCGCGATGCGCACGTCCATGCCGAGCTTGGCGCCGATCAGCAGCAGCGAGTTGCCCATGTTGTTGCGGGCGTCGCCCAGGTAGGCGTAGCTGATGTCGTGCAGTGGCTTGTCGCTGTGCTCACGCATGGTCAGCACATCGGCGATCATCTGCGTCGGGTGGTATTCGTCGGTCAGGCCGTTGAACACTGGAACACCGGCGAACTTGGCCAGCTCTTCGACGATTTCCTGCTTGAAGCCACGGTACTCGATGGCGTCATACATGCGCCCGAGCACGCGGGCGGTGTCCTTCATGCTCTCCTTGTGGCCGATCTGCGAAGAGTTGGGGTCGATGTAGGTCACGTTGGCGCCCTGGTCATAGGCGGCCACTTCGAAGGCGCAGCGGGTACGGGTAGAGGTTTTTTCGAAGATCAGGGCGATGTTGTTGCCCTTCAGGTGTTGTTGTTCGGTGCCGGTGTATTTGGCGCGCTTGAGGTCGCGCGACAGGTCCAGCAGATAGCGCAGCTCGCGGGTGGTGTGGTGTTCCAGGCTGAGCAGGTTGCGGTTGTGGATATTGAACGCCATGACATTTCTCCTTGAGTTTGGTGAACGCACCGGCCGCCGCTTTTTGAGGGCGGCCGGGGGTAATGGTCGTTAGTAGTCGATCGGGTCGCGTACGATCGGGCAGGTCATGCAGTGGCCGCCGCCACGGCCCCGGCCCAGTTCGCCGGCGCTGATGGTGATGACCTCGATCCCGGCCTTGCGCAGCAGGGTATTGGTGTAGGTGTTGCGGTCGTAGCCAATGACCACGCCCGGTTCGATGGCCACCACGTTGTTGCCGTCATCCCACTGTTCGCGTTCGGCGGCGAAGCTGTTGCCGCCGGTTTCGACCACGCGCAGCTTGACCCCCAGTTGCTCGCCCACCACCTCGATGAACGACTTGTTGATGCGGCGTACATCCATGCCGTAAGGCTTGCTTTCGTCGGGGCGGATGATGAACGGAATGATCTCTTTCACCACTTCCGGGAAGACCGTGACCAGGTCGCGGTCGCAGAAGCTGAACACGGTGTCCAGGTGCATGGCGGCGCGGGACTTCGGCAGGCCGGCGACGATCACTTCCTTGACTGCGCCCTTGGCAAACAGGTTGCGCGCCAACTGGCCGATGGCCTGGCGCGAGGTGCGCTCGCCCATGCCGATCAGCACGATGCCGTTGCCGATCGGCATCACGTCACCGCCTTCGAGGGTGGACTGGCCATGTTCCTTGTCCGGGTCGCCGTACCAGACTTCGAAGTCGGCGTTGGTGAACTCCTTGTGGAACTTGTAAATGGCGGTGGTCAGCAGGGTTTCCTGGCGGCGCGCCGGCCAGTACATCGGGTTCAGCGTCACGCCGCCGTAGATCCAGCAGGTGGTGTCGCGGGTGAACTGGGTGTTGGGCAGCGGCGGCAGGATGAAGCTGGAGTGGCCCAGGTAGTCGTTGTACATCTTGACCACATCGGCGCCTTCGCTCTGTGGCAGGTCCTGGCCGGCCACACCGCCAATCAGGAACTCGGCCAGGTGGCGCGGCTCGAGGCCTTCGAGCCAGCTGCGTACTTCGTTGTTCAGGCCGACACCGACGGTGTCATCGGTGATCTTGCGGTCGAGGATCCACTTCAATGCTTCGGGTTGCTGCACGATGTCGGTCAGCAGGTTGTGCATTTCCAGCACATCGACGCCGCGCTCGCGCATCTTGGTGACGAAGTCGAAATGGTCACGCTTGGCCTGATCGACCCAGATCACGTCGTCGAACAGCAGCTCGTCACAGTTGCTCGGCGTCAGGCGCTTGTGCGCCAGGCCCGGGGCGCAAACCATCACCTTGCGCAGTTTGCCGGCTTCGGAGTGGACACCGTACTTCTGTTTTTCAGCGGACATGGTTTCATTCCTCCAGTTGAACGATGACGTGGGTCAAAGGGTCAGGAAGCCGTCGTACAGGCCAAAGGCTGCCACCAGGGCGCCAATGACCACGGCTGCGAAGATCAGCTTTTCCACGTTGGTGAAGACAGGTTGGCCGACTTCACGCTTGGCCTTGGCGAACAGGATTGCGCCAGGTGCGTAGAGCAGGGCCGAGAGCAGCAGGTATTTCACACCGCCGGCGTACAGCAGCCAGACGGCATACAACAGGGCGATGCCGCCGATGATCAGGTCCTTCTTGCGTTCAGCCAGGGCCTGTTCGTAGGTTTCGCTGCGCCATGCCAGCAGGAAGGCGTAGGCCGCCGACCACAGGTAAGGCACCAGGATCATCGAGGTGGCGAGGTAGATCAGCGACAGGTAGGTACTGTTGGAGAACAGCGTGATCACCAGGAAGATCTGCACCATGGCGTTGGTCAGCCACAGGGCGTTGGCCGGCACCTGGTTGGCGTTCTCGCGGCGCAGGAACTCCGGCATGGTGTGGTCCTTGGCGGCGGCGAACATGATCTCGGCGCACAGCAGCACCCACGACAGCAGGGCCCCGAGCAGCGAGATGATCAGGCCGACGCTGATCAGCACCGCGCCCCAGTGGCCGACCACATGCTCCAGCACCGCAGCCATCGACGGGTTCTGCAACTTGGCCAGTTCCGGTTGGGTCATGATGCCCAGCGACAGCACGTTGACCAGCACCAGGAACAGCAGCACGGTCACGAAGCCGATCACCGTGGCCTTGCCCACATCAGAGCGTTTTTCCGCCCGCGACGAGAAGATGCTCGCACCCTCGATGCCGATGAACACCCAGACGGTGACCAGCATCATGTTGCGCACCTGGTTCATCACGCTGCCAAGCTCTGGCGTGCCGACGGCCCAGATGTCGGCGGTGAAGATGTCGAGCTTGAAGGCGAACAGGCAGATCAGCGCGAACAGCAGCAGCGGCACCACTTTGGCCACGGTGGTGACCAGGTTGATGAACGCCGCTTCCTTGATGCCGCGCAGTACCAGGAAGTGCACCGCCCACAGCAGCACTGAGGCGCCGATGATGGCCGCCGGGGTGTTGCCTTCGCCGAAGATCGGGAAGAAGTAGCCCAGGGTGCTGAACAGCAGCACGAAGTAGCCGACGTTGCCCAGCCAGGCGCTGATCCAGTAGCCCCAGGCCGAGGAGAAGCCCATGTAGTCGCCGAAACCGGCCTTGGCGTAGGCATACACCCCGCCGTCCAGGTCCGGTTTGCGGTTGGCCAGGGTCTGGAACACGAAGGCCAGGGTCAGCATGCCGACCGCGGTGATGGCCCAGCCGATCAGCACTGCGCCAACCCCGGCGCTGGCCGCCATGTTTTGCGGCAACGAGAAGATCCCGCCACCAATCATCGAACCGACGACAAGTGCAACTAACGCGCCGAGCTTTAGTTTTCCGGATGAATCAGACATTTAACAACTCCTGCCAGGAGAAAGTTGACCACAGCGTAAATCCGACGCCGTTGCCATTCGCTGACTTAGGTCAGTTGATGGCCACGTGAAGTAGGAAAATTCCTTCACGGGTGCTCCTGGAGAGTGCCGACAGCTTCTGCTGCAGGCCTTGCGCGCTGGCACCTCCATGTCCTTCTAGAGCAATCGCTCTGTCAGCCTGCGATGCTTGAAGCTAGCCGCTTTTGCCGCTTTCGCAAATTTTTCAGAAGAATTTCGAGTTTTATCAGTTTCTTTGCTAGTTGCCCTTCAGTTGCCAGTTTTCTAGCCAACGCAAGGCATAGACAAAGCGGTTATTAGTGCTATAGCTTGATTAGCCAGAAGTCTTATAAGTCAGCATGTTTATATGGCCCGCATGGCTGTTTCAAACGCATGACGGCGGGTGAAAAAAAGGGAGGCTCATGAGCGAACCGGGACAGAAGCTGCGCCTGGGCGCGCTGATCGCGCTGGTGGTCGGCTCGATGATTGGCGGCGGGATCTTCTCGCTGCCGCAGAACATGGCGGCGCGCGCCGATGTCGGCGCGGTGCTGATCGGCTGGGGTATCACGGCGATCGGCATGCTGGCCCTGGCGTTCGTGTTCCAGACCCTGGCCAACCGCAAGCCGGAGCTGGATTCGGGGGTGTACGCCTATGCCAAGGCCGGTTTCGGCGACTACATGGGCTTCTCCTCGGCCTGGGGCTACTGGATCAGCGCCTGGCTGGGCAACGTCGGCTACTTCGTGCTGCTGTTCAGCACCTTGGGTTTCTACTTCCCGGTGTTCGGCGAAGGCAACACGCCAATCGCCATCGGCTGCGCCTCGCTGCTGTTGTGGGCGGTGCACTTTCTGGTGTTGCGCGGTATCAAGGAGGCGGCCTTCATCAACCAGGTGACCACCGTGGCCAAGGTGGTGCCGCTGCTGATTTTCGTGGTGATCGCAGCATTCGCCTTTCGCGCCGACATCTTCACCCGGGACATCTGGGGCCTGAGCAATCCGCAGTTCGGCAGCGTGCTGGAACAGGTGCGCAACATGATGCTGGTGACGGTGTTCGTGTTCATCGGCATCGAGGGCGCCAGCGTGTACTCCGGGCGCGCCCAGCGCCGCTCGGATGTCGGCAAGGCCACGGTGATCGGCTTCCTCGGGGTGCTGGCGTTGCTGGTACTGGTCAACGTGCTGTCGCTGGGGGTGATGACCCAGCCGGAGCTGGCCGGGCTGCAGAACCCGTCACTGGCCTCGGTGCTGGAGCATATCGTCGGGCCCTGGGGCGCCTTGCTGATCAGCCTCGGCCTGGCGGTTTCGCTGCTCGGCGCGCTGCTGTCGTGGGCGCTGCTGTGCGCCGAAATTCTCTACGCCACGGCGCGGGACAAGACCATGCCGCGCTTCCTCGCCAAGGAAAACACCAATCAGGTGCCGGCCAACGCCCTGTGGCTGACCAACTGCATGATCCAGGGCTTCCTGCTGATCACGCTGTTTTCCGCCGGTACCTACACCAGCCTGATTTACCTGGCCTCGTCGATGATTCTGGTGCCCTACCTGTGGTCGGCGGCCTACGCCGTGTTGCTGGCGGTACGTGCAGAAACCTACGCCGGGCAACCGGCCTTGCGCCGCAAGGACCTGCTGGTGGCACTGGTCGCCCTGCTGTATGCCGTGTGGCTGTTGTACGCCGGCGGGCTCAAGTACCTGTTGCTGTCGGCGCTGCTGTATGCGCCGGGCGTGATCCTGTTCGCCAGGGCCAAGCATGAGCAGGGGCAAACCCTGTTCACCCGCTGGGAAAAGCTGATTTTCGCCGCCGTGCTGGCGGGCGCCGCGCTGGCAGCCTATGCGCTTTTTTCAGGGCTGCTGAGCTTGTGACGGGCAGGGCAGGCATGCTCCGGGCGTGACCAGATCCACAGGTTGCCCAAGGCCATGCCGGCGATGGCCAGGAACACCGGCCAGTGGTGTTGCAGAAACGTCAGCATCAGGCCTGCGCACAGCAGCATGCTGAGGGTCGCGCTGACCTTGGCGCGGCGCTGGATCACCTTGCCATTGCGCCAGTTGTACAGGATCGGCCCGAACAACCGGTGGTTGTCCAGCCAGGCAGACAGGCGCGGTGAACTGCGGGTGGCCGCCCAGGCGGCCAGCAGGATGAATTCAGTGGTCGGCAGGCCGGGAATGACGATCGCGACCAGGCCCACGCCCAGGCTCACATAAGCCAGGGTCGCATACAGCAGGCGGGCGAGTTTCGAGCGGGCGGGTCGGGTCATGTTCTCACTGCATAAAACGCTTCGGCCACCGGTAGGGTGGCCGTGGTGCGATACATCAGGCCAGCGCGGCATCGGCAGCATAGGCGTGCGCGAGCAACTCGGTGAAGCGCTCGAAGGCCGCCACTGCGCCGCGTTCGGCAGCGGCCTCGTCTTCGGCCGACAACGCCAGGCCATCCAGAATACGAATGAACTGCTTCCAGCCTTCGGCACGGCCACCGGCGGGCTCACCCAGATGGCGGGCACCACAGCTGTCGGACAGCCCCAGGGCCACGGCACGCTTGATCAGAAACGCAGCGCCCAGTTTGGAGCCTTCGGAGACGAAGATCCAGCCCAACGCCTCGCCGAGGCCCGGCTGGTGCAGCGCGCCTGGTACGGCGGCTGGCACGGCGGTATCGAGGTCGGCAAGGTCCAGGCGAGCCTGTTCGGCGCGGCAGCGCTCGGCCAGGTCGGGGACGATGGCAATCAGTTGCGGGTCGTTGTACAGCGGCTGCAACTCGGACTGGAACAGGTACTGGGCGACGACGAAGCGGGCGAAGCTTTCGCGGCTGTCGAACGGGGCGTGGGAGTGGACCAGGGCATCCAGCCTGGTGTGCGGGGCCTGGGTAAGCTGTTTCAGGCGCTGGGAGCGCAGGGCAGGGCGGTCGGTCATGGGGCAGTCCTTGGAAAAAGAGGCGTTCAGTTACAAGACGAAACAGCGAAGACGAAACAGTAAAAAAAACGGGTTGTGGTGTCGCTTGCGCCGGCCTGTTCGTGGGCGCGCCCGTTAACAGGCCGGTGCAGGCGACAGCGTCAGATATCCCAGACCACATTGATACCGAAATTGCGCCCCGGCATACTCAAGCGATCGATGTTGGCCGGTTGGGTAAAGGCCGCTTCGCCCTGGCCGTCGTAGCTGCGCACCGAGTCCCACTGCCAGTACTTCTTGTCGGCGAGGTTGTACAGGCCGGCGTTGATGGTCACATCATCGCTGAGCTTGTAGTAGCCGGTCAGGTCCAGCACACCGTAGCCCGGGGTGCGGAATTTGGAGGTCGAGCCGTCGGGCGAGTAGAAGGTGCTGTCATCGACACGGGTCTTGCGCTTGACCAGCGTCCAGCTCACCAGGCCGCCGTAGTGCTGTTGCTCGTAACCCAGGCCGAACACGCCCTTCAGCGGGTTGACGGTGTTCAGCGGCTCGCCGCTGTCGTCATTGCGGCCATAGGCGTAGGCGATCGAGCCCTGGGTATACAAGCCCTGCGGCGCACCGAAGTGGTCGAGGTTCAGGCGGCCTTTTACCTCGGCACCCTTGATGGTGGCGTGCTTGATGTTGTTGGCCTTGAACGTCTGTTCCAGATTGGCGCCTTTCACGGCGTCCTCGTCGATGAAGTCGCGGTACTTGTTGTAGAACACCGCCACATCGAAATTACCAGCCTCGAAGTTGCCGCGCAGGCCGGTTTCATAACTTTTGCTCTTTTCCGGTTCGAGCCCCGGGTTGCCTTCTACGCGGTAGCCCTGCTCGAGGTTCTCGAACTTGCCGTACATGGATTTGGCCGTCGGGGTGCGGAAACCTTCGGCGTACTGGCCATACCAGGTGTAGTTGTCGTTGAAGGCGTAGGTCAGGCCGAACTTGGGCGAGACGCGGTGCCACTTCTTGTCCGCGTCGTCCTGGGCGGTCGGCGCGGTACCGGTGGACTCCAGGCCACGCAGGAATTCCTTGGTGAACCTGGGCTCCATGCGTGTGTAGTCGTAACGCGCGCCAGGCAGGAAGGTCCAGTCGTTCCAGCGGATTTCGTCCTGCACGAACAGGCTGTAGGTGTTCACGGTCGGGTCCGGGAAGTCGCTGACCAGCGCCTGGCCGTCTGCCGGGCGCTCGGCGCCCGCGGCGGAACAACCTGAGCCAACGGCCAGGCAGGTGCCGGTGCCGCTGCGCGAACCGGTGACCTTCTCATGCTTGAGGGTGGTGCCGTAGGTCAGCAGGTGATCGGTGGCGCCGAGGCTGAAGGCTTTGTCCAGCTGGGCGTCGAATACCCACTGGCGGTCCTTGTAGGTGGTGTCGCGGGTGCGCAGCACCTGGCGGCCAGGTGGTGCGTAGACTTCCTCGGTGTGCTGGTCGGTCTTGGCGAGCTGGTAGTTCAGGCTCCACTTCACATGGTCGGCGACCAGCGCATCCAGGCCGAACTCATGGTTGATGGCAAAGCGTTCGCGGGTGATGGTGTCGTTGCCATTACGCGCCTTGTAGTAGCCCGAGGCACCAAAGCCTGGAATGAACGGCCCGCCCACCGCACTGAGGATGTTCTGGTCGCGGTCATCCTTGTAGCGTTCGTAGGTGAAGCCCAGACGCGCCTCATCAGCGTAGTTCCAGCCCAGCTTGGCCAGCACGTTGGTGGTGCGCGCGTCCATCGGGTTGGCTTCGGTGCGTGACAGGCCGGTGCCGCTGTGGCCGCCGTGGGTCTCGGTTTCGTGGCCGTTGCGCTGGCTCAGGTGCAGCAGGCCGTCGAAGTCACCCTGGCGGCCGGCGACGGTGGCGGAGGTCAGCCAGCTTTCGTCGGCCGAGCTGTAGCCGGTCTTCAGGCGGGCGCCCACATCTTTGCCGGGCTTGATGATGTCGTCCGGGTCGAGGGTAAAGTAGCTCACCGCGCCGCCGATGGCGTTGCTGCCGTAAAGCACCGAAGCCGGGCCGCGGAGGATTTCCACGCGTTTGATGACTTCCGGGTCGACGTAGTTGCGCTGGGTCTGGGCGTACGGGCCGAAGAAGAAGCTGTCGGGAATCGACACGCCGTCGACCTGGGTGAGGATGCGCTCGCCGTCGATGCCACGGATGTTGTAGCCGTTCAGGCCACTGCGCTGGCCGGTGCCGGCAACCGACATCCCCGGCTCGTAGCGCACCAGGTCCTGGATAGAATTGACGTTCTGCCGGTCCAGTTGCTCGCGGGTCTGCACGCTGACGGTGCTTGGCACCTGGCTGACGTCCTGAGCGCTACGGGTGGCGCTGACCGTGACCTGTTGCAGGGCGACCACCGCGCCGCTGGCCTGGCGTTCCAGCACCACATTGCCGTTGCCGATCTTGCGAAAGCCCAGGCCGGTACCGTGCAGCAGGCGCTTGAGCGCAGCTTCCGCCGGTAGCGAACCCTGCACCCCCGGCGAGGCCACGCCATCGGCCAGGTCGGCGCTGAAGCCGACCTGCCAGCCGGTGACCTGGCTGAAGGCATTGACCGCCGAAACCAGCGGCTGCTGGCCGATGCTGAAGCGGTAGTCGCCCATGCGCGGGCTGCTGGCCTGGGCCGGCTCGGCGGCCAGCACCGGCAGGCTGCCGGCGGCGCTGGCGAACAAGGCCAGGGTGATCAGGGACAACTGCCCTGTACGGCGGGGAAGGGTAAAGGGGCGGGTAAGACCTGTGGGCATCGAAAGCGCTCCCTGATGCGCGGACTGTTATAGGTAGTGGCTGTTCTCGTTTTCAAACAAGAATCAGTTGCATTGGCTATAACGAGACGGGCGGGGTAGCGCGACCGCGTAAAAAAACTTGGATCCCGGTCTGTCGATCTGTACCGCGATATCTGTGGGAGCGTGTCGGGTTTCAGATTTGGCTGAAGATCGATCGGCAGATCAGTTCAGGATGACCAGCGCCGGATACTCGTGCAGCTGCGCCGAGGTGATGTGGGCCAGCGCGCGCAGGGTTTGCAGAGGCTGGTCGAGGCGGTAGTTGCCGGTCACCGCCATGCCGTCCAGCCGCGCGTTGCGGTTGATGATCCAACCTGGGTAGTAGCGCTGCACTTCGGCCAGCACCTGGCTCAGCGGGCAATTCTCGAACACCAGGCGGCCGTCGACCCAGGCCAGGTCCTTGTGCATGTCGGGGCGCTGGCGCTGACCAAAACCTTGTGGCCCGACGCTGATGCTGTCGCCGGCACTCAGGCGGATGCGCTGCTCGCGGGCGCCCTGCAGGTCGACATCGCCGCGCTGCACCCGCACCTGCGCCTCGCCGTCGAGGTAGCGCACGGCGAAGTCGGTATCACGCACCTGCGCGCGCAGTGGCCCGGCTTGTACTTCAAGCGGCAGCTGCGCACCCCCAGGCACCTGGAAATAGGCCTCGCCTTGCAGCAAGCGGGCGACCTCGCGGCCATCACGGCGGTCGCTGGCAAATGCCGAATTGGTGTTGAGCAGCACTTTCGCACCGTCCTCGAGCTGCAGGCGCTGGCGTTCGCCCACCAGCGTCAGGTGGTCGGCCTGCAAGCGCACGGGCAGGTTGCCGAAGGTGATCAGCCCGACCAGCAGCAGCGCCGCCGTGGCCAGGGGTTTCCAGTGGCTACCCAGGCGCCGGCGCCACGAGCGGCGCTGTTGCTGGTGCATCTGCAGCGCCGCCTGCTGCAGCGGTGCGCCGTTCCACAAGGCCTCCGCCTCGACATAGGCTGCGGCGTTTTCCGGCGCTGCGTCCAGCCAGGCGGCGAAGGCCCGGGTGTCCTCGGCGTCGGCACATTGCAGGCGCACCAGCCAGTCCAGCGCCTCGTCCAGGGCACGGGCACGAGCGCTGGGCCCGGCGGGTGACGGGCGGTGAGCGGGGCTGTCGGTCACGGTAAGTCCTTGAAGGGTTTTTGCGAATGATCAAGGCTGAGGCGGGGTGTGGCAAGGGCTTTGCGCGACCTCACTTGAGGCGGTCGGCGACGCCCATGCAGATCGCCATGATCAGTTTCAGCTCCTTCTGTACCGTGCTGGGCGAAACCTTCAGTTGTTCGGCAATTTCCAGATAGGTCGCACCCTGCAGGCGGCTGAGCATGAAGATGCGTTGCTGGCGTTCGCTCAGCTGCTCGAGGCTGACGCTCAGGTGCTTGAGCAACTGTTCGGCATGGGCTGCATCCTCGTTGCTGGTGGTGGGTGCGGCCACGCTGTGCAGGACCTCGTCGGGCACATCGTCGACCAGCATGCGCGCTTGCACCCGGCGCGCGCGCAGGTGGTCGAGGGCCAGGTTGCGTGCGGTCTGGAACACGAACGGTTCGATGTGTTCGACGGGCCGCTCAGCAAGGGCGCGGGACACCCGTAGGTAGGTTTCCTGCAGCAGGTCCTCGGCCGTGCTGGGGTTGCCGACCATGCGCTGCAGAGTACGCAGCAAAGTAAGGCGCTGAACGAGGAAGACGGAGTTGAACCGGGACTGACTCACAGGGGGACCTGGCCGACGAATGGTTAATGATAATGCTTATCATCCATGCCGCAGGTCAAGTTTGGAAATGTTAGGAAAAGGTAAAGATTGTGAGTCCACCGGCCCTGGCTCCCCGTGTGGGAGCGGCCTTGTGTCGCGATGGGCCGCAGAGCGGCCCTGCTCACATGGGAACGTGCCAAGGCTTAACGGGCGTTGCACAACGCCAGGCAGTTATCCAGCATGCGGTTGCTGAACCCCCACTCGTTGTCGTACCAGGCCAGCACCTTGAGCATGCGCCCGTTGGCCCGGGTATGGTTGGCATCGAAGATCGACGACAGCGGGTTGTGGTTGAAATCGCAGGAAACCAGCGGCAAGGCGTTGTAACCCAGCACCCGCGAATGCTTGCTGGCCTCGAGGAACAGCTGGTTGACCTGCTCGGCCGTGGCCTCGCGCTTGAGGTTGACGGTGAGGTCGACCAGCGAAACGTTGATCACCGGCACCCGCACGGCCATGCCGGTGAGCTTGCCGGCCAGTTCCGGCAACACCAGGCCCACGGCCTCGGCAGCGCCGGTCTTGCTCGGGATCATCGACTGGGTTGCCGAACGTGCACGGTACGGGTCGCTGTGGTAGACATCGGTCAGCACCTGGTCGTTGGTGTAGGCGTGGATGGTGGTCATCAGGCCCTGTTCGATGCCGAACTCGCGGTGCAGCACCTGGGCGATCGGCGCCAGGCAGTTGGTGGTGCAGGACGCATTGGAAATGATCTGGTGCGAGGCCCGCAAAACATCATGGTTGACCCCGTACACCACGGTGGCATCGGCGCCCTTGGCCGGTGCCGAGACAATCACCTTGCCGGCCCCCGCAGCCAGATGCGCGGCGGCCTTGGCGCGCTCGGTGAACAGCCCGGTGCACTCGAACACCACGTCGATCGCCTCGGCCTTCCACGGCAGCTCGGCCGGGTTGCGGATGGCGCTGACCGCGATACGGTCGCCGTTGACCGTCAGGCTTTCGTGGTCAGCTTCGACGCTGGCGTCGAAGGTGCCGTGCACGCTGTCATATTTGAGCAGGTGGGCATTCATGGCGCTGTCGCCCAGGTCGTTGATGGCGACGACCTGCAAGTCCTGGCGGTAGCCTTGGGTATACAGTGCGCGCAGGACGTTGCGGCCGATGCGGCCGAATCCATTGATGGCGATGCGTAGAGTCATGGCAGTACCTCTGGCAGTCCGAGTGAAACCTGTGGCACAAAGGAGCTTCACTGAAACGGTTTTGTTGTTGGAATTACAAGATTATTCACTGGCGGATAGAAAACAAGCCTTTTTAATGGCAGTATTTTGTTTAAACATACAACGAGTGGTTGGGCGACCTGCCTCCACCGATGCAGCGGGCTCCTTGTCTTGAGCCTAGGCCGCAATCGTTTGGAGGGGAAATGCCCGGTAAACCGCCCTTACAATTAGCCTGGAGTCCAGTACATGCATCCGCGCATCCTTGAGGTCACCCAGCGGCTGGTCGAGCGCAGCCGTGCCACCCGCGAACGCTACCTGCAGCTGATTCGCGGCGCGGCCAGTGACGGCCCCATGCGTGCCAGCCTGCAGTGCGCCAACTTCGCCCACGGCGTGGCCGGTTGCGGCAGCGACGACAAGCAGACCCTGCGCCTGATGAACGCGGCCAACGTGGCCATCGTCTCGGCCTACAACGACATGCTCTCGGCGCACCAGCCGTACCAGCACTTCCCCGAGCAGATCAAGCAAGCCCTGCGCGAAGTCGGCTCGGTCGGCCAGTTCGCCGGTGGCGTGCCGGCCATGTGCGACGGCGTGACCCAGGGCGAGCCGGGGATGGAGCTGGCCATCGCCAGCCGTGAAGTGATTGCCATGTCCACCGCCGTGGCCCTGTCGCACAACATGTTCGACGCCGCGCTGATGCTGGGCATCTGCGACAAGATCGTCCCCGGCCTGATGATGGGCGCGCTGCGCTTCGGCCACCTGCCGACCATTTTTGTCCCCGGCGGGCCGATGGTCTCCGGCATTTCCAACAAGCAGAAGGCTGACGTGCGCCAGCGCTACGCCGAAGGCAAGGCCAGCCGCGAAGAGCTGCTGGAGTCGGAAATGAAGTCCTACCACAGCCCGGGCACCTGCACCTTCTACGGCACGGCCAACACCAACCAGCTGGTCATGGAAGTGATGGGCCTGCACCTGCCGGGCGCCTCGTTCGTCAACCCGTACACGCCGCTGCGCGATGCGCTCACCGCCGAGGCTGCGCAACAGGTCACGCGCATGACCAAGGCCAGCGGCAGCTTCATGCCGCTGGGCGAAATCGTCGACGAGAAGGCGCTGGTCAACTCCATCGTCGCCCTGCACGCCACCGGCGGCTCGACCAACCATACCCTGCACATCCCGGCGATTGCCCAGGCGGCGGGTATCCAGCTGACCTGGCAGGACATGGCCGACTTGTCCGAGGTGGTGCCGACCCTGTCCCACGTCTACCCCAACGGCAAGGCCGACATCAACCACTTCCAGGCCGCTGGCGGCATGGCCTTCCTGATCCGTGAGCTGCTCGATGCCGGGCTGCTGCACGAAGACGTCAATACCGTGGCCGGCCACGGCCTGCGCCGCTACACCCAGGAGCCGTTCCTCGACAATGGCAAGCTGGTGTGGCGCGAAGGGCCAAGGCAGAGCCTGGACGAAAGCATCCTGCGCCCGGTGGCGCGGCCGTTCTCGGCCGAAGGTGGCCTGCGGGTGATGGAAGGCAACCTCGGCCGGGGCGTGATGAAGGTGTCCGCCGTCGCCCCCGAACACCAGGTGGTCGAGGCCCCGGCGCGGGTGTTCCACGACCAGCAGTCGCTGGCCGATGCGTTCAAGGCCGGCGAGCTGGAGCGCGACTTCGTCGCCGTGGTGCGCTTCCAGGGGCCGCGTTGCAACGGCATGCCGGAACTGCACAAGCTCACGCCATTCCTCGGCGTGCTGCAGGACCGTGGCTACAAAGTGGCGCTGGTTACCGACGGGCGCATGTCCGGCGCCTCGGGCAAGATCCCGGCGGCCATCCACGTCTGCCCCGAAGCTTATGACGGCGGCCCGCTGGCACGCGTGCGCGATGGTGATATGGTGCGCGTCGATGGCGTCGAAGGCACGCTGCGGGTAATGGTCTCGGCCGAAGAACTTGCCAGCCGCGACCTGCCGCCAGCACCGCAGGGCAATGACCTGGGTTGCGGGCGCGAGCTGTTCGGCTTCATGCGCATGGCGTTCAGCCCGGCAGAGCAGGGCGCCAGTGCCTTCACCTCGGCCCTGGAGCAGCTCAAATGAAGGACCTGCTGGTTGGCGACATCGGTGGCACCAATGCCCGTTTTGCGTTGTGGCGTGACAACCAGCTGCACCAGGTGAAAGTCTTCGCGACCGAAGACTACACCAGCCCGGAGCAAGCCATCGAGGCGTACCTCGAAGGCCTGGGCATTGCGCGCGGTGGGCTGATTGCGGCCTGCCTTGCGGTGGCCGGGCCGGTCAATGGTGACGAGTTCCGCTTCACCAACAACCATTGGCGCCTGAGCCGGCTCGCGTTCTGCCAGAGGCTGCAGCTCGAGCAGCTGCTGCTGATCAATGATTTCACCGCCATGGCGCTGGGCATGACCCGCCTGCGCGAAGGCGAATTCCGTGAGGTGTGCCCGGGCCAGGCCGACCTTGCGCGCCCGGCGTTGGTCATCGGCCCGGGCACCGGCCTGGGCGTCGGTTCGCTGTTGCGCCTGGGCGAGCAGCGCTGGTGCGCCTTGCCGGGCGAGGGCGGGCATGTCGACCTGCCGGTGGGCAATGCCCGTGAAGCGGCGATTCACCAACAGATCCATAGCCAGATCGGCCATGTCAGTGCCGAGACCGTGCTCAGTGGCGGTGGCCTGCTGCGCCTGTACCAGGCAATCTGCGCACTGGACGGCGACACCCCCCGACACACTTCCCCGGCGCAGATCACCGATGCGGCGCTGGGCGGCGAGCCACGGGCGCTGGCGGTGATCGAGCAGTTCTGCCGGTTTCTGGGGCGTGTCGCAGGTAACAATGTTCTGACCCTGGGCGCGCGAGGTGGGGTTTATATTGTCGGCGGCGTGATCCCGCGCTTTGCCGAGCTGTTTCTGCGCAGCGGGTTTGCCGCGAGCTTCGCCGACAAGGGCTGCATGAGTGGCTACTTCGCCGGTGTGCCGGTGTGGCTGGTGACGGCGGAGTTTTCCGGATTGCTGGGGGCCGGGGTGGCCTTGCAGCAGGCGTTGGGTTGAAAGGGGCCGCTGCGCGGCCCAATCGCCGGCAAGCCAGCTCCCACACCGATCGCGTCAAGCCTGGATTCGTACACTAATTGTGGGAGCCTGGCTTGCCGGCGATGGGCAGCGAAGCAGCCCCAGAAGGCAACACCGGACAGCAGGCAAAAAGACCTGCAATCAACAAGAGGAAGGACCACCTTGAGCACTGCCGGCAAATCGATCCTGATGGTCGACGACGACCAGGAAATCCGCGAACTGCTGCAAACCTACCTGAGCCGTTCCGGCTTCCAGGTACATGCCGAGGCCGACGGCAAAGGCTTTCGTCGCGCCCTTGAAAGCACCGCCTGCGACCTGGTCATCCTTGATGTCATGCTGCCCGACGAAGACGGCTTCAGCCTGTGCCGCTGGGTACGGCAGCACCCGCGCCAGGCGCGGGTACCGATCATCATGCTGACCGCCAGCTCGGACGAAACCGACCGGGTCATCGGCCTGGAACTGGGCGCCGACGACTACCTGGGCAAACCCTTCAGCCCGCGCGAACTGCAGGCACGGATCAAGGCCCTGCTGCGCCGCGCCGAGTTCGGCCAGGCGACACCCGGCAGTGCCGTGCTGGCCTTCGACGACTGGCGCCTGGACACGGTCAGCCACCGCCTGTTCCATCGCGATGGCGAGGAGGTGATTCTCTCGGGCGCCGACTTCGCCCTGCTCAAGCTGTTCCTCGACCACCCACAGCAGATTCTCGACCGCGACACCATCGGCAACGCCACCCGCGGCCGCGAGCCGATGCCGCTGGACCGCATCGTCGACATGGCGGTCAGCCGCCTGCGCCAGCGCCTGCGCGATACCGAAAAGCCGCCCCGGCTGATTCGCACCGTACGCGGCAGCGGCTATCTGTTGGCTGCCCATGTCTGCTGTGCGCCCTGAGCGGCGCTGGCGGCTGCTGCCGCGCTCGCTGCTGGGGCGCATGCTGCTGCTGACCCTGCTGGTGGTGCTGCTGGCCCAGGGCTTGTCGAGCATCATCTGGGTTGCCCAGCTGCGTGCCAGCCAGCTGCAAGGCCTGCGCGCCAGCGCCAGCAGCCTGGCCCATTCGATGAGCGCCAGCGTCAGCTACTTTCGGTCGTTGCCGGTGGGCTATCGGCCGATGGTGCTCGACCAGTTGCGCAGCATGGGCGGCACCCGTTTCTTCGTGTCGCTCAACGCCAGGCCGCTGGACATGCCGGTGCTGCCCGTAACCCCACGCAAGCAGGCGGTGATCGAGGTATTTCAGCAGGTGCTGCACGAGCGCCTGGGCTCGCAGATGGACATTTCCGTGGAGTTCGTCAGCCCCGACGACCTGCGGATCTTCAACAGCGGCCTCAAGCTCGACGAACTGCCACGCTCCTGGGCGCATTACTCACTGACCCTGGAACCGCTCAACCCGCCGGTGCTGGTCACGCAGATTCGCCTGGGCGAGGGCGAGTGGCTGTACATCGCCTCATTGCTGCCCGAGCCCTACACCAGCCTGGAAGCCGAGCGCCTGCCCCGCCAGCAGATCGGCTTCATCGTGCTGACCACGGCTTTGCTGCTGTTGTTCATCGGCTTGCTGGTGCACTGGCAGAGCTGGCCGCTCAAGCGTCTGGCGCGTGCCGCCCGGGAAATGTCGCTGGGCGCCGATGTGGCGCCGGTGGCCGAAGGTGGCGGCAGCGAGGTGGTCGAGGTGGGGCGTGCGTTCAACAGCATGCGCGAGCGCATCAGCCGCTATCTGACCGAGCGCAGCCAGCTGTTCAGCGCCATCTCCCATGACTTGCGCACGCCGATCACCCGGTTGCGCCTGCGCGTCGAGCTGCTGGAGGACGAGCGCCTGCAGGCCAAGTTCAGCCAGGACCTGGACGAGCTCGAGCTGCTGGTCAAAGGCGCGTTGCAGTGCGTGAAGGACACCGATATCCACGAGAACATCGAGCCGGTCGACCTCAACCAGGTGCTGGAAATCCTTGCCGAACCTTACCTCGGCGATGGCCGCATCACCCTCGAAGGCCGGGCGCTGGCGCCGTACCCGGGCAAGCCGCTGGCGTTGCGGCGCTGCATCGGCAACCTGATCGACAACGCCATCAAGTACGGCGAACGGGCCAGGCTGCGCATCCTCGACGATGCCGAGGGGTTTGTCCTGCAAGTGGATGACCAAGGGCCGGGGGTGCCGCAGCAGCAGCTGGAGCAGGTGTTCGAGCCGCATTTCCGGTTGGCCGGGCAGCAGCAGGGCTATGGGCTGGGGTTGGGCATTGCGCGCAACATCGCCCATAGCCACGGTGGGGAGGTGAGCTTGCTCAACCTGCGCGAGGGTGGACTGCGGGTGACCTTGTACCTGCCACGGGGCATGGACTGAGGTTTTGCGTTGCCTGTGCCGGCCCCTTCGCGGGTGAACCCGCTCCCACAGGTTTTTGTGGGCGCCTTTGGGAGCGGGTTTACCCGTGAAGAGGCCGGCACAGGCAAGTGAAATGTCACCGCCTGGTGACAATCCCGCCGTCCTTCGTGACATCCCGCCCAACCCCGCTGGCTAGAATTCGCACACGACTGGCAAGGATCAAGCTGGCCCATGAACACTCCCAACCTGCCTTCCACCTCCTGGCTCGACGCCCCGGCCCACAGCGCCTGGCGCATGGCCGAAGGGCAACGCCTGCTGGCCTTTGCCAAGGCCTCGAAACTGCCCGGCGGCTTCGGTAACCTGGACGCGGCAGGCCAGCTTGCCGCCGATGCCCGTGCCAATACCCTCAACACCGCCCGCATGACCCACTGCTTCGCCCTGGCCCATCTGCAGGGCGTGCCGGGTTGCCTGGCCTATGCCGAGCACGGCGTGGCCGCCTTGCGTGGCGCGCTGCAGGACGCCATCCATGGCGGTTGGTTCAGCCACCCCGATGGCCTCGACGACAGCGGCAAGGCGGCTTACCTGCATGCCTTCGTCGCCCTTGCCGCCAGCTCGGCCGTGACCGCCGGCGCGGCCGATGCAAGCGCTTTGCTGGCCGACGCGGTGCAGGTGCTCGAGGCGCATTTCTGGAGTGAAGAGGAGGGCGCCCTCAGGGAAGCCTTCTCGCGCGCCTGGCAGTTGCCCGAGCCCTACCGTGGCGCCAACAGCAACATGCACGCGGTCGAGGCCTTCCTGGCCCTGGCGGACGTCACCGGCAACCGCCTCTGGCTGCAACGCGCCCTGCGCATCGCCGAACGCATCATTCATACCCACGCCGCGGCCAACGGCTATCGGGTCATCGAGCACTTCGACGCCCTTTGGCAGCCATTGCCGCAGTACAACCTGGAGCACCCGGCCGACCACTTCCGGCCTTACGGCACCACGCCCGGGCATGCCCTGGAATGGGCGCGGCTGCTGCTGCACCTGGAGGCCAGCCTGGATCGGGCCGGCCTGCACGCCCCAGGCTGGCTTGCCGACAGCGCCCGTGGCCTGTTCGAGGCTGCCTGCCAGAAGGCCTGGAACGTCGATGGTGCGCCCGGTTTCGTCTACACCCTGGACTGGGCCGATCGCCCGTTGGTGGCCGCGCGCCTGCACTGGGTGCATGCCGAGGCCTGCGCCGCGGCGGCGGCCCTGTTGCAGCGCACCGGGGAGGCGCACTACGAGCAGTGGTACCGCCGCTGCTGGGACTTTATCGCCACCCGTTTCATCGACACTGTGGGCGGCAGCTGGCACCACGAACTCGATGCGCACAATCAGCCGGCCGCGACCATCTGGCCGGGCAAGCCTGACCTTTACCACGCCTACCAGGCGCTGCTGTTGCCAGGCTTGCCGCTGGCACCGAGCCTGGCCAGCAGCCTGGCCGGCAATGTAACCAAACGATGACATTCACGCATCGCTTCGTTACCTGACGAGGCGGGCACGCTGTTTAGACTTCATGCAACGCAAGCGATCGACTTGCACGGCATAACAACAAGAAAGGTGCTTCGATGAATTCCACGCTCCGTCTCGCTGCCGCAATATCCCTGGCCTCTCTGTTCCCGCTGAGTGCCCTGGCTGCCGACTCCAAAGGCAGCGTTGAGGTGGTGCACTGGTGGACCTCCGGTGGTGAAAAGGCGGCGGTCGATGTGCTCAAGGCCCAGGTCGAGAAAGACGGTTTCACCTGGAAGGACGGCGCTGTCGCCGGCGGTGGTGGTGCCACGGCCATGACCGTGCTCAAGAGCCGCGCCGTGGCCGGCAACCCACCCGGTGTCGCGCAGATCAAAGGCCCGGACATCCAGGACTGGGCGGCCACCGGCCTGCTCGATGCCGATGTGCTAAAGGAAGTGGCCAAGGAAGAGAAGTGGGACACACTGCTCGACAAGAAAGTCGCCGACACCGTGAAGTACGACGGTGACTATGTCGCCGTACCGGTGAATATCCACCGCATCAACTGGCTGTGGATCAACCCCGAAGTGTTCAAGAAGGCCGGCATCGACAAGGCGCCGACCACCCTCGACGAATTCTACGCCGCCGCCGACAAGCTCAAGGCCGCCGGCTTCATCCCGCTTGCCCATGGCGGTCAGCCCTGGCAGGACAGCACCGTGTTCGAAAGCGTGGTGCTGGCAGTGATGGGTGTCGACGGCTACAAGAAGGCCCTGGTCGACCTCGACAGCGCAGCCCTGACCGGCCCGCAGATGGTCAAGGCATTGACCGAGCTGAAAAAGGTCGCCACCTACATGGACCCGGACGGCAAAGGCCAGGACTGGAACCTGGAAGCGGCCAAGGTCATCAATGGCAAGGCCGGCATGCAGATCATGGGTGACTGGGCCAAGAGCGAATGGACCCTGGCGAAGAAAACCGCAGGCAAGGACTACCAGTGCGTGCCATTCCCCGGCACCGAAAAGGCCTTCCTGTACAACATCGACTCGCTGGTGGTGTTCAAGCAGAGCGACGAAGGTACCGCTGCCGGCCAGCAGGACATTGCACGCAAGGTGCTGGGCCAGGACTTCCAGAAAGTCTTCAGCAGCAACAAGGGCTCTATCCCGGTGCGCAACGACATGCTGGCCGACATGGGCAAGTACGGTTTCGACGCCTGCGCGCAGACCTCCGCCAAGGACTTCCTGGCCGATGCCAAGAGCGGCGGGCTGCAGCCGAGCATGGCGCACAACATGGCCACCACGCTGGCCGTGCAGGGCGCCTTCTTCGATGTGGTGACCAACTACATCAACGCCCCCAAGGCCGACCCGGCCGATGCGGCGAAAAAGCTGGCGGCGGCGATCAAGGCTGCCCAGTAAACGCTGACTCGAGACTGGCGCGGTCTGATGCGGGAGCGGCCTTGCGTCGCGACAGGACCGCGAGGCGGTCCCTGATTCAGGCGGCGCAGTCCTTTCAGAACAGCTTCGTTCCGCAGGCCCCGGGGCTGCTTCGCAGCCCTTTCGCGACACAAGGCCGCTCCCACAAAAGCGAGCCGTTGTGCCTTTGAGGTGAACCATGATCACAACTACCGCCCAACTGCGGGCCTCACCCCTGGACGCACTACAGCGCTGGCTGCCCAAGCTGGTGCTGGCGCCCAGCATGTTCATCATCCTGGTGGGCTTCTACGGCTATATCCTCTGGACCTTCGTCCTGTCCTTCACCACCTCGACCTTCCTGCCCACTTACAAATGGGCCGGCCTGGCGCAGTACGCCCGGCTGTTCGACAACGACCGCTGGTGGGTAGCGAGCAAGAACCTGCTGCTGTTCGGTGGCCTGTTCATCGCCATCAGCCTGGCCGTCGGTGTGCTGCTGGCCGTACTGCTGGACCAGCGCATCCGCCGCGAAGGCTTCATCCGTACCATCTACCTGTACCCCATGGCGCTGTCGATGATCGTCACCGGCACCGCCTGGAAGTGGCTGCTCAACCCGGGCATGGGCCTGGACAAGCTGCTGCGCGACTGGGGCTGGGAAGGCTTGCGCCTGGACTGGCTGATCGACCCTGACCGGGTGGTGTACTGCCTGGTGATCGCCGCCGTGTGGCAGGCATCGGGCTTCATCATGGCGATGTTCCTCGCCGGCCTGCGCGGGGTCGACCAGTCGATCATCCGCGCCGCGCAGATCGACGGTGCCAGCCTGCCGCGCATCTACTGGACGGTGGTGCTGCCCAGCCTGCGCCCGGTGTTCTTCAGCTCGCTGATGATCCTTGCGCATATCGCCATCAAGAGCTTCGACCTGGTGGCGGCGATGACGGCCGGTGGCCCCGGCTACTCCTCCGACCTGCCGGCGATGTTCATGTACTCGTTCACCTTCAGCCGCGGCCAGATGGGCATGGGCTCGGCCAGCGCCATTCTCATGCTCGGGGCGATCCTGGCGATCCTCGTGCCCTACCTGTATTCGGAGCTGCGGAGCAAACGCCATGCATAGCCCTGTCGACAAACCGGCGTCGAGCCTGAGCCGCATCGCCATCCACGCCGTGCTGTTGCTGGCCGTGGTGCTTTACCTGGTGCCGCTGGTGGTGATGCTGCTGACCAGCTTCAAGACCCCGGACGACATCAGCACCGGCAACCTGCTGAGCTGGCCCGCAGTATTCACCGGCATCGGCTGGGTCAAGGCCTGGAGCACGGTCAGCGGTTACTTCTGGAACTCGATCATGATCACCGTGCCGGCGGTGCTGATCTCCACCACCATCGGCGCGCTGAACGGCTATGTGCTGTCGATGTGGCGCTTCCGCGGTTCGCAACTGTTCTTCGGCCTGCTGCTGTTCGGCTGCTTCCTGCCGTTCCAGACCGTGCTGCTGCCGGCCTCGTTCACCCTCGGCAAGCTCGGCCTGGCCAGTACCACCGGCGGCCTGGTACTGGTGCATGTGGTCTACGGCCTGGCGTTCACCACGCTGTTCTTCCGTAACTTCTACGTGAGCATCCCCGATGCACTGGTCAAGGCCGCGCGCCTGGACGGGGCCGGGTTCTTCACCATCTTCCAGCGCATCATCCTGCCGATGTCGACGCCGATCATCATGGTCTGCCTGATCTGGCAGTTCACCCAGATCTGGAACGACTTCCTGTTCGGCGTGGTGTTCTCCAGCGGCGACTCGCAACCGATTACCGTGGCCCTGAACAACCTGGTCAACACCAGCACCGGGGCCAAGGAATACAACGTCGACATGGCGGCGGCGATGATCGCCGGCCTGCCAACCCTGCTGGTCTACGTGGTGGCAGGCAAATATTTCGTCCGCGGGCTGACTGCTGGCGCGGTAAAGGGGTAAGTCATGGCAACGCTCGAACTTCGCAATGTGAACAAGACCTACGGCAGCGGCCTGCCGGATACCCTCAAGGACATCCAGCTGTCGATCAAGGATGGCGAATTCCTGATCCTGGTCGGCCCGTCGGGCTGCGGCAAATCGACCCTGATGAACTGCATCGCCGGCCTCGAGCAGATCAGCGCTGGCGCGATCCTCATCGATCAGCAGGATGTCAGCGGCATGAGCCCCAAGGACCGCGACATCGCCATGGTGTTCCAGTCCTACGCGCTGTACCCGACCATGAGCGTGCGCGAGAACATCGAGTTCGGCCTGAAGATTCGCAAGCTGCCCCAGGCCGCCATCGACGAGGAAGTGGCGCGGGTAGCCAAGCTGTTGCAGATCGAGCACCTGCTGGCGCGCAAGCCGGCGCAGCTGTCCGGTGGCCAGCAGCAGCGCGTGGCGATGGGCCGGGCACTGGCGCGGCGGCCGAAGATCTACCTGTTCGATGAACCACTGTCCAACCTCGATGCCAAGCTGCGCGTCGAGATGCGCACCGAAATGAAACTGATGCACCAGCGCCTGAAAACCACCACGGTGTATGTCACCCACGACCAGATCGAGGCCATGACCCTGGGTGACAAGGTGGCCGTGATGAAGGACGGCATCATCCAGCAGTTCGGCACCCCGCAGCAGATCTACAACGACCCGGCCAACCAGTTTGTCGCCAGCTTCATCGGCTCACCGCCGATGAACTTCATCCCGGTGCGCCTGACCAAACAGGATGGTCGCGTGCTGGCGCTGCTCGACAGCGGCCAGGCGCGCTGCGAGCTGCCTCTGGGGCTGGCTGCCGACGAACTGGAGGGCCGCGAGATCGTGCTGGGTATCCGCCCGGAACAGATCGCCCTGGGCGCCGCCGAAGGCAACGGCCTGCCGGGCATCCGCGCCGAAGTAGAGGTGACCGAGCCCACCGGGCCGGACCTGCTGGTGTTCGTCACCCTCAACCAGACCAAAGTGTGCTGCCGCCTGGCGCCGGATGTGGCGTGCCGGGTCGGTGACAGCCTGAACCTGCAATTCGACCCGGCACGGGTGCTGCTGTTCGACGCCGCCAGCGGCGAGCGCGTGCACCTGGGCACAACTGCGGCAACCGTAATGGACAACGTGGCGCACTTCAAAGGCCGATAACCCGTCTACACCATCAATAAGAAAAAAGAGGACGTATAGGGATGGAACAACGCAAACGCATCAGGACATTGGGCTCGCTGGCCTTGCTGGCCATCGTCGGCAACAGCGGCGTGCAGGCAGCCGAGGCCTTTTCCAGCGAATCGAAATGGATGACCGGCGACTGGGGCGGCACCCGCACCGAACTGCTGGAAAAGGGCTATGACTTCACCGTCGATTACGTCGGTGAAGTAGCCGGCAACCTGCACGGCGGCTACAACGACGACAAGACCGCGCGCTACAGCGACCAGTTCGCCCTTGGTGCGCACCTGGACCTGCAGAAGATCCTGGGCTGGCACGACGCCGAGTTCAAGCTGGCGATCACCGAGCGCAGCGGCCGCAACCTGTCCAACGACCGCATCAGCGGCCCGCGCGCCGGGCAGTTCAGCTCGGTGCAGGAAGTGTGGGGCCGTGGCCAGACCTGGCGCCTGACGCAGATGTGGGTCAAGCAGAAGTACTTCGACGGTGCGCTGGACGTCAAATTCGGCCGCTTCGGCGAAGGCGAGGACTTCAACAGCTTCCCCTGCGACTTCCAGAACCTGGCGTTCTGTGGCTCGCAGGTAGGCAACTGGGTCGGCGGCATCTGGTACAACTGGCCGGTCAGCCAGTGGGCGCTGCGGGTGAAATACAACATCAACCCGGAATTCTTCGTCCAGGTCGGTGCCTTCGAACAGAACCCGTCCAACCTGGAGACCGGCAACGGCTTCAAGCTCAGCGGTAGCGGAACCAAGGGCGCGATCCTGCCGGTGGAAGCGGTGTGGTCGCCCAAGGTCAACGGCCTGCCGGGCGAATACCGCCTGGGTTATTACTACAGCACGGCCAAGGCCGACGATGTCTACGACGACATCAATGGCAACCCGCAGGCGCTGACCGGCGAAGCCTTCAAGTCGCACTCCAGCAAGCATGGCTGGTGGGTGGTGGCGCAGCAGCAGGTGACCGCCCACGGTGGTGACGTCAACCGCGGCCTGAGCCTGTTCGCCAACTTCACCGTGCACGACAAGGCCACCAACGTGGTGGATAACTACCAGCAGGTTGGCCTGGTCTACAAAGGCGCCTTCGACGCCCGGCCGAAGGACGATATCGGCTTCGGCGTGGCGCGCATTCATGTGAATGACGATGTGAAGAAGCGCGCCGAACTGCTCAACGCCCAGAGCGGCCTCAACGATTACGACAACCCCGGCTTCGTGCCGCTGCAACGTACCGAATACAACGCCGAGCTCTACTACGGCTTCCATGTCACCAACTGGCTGACCGTGCGGCCCAACCTGCAATACATCAAGAGCCCCGGCGGGGTGGATGAGGTGGATAACGCGCTGGTCGCAGGCTTGAAGATTCAGTCGTCATTCTAAGGGCAATTGTTGTAAATTTACGCCAATCCCTTTTCGGTACTATCTCGTCAATCGGCACCCACTGCCCTGCAGTGGGTGTCGGGGATAGACCGAGACAGCGCTATCTCAAACAACAAGAGCTCTGAACCATGCCCGAACATCCGCTCCATCGCTTCTTCACCTCGCAGCGGCCACGGCCGACCTTCGAGTGGGAGCGTTACCAGCAGCGCGATGTACTGATCATCGACCACCCCCGCTGCCAGGCGGTGTTCAGCCGCCAGGGCGCGCAACTGCTGCACTTTCAACCGGCGGGTGAGCGGCCCTGGCTGTGGTGCGCCGAGCAGTGGCCGCAAGTGGGCGCGATTCGTGGCGGTGTGCCGGTGTGCTGGCCTTGGTATGGCCGCCACCCTAGCGAAGACTTGTGGCCGGCCCATGGCTGGGCGCGCCTACTGGACTGGAAGCTGGTGGTCAGCCGCGAGGACGAGGAGGGCGTGACCCTGAAGTGGCGGCTGGACCTATGCGACTGGCAGGTCGACCTGCAGGCGCGGCTGGGCAGCCGCATGGAGCTGAGCCTGAGTACCGAACACCAGGACAGCGAGCCCTGCCAGCTGAGCCATGCCCTGCTGGCCTACTGGCGTATCAGTGACGTTTCCGAGATAGCGCTGTCCGGGCTCGAGGATATCGAAGGCTACGACCGCCTCAACCGCCAGGCCTGCCGCGAGGACGGCGCGCTGAAGCTCAAGGGCGGCTGCCAGAAGGTCTACCCCGGCACGCCGCGCGTGCAACTGCAGGACCCGGCCTGGCAGCGTGAGCTGTGCATCGACACCGGTGACAGCGACGACACGGTGGTGTGGCACCCGGGCAGTCGCCCGCTGATGGGTGTGACCGGCCGCGAATGCCAGCACTTCGTCTGCGTCGAGGCCGCCAGCGGCAGCGGCGAGGGCCTGAGCCTGGCGCCCGGGCAGCGCGCGCACCTGCGCTTGCAGGCGCACCGGCTCAGTTGAGTTCGTCGTCCTCGATCGGGTAGCGGCTGGCGTTGAGGCTTTCCTTGATCTTGCGCAGGTGCGGCTGGAAGTCCACGCCGCGGCGCAGGGTCATGCCGGTGGCGAGCACATCGAGCACAGTCAGCTGGATGATCCGCGAGGTCATTGGCATGTAGATGTCGGTGTCTTCCGGCAACGGGATGTGCAGGCTCAGGCTGCAGGCATTGGCCAGCGGCGAGCCGGCGGCAGTCAGGCCCAGTACCGAGGCGCCGTTTTCCCGGGCCAGGCGCGCCACATCGACCAGTTCGCGGGTGCGCCCGGTGTAGGAAATGATCACGAACAGGTCACCGGTGTGCGCCACCGAGGCCAGCATGCGCTGCATCAGCACATCGGCGTGGGCCGACACCGCAAGGTTGAAGCGGAAGAACTTGTGCTGGGCATCGAGGGCCACCGGCGCCGAGGCGCCCAGGCCGAAGAAGTGGATCTGCCGGGCCTGGATCATCATGTCCACGGCACGGCTGACCTGCTGCGGGTCGAGTTGCTGGCAGGCGCTGTCGAGCGAGGCGATGGCGCTGGCGAAGATCTTTTGGGTGTAGGCCGCCGGGTCATCGTCGGCCTCTACCGCACGGCTGACGTAGGCCGCGCCGCTGGCCAGGCTCTGCGCCAGCTGCAGCTTCAGCTCGGGGTAGCCGCTGACGCCGAACGAGCGGCAGAAGCGGTTGACGGTCGGTTCGCTGACCTTGGCCGCCTGGGCCAGCGCAGCAATGCTGAAACGGGTGGCTTGTTGCGGGTTGAGCAGGATGACTTCGGCGACTTTGCGTTCGGCCTTGTTCAGCTCGTCGAGGCGTCCCTGGATCTGTTCCAGGAGGTTTCGCACGCGGTCCATGGGTGTGTCCTTGGGTCGGGAAGACAGCCGGCTGTGGGAGCAGCAGGCTTTTTGCACGGTCGTCTATCGTACTGTCGGTGCGGTTGACGTACCACTTGTCTGTAATGCTTGTGTGGAATGTTGTGGTTTTTACTACATTATCCCTTGAAAACCGTATGTGAAAGCGGTATTCCTAGACTAACTTTAGGAAAGAACCAACATCATGGCTGCGATCAGTGTCGAACCTTGCACCTTTGCCCTGTTTGGCGCCCTTGGCGACCTGGCATTGCGCAAGCTGTTTCCCGCGCTCTATCAGCTCGACCGGGCCAACCTGTTGCACCCGGATACCCGCCTGCTGGCGCTGGCCCGCGAGGCCGGTAGCGCGCAGCAGCACCTGGACAGCATCGAAGCGCATCTGCGCCGGCATGTGCCCGAGGCCGATATCGAACCCGCTGCGCTGGGCCGTTTCCTCGCCCGGCTGAGCTACCAGCACCTGGATTTCCTCCAGCCCGAGGGCTACCAGGCCCTGGCCGAGCAAACCCCGGCCGAGTTGCCGCTGATCGCCTACTTCGCCACCGCTGCGGCGGTGTACGGGGCCATCTGCGAGAACCTCGACAAGGCCGGCCTGGCCGCACGCACCCGGGTGGTACTGGAAAAACCCATTGGCCATGACCTGGAGTCATCGCGGCGGGTCAACGATGCCGTGGCGCGCTTCTTCCCCGAGAGCCGGGTGTACCGCATCGACCATTACCTGGGCAAGGAAACGGTGCAGAACCTGATCGCCCTGCGCTTCGCCAACAGCCTGTTCGAAACCCAGTGGAACCAGAATTCCATCTCCCATGTGGAGATCACCGTCGCCGAGAAGGTCGGTATCGAAGGCCGTTGGGGCTACTTCGACAAGGCCGGCCAGCTGCGCGACATGATCCAGAACCACCTGCTGCAGCTGCTGTGCCTGATCGCCATGGACCCGCCCAGCGAACTCTCCGCCGACGCCATCCGCGACGAGAAGGTCAAGGTGCTCAAGGCCCTGGCACCGATCACCGGTGACGGGCTGAGCACCCGTGTGGTGCGCGGCCAGTACATTGCCGGCTACAGTGACGGCAAGCCGGTACCCGGCTATCTGGAAGAAGACAACGCCAACGCCCAGAGCGACACCGAAACCTTCGTCGCCCTGCGCGCCGACATCCGCAACTGGCGCTGGTCCGGCGTGCCGTTCTACCTGCGTACCGGCAAGCGCATGCCGCAGAAGCTGTCGCAGATCGTCATCCACTTCAAGGAAACCCCGCACTACATCTTCGCCCCGGAACAGCGTTTGCAGATCGGTAACAAGCTGATCATCCGCCTGCAACCGGACGAAGGCATTTCTCTACGGGTGATGACCAAGGAACAGGGCCTGGACAAGGGCATGCAGCTGCGCAGCGGCCCGTTGCAGCTGAATTTTTCCGACGCCTGGCGCAGCGCCAGGATCCCGGATGCCTACGAGCGCCTGTTGCTCGAAGTGATGCGAGGCAACCAGAACCTGTTCGTGCGCAAGGACGAAATCGAATACGCCTGGACATGGTGCGACCAGCTGATCGCCGGCTGGCGTAACGCGGGCGATGCGCCCAAGCCTTATGCGGCGGGTTCGTGGGGGCCGATGAGCTCGATTGCACTGATCACACGCGATGGGAGGGCGTGGTATGGGGATATCTGAACTGAAACTGCCAGCGGTCGTGAACGTTCACGAACTGGCGGATGCCGCCGCGCTTGCGGCCACCCAGGCCCACGACGTCGCCGAACGTCTGCGGGCGGCCATTGCCGCCAAAGGGCAGGCTTGTGTGGTGCTGTCGGGCGGTCGCAGCCCGGTACCGTTCCTCGAGCAACTGGCTCGCGAAAACCTCGACTGGGGCAAAGTCACCGTCAGCCTGGCCGACGAGCGCTGGGTGCCGGTCGAGCACGCCGACAGCAACGCCGGCCTGCTGGCCCGTCACTTGTTCAAGGGGGCGGCGGCCAAGGCCCGCTTCGTTGGCTTGTACCAGCAGGCGGACAACCTCGATGCCGCTGCGGACAAGGCCGACCAGGCCCTGGCCGAGCTGCCGCCGATCGACGTGCTGGTGCTGGGCATGGGCGACGATGGCCATACCGCCTCGCTGTTCCCCGCCAGCCCCAACCTGCAAGCCGGCCTCGACCTGGCCAACCCGCGCCGCTGTCTGCCCTTGCTGGCACCGAGCGTGCCGCGCCAGCGCCTGTCGATGACCCGCTCGCTGCTGGCCAGTGCTGCTTTTACCGCGCTGGCCGTGCAAGGGCAGGGCAAACTCGCTACCCTGCGCGCCGCGCTGGCGGGCAGCGACCTTACTGAAATGCCGATTCGCGCTTTTCTTCACGACCCCCTGGACATCTACTGGTGCCCATGAGCCAAGGATCCACAATCATGACCACCCTCGAACGCCCACAGTCCATGCTCTCGATGGCCGACAAAGCCGCGCGGATCGACGCCATCTGCGAGAAGGCGCGCATTCTGCCGGTGATCACCATCGCCCGTGAGGAAGACATCCTGCCGCTGGCTGATGCCCTTGCCGCCGGCGGTATCCGTACCCTGGAAGTGACCTTGCGCTCGCAGCACGGCCTGAAGGCCATCCAGGTGCTGCGCGAGCAGCGCCCGGAGCTTTGCGTGGGCGCCGGCACGGTACTCGATCGCAGCATGTTCGCCGCGGTTGAAGCCGCGGGTGCGCAATTCGTCGTTACTCCAGGCATTACTCAGGACATCCTCGAAGCCGGCGTGGCCAGCGAAATCCCGCTGCTGCCGGGTATCAGCACGCCGTCTGAAATCATGATGGGCTATGCCTTGGGTTACCGCCGCTTCAAGCTGTTCCCGGCGGAAATCAGCGGCGGCGTGGCGGCGATCAAGGCCTTTGGCGGCCCGTTCGGCGATATTCGTTTCTGCCCGACCGGTGGCGTCAACCCGGCCAATGTGCGCAACTACATGGCGCTGCCCAACGTGATGTGCGTGGGGGGTACCTGGATGCTCGACAGCAGCTGGATCAAGAACGGCGACTGGGCGCGGATCGAAGCGTGCAGCGCGGAGGCGATGGCGCTGCTGGAGGGCAACTGAATTCGTTGTGTGTTTTACGGCTTATGGGGCGCTTGGTCGGCGCCCCTTTTTTTTGCCTGCAGGTTTTGCATCGCCAGTGCCGGCCTGTTCGCGGGCTCGCCCGCTCCCACAGGTTCTGCATAGTTGCTGAGTGCTGCATGATCCCTGTGGGAGCGGGCAAGCCCGCGAATAGGCCGACGCAGACCAACAAAAAAGCCCGCATCAACCGATGCGGGCTTCCTCTTTCATAGCGCTACGGCTCAGGCCGCCTTGGCTTCCTGCTGGCTCAGCGAGCGGTTCAGCGCGCTGAACAGCGCCTTGAAGCTGGCCGTGGTGATGTTTTCATCGATCCCCACGCCATGCACCGGGCGGCCACCGGCCACACGCAGTTCGATATAGGCCGCAGCCTTGGCATTGGTGCCCGCGCCAATCGCATGCTCGTTGTAGTCCATGATCTCCACGGCAATCGGCAGGCCGGCCACCAGCGCTTCCAGCGCGCCGTTGCCCTTGCCGCGCCAGTGCAGGGTGGTCTCGCCTTCACCGGCGACCTCCACTTCCACCGCGCTGTGGCCGTTTTCTTCCTGCAGGCGATGGCTGACCAGCGCGTAAGGGGCGTTGGCCTGGAGGTATTCCTTGTGCAGCAGGCTGTAGATCTGCTGGGCGGTCATTTCCAGGCCCAGGCGGTCGGTTTCACCCTGCACCACCTGGCTGAATTCGATCTGCATGCGGCGTGGCAGGCTGATGCCGTATTCCTGTTCGAGCAGGTAGGTGATACCCCCTTTGCCCGACTGGCTGTTGACGCGGATGACTGCCTCGTAGCTGCGGCCGATGTCGGCCGGGTCGATCGGCAGGTAAGGCACTTCCCACAGTTCGCCTTCCTGCTGCTTGGCGAAGCCCTTGCGGATGGCGTCCTGGTGCGAACCAGAGAACGCGGTGTGGACCAGGTCGCCCACATATGGGTGGCGCGGGTGCACCGGCAACTGGTTGCACTCTTCGACCACCTTGCGCACGCCGTCGATGTCGGAGAAGTCCAGCAGCGGGTCGATGCCCTGGGTGTAGAGGTTCAGCGCCAGGGTCACCAGGTCGACGTTACCGGTACGCTCACCGTTGCCGAACAGGCAGCCTTCGGCACGGTCGGCGCCGGCCATCAGGCCCAGCTCGGTGGCGGCGATGCCGGTGCCACGGTCGTTGTGGCAGTGCAGGCTGATGATCACGCTGTCGCGGCGGCTGACGTTACGGCAGAACCACTCGATCTGGTCGGCGTAGATGTTCGGCGTCGACACTTCCACGGTGGCCGGCAGGTTGAGGATGATCTTGTGCTCGGGGGTCGGGTTCCACACCTCGATCACCGCATCGCACACTTCCTTGGCAAATTCCATTTCGGTGGCGCTGAAGGTTTCCGGCGAGTACTGGAAGGTCCAGTGGGTTTCCGGCTGCTGGGCAGCGTACTTGACGAACAGCTTGGCCGCGTTCACCGCGATGTCCTTCACGCCTTGCTTGTCCTGGTTGAAGACGATGCGGCGGAACGACGGGCTGGTAGCGTTGTACAGGTGGACGATGGCCTTTTTCGCCCCGCGCAGCGACTCGAAGGTGCGGGCGATCAGGTCTTCACGGGCCTGGGTGAGCACCTGGATGGTGGTGTCGTCCGGGATGTGGCCGTCTTCGATGAGCGTGCGCACGAAGTCGAAGTCGGTCTGCGATGCGGACGGGAACGAGGCTTCGATCTCCTTCACGCCGACCTGCACCAGGGTCTTCCAGAAACGCAGCTTCTTCTCCGAATCCATCGGCTCGATCAGCGACTGGTTGCCATCACGCAGGTCGGAGCTGCACCAGATCGGCGCGGCGGTGATGGTTTTCGACGGCCAGGTGCGGTCTGGCAGGTCGATGGTCGGGAAGGCGCGGTACTTCTTCGAAGGGTCTTTGAGCATGGTCATGGAAGCAATCCTTTTGTGTGCGGCCGAGATCGGGCCTGCCGAGCGATAACGAGATGAAGAGGCGAGGCGACGCGATTCAGCCTGGTAGTCGAGCGCTGACCAGGCAGAGGCTGCGATGTTGTCGGAGCAGGATGAGGGTGCTGAAGGTTTTCATGCCCTCAACCCTAACCAGTGGGTTGGGGGATGGCAAGCATTCGAAAAAAATTGAGAGGAATGCTTAAAAAAAGCGCTTTGGCGAGATTTTATGGCCGGATTTTTCGGGGTGGTTGCTGATTGTTGCGCGGTATTTTTAGAAGGCGCAACACGCTTGAACTGCTGTCGACTGGCTGGCTCCTTCGCGGGTGAACCCGCTCCCACAAGGGCAGCGCTGTTGCTGTGGGAGCGGGTTTACCCGCGAAGAAGCCAGCACTGCCAGCGCAAATCTCAGGGCTGAAACGCCCCAATGAAGATTGCCGGATCCACCCGCGCATCGTTCAGGCTGACATTCCAGTGCATGTGCGGCCCGGTAGCCCGCCCGGTCGAGCCCACCCGCCCCACCACATCACCCCGGCGCAACTGCTGCCCCAGCTGCACATCGATCTTCGACATATGGCAGAACATGCTGATAAAGCCCTGGCCATGGTCGACGAACACCGTGCGGCCGTTGAAGAAGTAGTCACCCAGCAGAATTACCTTGCCATTGGCCGGGGTCTTGATCGGCGTGCCGGCCGGTACGGCGAAGTCCAGCCCGGCATGCGGGTTGCGTTCTTCGCCATTGAAGAAGCGCCGCACGCCGAACTTGCTCGACAGCGGGCCATTGACCGGCTTGTCGAGGACCAGGTTGCTCGGCAAGGTCGGGCTGAAGCTGCGGTAGGCCTTGATCTGCTCGGCCAGTTCGCGGTCGATGCGCTTCAGGTCCGCCGGGTTCGGGTTGACCTGGCGGGTGTTCTTCAGGGTGATGCGCTGCTCGGGGTACTTTTTACTGCCTACCGTGAACGGCAGGCTACGGCCGCCCTGGTTCAGTACTGCGGTGCCGGGCTTCTGCGTCAGCGGGATGCCGACGATCGCCAGCCAGCTGTCCTGCTCTTTTACCACCAGCACCGGCTTGCCGTCGAAGCTGGCACCCGGCGCGGTGGTGGCGGGGCCGAGGTCGACCACCGCCACGCCGCCGGGTACCGGCTTGTTCAGCGTGCGGGTGATGTAGCTGGCCTGGGCGCCGCCGGCCAGCAGCAACAGGGAAAGGGCAAGCAGGGGCGCGAACAGGCGGGGCATGTGTCAGTCCAGAAGTGAAAGGGTGACCGGAGTCAGGTGGTTGTCTTCGACCCGCACCCGCAGCTCGCCCTGGTTCAGGCGGGCGGTCAGGCGCTGGCCATTGCGGGTCTGTTCGGCGCTGCGGATAGCCTGGCCCTGTTCGTCCAGCAGAATGCTGTAGCCGCGGGCTAGGGTGGCCAGCGGGCTCACTACCTGCAGTGTCTGCAACTGCGCCTGGAAGCGCTGGCGGCGGTCCTTTAACACTTCGCGCATGGCGCGCGGCAGGCGTTCGGCCAGGCTGTCCAGGCGCTGGCCCAGCAATTTCAGGGTGCGCCCCGGGTGCTGCGCAGCCAGGCGGGTATCCAGGCGGGCCAGCAGTTGATGGCGCTGGTTGAGGTTGAGCATGAACGCGCGGCGCAGGCGCATGTCCAGGTCATCCAGGCGCTGAGCCTGCTGGCGCAGGCGCTCGCCCGGGTGGCGCAGGCGCCGGGCCAGCGACTCCAGGCGCAGGCGGTCGTGGCTCAGGCGGTTCTGCATGCGCAGCAGCAGGCGCCGTTGCAGGCCATCCAGACGTTGCTGCAGGCCGCTGCTGTCGGGGGCCAGCAGCTCGGCGGCGGCAGACGGCGTGGGGGCGCGCACATCGGCAACGAAGTCGCTGATCGAGACATCGGTTTCATGGCCCACGGCGCTGACGATCGGCGTGACGCAGGCCGCCACGGCCCGCGCCACGGCCTCTTCGTTGAAGCACCACAGGTCTTCCAGCGAACCGCCACCACGCGCCAGGATCAACGCATCGAAACCGAGGCTGTCGGCCAGGCGAATGGCGCGCACGATCTGCGCGATGGCTTCGCGGCCCTGCACGGCGGTGGGGATCAAATTCAGTTCCACCTGCGGAGCGCGGCGGCCGAACACACTGATGATGTCGCGGATCACCGCGCCGGTGGGCGAGGTGATGATGCCGATGCGCTGCGGGTGGGCAGGCAACGGCTGCTTGCGTTCGGCGCTGAACAGCCCCTCGGCAGCGAGTTTTTCCTTCAGCGCCTCGAAGGCCAGGCGCAGGGCGCCATCACCGGCCGGTTCGACAGTGTCGAGAATCAGCTGGTAGTCGCCGCGCCCCTCGAACAGCGAAACCTTGCCGCGCACCCGCACCGCCAGGCCGTCACGCAGGGCCTGGCGTACCCGGGTGGCGTTCTGCCGGAACAGCGCACAGCGCACCTGGGCGCCGCTGTCCTTGAGGGTGAAGTACATGTGGCCGGACGCCGGGCGGGCGAGGTTGGAAATCTCGCCTTCCACCCACACGCTGCGGAACACATCCTCCAGCAGTACGCGGGCGCGACCGTTGAGCTGGCTGACGGTGAGGACCTCGCGGTCCAGGCCGAGTCGTTCGAAAGGGTCTCTGATCATGCCGCGCATCATAAAGGACATCGGGTCCGGTTGTCTGTCCCGCCTCTGTCGCGGTTCTCTGCTGTGGGAGCGGCTTTAGCCGCGAACACCGGCGTAGCCGGTGCCAGCCACCGCGTTGAATTCTTCGCGGGTAAACCCGCTCCCACAGGTACTGCGCTGGTTTCGGGCTTAAACGGTACCTGTGGGAGCGGCTTTAGCCGCGAACACCGGCGCAGCCGGTGCCATCCACCGCGTCGCCTGCTTCGCGGGCTTGCCCGCTCCCAC
>NZ_PUQD01000036.1 GCF_003331055.1 Pseudomonas sp. AFG_SD02_1510_Pfu_092 | reverse complement strand
CATTGATGGCTATGTGACGCTGAAAGTGTCACCTATGTGAGTGAACTTTTATGTAACCCATGTGGGTGACCCGTACACCGCTCCCATCATGCGGCCTCCTGAAGTCGCAATCTGCGGCGCCTGGGCTATCGCGCGCTTAGAAGCAAAAGCAAAAGCAAGCTGGCTGGGCTGGGCTGGGCTGGGCAAACATCGGAAACAAAAAACCCGCGCTGTCACCAGCGCGGGTTTTCGCTCACACCGGAACGATCAACGCTCCAGCAGAATCCGCAACATGCGACGCAGCGGCTCGGCCGCACCCCACAACAGCTGGTCACCCACGGTGAACGCGCCGAGGTACTGCGACCCCATATTCAGCTTGCGCAAACGGCCAACCGGAATGTTGAGAGTACCGGTAACCTTGGTCGGGCTCAGCTCCTGCATGCTGATTTCACGCTGGTTCGGCACCAGTTTCACCCAAGGGTTGTGCTGGCTGATCATGCCTTCGATATCGGCCAGCGGCACGTCCTTGTTCAGCTTGATGGTCAGCGCCTGGCTGTGGCAACGCATGGCACCGATGCGCACGCAGATGCCATCGACCGGGATCGGGCTCTTGAAGCGACCGAGAATTTTGTTGGTCTCGGCCTGGGCCTTCCATTCTTCACGGCTCTGGCCGTTCGGCAGTTCCTTGTCGATCCACGGGATCAGGCTGCCAGACAGCGGCACACCGAAGTTTTCGGTCGGGAACGCTTCGCTGCGCATGGCCTCGGCAACCTTGCGGTCGATGTCGAGGATGGCGCTGGCCGGGTTGGCCAGGTCATCGGCAACGGCCGCGTGGGTAGCGCCCATCTGCTTGATCAGCTCACGCATGTTTTGCGCACCGGCGCCCGAGGCCGCCTGGTAGGTCATGGCGCTCATCCACTCGACCAGGCCGGCTTCGAACAGGCCGCCCAGGCCCATCAGCATCAGGCTGACGGTGCAGTTGCCGCCGATGTAGTTCTTGGTGCCGGCATCCAGCTGCTGGTCGATGACCTTGCGGTTGACCGGGTCGAGGATGATCACCGCGTCATCCTGCATGCGCAGGGACGAGGCGGCGTCGATCCAGTAACCCTGCCAGCCGGCTTCACGCAGCTTGGGGAAGACCTCGTTGGTGTAGTCGCCGCCCTGGCAGGTCAGGATCACGTCGAGGGTCTTGAGTTCTTCAATCGAATAAGCGTCCTTGAGCGGAGCAGTATCCTTGCCCACGTTCGGGCCCTGGCCACCAACATTGGAGGTAGTGAAGAACACCGGCTCGATAAGGTCGAAATCCTGCTCCTCCAGCATCCGCTGCATGAGCACGGAACCGACCATACCGCGCCAACCGATCAGACCTACACGTTTCATCGCAACTACACCTTTGCTAAAAGTGGGCCGCCACCGGGAATTTAGGGTGGCGGGCCAGAGAGATTACAGATTCCGCAGCGCTGCGACTACTGCGTCGCCCATTTCCTGCGTACCAACTTTGCGGCAGCCCTGCGAGAAGATATCGCCGGTGCGCAGGCCCTGGTCGAGGACCAGGCTCACGGCCTTCTCGATCGCCTCGGCGGCAGCCGACTGATTGAAGCTGTAACGCAGCATCATCGACACCGACAGGATGGTCGCCAGCGGGTTGGCGATACCCAGGCCAGCGATGTCCGGCGCCGAACCGTGGCACGGCTCGTACATGCCTTTGTTGTCGGCATCCAGCGACGCCGAGGGCAGCATGCCGATGGAACCGGTCAGCATGGAAGCTTCATCCGACAGAATGTCACCGAACATGTTGTCGGTCACCATGACGTCGAACTGCTTGGGTGCGCGCACCAGCTGCATGGCCGCGTTGTCGACGTACATGTGGCTCAGCTCGACATCCGGGTAGTCCTTGGCCACGTCTTCGACCACTTCGCGCCACAACTGGCTGGAAGCGAGCACGTTGGCCTTGTCGACCGAACACAGCTTCTTGCCACGCACGCGGGCCATGTCGAAGCCGACACGGGCGATGCGGCGCACTTCGCTTTCGCTGTACGGCAAGGTGTCGTACGCCTGACGCTCGCCGCCTGGCAGCTCGCGCTGGCCACGCGGGGCACCGAAGTAGATGCCACCGGTCAGCTCGCGAACGATGAGGATGTCCAGGCCCGAGACGATCTCTGGCTTGAGCGAGGAGGCATCGGCCAGCTGCGGGTAGAGGATGGCCGGGCGCAGGTTGGCGAACAGGCCCAGTTGCGAACGGATTTTCAGCAGGCCGCGCTCAGGGCGGATGTCACGTTCGATCTTGTCCCACTTCGGCCCGCCCACGGCGCCCAGCAGCACGGCATCGGCCTTGCGCGCACGCTCCAGGGTCTCGTCGGCCAGCGGCACGCCGTGCTTGTCGATGGCCGCGCCACCAATCACGTCATGCGCCAGGCTGAAGCCGAGCTGGAACTTGTCGTTGGCCAGCTCCAGCACCTTGACGGCCTCGGCCATGATTTCCGGGCCGATACCGTCACCTGGGAGAATCAGAATCTGCTTGCTCATGCTTTCCTCTATTCATTCACGCAGTGCGGCCAAGCGGGCCGCACCGAAAAGTTCTTAACGCTCGGCCCACAACACCAGCACATCGGTGCTGAACGAGCCGTCGGCCTCGATGCGGTAATACTGCCGTACTTCTTCACCCATGGCTTGCTGCAATTGGCGGATGGCCACGCGCATCGGCTCGGGGGTACGCATGCGCTCGACCCAGCTGGCGAACTCCAGGCGCAACGGCTGGCGGGTGTGGCTGCGCACGTGCAGGCCGGCTTCGCTGACCTGGCACAGCCATTCGGCGGCAGAATAGTCACGCACGTGGCTGGTGTCGCGCAGCACTTCGACCGTTTGCAGGTAGGTGTCGAGCAGCGGGCTACCCGGCGACATGACGTCGATGAAAGCAGCCACGCCACCCGGCTTGAGCACCCGACGCACTTCGCGCAGGGCCAGGCCCAGGTCGCTCCAGTGGTGCGCCGAGTAGCGGCTGAAGACGAAGTCGAAGGCGGCGTCAGCGAACGGCAGGCGTTCGGCGGCGCCGCGTTCGGTGCTGATATTGGCCAGACCGCGCTCGGCGGCGGCGCTGGCGACCACATCGAGCATGGCTTGCGAGAGGTCGTAGGCGACCACTTCGGCAACCAGTGGGGCGACGTGGAAACTGACATGCCCGGCACCGCAGCCCAGGTCCAGCACGCGGGCAGCGCCCTGCCCTGCCAGTTCGGCCTGCAGCAAGGCGAATTCACTGCCCTGGGCGTGCACGGCGCTGCTGAGGTAGGCGCTGGCCTGTTCGCCGAACTGGCGCTGGACCACATCGGTGTGCTGGGTGCTGGTCATGTCTTGATCCTGTTGGTTTGTTGCTGCCTGTACCGGCCCTTTCGCGGGTATGCCCGCTCCCACAGAAAGCGAGTAACCGAGTGGGAGCGGGCGTGCCCGCGAAGAGGCCGATACTGTCACTTACACATTTCAGGCATCGCGGAACAGCCAAGGCTGCGCTGCACGGTGTTTGCCTTCGAAGGCCTTGATCGCATCGCTGTCCTGCAAGGTCAGGCCGATGTCGTCCAGGCCGTTGAGCAGGCAATGCTTGCGAAACGCATCGATCTCGAAGTGCAGCACCTTGCCATCCGGGCGGGTCACCGCCTGCGCCTGCAGGTCGATGACCAGCTGGTAGCCCGGGTTGGCTTCGACCTGCTTGAACAGCTCGTCGACTTCCTCATCGCTGAGGATGATCGGCAGCAAGCCGTTCTTGAAGCTGTTGTTGAAGAAGATGTCGGCAAAGCTGGGTGCGATCACGCTGCGGAAGCCGTATTCGTCCAGCGCCCACGGGGCGTGCTCGCGGCTGGAGCCGCAACCGAAGTTCTCACGCGCCAGCAACACGCTGGCACCCTGGTAACGCTCGTGGTTGAGCACGAACTCCTTGTTCAGCGGGCGCTTGCTGTTGTCCTGGTAGGGCTGGCCGACATCCAGGTAACGCCACTCGTCGAACAGGTTGGGGCCGAAGCCGGTGCGCTTGATCGACTTCAGGAACTGCTTGGGGATGATCTGGTCGGTGTCGACGTTGGCACGGTCCAACGGCGCGACGAGGCCAGTGTGCTGGGTAAAGGCTTTCATGCTGCGCTCCCTTGGATCAACTCGCGGACATCGATGAAGTGGCCGGTCACCGCGGCAGCGGCGGCCATGGCCGGGCTGACCAGGTGGGTACGGCCACCGGCGCCCTGGCGGCCTTCGAAGTTGCGGTTGGAGGTGGACGCGCAGTGCTCGCCGTTCTCCAGGCGGTCCGGGTTCATCGCCAGGCACATCGAACAGCCTGGTTCACGCCATTCGAAACCGGCTTCGAGGAAAATCTTGTCCAGGCCTTCACGCTCGGCCTGGGCCTTGACCAGGCCCGAGCCCGGGACCACCAGCGCCTGCTTGACGTTGGCAGCGACCTTGCGGCCCTTGGCGATTGCCGCGGCGGCGCGCAGGTCTTCGATGCGCGAGTTGGTGCACGAACCAATGAACACGCGATCGAGCTTGATGTCGGTGATCGCCTGGTTGGCGGCCAGGCCCATGTACTTGAGGGCACGCTCGATCGAACCACGCTTGATCAGGTCAGGCTCGGCAGCCGGGTCCGGCACGCGCTGGTCGACGGCCAGGACCATCTCCGGCGAGGTGCCCCAGCTGACCTGCGGCTTGATCTGCGCAGCGTCCAGCTCGACCACGGTGTCGAACACCGCATCAGCGTCGGAAACCAGGCCTTTCCAGGCTTCGACCGCCTGCTTCCACTGCGCGCCCTTCGGCGCGTACGGGCGGCCCTCGACGTAGGCAACGGTGGTGTCATCCACGGCCACCAGGCCGACGCGGGCACCGGCTTCGATGGACATGTTGCAGATGGTCATGCGGCCTTCCATCGACAATTCGCGAATGGCGCTACCGGCGAATTCCATGGCGTGGCCGTTGCCACCGGCGGTGCCGATCTTGCCGATAACGGCCAGCACGATGTCCTTGGCGGTAACGCCGGCAGGCAATTGGCCTTCCACGCGCACCAGCATGTTTTTCATCTTCTTGGCGACCAAGCACTGGGTGGCGAGCACGTGCTCGACCTCGGAAGTGCCGATGCCGTGGGCCAGGGCACCGAAGGCGCCATGGGTGGAGGTGTGCGAGTCACCGCAGACCACGGTCATGCCAGGCAAGGTGGCGCCCTGCTCCGGGCTGATGACATGGACGATGCCCTGGCGCTCGTCGTTCATCTTGAATTCGACGATGCCGTATTCGTCACAGTTCTCGTCGAGGGTCTGCACCTGCAGGCGCGACACCTCGTCGGCGATGGCCTCGATACCGCCCTTGCGCTCTGGCGTGGTCGGCACGTTGTGGTCCGGTGTGGCGATGTTGGCGTCGATGCGCCACGGTTTGCGCTTGGCCAGGCGCAGGCCTTCGAAGGCCTGGGGCGACGTCACTTCGTGGATGATGTGGCGGTCGATGTAGATCAAGGACGAGCCGTCATCACGGCGCTTGACCTCATGGGCTTCCCAGAGTTTGTCGTAGAGCGTTTTGCCAGCCATCAGACTGTTCCTCATCAGCGTCTTTCTATGCCAAAGACCCCTTGGCTTGTACGGACGATGCTATGGCGATAGATTGAATAACTCAAATTCATAATTTTTATACTTTGGATAACCCAAAGGAATGCAAACCCATGGATCTCGCCAACCTTAGTGCCTTCATCGCCATCGCTGAAACGGGAAGTTTTTCCGGAGCAGCTGAACGCCTGTTCCTGACCCAGCCCGCCATCAGCAAACGCATCGCCGGCCTGGAGCAGCAGCTGGATGTGCGCCTGTTCGACCGCCTGGGCCGCGAGGTGACCTTGACCGAGGCTGGGCGCGCCCTGCTGCCACGGGCTTACCAGATTCTCAATGTGCTCGATGATACACGCCGCGCATTGACCAATCTGAGCGGGGAAGTGAGCGGTCGCCTGACCCTGGCCACCAGCCATCACATCGGCCTGCACCGCCTGCCCCCGTTGTTACGGGCCTTTACCCGCCAGCACCCGGCCGTGGCGCTGGATATTCAGTTCATGGATTCGGAACAGGCCTACGACGAGATTCTGCATGGCCGCGCCGAGATTGCCGTGATCACCCTGGCGCCAGAGCCACACCACCTGGTCCAGGCGGTGCCGGTATGGGACGACGCCCTGGACTTCGTCGCCGCCCCCGAGCACCCGCTGGCCAACAATCACGCGGTCAGCCTGGCCGACGTCGCCCGCCACCCGGCCGTGTTCCCCGGCGGCAACACCTTTACCCACCATATTGTCCAGCGCCTGTTCGAAAGCCAGGGCCTGACGCCGAACATCGCCATGAGCACCAACTACCTGGAAACCATCAAGATGATGGTGTCGATCGGCCTGGCCTGGAGCGTGCTGCCGCGCACCATGCTCGACGAACAGGTTGCACCCATCGCCTTGCCGGGCATACAGCTGTCGCGCCAGCTAGGCTACATTTTGCACACGGAGCGTACGCTATCGAACGCGGCCAAAGCGTTCATGGCCTTGCTCGACAGCCATGCAGGGCCCGCCTGACCGGTCGTCAGTCCGGTATTTCCACCCCAAGGACGCGTCATACGCCAAAGGTCTGGTACCGATGCCCAAATCAGCAAACCGCTTTCCGCGCCTGCCGCGTATCCCGGCGGCCGACCCTCAGGAGTCGGAGCAGGCCTGGCAGAACGCCCCGCAGCTGCTGGCCGCGCTCAACGGGGCCCGGCTGGGCGCCTGGTTGTGGGATATCCAGACCGGCCGGGTGAGCTGGTCGCGCGGTACCCAGGCGCTGTTCGGTTTCGACCCGCACAAACCGCTGCCAGGCGATATCGACTACCTCGACCTGCTGCCGGAGGAGGACCGCGCCCGCACCCGCCAGCTGTTCCAGGCCGTGGTCAACGGCGAACCGGCAGAAAAAGCCATGCGCCACCGCATCCGCTGGCCGGACGGCAGCCTGCACTGGCTGGAGATCAACGGCAGCCTGACCCACGACCTGCAGGGCCGGCCGCAGATGATCGGGGTGATCCGTGAGATCACCCGTCAGCGCGAGCGGGAAACTGCGCTGATCAATTCGGAAAAGCGCTTCGCCACGCTGTTCCACCTCAGCCCCAACGCCATTTTGCTGACTCGCCGCCACGACGGCATGATCTTCGAGGTCAACCAGCACTTCGAAGACATGTTCGGCTGGCCAGGCAGCCAGGTGATCGGCAAGACCAGCCTGGAGCTGGGCCTGTGGGTCAACCCCGAGCAGCGTTACCAACTACTGGAGTCGACCCGCAGCAACAACGGCCCGCTGATTCTCGAGGTGCAGTTCCGCGCCACCAGCGGCAAGGTGCATGACGGCATTCTCTGCACCCAGGGCATCGAGCTGGAAGGCGTGACCTTTCTGCTCAGCACCTTCATCGACACCACCGAGCGCAAGCGCGCCGAGCAAGCCCTGAAGGACAGCCAGGAGCGCCTGGACCTGGCGCTGGACTCGGCCCAGCTGGGCACCTGGGACTGGCATATTCCCAGCGGCATGCTCTACGGCTCGGCCCGCGCCGCGCAATTGCACGGCCTGCCGCCCATTCCCTTTCACGAATCGTTCGACGCATTTTTCGAAGGCGTACCCGAGCAGGAGCGCAATGTCATGCGCCAGGCCTACCGCAGCCTGCGCGAAGGGCCCGCCGGCAACTACCAGATCACCTACCGGGTGCAGCTGGAAAACGGCATCTCGCGCTATATCGAAAGCCGCGCCCGGCTGTACCGTGACGAGCAGGGCAACCCGCTGCGCATGGCCGGCACCCTGCTCGACATTACCGACCAGGTGGAGCGCGAACAGCGCCTGAGCGCCTCGGAAGAGAAATTCGCCAGCCTGTTCCAGGTCAGCCCCGACCCGATCTGCGTCACCCGCCAGGACACCGGGCAGTTCATCGAAATCAACCCGGCATTCACCCAGACCTTCGGCTGGAGCACCGACCAGGTGATCGGCCGCACGGCAGAAGAGATCGGCCTGTGGGCCGAGTCGGTGGAGCGCGCGCAACGCATCGAGCGGGTGATCCGCGAGCAAGCCCTGAGCAATGTCGCGGTGGTAGTCAACCACCGCAATGGCGCACCGCTGACCTGCGTGATTTCCAGCCGCCTGATCACCGTCGATGACCAGCCCTGCAGTGTCACCACCCTGCGCGACATCACCCAGCAGCAGCGTGCCGAGGCGGCACTGAAGTCCAGCGAAGAGAAGTTCGCCAAGGCCTTCCACTCCAGCCCCGACGCCATCACCATCACCGAACGCCACAGCGGCCGTTACCTGGAGATAAACGACGGCTTCTGCCGCCTGACCGGTTACAGCGCCGCCGAGGTGGTCGGCCACACGGTGTACGAGATTGGTATCTGGGCCGACGACAAGCAGCGCAGCGCGCTGCTCAACGAGCTGCGCGAGCGTGGCCGGGTGCACCACCGCGAAATGCTCGGGCGCAACAAACGTGGCGACATTCTGACCGTGGAGGTGTCGGTGGAGCCGATCACGCTCAACGAGGTCGACTGCCTGCTGCTGACCGCCCGCGATGTCAGCCTGCTGAAGAACGCCCAGGCGCAGATTCGCCACCTGGCCTACCACGACCCGCTGACCAACCTGCCCAACCGCGCCCTGCTGATGGACCGCCTGAGCCAGCAGATCGCCCTGCTCAAGCGCCACAACCTGCGCGGTGCCCTGCTGTTTCTCGACCTCGACCACTTCAAGCACATCAACGATTCGCTGGGCCACCCGGTGGGTGACACGGTACTGAAGATCATCACCGCGCGCCTGGAAGCCAGCGTGCGCCTGGAAGACACCGTGGCGCGCCTGGGCGGCGACGAGTTCGTGGTGTTGCTCAGCGGCCTGGAAGGCAGCCGCGAGCTGGTCGAAGAAAAGGTTCGCGAGTTGGCCGACACCCTGCGCGAGCTGCTGGCCGAGCCGATGTCGCTGGACGGCCAGCGCCTGCAGGTAACCCCGAGCATCGGCGTCGCGCTGATCCCCGACCACGGCGCGACCCCGGCCGACCTGCTCAAGCGGGCCGATATCGCCCTGTACCGGGCCAAGGATTCCGGGCGCAACACCACCCAACTGTTCCATACCACCATGCAGAAGGCCGCCAGCGAGCGCCTGCGCATGGAAAACGACCTGCGCCTGGCCCTGGCCCGTGGCGAACTGGCGCTGCATTTTCAGCCGCAGGTGGATGCCCGTGACAACCGCATCGTCGGCGCCGAGGTGCTGCTGCGCTGGCACCACCCGCAACTGGGCCAGCAGCCACCCGCGCAGTTTATCCAGGTACTGGAAGAAAGCGGTCTGATCCTTGAAGTTGGCAGCTGGCTCCTCGACGAAGCTTGCGATGCCTGTGCGCGCATGCTCAGCGACGGGCTGATCGACGCCGACAGTTTCAGCCTGTGCGTCAACATCAGCCCACGGCAGTTCCGCCAGAACGACTTTGTCGGGCGAGTGCTGCGCAGCCTGGACGATTACCGCTTGCCGCGGCAGATGCTCAAGCTGGAGATTACCGAAGGCATCGTCATCCAGAACCTGGAAGACACCATCAGCAAGATGCGCGAGTTGAAGCGCTACGGGGTCAGCTTTGCCATGGATGATTTTGGCACCGGCTATTCCTCGCTGACCTACCTGAAACGCCTGCCGGTGGATGCGTTGAAGATCGACCAGACCTTCGTGCGCGATGCCCCGGTGGACCCCAACGACGCCGAAATCGTCCGCGCCATCGTCGCCATGGCCCGCAGCCTGGACCTGGCGGTGATTGCCGAAGGGGTGGAACTGACCGAACAGCTGGAATTCCTCGAGCGACTGGGGTGCCACCTGTACCAGGGCTACCTGCACAGCCGGCCGCTGCCGCTGCCGGAGTTTCGGCAGATGTTGCTGGAGGCGCCGGCAGATTACTGACCCGCTGCGCCCACAAAAAAGGGCACCCGAGGGTGCCCTTCTTCAGATCATCGCGATCAGTTCAGCGCTGGCTTGTCGCCGTTGATCGGGATGCGTTTGGCCTTGGCTTCTTCCGGCACGATGCGCAGCAGGTCGATGCTGAGCAGGCCGTTGGCCAGGTCGGCGGCCTTGACTTCGATGTGGTCGGCCAGGCGGAACGACAGTTTGAAGGCGCGCTGGGCGATACCCTGATGCAGGTAGGTCACTTCAGCGCCCTCGTTGTCGCGCTTGCCACCCGACACGGTCAGGACACCCTTCTCGACTTGCAGGTCGAGGTCCTGCTCGCGGAAGCCGGCTGCGGCTACCACGATGCGGTAGTGGTCATCGCCATGCTTTTCCACGTTGTAGGGCGGGTAGCTGCTACCGGCCTCGTTACGTGCCGCGGATTCGAACAGGTCGTTGAAACGGTCGAAACCAACGGAGTGGCGGAACAGCGGAGCGAGAGAGAAAGCAGTAGTCATGGTCATAAACTCCTGAGAATCAGCAAGTAAGTCATTACGCGACCCGACTTCGGCATCGCGTACTGAAGAGATATGGCCGAGGGAAATGCTTTCAAGGGGCAAGCAAAAAAAATCTGAAATCAGCTTTTGGTTTGATGGCCTCTTCGCGGGTAAACCCGCTCCCACAGGCACTACACAGGCCCCAAGGTTTGGAAGCCCCCCGTGGGAGCGGGTTCACCCGCGAAAGGGCCGGATCACGCTACACAAGCCGCCTGGGCCTGCGGCGCAACCACCAGCAAGCGGCTGATCCGTGCGCAGTCGTCTTCCCGGCGCAACTCGGCGAACAACACCACCGCCTCGGGATAACTGCGCGTCAGCATCGCCAGCCACTGCTTCATCCGCCCTGGCGCATAACGCGGCGACAGCTTGGCCTGGGCCTGGCGCCAGAACTCGCGCAGCAAGGGCAGCAGGTCGTCCCAGCTCAGCGGCTGATAAGCCCGCCCGTCCCGCGCGGCGGCAATCTGCAAGCCCAGATCAGGGCGCGAGACCAACCCACGCCCGAGCATGATGTGTTCAGCGCCACTGACCTCACGGCAACGCCGCCAGTCATCCACCGTCCAGATCTCGCCATTGGCGAACACCGGCACCTTGACCACATCCTGCACCCGCGCCACCCATTCCCAGTGGGCCGGCGGCTTGTAGCCCTCGACCTTGGTCCGTGCATGCACCACCAGGTGCGCCGAGCCGCCTTCGGCCAGTGCCGTGGCACACTCCAGCGCGCCATCCGGGCTGTCGAAACCCAGGCGCATCTTGGCGGTGACCGGGATGTTCGCCGGCACGGCGCGGCGCACTTCGCGCACGATGGCGTGCAACAGCTCAGGTTCCTTGAGCAGCACCGCGCCACCGCGCGACTTGTTCACGGTCTTGGCCGGGCAGCCGAAGTTCAGGTCGATCACCGGCGCCCCCAGCTCGCAGGCCAGTGCGGCATTTTCCGCCAGGCACACCGGGTCCGAGCCCAGCAACTGCACACGCATGGGCACCCCGGCGGCGGTCCGCGCGCCCTGGCGCAGCTCGGGCGCCAGTTTGTCGAACGAGGAAGGCGGCAGCAGGCGGTCGCACACGCGAATGAATTCGGTGACGCACCAGTCGATACCGCCCACGCGGGTCAGCACGTCGCGCAGGATGTTGTCGACCAGCCCCTCCATGGGGGCCAGGGCAATTTGCATGTCGGGGTCTCGGCGGAAAAAGCCGGCAGTCTAGCAAAAATTGCCGGTGTTTCAGGCGCCGATCAGCGCCGGGCCGTAACCGTCGAGGAATTCCGCCGGCATGCGCCTGGGCTTGCCGCTGGACAGCTCGATGCAGGCGAAGGTGGTCTGCGCGCGCAACAGGGTCACGCCGTCGCGCGGGCGCTTGAGCTGGAAGCGCCGGGTCATGCGCAGGCGCTGGTCCCAGTCGACAATCCAGGTGGCCAGTTGCAGCTCGTCATCCTCGTAGGCCGCGGCCAGGTAGTCGATTTCGTGGCGCACCACGGCCATGGCCCGGTCCAGCCGGCGGTACTCGGCCAGGTCCAGGCCCAGGCGCTGGGAATGGCGCCAGGCACAGCGCTCCAGCCAGGTGAGGTAAACCGCGTTGTTGGCGTGGCCGAGGCCGTCGATGTCTTCGCTGCCGACCCGCAGGTCGATGACGAAGGGTGTTGCCAGGTCCCAGCTCATGTTCGCTTCCTTGGCACAAAAGTGGATTTAGCAGTGACCTGGCGGATAATGTCCAGCCCTTCCGTGCCCGGTTTTCAACTAGGCGCTTTGCCGCACCGGCGCAGCCGCCCGGGCCAGCAACTCGAGCACCGCCTCGCTCAGCTGCGGGTCGGCCAGCACCCGCTGGTGGCCGCCCTCCTCCAGCAACAGCAGCCGGCTGTCGAACCAGGCCTTGTGAATGACGCGCGCTTCATCAGCGGGCACCAGGCCGTCATCGGCCGCATGCACCACCAGCCCCGGCAGCTCCAGCTGGTAACCACTCACATCCAGCCGCGCAATCTGCATGCCGACATCGCGCTCTACCTGGCGAATGAACGCCGCCCGCGCCCGCGCCGGCAAGCCCAGGCGCTGGGCAAAGCCGCGCAACACCCCCAGCAGCCGCGCCGGAGCCGCGATGCTTACCGCCGCTTGTGTGCGCAAGCCCATCTGCAAGGCCAGCAACACACTGGCGCCGCCCATGGAGTGCCCAATCACGGCGCGCAGCGGCGGCAATTCGGCGGCAGCTTCCAGCAGCGCCCGGGCGAACAGCACCACATGCGCCTGCTCGCCCGGCGAACGGCCATGCCCCGGCCCTTCCAGCGCCACCACGGTGTGCCCGGCCTGGACCAAGGTCTCGATCAACGCGGCAAACTGGGTTGGCCGGCCTTCCCAGCCGTGCATCAGCAGCACCGTCGGCCCCTTGCCCCAGCGCAAGGCCGACAAGCCGAAGCGCAGGGTGATGCGTTCGGCACTGGCCAGCACGGGCAGCTCCCAGTCGCGCGGCGGCAGGTTGCGCGGGGTCATGAAGGCACGGCGCATCTTGCCCGCGACATGCTCGGGGGCCAGGCGGCCCAAGGTGCCATTGACACCACGAATCCAGCTCAGGGTAGTCATCGCCATGCTCCAGGGTTCAAAGCACCGCCGATTTGGCGGCACGCAGAATACGGTCAGACAGGTCACTGGTACCCAAGGCCCGGGCCAGGGCCAGGCCACCGACCATCAGGGCCAGGTCGGCCAGCGCCTTGTCGGCGTCCTCGGGGCGGTCGACCATCGCCGCCGCCATCAGCTCGATGTGTTCGGCCAGCACCTCGCGAAAGGCCTCCGGCAGGCGCTGCATTTCGCCCAGCGAATTGGGCAGCGGGCAGGCGTGCACTTCGGCATCCCGGTGCTTGCGCGACAGGTAGAAGGCACTGGCCAGGGCCCGGCGCCCGGCGCCGTCGAGGTTGGGGTCGATCTGCGCGAGCAAGGCGCGACGCTCGCCCAACAACTGGCGAAACGCCTCGAGCATCAACTCGTCCTTGCTGTCGAAGTGGGCATAGAAACCGCCGACGGTCAGCCCCGCCGCGCCCATGACCTGGCTGACGCTGGGTTCGGCCGGACCGTGCTGGATCAGCGCACTGCGCGCCGCCTCGAGAATGCGTTCGCGGGTTCTGCTCTTCTTGTCGCTCATCAGGGCACTCGCCGAGGAATATGATGATCGAAATATTATTCTCATCATATTTTTTCGCAAGCAGAATTTGCAGCCGGCTGTCGGTCTGGAATTTTGGGAATGGAGAAAAAACAAAAGGCCCATTCAATAATCGAATGAGCCTTGAAAGTCCCGCAAAACGCGGGTAAACGTGGCGTCCCCTAGGGGACTCGAACCCCTGTTACCGCCGTGAAAGGGCGGTGTCCTAGGCCACTAGACGAAGGGGACGTAACCTTCGTGCCGATCCGCTTGCGCGAACCGCGGCAAAAATGGTGGAGCTAAGCGGGATCGAACCGCTGACCTCCTGCATGCCATGCAGGCGCTCTCCCAGCTGAGCTATAGCCCCGAAACAAAAGGCTCATCAGTAATCGACGAGCCTTTAAAGCCCTGCAAAACGCAGGAAAAGTGGCGTCCCCTAGGGGACTCGAACCCCTGTTACCGCCGTGAAAGGGCGGTGTCCTAGGCCACTAGACGAAGGGGACGTAACCTTCGTGCCGATCCGCTTGCGCGAACCGCGGCAAATTGGTGGAGCTAAGCGGGATCGAACCGCTGACCTCCTGCATGCCATGCAGGCGCTCTCCCAGCTGAGCTATAGCCCCACAATGTCGCGCTGAACCGAATCGCTGGCTGGGTGCCTGGCGTTTCATTTTCGTTCATCGCTGTGGACGGGGCGCATATTAAGATCGGATTGCAGGGCTGTCAAACGAATTTTTCAAAATAATCAAAAATTTTTTCACAGATAACAATCACTTACCGCCCTGCCCCGGTTTTTCAGGGTTCAGCTGGACCTGTGGGGGCGGGCGTGCCCGCGAAAGCGGTGTCTGATCTACCATCGCATTCGCGGGCACGCCCGCTCCCACAGGTTAGGTGTAAAGCTGAATCAGGCTATCGAAGCCAGCAGCTTTTCCCACTCTTTGTTTTCTTTCTTCGACACCCCACCCAGCAGGTCCAGGGCCTGGCGCAGGCGGTAGCGGGTCAGGTCCGGGCCGAGGATTTCCATGGCGTCGAGCACCGACACCGAGCTGGCCTGGCCAGTGATGGCCGCGAACATCAGCGGCATGGCGTCACGCAGTTTCAGCTCCAGCGCCTCGACCACGGCCTGGATGCAGCCGGTAATGCGCTCTTTTTCCCACTGACGCAGGCTTTCGAGCTTCCACAGGATCAGCTGGATCACCTGACGCACCTGGTCAGCCGAGAGCTTTTTGCTTTCGAACAGCCGGGCGTCCAGCTTCAGCGCGCCTTCGAAGAAGAACCCACCCAGCGGGGCGACCTGGCTGAAGGTTTCCACCCGGCCCTGCACATGCGGGGCAATCTTCATCATGTAGTCGCTGTTGAACGCCCACTTCTGCAGGCGCGCGGCGAACTCTTCGACCGGCAGCTCGCGCAGCCACTGGCCGTTCAGCCAAGACAACTTCTCGATGTCGAAGATCGGCCCGCCCAGCGAGACACGCGACAGGTCGAAGTGCTCGACCATCTCGGCCAGCGAGAACTTCTCGCGCTCGTCCGGCATCGACCAGCCCATGCGGCCCAGGTAGTTGAGCATCGCTTCGGGCATGAAGCCCATGCGCTCGTAGAAGGTCACCGAGGTCGGGTTCTTGCGCTTGGACAGCTTGGACTTGTCCGGGTTGCGCAGCAGCGGCATGTAGCACAGCTTGGGCTGTTCCCAGCCGAAGTACTCGTACAGCTTGATCAGCTTGGGCGCCGACGGCAGCCACTCTTCGCCGCGCAGCACGTGGGTGATGCCCATCAGGTGGTCGTCGACGACGTTGGCCAGGAAGTACGTCGGCAGGCCGTCGTTCTTCATCAGCACCTGCATGTCCATGCGGTCCCACGGGATCTCGACATCGCCACGCAGCATGTCCGGCACCACGCACACGCCTTCGCTCGGCACTTTCATGCGGATCACGTGCGGCTCGCCGGCGTCCAGGCGGCGCTGCACTTCCTCGGCGCTCAGCAGCAGCGCACGGCCGTCGTAGCGTGGAGTCTCGCCACGGGCCTGCTGCTCGGCGCGCATCTGCTCCAGCTCTTCGGCGGTGCAGAAGCAATAGAACGCGTGGCCGGCGTCGACCAGCTGCTTGGCGTACCTGGCGTAGATTTCGCCACGCTCGCTCTGCCGGTACGGGCCATGCGGGCCGCCGACGTCCGGGCCTTCGTTCCATTCGATGCCGAGCCAGCGCAGGGCGTCGAAGATCTGCTGTTCCGACTCGCGCGTGGAGCGCAGCTGGTCGGTGTCTTCGATGCGCAGGATGAACTCACCGCCGTGCTGCTTGGCAAAGCAGTAGTTGAACAGGGCGATGTAGGCGGTGCCGACATGGGGGTCGCCGGTCGGCGATGGCGCGATACGCGTGCGTACGGTGGTCATGGAGGGTCTCGAACGAAAGATGAAACAAAGGCGGGATGTTAGCAGGAGGCGGGCACCGGGCTCCAGCAATGGCGCGAACGTCACTTGTCGTCCGGCCCTGTGCCGCTGTTAAATTTATTTACATTTCTCGAACGATAGCCCCCATGCCTGCCCAACTCAAACGCCGCCTGCTGGTGTTCTTTACCCTGGTTGCCATCATTGCCCTCGCCTTCCTGGGCCACTGGTACTTCAAGGGCCGCTTCTACGAGAGCACCGACAATGCCTACGTGCAGGGCGAGATCACGCGCATTTCCAGCCAGCTGAGCGCGCGTATCGACGAGGTCCGGGTCGAGGACAACCAGCACGTCAAACAAGGCGACTTGCTGGTGCGCCTGGAGGTCGCCGACTTCGAGCTGGCCGTGCAACGCGCCCGCGCCGCCCTGGCCAGCCGCGAAGCCGAACAGCTGCAGGCGCAAAGCCGCCTGACCCAGCAAGCCAGCCTGATCGCCGCCGGTCAGGCCCAGGTGGCGGCCAACCAGGCCACCTTCGACCGCTCACGCCTGGACCTGAGCCGTGCCGAGAAGCTGCGCAAGCCAGGTTTCGTTTCGGAGGAACGCGTCACTACCCTGTCGGCGGACAGCCATGTCGCCGGCTCGCAGGTCGACAAGGCCCGGGCCGACCTGCAAAGCCAGCGCCAGCAGGTCAACGCCCTGGCTGCCGAACTCAAGCGCCTCGACGCGCAAATCAGCAACGCCCGCGCCGACCTGGCCCAGGCCGAACTGAACCTGACCCGCTGCGAGATCCGCGCGCCGATCAGCGGCACCATCGGCCAGCGCAACGCGCGCAATGGCCAGATCGTGCAGGCTGGCGCCTACCTGCTGTCGATCGTGCCGGACGAAGACCTTTGGGTGCAGGCCAACTTCAAGGAAACCCAAATCGGCCGCATGCAGCCCGGCCAGCGTGCCGAGCTGCGGTTCGACAGTTACCCCGACACGCCAATCGAAGGCCGGGTCGACAGCCTGTTCGCCGCCTCGGGGGCGCAGTTCAGCCTGCTGCCGCCCGACAATGCCACCGGCAACTTCACCAAGGTGGTGCAGCGCATCCCGGTCAAGCTGACCTTGCGTGCCGACAACCCACTGCACGGGCGCATCCGCCCCGGCATGTCGGTGACCGCCACCGTCGACCTGCGCAGCGAGGGCCAGGGCCGCGATGGCCGGTGACGCGCTGCTCAGGCCCACCGCGGAGCCGACCCGGCGCGACTGGATCGCGGTGATGAGCGTGATGCTCGGCGCCTTCATGGCGGTGCTGGACATCCAGATCACCAACTCGTCGCTGAAGGACATCCAGGGCGCGCTGTCGGCGACCCTGGAGGAAGGCTCATGGATTTCCACCTCGTACCTGGTGGCGGAAATCATCATGATCCCGCTCACCGCCTGGCTGGTGCAGCTGCTGTCGGCGCGGCGCCTGGCGGTGTGGGTGTCCGGGGGCTTCCTGCTGTCGTCGCTGCTGTGCTCGATGGCCTGGAACCTGGAAAGCATGATCCTGTTCCGGGCCGTGCAGGGTTTTACCGGCGGCGCGCTGATCCCGCTGGCCTTCACCCTGACATTGATCAAGTTGCCCGAGCATCACCGCGCCAAGGGCATGGCCATGTTTGCCATGACTGCCACATTCGCGCCCTCCATCGGCCCTGCCCTGGGTGGCTGGCTGACCGAGAACTGGGGCTGGGAATACATCTTCTACATCAACATCCCGCCGGGCCTGGTGATGATCGCCGGCCTGCTGTACGGGCTGGAGAAGAAGGACGCGCACTGGGAGCTGCTGCAAAGCACCGATTATGCCGGTATCGTCACCCTGGGCCTGGGCCTGGGCTGCCTGCAGGTGTTCCTCGAGGAAGGCCACCGCAAGGACTGGCTGGAATCGCAACTGATCGTCGGCCTGGGCACCGTTGCCCTGCTCAGCCTGATCACCTTCGTCATCCTGCAGTTCTCCAGGCCCCAGCCACTGATCAACCTGCGCATCCTCGGCAACCGCAATTTCGGCCTGTCGAGCATCGCCAGCCTGGGTATGGGCGTAGGGTTGTACGGGTCGATCTACCTGTTGCCGCTGTATCTGGCGCAGGTGCAGGGCTACAACGCCTTGCAGATTGGCGAGGTGATCATGTGGATGGGTATTCCGCAGCTGTTTCTGATACCGCTGGTGCCGCAACTGATGAAAGTGGTCTCGCCCAAGGTGCTGTGCGCCTTGGGGTTCTGCCTGTTCGGCGTGGCCAGTTTCGGCTCCGGGGCGCTTAACCCGGATTTTGCCGGGCCGCAGTTCAACCATATCCAGATCATTCGCGCCCTCGGCCAGCCGATGATCATGGTGACCATCTCGCTGATCGCCACGGCGTACATACAGCCACAGGATGCAGGGTCGGCGTCCAGCCTGTTCAATATCCTGCGCAATCTGGGCGGAGCCATCGGCATTGCCTTGCTGGCCACGCTGCTGGATGCGCGGACCAAGGTATATTTCGATTATCTGCGGGAGTCGGTGGTGCCGAGCAACCCGCAGGTGGCGGAGCGGCTTTCGCAACTGGCGGAGCGGCTGGGGAACGACAATGCGGCGCTGGGCAAGCTGAGCGAGATTACCCACCAGCAGGCGCTGATCATGGCTTACAACGATGCCTTCCACTTTGTCGGGATCGGTTTGGCGGTGAGCATGGTGGCGGTGTTGCTGACGCGCAGGTTGCCGGAAGGGTTGAAGGCTGGGGAAGCCCATTGAGTTAGGTATTGTCTGTGCCGGCCTCTTCGCGGGTAAAACCGCTCCCACAGGGTTTTACACTGGTTTCAGGACCTGCGCTGTACCTGTGGGAGCGGGTTTACCCGCGAAGAGGCCGGCACAAGCAATATGAAAATCAGCTGGTAATCAACCGCTCCCGCAGCTGGGCGATTTCGTCACGCAACTGCGCCGCCGCCTCGAACTCCAGGTCGCGGGCGAATTGCATCATTTTCTCTTCCAGCTGCTTGATGCGCTTGGTGATCTCGCCCGGCGTGCGCAGCTCGGCCTCGTAGCGGGCGCTCTCCTCTGCCGCCTTGGCCATGCCCTTGCGCTTCTTGCTGCGCGAACCGGGCACGGTGGCGCCTTCCATGATGTCGGTGATGTCCTTGACCACGCCCTTGGGCACGATGCCATGGGCCAGGTTGAAGGCGATCTGCTTCTCGCGGCGGCGCTCGGTTTCGTCGATGGCACGCTGCATGGAGCCGGTGATGTTGTCGGCGTAGAGGATGGCCCGGCCATTGAGGTTACGCGCGGCGCGGCCGATGGTCTGGATCAGTGAGCGCTCGGAGCGCAGGAAGCCTTCCTTGTCGGCATCGAGGATCGCCACCAGCGACACCTCGGGCATGTCCAGGCCCTCACGCAGCAGGTTGATCCCCACCAGCACATCGAAAGTGCCCAGACGCAGGTCGCGGATGATCTCCACCCGCTCGACGGTATCGATATCCGAGTGCAGGTAGCGCACCCGCACATCGTGGTCGGCCAGGTAGTCGGTGAGGTCTTCGGCCATGCGCTTGGTCAGTGTGGTCGCCAGCACCCGCTCGCCCTGGGCCACGCGCTTGCGGATTTCCGACAGCAGGTCGTCGACCTGGGTCAGGGCCGGGCGCACTTCTACCTGCGGATCGACCAGGCCGGTCGGGCGCACCACCTGCTCCACCACGCGCCCGGCGTGTTCGGCCTCGTAGGTGCCCGGCGTGGCGGAGACGAAGATGGTCTGCGGGCTGACCGCCTCCCATTCGTCAAAGCGCATGGGCCGGTTGTCCAGCGCCGAGGGCAGGCGGAAGCCGTATTCGACCAGGGTTTCCTTGCGCGAACGGTCGCCCTTGTACATGGCGCCCACCTGCGGCACGCTGACATGCGACTCATCGATCACCAGCAGCGCATCGGCCGGCAGGTAGTCGTACAGGGTGGGCGGCGGCGCCCCGGCCGGGCGCCCGGACAGGTAGCGCGAGTAGTTTTCGATGCCGTTGCAGTAGCCCAGCTCGAGGATCATCTCCAGGTCGAAACGGGTACGCTGCTCCAGGCGCTGGGCTTCGACCAGCTTGTTAGCCTTGTGCAGGTATTCGAGGCGGTCCTTGAGTTCTTCCTTGATGCCCTCGACCGCATCCAGCAGGGTTTCCCGCGGGGTCACGTAGTGGCTCTTGGGGTAGAAGGTGAAACGCGGCAGCTTGCGGAAGACCTCGCCGGTCAACGGGTCGAAGGCGGCGATGTTCTCCACCTCGTCATCGAACAGCTCGATGCGGATGGCTTCCAGGTCCGATTCGGCCGGGAAGATATCGACCACATCGCCACGGACACGGAAGGTGGCGCGGGCGAAGTCCATTTCGTTGCGGGTGTATTGCAGGTCGGCCAGGCGTCGCAGCAGCGCGCGCTGGTCGAGCTTGTCGCCGCGGTCCACATGCAGGACCATTTTCAGGTAGGTTTCCGGGCTGCCCAGGCCGTAGATGCACGACACGGTGGTGACGATGATCGCGTCGCGTCGCTCCAGCAGTGCCTTGGTCGCCGACAGGCGCATCTGCTCGATGTGGTCGTTGATCGAGGCGTCCTTCTCGATGAAGGTGTCGGACGACGGCACGTAGGCTTCGGGCTGGTAGTAGTCGTAGTAGGAAACGAAATACTCCACCGCGTTATTGGGGAAAAATGCCTTGAATTCGCCATACAGTTGCGCAGCCAGGGTCTTGTTCGGTGCCAGCACCAGGGTCGGGCGCTGCACCTGCTGGATGACGTTGGCGATGCTGAAGGTCTTGCCCGAACCGGTCACCCCGAGCAGCGTCTGGTGCGACAAGCCTGCCTCGATACCTTCGACCATCTGGCGAATGGCCTCGGGCTGGTCGCCGGCCGGCTGGAAACGGGTGACGAGCTGGAACTCGGACATGACGGACCTCGCGATGCTGCAGCAACTGTAAATTTAGCCAGTAGTCTATACCCAAATGCGCCCGCCGGGGACCGCTTTCAAGGCACAGCTGTGAGTGCTTGTTACGGTGGACCCGCCAAATAGACCAATGGTCGAAAAATATTTGCGCAAAACGCCGGAAAAGCTGCGTCGGAGTGTCGCCGTGACCGGTCGGTATCACTATACTGACTCCCCGTTTGTGCACCGCTTCAGTGCATTCGGCTGGAGCGTGTACGCCCTATCACTCTCCAATCAGAGCCGAAGTAACAATGAGCCTGTTTTCCGCTGTCGAGCTGGCACCCCGCGACCCTATCCTGGGCCTCAACGAAGCATTCAACGCCGACCCACGTACCGACAAGGTCAACCTGGGCGTAGGCGTGTACTGCAATGAGGAAGGCCGCATTCCGCTGCTGCGCGCCGTGATCGAAGCCGAGACCCAGCGTGCCGCCCAGCACGCCTCGCGCGGCTACCTGCCGATCGATGGCATCGCCACCTACGACCAGGCTGTACAAAAGCTGCTGTTCGGTAACGAATCGCCGCTGCTGGCCGCTGGCCGCGTGGTGACCGTGCAGGCCGTCGGCGGTACCGGCGCACTGAAGATCGGTGCCGACTTCCTCAAGCGCATTTCGCCGAACGCCGTGGTCGCCATCAGCGACCCGAGCTGGGAAAACCACCGCGCGCTGTTCGAATCGGCCGGCTTCCCGGTGCAGAACTACCGCTACTACGACGCACCGACCAACGACGTCAACCGCGCCGGCATGCTCGAAGACCTGAACAACCTGCCGTCCGGCTCGGTCGTGGTCCTGCACGCCTGCTGCCACAACCCGACTGGCGTCGACCTGACCCTGGACGACTGGAAAAACGTCCTGGAAGTGGTCAAGGCCAAGGGCCACGTGCCGTTCCTCGACATGGCCTACCAGGGCTTCGGTGATGGCATCGCCGAAGACGCCTTCGCCGTGCGCCTGTTCGCCGAGTCGGGCCTGGAGTTCTTCGTCTCCAGCTCGTTCTCCAAGTCGTTCTCGCTGTACGGCGAGCGCGTCGGCGCGCTGTCGATCGTCACCGCGTCCAAGGACGAGAGCACCCGCGTACTGTCGCAGGTCAAGCGGGTGATCCGCACCACCTACTCCAACCCGCCGACCCATGGCGCAACCATCGTTGCCACCGTGCTGAACAGCGCCGAACTGCGCCAGATGTGGGAAACCGAACTGGCCGAAATGCGCGAGCGTATTCACGGCATGCGCAAGCAGATGGTGTCGCTGCTGGCCGAATACGGCGCCAACCGCGACTTCAGCTTCGTTGGCCGCCAGGTCGGCATGTTCTCCTACTCGGGCCTGACCGTGGAACAGGTAGCCCGCCTGAAGAACGACTTCGGCATCTATGCCCTGGACACCGGCCGCATCGCAGTTGCCGCGCTGAACCAGAGCAACATCCACGTGGTCACCAAGGCCATCGTCGAAGTGTTGTAACTGCTTGATTTGTCAGGGGGCAGCTTGACTTCCCCCGGGCAATCAGTAAGATGTGCGCAGATTCCGCGATAGCTCAGTCGGTAGAGCAAATGACTGTTAATCATTGGGTCCCTGGTTCGAGTCCAGGTCGCGGAGCCAGACACTGAAAAAGCCCCCGGGTGCGCAAGCAACCGGGGGCTTTTTCGTCTGGGCGCGAAATCAGTTGTTCAGCGGCTCGGTCACGGGCTTGCCTTCATCTACCAGGCTCCAGACCAGCAAACGGGCAGGCCGGGTCTTGCTGGCGTTGCGCGAAACGCTATGGAGGGTGCCTGGCGCTTCGTACCAGTAGTCGCCGGCTTTGTAGGTCTTTTCCTGTTCGTCGTTGAGCTTCGATACCACCGCCCCTTCCAGCACGTAGGCCATGACTGCACCTGGGTGCTGATGCGCAGGCGAAGCCTGGCCAGGGGCGTAGCTGACGGTGAGCATCACGGCGTTCTTGCCGGGGGCGTTCGAGGGTTGTTGCTGCTGCAGGACCTTGACCTGGTCGGCGACCTCGCCGTGCGCCCAGGCGGGGGTTTGCGCGGCGAGCAAAGCGAAAAGGATGATGGCTAGGGGTTTCATGGGCTTCTCCTGGAGGACTGCCTGCAGGTTAGGCCCTGGGAAGCCAGCGACAAATGGCCAATTCGAGGTAAAAGCAGGGCGCCGATTTTGCCTGTTCCGGCCTCTTCGCGGGCTCGCCCGCTCCCACACGGAACAGCGCAGCCGTTGAAACCTGTGGAGAACCCTGTGGGAGCGGGTTCACCCGCGAAGAGGCCAGCACTGGCGAGACAATTTCAGCTACTACGCCCGATCGGGTAGAACTCACCTTGGCTCCAAACCCCAAGCCACTCCTCCCCCTCGATTTCCCGCGGCACCGCCAGCTCCACCAACTGGTAGAACACGTTGCGATGAATCAGCGCCTCAAGGTTGCTGCGCATCAGCACATACGGCGATGGCGCCTGTGTGACCGGGTCGATGAGCACGCGCAGCGGGTTCGCCGGCCCGGCTTCGACCTGGTCCTCGACATTGCTGGTGAAGCGCAGCACCTGATCCTCACCCTCCCCGTCCACATCCAGCGCCACGGCCACGAACGGCGCATCATCGACACGGATGCCGACTTTCTCCACCGGGGTTATCAGGAAGTAATCATCGCCGTCGCGGCGGATGATGCTGGAAAACAACCGCACCATCGGCTTGCGCCCGATCGGCGTACCCAGGTAATACCAGGTGCCGTCGCGGGCGATGCGCATGTCGATGTCGCCGCAGAAATCCGGGTTCCACAGATGCACCGGCGGCAGGCCCTTGGCCTTGGGGATCTGCGCCAGAAGATCATTGGCCTTGGCCGAATCGCTCATCGCGCTTGCCTCACTCACTCATGCCCAGAAGGCTACGAGCGTACTCGCGCATTGGCGCGGCAAGCAAATCCTCGGGGGTGTTGTCGTGGAACGTCAACAAACCGCCACGGCTCTTGATCCGTGCAGTATCGATCAGGTAGCGGGTACTGGTCTCGATCAGCATCATCTGCACCACGCCAGTGTCCCAGCCCAGGCGATCGACGGCCTGTTCGTCATACCATTCGTCGCCGTTGCCGATCCGGTCATTGGTACGCGCAAAGCGGGTGTACAGCACGTAGTCGGCCCCCACCGAACGCGCCTGGGCGATGGCCTCTTCCAGGCCCAGCGGGCCCTGGGCGCGACGCACCAGCGGGAAATACTCGACAAAGCTCTTGAACGCCTGCTCGGCCACCACGTTCTGCCGGGGTACCGGGCCTTTGCCTGGCGGCACGAACGCGCCCTGGCCGATGAATATGAACGAATCGGGCTGCAGGCGGATCGACAGGGTGCGACGGGTATCGCTATGGTCGAGCAGACCGGCATCGCTCATGTGGTAGCGGACGCCCTCGCCCATATCGCTGACATTCATGCAGCCGCCCAGCGCCATCAGCGCCAGCAGCAAAACCAGGCTACGCATCTTTCCTCCAGTGGCCGGCGACGAAAAACCGGCGAATAGCCGGCGGATGCAGCTTTTGCGCCAGCTTCAGCCGCCAATCACCTTCATCACCATCACATCGCCGGAAAACGCCAGGTCCTGCTTGTCGGCCAGGGCCTTGACCAGCAAGCGCTGCAGGGCTGGCAGCGCCTGATGGCGCGGTTTCTCCAGCAGGTCGCCGAGGTAATGACGGTTGCCCGATGACAGGCAGCCATGCAGCCAGCCGGTGGAGGAAAGCCGCAGCCGCGAGCAAGTACGACAGAACGGTACGCTTTCATTGGCGATCACGCCGAAGTGGCCTTTGCCCGGGATCTGATAGCGCAAGGCAGTGGCATCCAGCGGCGCGTCAACCTGGGCATAGGCATGCCGGCCGCCGATCAGCGCAAGCAACTGGTCAAGGCCGACGAACTGCTGCAGGAAGGCGTTGTGGTCACGGGCCAGGTGGCCCATGCGCATGAGCTCGATGAAGCGCAGTTCGAAGCCGCGCGCAAGGCAGTAGTCCAGCAGCGGCAGCACCTGGTCGAGGTTGTGCCCGCGCATCGGCACCATGTTCACCTTGATCTGCATGCCCATGGCGCTGGCCTGCTCCATGCCCGCCAGCACGCTGGCCAGGTCACCGCCCCGGGCAATGCGGCGGAAGGCCTGAGGGTCGAGGCTGTCGAGGGAAACGTTCAACCGGCGGATACCCGCCGCCTGTAACTGCGGCAGCTTGCGCGCAAGCAGCTGGCCATTGGTGGTCAGCGAGATATCGTCGAGGTCGAGCTTGGCCACAGCCGCCAGAAAGGCATCCAGGCGCGGACTGACCAAGGGTTCACCCCCGGTGATGCGCAAGCGCTCGATGCCGGCGGCTTCGATGAGGTAGGCCACGCCATGCGCCAGAGCGTCCGCCGACAGTTCATCCTGCGCCGCCACCAGGCGTTTGCCGTCTGGTACGCAGTAGGTGCAGGCGTAGTTACAGGCAGCCGTCAGGCTGACGCGCAGGTTGCGAAAACGCCTGCCTTGACGATCGACGATCATGAATGACTCCGGCATGGATGATGGGGCTGTCAAAACCTGACTCATAAATCAGGTTTTTGCAAGCCCCCTGCCTGTTGCCGATGTCGGTGGCGGGTGCTTTTGCCTAGCCAAGCCAGGCGCCCATAGACATAGCGCCTGGCTTGCTGGCTCAGTTGGAGGGTTCCGGATCGCGCTTGCGCTTGTTGCCCATGCGCACGCCGATGTCCATCAGGAACTGGAAGAAACCTTCCTGGTCCTCCAGCACATTGCTCCAGAACGGCGAGTGATACAGCGCCACGGCACCGTGAACCAGTGCCCAGGCGGCGCAGTAATGGAAGTACGGCGGCACGTCTTCGAGCTTGCCTTCGCTGATACGGCCCTTGATCAGCTGGGTCAGGCGGTCGAAGTTGGAGGCGCGGATGCTGTGCAACTGCTCGACCATTTCCGGCACCTGGTTGCCTTTGACCACCTTTTCTTCCAGGCGGTCGAACAGCCGGTAGCGCTGCGGGTCGCGCATGCGGAACTCGAAGTAGGCGCGCGACAGGGCTTCCTTGTCGCGGTCGACGTCGGCCGAGTGCAACAGCTCGTTCAGGTCCCGCTCGTAGTCGAGCATCAGGCGCAGGTAGATTTCCGCCTTGGACTTGAAGTGCTTGTAGATCGTGCCTTTGCCGATGCCCACGGCGTCGGCGATCATCTCGACGGTGACGCTGTCCTCTCCCTGTTCGAGAAACAGCTTGAGCGCGGTGTCGAGGATTTCCTGTTCGCGACGGCGAAACTCACGGACCTTACGAGGTTCTTTCTGCATAGGAAGGACTGGGATGACAATCGAAGCGGTTTATTATGCCTAACTTGCGGGAAATTGCACGGATCATCCACGCAAGTCTGTGTTTCATGATGCTTACAGCCATGCACTGCGGAAGGAATGAAACGCCGACGTATTCCAAATCTGTTTAAAAAACGACCAATAGGTACTGGCACGGCGCCAAACCTGGCCAATACTTGAAGTGTTGGCGCGGCGCATCCCCCCCAAGTGGCGCGCCGATAAAGGTGCTCAGGGACCGCGTACCTTTGTTTTACTCCTAATGGTCTTAACCCGGATTCCCCCCCCAGAACCCGGGTTTTTTTTTGTTTATGTGACGGGCTGTTCTCCTGGGCTTTTGGGCTTTTGGGCTTTTGGATGTGGGCGGTTACATCGGGTAAGCATTCGTTCGCGATGGTGGCGGCAAGTCACCTTTCCGCCCTTACGGCGGGTCCCTTTTTGTCGTGGCAAAAAGGAACCAAAAACCGTCCGCTCCCATCATCCGGCCCCTACGCTTCGCTCCGGGGTTCCCTCGCTACGGGCCTGCTCCCGGGAGTACGCGCTGTAGGCCCCATCCATGGGGCCTCAGCGCTTGACGGGCATCCATGCCCGTCACCTCCCTCCGCAGCCCCTTCGCTCGGCCTCCTGAAGTCGCAATCGGCGGCGCCTGAACTACCGCGCGCTTAGAAGCAAAAGCGAGAGCGAGAGAGAGCGATTTTGGCTTTGCGATTGGGTTGAACTGCGCTCAGCTCACGCGCGCCAACGGGAACAAGCGCTTGAAGTTGGCGGTGGTCTGTTCGGCCAATTGCTCATAACTGGCCCCGCGCAATGAAGCCACATACTCTGCCACCTCACGCACGTACTGTGGCAAATTCGGCTTGCCACGGTACGGAATCGGCGCCAGGTACGGCGAATCGGTTTCTACCAGCAAGCGGTCGACCGGCACCTGCCGTGCCACTTCACGCAGCGCATCGGCATTGCGGAAGGTAACGATGCCGGACAGCGAAATGTAATAGCCCAGGTCCAGCGCCGCCTTGGCCATTTCCCAGTCTTCGGTGAAGCAGTGCAACACCCCCGCCTGCGGCAGGCTGGCTTCGCGCAGCAGCGCCAGGGTATCGGCACGCGCCGCGCGGGTGTGCACGATCACCGGCTTGCCCGTCTGCCGCGAGGCTTCCAGGTGCAGGCGGAACGAAGCCTGTTGCAGCTCGGCCGCCTCCGGCTCGTAGTGATAATCCAGCCCGGTTTCACCAATGGCCACCACATGCGGGTGAGCCAGCTCGCGCAGCAGCCATTCCAGCGCCGGCGTTTCGCCCGGCGCAAGGTCCAGCGGGTGCACGCCCACCGAGCAATCGACATCGGCGTACTGCTCGCTCAGCGCCTTCACCGCGCCGGCATTCTCGGCACTCACGCCGATACACAGGAAATGCCCGACCCCGCGCTCGCGCGCCGCCTGCAGGGCTGCATCGAGGGAGCCCTGGTAGGCACTGAGGTCAAGACGGTCGAGGTGGCAATGGGAATCTACGAGCATGGTTAACGGCACACAAAAAATGAAAAATCAGCGAGCACCCGGCAATTGCAGCCAGTGGGCCAGCAGCGATTCGAGCAGCAGGGCGCGATTGAGGTTGGCCTTGCCCAACACTTTCTGGCGTTGTTCGAGGATCCACGCCTGCACCTCCAGGACCTTGGCCTGGCGGCTCTTCTGCGCCAGGTACTGCACCACCTTGCGCATATCGGCCAAGCCTAGCCCCTCCTCGTCCTGGGTCAACTGGTAGCGCAGGATCAGGTGCGCCCAGTCGCAGAACCAGTCGAACAGCAGCAACAGCGGTACGCCGTTCCACGCGTCGGCCAACTGGCTGGGCGACTGCTGCTGCTTGAGCAGCTTCTTCACCCCGTCGGTGACCAGCGCGCGCTGCTCGCGCACGCCTTGCTGCTGCAAGCTGACCGCCAGCAAAGGCGAACCGGCCGCCAGAATCAGCAACTCGTCGCGCTCGGCCTCGTCACTGTCGGGCAGCGCGCCGGCCAGCCAGGCCTGGCTCTGGGCCAGGCTGGGCTGCGGGCAGGTTACCTGCTGGCAACGGCTCTTGATGGTCGGCAGCAGGCGGCTGGGCTGGTGGCTCACCAGCAACAGCACGGTATCGCCGGAGGGCTCTTCGAGGCTCTTGAGCAGGGCATTGGAGGCGTTGACGTTCATCGCCTCCACCGGCTCGATCAGCACCACCTTGCGCCCGCCCAGTTGCGCGGTCTGCACCACGAAGGCCACCAGCTCGCGCACCTGGTCGACCTTGATCGGCTTGTCGGCTTCTTCGGGTTCGAGGATGAAGTTGTCCGGATGGCTGCCGGCCTTGAGCAACAGGCAGGATTTACACCCGCCGCAAGCCTCCAGCCCCAAGGGCTGCTGGCACAGCAAGCGCGCCATCAGGCGCTCGGCCAGGGCGCGCTTGCCGATACCCTGCGGCCCGTGCAGCAGGTAGGCGTGGGCGTGCTGGCTGCGGCCGGCGAGCTGTTGCCAGAGGGCCTCCTGCCAAGGGTAGGCCTCAGCCACGGCAGCGCTCCACGATGCCCGGCAGCAGCGCATCGATGGCGCGCTGCACGGCCTCCAGCGGCTGGCCGGCGTCGAGCAGGCGGTAGCGCTGGGGCGCGCGCGCGGCGCGCTGCAGGTAGGCCTGGCGCACGGCTTCGAAGAACGCCTGGCCTTCCTGCTCGAACCGGTCGAGACGACCGCGGGCCGCGGCACGGGCCAGGCCCACCTCCACCGGCAGGTCGAAGACCAGGGTCAGGTCGGGGCGCAGGTCGCCCTGGACGAATTGCTCCAGGGTGGCGATACGCTCGACCGGCAACCCGCGACCGCCGCCTTGGTAGGCGTAGGTGGCATCGGTAAAGCGGTCACACAAGACAACGGCCCCGCGCGCCAGCGCCGGGCGAATCACCTGCGCCAGGTGCTGGGCACGCGCCGCGAACACCAGCAGCAGCTCGGTGTCGGCCGCCATGCTTTCATCGCTGGGCGCCAACAGCAGCTCACGGACCTTTTCGGCCAGCGGCGTGCCGCCGGGCTCACGGCTCAGCACCACATCCAGGCCCTGCTCGCGCAGGCGCGCGGCCAGGTAGTCGCGGTTGGTGCTCTTGCCCGCGCCTTCGGGGCCTTCCATCGTAATAAACAAGCCGCTCACAGGCAGTCCTTAATGTTGTTCGTCAGGCGTCGGCCGTTCAGCCGCTTGCGCACCGCCGGCAGGGGCGTCCGGCTCGGGCGCTGGCTGTTCGGCCGGCTCGGTCGGCTCAGGCGCTTGCGGCGCTGCGGCCTCGTCGCTCTCCGGCTGCGGTTGCGGCGCAGGGCTGGAGCGATAGTCCGCACGGCGCTTGAGCTGAAACTCACGCACCGCCGAGTTGTGGTCGTCGAGGTCGTCGGAAAACACATGGCTGCCGTCGCCCCGGGCGACGAAGTACAGGCTGGTGCCCTCGGACGGGTTGAGCGCCGCGTGAATCGCCTCGCGGCCGACCATGGCGATGGGGGTCGGCGGCAGGCCAGTGATGGTATAGGTGTTGTACGGCGTCGGCTCGCGCAGGTCGGCACGGGTGATCCTGCCGTTATAGCGCTCACCCATGCCATAGATGACCGTCGGGTCGGTCTGCAGCATCATGCCCAGGCGCAGGCGCCGTACGAAAACGCCGGCGATCTGCCCGCGCTCCTGGGGTATGCCGGTTTCCTTTTCCACCAGCGAGGCCATGATCAGCGCCTGGTACGGGTCACGGTAGGGCAAGTCGGTGCTGCGCTCGGCCCACTCCTTGGCCAGCACTTCGTCCAGGCGCATGTAAGCCTGTTGCAGCAGCTCGACATCGGTCATGCCGCGCACGAAGCGGTAGGTGTCCGGGAAGAAGCGCCCCTCGGGGAACACACCGGTATGGCCGAGTTTATCCATCACTTGCGAGTCGGACAGGCCGTCCAGGGTGTGCTTGATCTTTTCATGCCTGGCCACGGCCGAGCGCACCTGGCGGAACGTCCAGCCTTCGACCAGGGTCAGGTTGTACTGCACCACATCGCCGCGGCGCCAGGCATCGAACAACTGTTCCACGGTCATGCCGGGGGTCAGGCGATACTCGCCGGTGTGCAGCGGGGTGCCGGCCATGTTGAAGCGCCAGTACAGGCGCAACCAGACGGCATCGTCGAGCAGCCCTTCGCTCTGCATGCGATAGAACATGCGATTGGGGTTGGTCCCATTGGGCACGTCGAGCAGGCGTTCCTCTGTCACGTGCAGGGGCTGCTGCAGGACCGAGTTGACCTTCCAGGCCGACCAGCCCACGGCAAGGCCGGCAAGGATCAAACCCATTTCCAGCAGCAGCAGGAGTTTTCGTCTCACGAATTCAGGTTTCCAGTAACGTACGGGCAACGGCCTGCAGTTTACGGGTGAGCGGGCCCGGCGACCAGTTTAGCGCGGCAATGCCACGCACAGGCCAGACACCGTAGACGCTGTTGCAGACAAATACTTCATCGGCCTGCTCCAGCACCTGGTACGGCAGGTCACAGACCTGCACCGGGATGCGCTGCAGCGCTGCCTGCTCCAGCAACGCAGCGCGCATCACGCCAGCGACGCCACAGCGGCTGAGATCAGCCGTGAGCAGCACGCCATCGCGCACCAGGAACAGATTGCTGTAAACCCCTTCGATCACCCTGCCCTGGCCGTCACGCATCAGGCCCTCGGCATGTTCGCTGTCCTGCCATTCGGCACGGGCCAGCACCTGCTCGAGGCGGTTGAGGTGTTTGAGGCCGGCCAGCAAAGGTTGTTCCCCGAGCCGGGTCTGGCAGGGGAACAGGCGCACGCCCTGCTCGGCATGCCCGTCAGGATAGCCGGGCAACGGGCTGCCCTGCAGGATACGCCGCGGTACAGTACCGGCCAGTGGGGCATAGCCGCGCTGGCTGTCGCCACGGGTGATGATGAGTTTGGCGACGCCATCACCCAGCTGGCTGGCGTAGCGCAGCAGTTCGTCGCGCACCAGCGCCAGGTCGGCGCTGATCGCCAGGCGTTGGCAGCCAAGCGCCAGGCGTGCGAGGTGGGCGTCCAGCAGGCGCGGCCGGCCACCGCGCACGGCGATGGTCTCGAACAGGCCATCGCCGTAGGCCAGGCCGCGGTTCTGCAGGTTGACTGCAGCCGCCGGCTGGCCGTCGAGCCAGCTTTGCATCAACCGGCGAACCGGCGGAACACCAGCGAACCGTTGGTGCCACCAAAGCCGAACGAGTTGGACAGCACCACATCGATCGGCATGCTGCGTGCCTGGTGCGGCACGAAGTCAAGGTCGCAACCTTCGTCCGGCTCGTCCAGGTTGATGGTGGGCGGGGCCATCTGGCTGTTGATCGCCAGCACGCTGAAGATCGCTTCCACGGCGCCTGCAGCGCCCAGCAGGTGGCCGGTCATCGACTTGGTCGAGCTGACCGCCAGCTTGTAGGCATGCTCGCCGAACACGCGCTTGATCGCTGCGACTTCGGCAATGTCGCCGGCCGGGGTCGAGGTGCCGTGGGCATTGATGTAGCTGACCTCTTCCGGCTGGATGCCGGCGTCGCGCAGGGCATTGGCCATGCAGCGGGCAGCGCCTTCGCCGCTGTCGGGTGGCGAAGTCATATGGTAGGCATCGCCGCTCATGCCGAAGCCGACCAGCTCGGCATAGATGGTCGCACCCCGTGCCTTGGCGTGTTCCAGCTCTTCGAGTACCAGGGCACCGGCGCCGTCGGACAACACGAAGCCGTCACGGCCCTTGTCCCACGGACGGCTGGCCCGGCTTGGCTCGTCGTTGCGGGTGGACAGCGCGCGCGAGGCACCGAAACCGCCCATGCCCAGGCCGCACGCAGCCATTTCGGCGCCACCGGCGATCATCACATCGGCTTCACCGTAGGCGATGTTGCGCGCGGCCATGCCGATGCAGTGGGTGCCGGTGGTGCAGGCCGTGGCGATGGCGAAGTTCGGCCCTTGCAGCCCCAGGTGGATCGACAGGAAACCGGAGATCATGTTGATGATCGAGCCCGGCACGAAGAACGGCGAAATACGCCGCGGCCCCGAATCGTGCAGGGTGCGGCTGGTTTCTTCGATGTTGGTCAGGCCGCCGATGCCCGAGCCCATGGCCACGCCGATCCGCTCGCGGTTGGCGTCGGTGACTTCCAGCCCGGCATTACGCACCGCCTGGAAACCGGCCGCCAGGCCGTACTGAATGAACAGGTCGAGCTTGCGGGCCTCTTTGGCCGACAGGTACTGCTCGACCTCGAAGCCTTTCACCGAGCCGCCAAAACGGGTGGAGTAGGCAGACAGGTCCGTGTGTTCGATCGGACCAATGCCACTGCGGCCAGCCAGAATGCCCTGCCAGGTGCTCGGTACATCGGTACCCAGAGGCGACAGCATACCCATACCGGTGACCACGACGCGTCTACGCGACACAGTACTCTCCTTTTCTAATCACAGAGTTTCTTGCCATTGCATTCAAGCAATGGAATGAAATGGCAACAAGCTCTTGGTGCGCGGTGAACGAAGCGGCCTGAAATGCGGGCGCTCGCAAAGAAAAAACCGCACGCCGGCGAAGGCAGTGCGGTTTTCCCCGACAAGTAGCGTCGACTAGAGCGTCTTAGGCCTGGTGGGCTTTGACGTAGTCTACGGCAGCTTGAACGGTAGTGATCTTCTCGGCTTCTTCGTCAGGGATTTCGGTCTCGAATTCCTCTTCCAGAGCCATCACCAGCTCAACGGTGTCAAGCGAATCGGCACCCAGGTCATCGACGAAGGACTTCTCGAGAGTCACTTCTTCTTCCTTGACGCCCAGTTGCTCGGCGACGATTTTCTTGACGCGTTCTTCGATGTTGCTCATACCTAGGTTTACTCCTAATGGATATATGTCAGGCAGCTGGCCGGTGGCTAATTTTATAGAAAGACGTTCGCTTTTCAAGCTGAACGTACCTTCAGGCTAGTCACCGCACCCGCTGCCTGGAATCTGGTTGCAGCTTTATAACGGATTTTAGGCTCGCAGTATGACTCTTTTTTTACGAAATCCGTCACATTGAGTTGCAGCGTTACATGTACATCCCGCCGTTGACCGGCACGGTAGCGCCGGTTACGTAGGCTGCGCCGTCGGATGCCAGGAACGAAACCACCTTGGCGATTTCGTCAGCCTGGCCCAGGCGGCCCAGCGGGATCTGGGTCTGCAGGGCTTCGCGCTGCGCTTCCGGCAGCTCGCGGGTCATGTCGGTGTCGATGAAGCCCGGGGTCACCGAGTTGACGGTGATGCCACGCGAACCCACCTCACGCGCCAGGGCGCGGCTGAAGCCTTCCAGGCCGGCCTTGGCGGCCGCATAGTTGGCCTGGCCGGCGTTGCCCATGGCACCGACGACCGAGCCGATGCTGATGATACGACCCCAACGCGCCTTGGTCATGCCACGCAGCACACCCTTGGACAGACGGTAGAGGCTGTTCAGGTTGGTGTCGATGACGTCGAACCACTCGTCGTCCTTCATGCGCAGCATGAGGTTGTCGCGGGTGATACCGGCGTTGTTGACGAGGATCGCCGGGGCACCGAATTGCTCGCCGATGGCGGCCAGCACAGCGTCAACCGACTCGGCACTGGTCACGTTCAGCTCCATGCCGGTACCGGTAATGCCGTGCTCTTTCAGGGTGGCGGCGATACGCTCGGCGCCGGAAGCCGAAGTGGCGGTGCCGATCACGGTCGCGCCCTGGCGGCCCAGCTCGAGGGCGATGGCCTGGCCGATACCACGGCTGGCGCCGGTGACCAGTGCAACTTTACCTTGCAGGCTCATGCAAGCTTCTCCAAATCAGGCCAGCGCCGCGCGGGTGGCGGCGACGGCGTCAGGGGTGTTGAGGTTGTAGGTGGTCACACCGTCGGCGCAACGCTTGTTCAGGCCGGCCAGGACCTTGCCCGGGCCGCACTCGACCAGGTTGACGGCACCGTTCGCGGCCAGGGTCTGCACGCATTCGACCCAGCGCACCGGCTGGTACAGCTGCGCCAGCAGGTCGTGCTTGAGGGCGTCGAGGTCGGCGGCAACGGCAGCGGTGACGTTTTGTACCACGGGGATTTGCGGGGCCTGCCAGTCGATGGCGTTGACCGCCTCGGCAAAGCGCTCGGCAGCCGGCTTCATCAGGGCGCAGTGCGACGGCACGCTGACCGCCAGCGGCAGGGCGCGCTTGGCGCCCTTGGCCTTGCACAGCTCGATGGCGCGGTCTACCGCCGCCTTGTTACCGGCGATCACCACCTGGCCAGGCGAGTTGAAGTTGACGGCGCTGACCACCTGGTCTTCGGCCGCTTCAGCGCAGATCTCGACGACTACGGCGTCGTCCAGGCCGAGAATGGCAGCCATCGCACCATGGCCTGCCGGTACGGCTTCCTGCATCAGCTGACCGCGGCGCTCGACCAGGCGAACGGCGTCCTTCAGGCTGAGGCTGCCTGCAGCAACCAGGGCGCTGTACTCGCCCAGGCTGTGACCAGAAACGAAGGCTGGCTTGGCGCCGCCCTCTTCCAGCCACAGGCGCCACAGCGCGATAGACGCGGTGAGGATGGCCGGCTGGGTCTTGTCGGTCTGGTTGAGTTGCTCTTCCGGCCCTTCCTGAACCAGCTTCCACAGGTCATAGCCGAGTGCTGCGGAGGCTTCCTTGAAGGTCTCGATGATCACTGGCTTCTCGGCGCCGAGCTCGGCGAGCATGCCCAGCGACTGGGAACCTTGACCGGGAAAGACGAATGCGAGAGATGCAGACATTGAACAAGCCCTTATGATCTTGTCGTCGGATAGGGTGCGCCAGGCCTGGGCCGGGCGCGGAATCTGAAAGCTTGGATGGAGACAGAGCCCAAGCGGTCACATTTAAGCACTTCAGCGGCGATATGCCTAAGGTCTGTGTTTACCTGTACCGGCCCTTTCGCGGGCTTGCCCGCTCCCACAGATACCCCACAATCTTCAGCCCTGTGGCAATCCTGTGGGAGCGGGTTTACCCGCGAAGAGGCCGACACAGCTACAGGAGCAGATCCTCCAGGCGCCCATGCAAGCGCTGCGGCAGGTTCTCCTGAATCTCGATCAATGCCCGCTGGATGGCACTCTGGAAGCCCTGCACGCCAGCCGAGCCATGGCTCTTGATGACGATCCCCTGCAACCCCAGGAAGCTCGCGCCATTGTGCCGCGCCGGGGCCAGGTCGGCCTGCAGGCGCTTGAGCAGCGGCATGGCCACAGCCCCGGCTGCCCGCGACAATACGCCACCCTTGAACAACTGCTCGATGCGCGCACCGATCATGGTCGCCAGCCCTTCGCTGGATTTGAGCAGGATGTTGCCGACAAAGCCGTCGCACACCACCACATCGGCTTCGCCACGGTACAACCCGTCACCCTCGACGAAGCCTGTGTAGTTGAGCCCACGGGCGCTCTGCAACAGGCTGGCCGCCAGCTTGACCTGCTGATTGCCCTTGATGTCCTCGGTGCCGATGTTCAGCAGCGCCACGCGCGGCCGTTGCACGCCCAGGGCCTGAGCCGCTACCGAGCCCATCACGGCGAACTGGTAGAGGTTTTCGGCGCTGCAGTCGACATTGGCGCCAAGGTCGAGCAACTGGCAGTAACCGGCCTGGGTCGGAATCGCCGCCACCATGGCCGGCCGATCGATACCTGGCAGTGTCTTGAGCACGAAACGCGACAGCGCCATCAGCGCGCCGGTATTGCCGGCACTGACGCAGGCCTGGGCCTTGCCGTCGCGTACCAGTTCGAGGGCGATGCGCATCGACGAGTCCGGCTTGCCGCGCAGCGCCTGGGATGGCCGCTCGTCCATGCCGACCACCTCGCTGGCGGCCACGATTTGCAGGCGCGCGCGATCCGCAGCCGCAAGGCCACTGACAAGATCTTCAAGGAGGGAGGGTTGACCGACGAGGGTCAGGTGCAGCGAGGGAGTAGCCGAAAGGCAGGCAATGCTAGCCTGGACAATGCTGCGGGGACCGAAGTCCCCGCCCATTGCGTCGATCGCGATGATCTGAGCGGACAAGGATTACTCGTCAGCGCCCTTGTCGACCACTTTGCGACCACGGTATACGCCTTCTGGCGAAACGTGGTGACGCAGGTGTACTTCACCGGTGGTTTTCTCTACCGACAGCGCGTTTTCCGACAGGGCGTCGTGCGAACGGCGCATGTCACGGGCAGAGCGGGATTTTTTGTTCTGCTGAACAGCCATAATTGATTAACTCCTAAACGTTTGGGTCACGCTTTAACTGCGCCAAAACACTGAACGGGTTGGACCGCGATACCTCGTCCTTGCTCGATTCGGGCTCGTCTGCGCCCGCCGGCTGCTGGCATTCTTCCGGATGGTGAGCAGGCACGATTGGCAAGGCGAGCAGAAGCTCCTCCTCGACCAGTGCCTGCAGATCCAATGGATCTTCGCCCAGTTCCAGCACGTCATAGCCTTTCGGCAACGACTGGGTATTCGCACCCTCTTTCACCACAGCGTACGTACATTCGCTGTGGATCGGCAGGGTGACCAGCTCAAGACAACGCTGGCAAACCATCTTGACTTCGACATCCAGCTCGCTGTGGATAACCACCACGTGCTGTTCATCTCGTTCAAAATCGAACTTCGCCTGCACCGTACCGACATTGTCGGAAAGCGGGTCGCAGAGTCTTTCCAAATCAGCGAGTTGCAGCGAACCGTTAATGGTTACGCCACGATCGGCTAATTTGCGCGGGTCAACGTGAGGTGGAATCGGGTCATTCAACATAGGCGCAGCATTCTAGGGATGCCCCCCGCCCCTGTCAAAGGAAATTCGGCGGCATCGTGCGTGATAGAATTTGGTTCAACCGAACCAGGAGTCTACCATGCTTCCCCTGTTACTGGCTTCCAGCTCTGCCTATCGCCGCGAACTGCTTGCGCGCCTGCGCCTGCCCTTCACCTGGGCAAGCCCCGACATAGACGAGCAGCGCCTGGATGACGAGCCTGCACTGGCGCTGGTGCGCCGGCTGGCCAGGCAAAAGGCCGAGGCCCTGGCAGGCAGCCATCCCGGGCACCTGATCATCGGCTCGGACCAGGTTGCAGTGCTGGGCGAGCAGGTGCTGGGCAAGCCACATACCTTCGAGCGGGCCTGCGAGCAGTTGCTGGAGTGCAGCGGGCAACAGGTGAGCTTTCTGACCGGCCTGGCGCTGCTGAACAGCGCCACCGGGCAGTGCCAGGTGGATTGCGTGCCGTTTACCGTGACACTGCGCGAACTGAGCCGCGAGCAGGTGGAGCGCTATGTGGCGGCAGAACAGCCGCTGGATTGCGCTGGCAGCTTCAAGGCGGAGGGGCTGGGGGTGAGCCTGTTCCAGAGCACGCACGGCTGCGATGCGACCAGCCTGATCGGGCTGCCGTTGATTCGACTGGTGGACATGTTGACCAAGGAAGGGGTGGTGATTCCCTGAGGTTTTGGGGCCGCGCTGCGGCCCTTCGCGGGCACGCCCGCTCCCACAGGGATAGCGCATAGCCCGCAGGTGGGCGCAAAGCGCCCCCCGGCAATCCCGGTCACCGCAATTGCGGACCCTGGAACCCCATCCACATCGCCAAGCGCTCGGCCACGCTGGCGCCCACGCGCTTGGAGAAGCGATCGAGCGCCGACTCCTGCACGGTGAAGTCCACCAGGTCCTTCTCGCCAACCACCTCACGCGCGACGTAACTGGCGCTGCCAAGCCCATCGACCAGGCCCAGCGCCTTGGCCTGCTCACCCGACCAGACCAGGCCACTGAACAGCTCCGGATGCTCCTTGTCTTTCAGGCGCTCGCCGCGCCCCTGCTTGACCATGGCGATGAACTGCTGGTGCGTGGTGTTCAGCACGCCCTGCCAGAACTCGGTCTCTTCCGGCTTCTGCGGCGAGAACGGGTCGAGGAAGGCCTTGTGCTCGCCTGCCGTATAGGTGCGCCGCTCCACACCCAGCTTCTCCATGGTGCCGACAAAGCCGTAGCCGGCTGCCGTCACACCAATCGAGCCCACCAGGCTGGCCTTGTCGGCGTAGATCTCGTCCGCGGCACTGGCGATGTAGTAGGCGCCGGAAGCGCCAAGGTCGGCAATTACCGCATACAGCTTGATCGCCGGATACTCGGCACGCAGGCGGCGGATTTCGTCATACACGTAACCCGACTGCACCGGGCTGCCACCAGGGCTGTTGATGCGCATGACCACAGCCTTGGTCTTGCTGTCCTTGAACGCCTCGCGCAGGCTCTTGACGATATTGTCGGCGCTGGCCGGCTCCTGGTCGGCAATCACCCCGCGCACCTCGACCAGCGCGGTATGGCTGGTACTGCGCGAGGCGGCCTTGTCCATATCCATCAACGGGGTGAACAACGCCAGAATGCCGAACAGGTAGACGAACGTCAGCGCCTTGAAGAAAATCCCCCAGCGCCGCGCCCGGCGCTGCTCCTGGACGCTCGCCAGCAGGGTCTTTTCCAGCAGCTTCCAGCTCTTGCGCTCTTCGCGCTCCTCGGGTTCGGCCTCGGGGGCTTTCCATTCGTCTGCCATGCTTACCTACCTTGGAAAAGGAAATGCGGAACCACCCAGCCACTCTCGCAACTGGGAAAAATGATCGATGCACACCTGCGGGCCGAATTCAGCCAGCGCCGACAGCGACATGGCACCATAACCCACGGCCACCGAATGCATGCCGGCATTGCTGGCCATCTGCAGGTCGAACGCCGAATCTCCGACCATCAGCGCACGCGCGGGTTCGACGCGGCAATGGCCGAGGATTTCCTCGAGCATCAGCGGGTGCGGCTTGCCGCGGGTCTCATCGGCGGCGCGGGTGATGTCGAAGAACTGCTCCAGGCCATTGGCCTTGAGCACCCGGTCCAGGCCGCGACGCGCCTTGCCAGTGGCCACCGCCAGGCGGTAACCCTCGGCGCGGAAGGCATCCAGCGACTCCACCACACCCTCGAACAATGGCGAAGGCTGTTGATCCAGCGCCATATAGATATCGGCATAGTGCTGACGGAAACCGTCGACCTGCGCGGGCGTCAGGTGCGGGTACAAGGTGTGGATCGCCTCACCCAGGGCCAGGCCGATGATGCCTTTCACTGCATCCTCGCTGCTTTGCGCCTCGCCGGCACGCGCGGCGGCGGCGTTCATCGCCTCGACGATACGCCCGATGGAATCGGCCAGGGTGCCATCCCAGTCGAAGATCAGTAGCTCATAGCCTTTTTTCATGGGTCAGGACGCACTCAGCCGCTCAACGGTTTTCGCCCACACCTCATCCACCGGCGCCTCGAGCTTGAGCTCGCCACCGTCCGGCAGCGGCACGGTCAGCGCATAGGCATGCAGGAACAGGCGCTTGCCGCCCAGCTCGCGGATTTCGCGGCTGAAGTCTTCGTCGCCGTACTTGCTGTCACCGGCGATCATGTGCCCGGCATGCAGGGTGTGCACGCGGATCTGGTGGGTACGGCCGGTGATCGGGCGCGCCTCGACAATGGTGGCGAACTCGCCGAAGCGGCGCAGCACGCGAAACAGGGTCAACGCCTCCTTGCCCTCGTCGTTGACTTCGACCATGCGCTCGCCAGAGCGCAGGTTGCTCTTGAGCAGCGGCGCATTGACCTGCTTCTTCGAGGTCGGCCAATGGCCGCGCACCAGCGCCATGTAGCGCTTGTCGACGCCATCGCCACGCAGCGCGGCATGCAGGTGGCGCAGCATGCTGCGTTTCTTGGCAATCATCAGCAGGCCCGAGGTGTCGCGGTCCAGACGGTGCACCAGCTCCAGCTCCTTGGCGTCCGGGCGCAGCTGGCGCAGCGCCTCGATCACGCCGAAGCTCAGGCCGCTGCCACCATGCACGGCGATGCCGGCCGGCTTGTTCATCACGATCAGCGCCTTGTCTTCGTAGACAATGGCGGCCTCCAGGCGCTGCAGCAAGCCCTGCGCCACCGGCGCCGGCTCGTCACGTTCCGGCAGACGGACGGGCGGTACCCGCACGATGTCGCCGGCCTGGATCTTGTACTCCGGCTTGACGCGCCCTTTGTTGACCCGTACTTCACCCTTGCGCAGGATGCGGTAGACCAAGGTCTTGGGCACGCCCTTGAGGGCCGTGATGAGGAAATTGTCGATGCGTTGGCCGGCAAGCTCCGGCGCGACTTCGATCAGCTGAACGCCGGAAGTCGGAGGGGTATTGGTCGTCATGGCGGGATCATAACAATTTTTTATGGAATTGAAGCACTTAATCATTGCTGCTATAGTCGCGAACGCCGCCAAAAGCGGCAGGCCAGTGAAACCAGGCCCTTGGCCGGTTCCTGACCTACGCAATTCTCCAGGACGCGAGGCCGTCCTACGGGGTGTTCGCCAGTTTACCGAATTGCCTGGAATCGCCACCAGCGCTGTGTAGAGAAGACCGAAAAAAAACGACAAGTGCGGTGTTTCACCTGCTTACCCGATTCTTTTCGCTGCACCTCTGCCCGCCACGTCGCTTCCACGCAACGCCCGGCGAATGCTTCGGAAATACCTGCCTTGGACATGAATGGCGCCAGCGCAGAACCTGCGCTGGCGAAAAATGCAACCCGTTGCGGATTCAGCGCGCGGCAGCACCCGAATTATCAGGGATACGTGCAGGGTGGAGATGCACAGCCCTCGGACCGTGTAGCACCGCGTCCGGCCCACCAGCCCATTGAACGGCTGGCGAGCGGATAAGGTCCTGAACAGATGCCCCCGGGCGTCCACGGCTGACGGTTGATTCCTCCTCCTGACTGAGTGCACAAGGCCCGCTTGGTTGATTCGGATTCCAATTCGAAGCCACCGGGGCCTTGTTGGCACCGCAGCAAACAGGACGCGTCGTCGCGACAACGGCAGGCTGGGCAACCGGCTGGTGCCGAACGTCGCTCGACACGGGGGTGGCCCGGCCACCCTTTGCGCACCTTGGCACCGACCATGAGAAGTCGTGTGTGCCGAACGCCGTTTCCGGCAGCCCGGAAACCGACGGTACAACATGAAAAGAATGCTGATTAACGCGACTCAACCCGAAGAGTTGCGTGTAGCCCTGGTGGACGGCCAACGTCTCTACGACCTGGACATCGAGTCCGGCGCGCGCGAGCAGAAAAAGGCCAACATCTACAAAGGCAAGATCACCCGCATCGAACCCAGCCTCGAAGCCGCCTTCGTCGACTTCGGTTCCGAACGTCACGGCTTCCTGCCGCTGAAAGAAATCTCCCGCGAATACTTCAAGAAGGCCCCTGAAGGCCGGGTCAACATCAAGGAAGTGCTCAGCGAAGGCCAGGAAGTCATCGTCCAGGTCGAGAAGGAAGAGCGCGGCAACAAAGGCGCCGCCCTCACCACCTTCATCAGCCTGGCTGGCCGCTACCTGGTGCTGATGCCCAACAACCCGCGTGCCGGCGGCATCTCCCGCCGCATCGAAGGCGAAGAACGCAACGAACTGCGTGAAGCGCTGAACGGCCTGACCGTGCCGGGCGACATGGGCCTGATCGTGCGCACTGCCGGCCTTGGCCGCAGCAGCGAAGAAATGCAGTGGGACCTCGACTACCTGCTGCAACTGTGGACCGCCATCAAGGAAGCGTCCCAGGACCGCGCCGCGCCTTTCCTGATCTACCAGGAAAGCAACGTCATCATCCGCGCCATCCGCGACTACCTGCGCCAGGACATCGGCGAAGTGCTGATCGACAGCATCGATGCCCAGGAAGAAGCCCTGACCTTCATCCGCCAGGTGATGCCGCAGTACGCCAGCAAGGTCAAGCTGTACGAAGACAGCGTGCCGCTGTTCAACCGCTTCCAGATCGAAAGCCAGATCGAGACCGCCTTCCAGCGCGTGGTCGATCTGCCGTCCGGCGGCTCGATCGTGATCGACCCGACCGAAGCCCTGGTGTCGATCGACATCAACTCGGCGCGCGCCACCAAAGGCAGCGACATCGAAGAGACCGCCCTGCAGACCAACCTGGAAGCGGCCGAAGAAATCGCCCGCCAGCTGCGCCTGCGTGACATCGGCGGCCTGATCGTCATCGACTTCATCGACATGACCCCGGCGAAGAACCAGCGCGCTGTGGAAGAGCGCGTGCGTGAATGCCTGGAAGCCGACCGCGCCCGCGTTCAGGTCGGCCGCATCTCGCGCTTCGGCCTGCTGGAAATGTCCCGTCAGCGCCTGCGCCCGTCGCTGGGCGAAAGCAGCGGTATCGTCTGCCCACGCTGCTCCGGCACCGGCATCATCCGTGACGTCGAGTCGCTGTCGCTGGCCATCCTGCGCCTGATCGAAGAAGAAGCCCTGAAGGACCGTACCGCCGAAGTCCGCGCCCAGGTGCCGATCCCGGTGGCCGCGTTCCTGCTCAACGAGAAGCGCAACTCGATCACCAAGATCGAACTGCGCACCCGTGCGCGCATCATCATCCTGCCGAACGATCACCTGGAAACCCCGCACTTCGAAGTCCAGCGCCTGCGCGACGACAACCCGGAAGTGCTGAACAACCAGTCCAGCTACGAAATCGCCGCCAGCGAGGCCGAAGAAGCGCCGCAGCCGACCGCCACCCGCACCCTGGTTCGCCAGGAAGCCGCGGTCAAGACCGCCCCGGCCCGCGCCAACGCGCCAGTACCGGCCGCCGCCGAAGAGCCGCAGCCTGTTGCCCCGGTCGCCCCTGCCCCGGCCGCGCCGGAGCCAAGCCTGTTCAAGGGCCTGGTGAAGTCGCTGGTCAGCCTGTTCGCCGGCAAGGACGAACCTGCTGCCGCACCGGTGGTCACCGCTACCGAAAAACCGGCCACCGAGCGCGGCCCGCGCAACGAAGAACGCCGTAACGGCCGCCAGCAGAGCCGCAACCGCAACGGCCGCCGCGATGAAGAGCGCAAGCCGCGCGAAGAGCGCCAGCCACGCGAGGAACGCGCACCGCGCGAAGAGCGTGCGCCACGTGAAGAACGCGCACCACGCGAAGAGCGTGCGCCACGTGAAGAACGCGCACCACGCGAAGAGCGTGCACCGCGTGAAGAACGTGCCCCACGCCAGCCACGCGAAGACCGTCGCGGCAACCGTGGCGAAGAGCGCGTGCGCGAACTGCGTGAGCCGCTGGACGCCACCCCGCCTGTCGAACGCGAAGAGCGCCAGCCGCGTGAAGAGCGTGTAGCCCGCGAGGAACGTGCACCGCGTGAAGAGCGTGCCCCACGCGAAGAACGCGCACCGCGTGAAGAACGTGCTCCGCGCGAAGAACGCGCACCGCGTGAAGAACGTGCTCCGCGTGAAGAGCGTGCTCCGCGTGAAGAACGCGCACCGCGTGAGGAGCGTGCTCCTCGCGAAGAACGTGCACCGCGTCCGCCACGCGAGGAACGTCAGCCACGCGCAGCCGAAGAAGCCGCCGAACAGGCTGCCGAACTGGCCGAAGAGCAACTGCCGAACGATGAACTGCAGCAGGACGAACAGGAAGGCACCGATGGCGAGCGTCCGCGCCGCCGCTCCCGCGGCCAGCGTCGTCGCAGCAACCGTCGTGAACGTCAGCGCAACGCCAATGGCGAGCTGATCGACGGCAGCGAAGAAGAAGGCGGCGAAGAGCAGCCACAACAGCACCAGGCCACCGAGCTGGGTGCTGAATTGGCCGCCGGCCTGGCGGTGACTGCCGCTGTCGCTAGCAGCAACATCAGCAGCGACGCCGAGGCCCAGGCCAACGAGCAGGCCGAACGCGCTACCGCTGAAGTCGCAGCTGTCACAGAAGCCGCTGAAGCCGCAAAAACCGACAACAGCGAAATCGCCCAATCGGTCGAGCAGGCTGAACAGGTCGAGCCGGTCGAAGCTGTCGCCCAGGCTGACGAAGTGGCCGTGGCCCCAGTGGTCGAGCAGCCGTTCAGCGAGCCTGTGGCCGTGGTCGAGGCAACTGCCGAGCCGGTGGTCGAAGTTGCGCCGCAGCCGGTCGCCGAAGAAGTGGCGGTGGTCGAGCCGGCCGCAGCTGTCGAAGCACCGGTAGAAGCGCCTGCTGTCGAAGCCGGTGAAATCGAACAGGCCCCGGCCGTGGTCGAAGCTGCCCCGGTTGCCGAGCAGCCTGCACCTGCCGAGCCTGCGCCGGTCGAAGCCCCAGCTGTGGCAGAGCCTGCCACCGTGATGCTGGCCAACGGCCGGGCACCGAACGACCCACGTGAAGTTCGCCGCCGCAAGCGTGAGGCCGAGGCTGCCGCCAAAGCCGCACAGGACGCTGTTGCAGCTTCCGAGGAGCCAGCCCTGGAAGCCGCCGATGAGCACAAGCCTCATCACGGTTGATAGCCAAGGCTGAATGAAAAAGCCCCGCCAGTGCGAACTGGCGGGGCTTTTTCTTGGTTGGGCGTTTTGTCTGTACAGCCTCTTCGCGGGTAAACCCGCTCCCACAGGACGCCCACTACCCTCAGGCCCTGTGAGGCCCCTGTGGGAGCGGCTTCAGCCGCGAAAGGGCCAGCCCAGGCAATGAATCAGTAGAGGTTAGGCTCCATCTCCAGCTCTACCCCGAAGCGCTCGAGGATATCCGCCTGGATGCGCCGCGCCAGCGCATACATTTGCGCCCCGCTCGCCTGGCCATGGTTGACCAGCACCAGCGACTGCAAACGATGCACCCCGGCATCCCCCTCGCGGTAACCCTTCCAGCCCGCCTGCTCGATCAACCAGCCCGCCGCCAGCTTAGCCTGGCCATCCGCCTGCGGATAAGCCACCACCCCCGGGTGCTGCGCCCGAATACGCTCGACCTGGGCGGCCGCCACTACCGGGTTCTTGAAGAAGCTGCCGGCGTTGCCAAGCTCGGCCGGGTCCGGCAACTTCTCGCGGCGAATGCTGCTGATCGCCTCACTGATCGCCTGCGCGGTCGGCTCGCTCACGCCCTGTTCTGTCAGGCGCTGACGCACCGGGCCGTAGTCCAGGTGCGCCTTCAGGGTGCGGCTCAAGGCAAAGCGCACGCGCAGGATCAACCAGCGCCCGGGGTTGCGCTTGAACAGGCTGTCGCGATAACCAAAGGCACATTCCGCCAGGCCGAAGTCACGCAGCTCGCCGGTTTCGCGATCGAGGGCAGTCAGGCCGGCGAACACATCCTTGATCTCGACCCCGTAGGCGCCGACGTTCTGCATGGGTGCGGCGCCGACGGTACCGGGGATCAGGCTGAGGTTCTCCAGCCCGCAACACCCTTGTGCCAGGGTCCATTGCACGAAGGGGTGCCACGGCTCGCCAGCCTCGGCCTCGACCACGACACGTTCGCCATCGTCACTGAGCACGCGCCGGCCACGGCTGGCCATGTGCAGCACCAGCGCGTCGATATCGCCGGTCAGCAGCAGGTTGCTGCCACCGCCGATCACCAGCACCGGCAGGCCTTGTTGCTGCGCCTGGGCCAGCGCCTGACGCACCTGTTGGTCATCCTGCGCCTGGCTGAAATAGCGCGCCTTCACATCGATACCGAAGGTGTTGTAAGGCTTGAGCGATACCTGCTCTTGCCACTGCCCGGTCATAGCCGCCCCTTGATTTCCAGGACCAGCGCCTGGCACGCCGCTTCGACCAGGTCGAGCACCTGCTCGAAGCCGTCGGCGCCGCCATAATACGGGTCTGGCACTTCATCCAGGGCTGCGCCGTAGCGGCGCAGGAACAGGTCGAGTTCGCCGACTGCGGTGTGCGGGCGCAGCGCATGCAGATCACGCAGGTTGCTCTCGTCCATGGCCAGGACCAGATCGTACTCGGCAAAATGCGCCGCCTTGACCTGCTGGGCACGCTGCTGCGACAGGTCGTAACCGCGCGCCAGCGCTGCCTTGCAGGTGCGGCTGTCAGGCGCCTTGCCGACGTGCCAGTCACCGGTGCCGGCGGACGCCACATGCACCCTGTCGGCCAGCCCGGCGGCCTGCAGTTGCTGGCGCAGTACGCCTTCGGCGGTGGGTGAGCGGCAAATGTTGCCCAGGCACACGAACAGGATGCGCATCAGGCCTCCAGCAAGCGCCGTACGCGCTCCAGGTCTTCAGGGGTGTCCACGCCCACGGCTGGCGCCTCGATGGCATCCTCGACATGGATGCGCACGCCGTGCCACAAGGCACGCAGCTGCTCCAGCGCTTCGGTCTGCTCGAGCCAGCACGGGCCCCAGCTGACGAAGTCCTGAAGGAAACCGACGCGGTAGGCGTACATGCCGATGTGGCGGCGATAAGGCACGCCTTCGGGCAACACGCTGCGGTCCTTGGCGAAAGCATCGCGGGCCCACGGCAGCGGCGCACGGCTGAAGGTCAGGGCCAGGCCGTTCTTGTCGCTGACCACCTTGACGGCATTGGGGTTGAACACGGTTTCCGGTGCGTGGATCGGCTCGGCCAGGGTGGCGATACCGGCTTCCGGATGCGCGGCCAGGTTGGCCGCCACCTGGTCGATGATCACCGGCGGGATCAGCGGCTCGTCGCCCTGCACGTTGACCACGATGGCATCGGCCGGCAGGCCGAGGTACGCGGCCACTTCGGCCAGGCGGTCGGTGCCGGACTCATGGTCGGCACGGGTCAGCAGCACTTCACCGCCGAAGGCCTGGCAGGCCTCGACAATGCTGGCGTCGTCGGTGGCGATGACCACACGGCTGGCGCCGCTCTTGCGCGCCTGTTCCCATACATGCTGCACCATCGGTTTGCCGGCGATCGGCAACAACGGCTTGCCCGGCAGGCGCGTGGAGCGCAGCCGGGCGGGGATGACCACGGTGAAGTTCAGGCTCATTTGTCCAGACGCTCGTCGTCGGTCAGGGTGCGCGCCTCGCTTTCCAGCATCACCGGGATGCCGTCGCGGATCGGGTAGGCAAGGCCCGCGCCCTTGCTGATCAGCTCGGTCTTATCGGCGCTGAGCTTGAGCGGGCCCTTGGTGATCGGGCAGGCCAGGATATCGAGCAGTTTGGTGTCCATTGAAGGCTTCCTTGGGGCCAGGTGGCCGGAAAAATGAAAACGGGCTCAGGGCTTGCGCAGCAAGCGCTGCAACTGGTCGTCGAACCAGGCGCCGAAAGCCGGCGCAGGCTGTGCATCGACGGCCAGGTACCACCAGTCGTCAGCGGCGAAGGCCCGGCATTTCACCGCGTCCTTCTCGGTCATGACCAGCGGCAGCGGCGGGCTGAACGCCAGGCTTTCGGCGCTGAACTGGGCATGGTCGGCAAACGGATGCGGCAGCGGCTGCCAGTTTAGCCCCAGCAGGGTATTGAAGAAACGTTGCGGGTTGCCGATACCGGCCACCGCATGCAGGCGCTGGCCAGCGGGGAAATGGTCGAGGGCACGGCGCTCACCGCTGCGCAAGTTGACCAGGGCGGACGGTTGCAAGTGGAAGGCGAAACCATCGCCACCGGCTTCGCGGGTACCGTTGAACAGCACGGCGTCCGCCTCTTGCAGGCGCTCGGCCGGCTCGCGTAACGGCCCCGCCGGCAGGCAGCGGCCGTTGCCCAGGCCGCGCGCGGCATCGATCAGCACCAGCTCCAGGTCACGGGCCAGGCGGTAGTGCTGCATGCCGTCGTCACACAGGATCAGGTCGAGCGGCTCGCTGGCCAGCAGTGCCTGCACGGCGCGGGAACGGTCGGGGTCGATCATCAGCGGCACGCCGCTGCGCTGCACGATCAGCAACGGCTCGTCACCGGCCTGTTCGGCTGGCTGGTCGGCCTGCACGCGCCAGGGCAATTGCGGCGGCTTGGCACCGTAACCACGGCTGACCACGCCCACCTTCAAGCCCTGCTGGCGGCAGTGCTCGATCAGCCAGAGGATCATCGGCGTCTTGCCGGTGCCGCCCACGGTGATGTTACCCACCACGATGACCGGTACCGGCGCCCGGTAGCTGGCGCTTTCGCCACTGAGAAAGCGCGCGCGCTTGCGCGTGACCACGCGACGGTACAGCGCCTCCAGCGGGCGCAGCAGCGCCAGGGCCGGGTGCCCGGCGTACCAGGCGGCGAGCAGGCGGTCGGCGAAGGCCATCAAGGCGTGCCCTGGGCCGCCTCGACGGTGGTCATGCGCAACTGGCTGAAACCGAGCTTGCCGGCGGCATCCATCGCGGTGACCACAGCCTGGTGCGGGGTCTTGCCATCGGCGCTGATGGCCAGCGGCAGCTTGTTGTCGCCACCCGATTCGCGCTCGATCGCCTCGCTCAGGGTGGCCAGGTCACTCTTGGGCAGCAGGTGGTTGTTCACCGAGTACACGCCTTCGGCGCTGATGGTGATTTCCACCAGCTTGCCCTGGTCCGGTGGCGCCTGTTCGGCGCTGGCGGCCTCGGGCAGCTCGACGCGCAGCTGGGTTTCGCGGGTGAAGGTGGTGGTGACCACGAAGAACAGCAGCAGGACGAACACCACATCGATCAGCGACGCCAGGTTGATATCGACGTTCTCCCGCTGGCGATTGCGCCGGAACTTCACGCCTTGCCTCCGGCCACTTCCACTTCGCGGTCGCCCTGGAGCACTTCCACCAGCTTGATCGCCTCCTGCTCCATGCCGACCACCAGTTCATCGATGCGGCGCAGCAGGAAACGGTGGAAGAATACCGCCGGGATGCCGACCATCAGGCCGGCCGCCGTGGTGACCAGAGCCTTGGAAATGCCGCCGGCCAGCACGGCCGCGTTGGCGGTCATCTGCGAGCCCATGAAGGCACTGAAGATGTCGATCATGCCCAGCACGGTGCCCAGCAGGCCGAGCAACGGCGCCATGGCGGCGATGGTGCCGAGGGTGCTGATGTAGCGTTCCAGTTCGTGGATGACGCGCGAGGCGGCCTCCTCGATGCATTCCTTCATGATTTCGCGGCCATGGCGCGAATTGGCCAGGCCCGCGGCAAGAATTTCACCCAGTGGCGAATCGGCGCGCAAAGCTTTGAGCTTGTCACTGGTCAGTTGCTTGTCCTTGATCCACATCCACACCTGGCCCAGCAGGTGCGGCGGGGTGACGCGGCTGGCGCGCAGGGTCCACAGGCGCTCGACGACGATAGCCATGGCAACGACGGAGCTCAGAATGATCGGCAGCATCATCCAACCACCGGACTTGACCAATTCCCACACAGTAAACGCCCCTTCGGAAAAAGGCCGCCACTCTACCATAGGAGCGCCGGGGGCTCATCTGCCGGAGGTCAGGGAATTGATGGAGGGCAGCGGGGCATGCCTTGGACTGGCGTCAGGGCGGACAGGTGCTCGCCTTGGGTTCGGCACCAGGGCGAACAGGTGCTCGCCACGACAGTTGCAGCGCCTGTGAGATCGAGCGCCGCCCGCGCGGCGCATCGCCGGCAAGCCGGCTCCCACATCTGTTTCGGGCCA
>NZ_PUQD01000035.1 GCF_003331055.1 Pseudomonas sp. AFG_SD02_1510_Pfu_092 | reverse complement strand
GGGGGGGGTTGCCCCCCCCCCGCCCCCCCCCGCCCCCCCCCCCCCCCCCCCCCCCCTTTTTTTCCCGGGGGGGGGGGGGGGGGGGGCGGCCCCCCCGGCGATGGGCTGCACCGCAGCCCCGGGGTTTCATGCCTATCAGACAGGACAGCAAAGCAATGGCACCTATACCGCAAGTGAAAATCCCCGCCACCTACATCCGTGGCGGCACCAGCAAGGGCGTGTTCTTCCGGCTGCAAGACCTGCCCGAGCGGGCGCAAATCCCCGGCCCTGCCCGCGACGCCCTGCTGCTGCGGGTAATCGGCAGCCCCGACCCGTACGGCAAGCAGATCGACGGCATGGGTGGCGCCACTTCCAGCACCAGCAAGACCGTAATCCTGTCGCAAAGCAGCAAGCCCGATCATGATGTCGATTACCTGTTCGGCCAGGTCAGCATCGACAAGGCCTTTGTCGACTGGAGCGGCAACTGCGGCAACCTCTCCGCCGCCGTCGGTTCGTTCGCCATCAGCAGCGGCCTGGTCGCCCCGGCGCGCATCCCGCGCAATGGCATCGCCACGGTGCGCATCTGGCAGGCCAACATCGGCAAGACCATCGTCGCCCATGTGCCGATCAGCGAAGGCGAAGTGCAGGAAACCGGCGATTTCGAACTGGACGGGGTGACCTTCCCGGCGGCCGAGGTGCAGCTGGAGTTCCTCGACCCGGCCGCCGACGAAGACGGCGAGGGCGGGGCGATGTTCCCCACCGGCAACCTGGTCGATGACCTGGTGGTGCCAGGTGTCGGTACGTTCAAGGCGACCCTGATCAATGCCGGTATCCCGACCATCTTCGTCAATGCCGCCGATATCGGTTACACCGGCTGCGAACTGCAGGACGCCATCAATGGCCACCCGCAGGCGCTGCTGCGTTTCGAGACGATTCGCGCCCATGGCGCCGTGCGCATGGGCCTGATCGACAACGTCGACCAGGCTGCCGGGCGTCAGCACACACCGAAAGTGGCTTTCGTCGCGCCGCCAAGCACCTACACTGCGTCCAGTGGCAAGGCGGTGCAGGCGGCTGATATCGACCTGCTGGTACGGGCCTTGTCGATGGGCAAGCTGCACCATGCAATGATGGGTACGGCTGCGGTTGCGATCGGTACCGCAGCGGCCATTCCGGGCACGCTGGTCAGCCTCGCCGCTGGCGGGGGCGAGCGCAGCGCCGTACGTTTCGGCCACCCCTCGGGCACCCTGCGGGTCGGGGCCGAGGCGCGCCAGGTGAATGGTGAGTGGACAGTGACCAAGGCAATCATGAGCCGCAGTGCTCGCGTGCTGATGGAGGGCTGGGTTCGCGTGCCTGGCGATAGCTTCTAACGCACCACTGGCGCTCGGCTTTAGTTGGTTGGGGCTGCTGCGCAGCCCTTTCGCGACGCAAAGCCGCTCCCACATGGAGGGTGGTGTACTTCCGTTGTGGGAGCGGCCTTGCGTCGCGAAAGGGGCGCGAAGCGGCCCCGGCAATTCTGAAGGGAGCTGCATATGAGCGCCAACGTAGACCTCAACACCCGCCCCGATTACGACCGGGTATTGCAAACCCTCGCCGATTACGCCCTCGGCTATCGGGTCGAATCCGCCGAAGCCCTGGACACCGCGCGCAACTGCCTGATGGACACCCTCGGCTGCGGCCTGCTGGCCCTGCGCTTTCCCGAATGCACCAAGCTGCTTGGCCCGCAGGTGGAAGGCACCGTAGTGCCCAATGGCGCCCGCGTCCCCGGCACCGGCTACCGCCTGGACCCGGTCAAGGCCGCCTGGGATATCGGCTGCACGGTGCGCTGGCTGGACTACAACGACACCTGGCTGGCCGCCGAATGGGCTCACCCCTCGGACAACCTCGGTGGCATCCTCGCCGTTGCCGATCACCTGTCGCAGAAGCGCGTGGCCACAGGCGAGGCACCGCTGCTGATGCGCGATGTGCTCGAAGCCATGGTCATGGCCCACGAGATCCAGGGCGTGCTGGCGCTGGAGAATGCCTTCAACCGGGTGGGCCTCGACCACGTGATACTGGTCAAGGTGGCCTCGACCGCAGTATGCGCGAGGCTGATGGGCGCCAACCGCGAACAGATGCTGTCTGCCTTGTCCCACGCCTTCGTCGATGGCCAGGCGCTGCGCACCTACCGTCATGCGCCCAATGCCGGCTCGCGCAAGTCGTGGGCCGCCGGCGATGCGTCCAGCCGTGGCGTGCGCCTGGCCGATATCGCCCTGCGCGGCGAGATGGGCGTGCCGGGCGTGCTCACCGCGCCGCAGTGGGGCTTCTACGACGTGCTGTTCAGCCACACCAACAAGGACCTGGCGCTCAAGCCGTCCGAGCAGCAGGAACTGCGCGTGCCGCAACCTCTGGGCAGCTATGTGATGGAGAACGTGCTGTTCAAAGTCAGTTTCCCGGCCGAATTCCACGCCCAGACCGCCTGCGAGGCGGCGGTCATTCTGCATCCGTTGGTGCGTAACCGCCTGCATGAAATCGATCGCATCGTCATTACCACCCAGGAATCGGCGATCCGCATCATTTCCAAGAGCGGCGCGCTGGCCAACGCCGCCGACCGCGACCATTGTCTGCAGTACATGGTGGCGGTGCCGTTGATTTTCGGGCACTTGGTGGCCGAGCATTACGAAGACGCCTTCCACGCCAATCACCCAAGCATCGACCGCCTGCGCGAGAAGATGGAGGTGGTGGAAGACCCGCGCTTCAGCCGCGAGTACCTGGAAGCGGACAAGCGTTCGATCGCCAACGCCTTGCAGGTGTTCTTCAAGGACGGCAGCAGTACCGAACAGGTGGCGGTGGAGTACCCGATCGGGCATCGGCGGCGGCGGGAGGAGGGGATTCCGTTGCTGGAGGCCAAGTTCAGGGCCAACCTGGCGACGCGCTTTGCGCGGCAACGGTGTCAGCAGATATTCGAGCTGTGCAAGGACCAGCAAGTGCTGGAGCAGATGGCGGTGCACAGGTTTGTGGAGTTGTTGGTGATTTGAGGTTGCCAGTGGCGGCCTCTTCGCGGCTAAAGCCGCTCCCACAGGGTACTCACCGTAGGGGCTGCGCAGGACCGTGTGGGAGCGGCTTTAGCCGCGAAGAGGCCGGTACAGGTTGAAACAAGAAAGCCCCGGCATCGCTGCCGGGGCTCTTCTTTACACCTTACAACTCAGCTTACGCCTGAACCACCGGGATCTTGGCGTTGGCGGCCGCTTCGCGGAACTCGGCGATCTGGTCGAAGCTCAGGTAGCGGTAAACGTCGGCAGCCATGCTGTCGATGTCTTTCGCGTACTGCATGTACTCTTCGACGGTCGGCAGCTTGCCGATGATCGAAGCGACAGCAGCCAGCTCGGCCGATGCCAGGTACACGTTGGTAGCGTCGCCCAGACGGTTCGGGAAGTTGCGGGTCGAGGTGGAGACCACGGTCGAACCGGTCTGCACGCGTGCCTGGTTACCCATGCACAGCGAGCAGCCTGGCATTTCCATGCGCGCACCGGCCTTGCCGTAGATGCCGTAGTAGCCTTCTTCGGTCAGCTGGTGAGCGTCCATCTTGGTTGGCGGAGCCAGCCACAGACGGGTCGGGATACCGCCCTTGACCTTGTCCAGCAGCTTGCCGGCGGCGCGGAAGTGGCCGATGTTGGTCATGCACGAACCGATGAACACTTCGTCGATCTTCTCGCCCTGCACCGAAGACAGCAGGCGGGCGTCGTCCGGGTCGTTCGGCGCGCAGAGCACAGGCTCTTTGACGTCGGCCAGGTCGATCTCGATGATTTCGGCGTATTCGGCATCGGCGTCGGCCGACAGCAGCTCAGGCTTGGCCAGCCAGGCTTCCATGGCCTGGGCGCGGCGCTCCAGGGTGCGGGCATCGCCGTAGCCTTCGCCGATCATCCAGCGCAGCAGGGTGATGTTCGACTGCAGGTACTCGGCAATGGCCTTCTCTGGCAGCTTGATGGTGCAACCGGCAGCGGAACGCTCGGCCGAGGCGTCGGACAGCTCGAAGGCTTGCTCGACAGTCAGCTCGTCCAGGCCTTCGATTTCCAGGATGCGGCCGGAGAAGGCGTTTTTCTTGCCCTTCTTCTCGACGGTCAGCAGGCCTTGCTGGATGGCGTAGTAAGGGATGGCGTGGACCAGGTCACGCAGGGTGATGCCGGGTTGCAGTTTGCCCTTGAAGCGCACCAGGATCGACTCTGGCATGTCCAGCGGCATGACGCCGGTGGCAGCGGCGAACGCTACCAGGCCGGAACCGGCCGGGAACGAGATGCCGATCGGGAAGCGGGTGTGCGAGTCGCCACCGGTGCCCACGGTGTCAGGCATCAGCATGCGGTTCAGCCAGCTGTGGATGATGCCGTCGCCCGGGCGCAGCGACACGCCGCCACGGGTGCGGATGAAGTCTGGCAGGGTGTGGTGGGTGGTGACGTCGATCGGCTTCGGGTACGCCGCGGTGTGGCAGAACGACTGCATCACCAGGTCAGCGGAGAAGCCCAGGCACGCCAGGTCCTTCAGCTCGTCGCGGGTCATCGGGCCGGTGGTGTCCTGGGAACCGACGGTGGTCATCTTCGGCTCGCAGTAGGCACCTGGGCGTACGCCCTGGCCTTCAGGCAGACCACAAGCGCGACCCACCATTTTCTGCGCCAGGGTGAAGCCCTTGCCGGTGTCGGCAGGCTGCTCTGGCTTCTTGAACAGGTCCGATGAGCCCAGGCCCAGCTCGGCGCGGGCTTTTTCGGTCAGGCCACGGCCGACGATCAGCGGGATACGGCCGCCAGCGCGGACTTCATCCAGCAGCACTTCGGTCTTCAGGGTGAAGCTGGTAACCAGTTCGTCGCTGCCGTGACGGCGTACTTCACCTTTGAACGGGTAAACGTCGATGACGTCGCCCATCGCCAGGTTGGTGCAGTCGAATTCGATCGGCAGGGCGCCGGCGTCTTCCATGGTGTTGTAGAAGATCGGGGCGATCTTGGTGCCGAAGCAGAAGCCACCGGCGCGCTTGTTCGGCACGTACGGGATGTCGTCGCCGAAGAACCACAGCACCGAGTTGGTGGCGGATTTACGCGAGGAACCGGTACCGACCACGTCACCGACGTAGGCAACCGGGAAGCCCTTGGCCTTGACCGCTTCGATCTGGGCCAGCGGGCCGACCGAGCCAGGCTGCTGCGGCTCGATGCCGTCACGGGCCATTTTCAGCATGGCCAGGGCGTGCAGCGGGATGTCAGGGCGCGACCAGGCGTCCGGGGCAGGGGACAGGTCGTCGGTGTTGGTTTCGCCAGGCACCTTGAACACGGTCAGGGTGTACTTGTCGGCGATTGCCGGGCGCGAGGTGAACCACTCGCCGGCAGCCCAGGACTCGAGCACGGCCTTGGCGTGCGCATTACCGGCCTTGGCTTTTTCTGCCACATCGTGGAAGGCATCGAACATCAGCAGGGTGTGCTTGAGCTGTTCGGCCGCGACGGCGCCCAGTTCGGCGTCATCCAGCAGTGCGACCAGCGTTTCGATGTTGTAGCCGCCCTGCATGGTGCCCAGCAGTTCGGTGGCGTGCTTGCGGTCGATCAGCGGCGACTTGGCTTCGCCCTTGGCGACGGCGGAGAGGAAAGCGGCCTTGACGTAGGCAGCTTCGTCGACCCCTGGCGGTACGCGGTTGGTGATCAGGTCTACGAGGAAGGCTTCTTCGCCGGCCGGCGGGTTTTTCAGCAGCTCGACCAGGCCTGCAGTTTGTTCGGCGTTCAGCGGCTGGGGCACGATGCCCAGGGCGGCACGCTCTTCGATGTGTTTGCGGTAGGCTTCAAGCACAGTTATTACCCTCATCAGTGGTCCCTAAAGGGGGTCCGGGACGCTCATCCAGCATTCGATGCACCCATGCGCTGCCACGGCTTTGTGGGCCGCCCAGCCAGAGTCGCAAAGAATCCTTACAGAAGCTGCTTTCAAAGTTTTACGCCTGCAGAACGGGGAGCTGATGAGGGCTGGCACGGGCATGCGAGGGGTGCATGGCCCGGGCCAACGCCGTTCTACCGGATGAACTGTGCTCGTGACGCTTTGAAAACAGCTTCCAACGGACATTGTTGCCTTTGAAAAGGCCGGATGATTCTACGGCAAAAAAAGCCCGAAGGTAAGGCGGCGAACATGACTTTAACGAGTGACCCTGGTTAGACAAAGGGCTAACATGACCCCGTGTTCCACCGCCAAGCCGTTGTTTCCAATGCCCAACCAGTCCATCAAGACCCCTTGCGTCGGCCTCTGCTCCACCGTTTACGGGGACACCGTTTGCCGGGGCTGCAAGCGTTTTCATCACGAAGTGATCCACTGGAACGGCTACGACGACGAACAGAAGCGCGCGGTGTGGCTGCGCCTGGAACAGCTGCTGGTGCAGGTGATGATGGCCAAGCTGGAAGTGTTCGACAAAAACCGGCTGCGCCAACAGCTGCAGCAGCGCTCCATCCGCTTCGTCGAGCAGCAGTCTGAGTACTGCTGGGCGTACCAGCTGATCGCCCGCGGGGCGCGGATGATCCGTGATCTGGAGGCCTACGGCATGGTCTTGCTGCCAGAGTTTCGCGATTGGGAGTTGCCCCAGCTGCGCGATGCCATCGATCGCGAATTTTTTCTGCTGTCCGAGGCGCACTATCAGCGCTATATCGCCCCCAGCTTTCTCGATGGCGTTCTGAGGTAGCTGTCTCCCTCTGCGGCGCGCGCCGCTGCCTGGCTAGTCTGGTCGCTCCACAGATCATCCGGGGTAGCTGGCAAATGGCATTCTATTTCAAGTACCAATCCCATCTTTCGTTCCTTGCCAAATGGCGCTGGCAACAAAAGGATGCTCATCTCGATCCGGCGCAATGGCAAAATTCATTGCATCTCGTCAAACCGATCTGGGTGGGTTTTGAACGAGGGGATGGTGAAGACGGTTATCTGCGCATCGAGTCCAGGGAGGGTTCACTCGTTCCCTGGTCCGCACTCGAGTCCCATGGCGGTGGAACGCTCCATGAGGTTTTCTGGTTCGGGGTCTACGAGAAGAATGGACGGTATTACTATCAGATCAGGCCGGTAAGCGGCTTTGTCGAGGGTAAGCCGACGATCATCAACTGTTATCTGGACACCGACAAAGTCGGCTACATGGGCATGTATGCTGGCGTTTTTGAAGTGCCGGAGTGGGTGATCTATATCGGTGAGGACATGTGGCAGCTGAACGGGCTGGACCCAACGAAGTTGACCGAGGGTGAGCGCTACCTCAATCTCGAGATGAAGGATGTCGACGACAACCCCGTGACCTTGCGAAAGCAGGATAAACAGCCCTATCTATACACCGGCTCCAAAGCTTACCAAGGGCGCGTCAGCCTTGAAGTACTGAAGCGCCCATTCCGGATCTGACCCGTTACCTGGCCCCTGTCGAGGCCGCAGGCTCAATCGCCGCTGTATTCGCAGCCACTGGTGCAGGTTTCGTGAATGCGCACCTTGGACAGCTCCGGCATCAGCGGCTTGACCTGGTCCCAGATCCACTTGGCGATCACTTCGCTGGTCGGGTTTTCCAGGCCGGGGATGTCGTTCAGGTAGTTGTGGTCCAGCTGCTCGTAGATCGGCTTGAAGATCGCCTTGACCTCGGCGAAATCGCGAATCCAGCCGGTGTGCGGGTCGAGCGGGCCGGTCAGGTGCAGGCCGACCTTGAACGAGTGGCCGTGCAGGCGGCCGCATTTGTGCCCGGCAGGCACGTGGGGCAGGCGGTGGGCCGATTCGAATGTGAACTCTTTGAAAATTTCCACGCGTCGATAACTCTGTGTGAATCAGGAATGCGCGCAGTCTACCAGCATGGCCGCTACAAGGCTTGCAGGCGTTCACGCAACCGCCAGGTGGTGGTGAAGCTGTGGCAGCTGGCCTGCCGGCGATGAACGCTACGCGGTGTTGACCTGCGCTATCATGCCGCCAGCTGTTTTCAGGTTGAATTAAGGACGGCCGGTTAATCTTAACCCCGTAGACAACTTGTACAGTTCTCAGGAGAGAAGAACGATGAAAACTTTGACTGCCGTGTTCACCGTCGCCGCCGCCCTGGTTCTGGGCGCTCATTCCGCCATCGCCAAGGATGTACAACCCGACGAAGTGGTCAAACTGGTCAACGCCAAGACCGTCAAGTCGCTGGAAGAACTCAAGGCCGCCGCCGTGGCCAAGCACCCGGGTGCCACCGTCACCGACTCCGAGCTTGAAGACGAGTACGGCCGCTATATCTACAAGGTCGAGCTGCGCGATACGCAGAACGTCGAGTGGGATGTGGCGCTGGACGCCAAGACCGGTGAAGTGCTGAAGGACGAGCGGGACAACTGATGACCCAGCTAGCGCGGTCGGCGCGTTACCTTGCGCTGGCCCTTCTGGCCGTCTGTTCCCTGGCGGCCGCCCGCGACCTTGACCAGGACGAAGCCCTGGAACTGCGCCAGAAGGGCATCATCCTGCCGCTCGAACACTTGCTGGAAACCGCCCTGGGGCGTCACCCCGGGGCGCGTTTGCTGGAGGCCGAGCTGGAAGAAGACGACGATCGCTACGAATACGAAGTCGAGTTGCTGACGGCGGAAGGTGTGGTGCGCGAAATCAAGCTCGACGCCAGCACCGGCGCCCTGCTCAAAGACGAGGAAGACGACTGAATGCGCCTGTTGCTTGTCGAGGACAATGTGCCACTGGCCGACGAACTGACCACCGGCCTGCAACGTCAGGGCTATGCCGTGGACTGGCTGGCCGATGGCCGCGACGCGGTGTACCAGGGCCAGAGCGAACCGTACGACCTGATCATTCTCGACCTCGGCCTGCCGGGCTTGCCGGGCCTGGAGGTGCTGGCCCAATGGCGCGCCAATGGCCTGGTCACGCCCGTGCTGATCCTGACCGCGCGCGGCTCGTGGGCTGAGCGTATCGAAGGGTTGAAAGCCGGGGCCGATGACTACCTGAGTAAACCTTTCCACCCCGAAGAGCTGCAGTTGCGCATCCAGGCGTTGCTGCGCCGCGCCCGTGGCCTGGCCAACCAGCCGACACTGGAGGCCGCCGGCCTGCACCTGGATGAAAGCCGCCAGTGCGTGAACCGTGATGGCGTGGACATCCAGCTGACCGCTGCCGAATTCCGCCTGCTGCGCTACTTCATGCTGCATCCGCAGCAGATCCTTTCCAAGAGCCACTTGGCCGAGCACCTCTACGACGGTGAAACCGAGCGCGATTCCAATGTGCTCGAAGTGCATGTCAATCACCTGCGGCGCAAGCTGGGCCGCAGCGTCATCGAAACCCGTCGCGGGCAAGGTTACATCTACGCCGGGAGCGCCGCGTGAAGTCAATCCAGGCGCGCCTGAGCCTGGGGCTGGTGGCGGTGCTGGTGATGGTCGGCCTGGTGCTGGCGCAGCTGACTTTGTGGCTGTTCGAGGCCGGCCTGCAGCGCTACCTGGAAAACGGCCTGCGCAAGGAAAGCGAAAACCTGCTGGTCGCCTTGGTGCGCGGGCCTGCGGGTCTGCAGCTGGATGAGCGGCGTATCTCTGCGGCTTACCAGCGGCCATTTTCCGGCTATTACTTCCGCATCGATTTCGCCAAAGGCAGCCTGCCCCAGAGCACCTGGCGTTCGCGCTCGCTGTGGGACCTGGACATGCCCAAGCCCGACGCACCGGGCCTTTCCGACAGCCATCAGCTCGGCCCGGAAGGCCAGCAATTGCTGGTTTTGCGGGCCGATTACCGGCGCCTGGGCCAGGACATCTCGATCAGTGTCGCGCAGGATTATTCGCCGGTGCGCGAAGGCTTCCGGCGCATGCAGCAGATCGGCCTGGGCATGGGCCTGGTGGCGCTGATCCTGGTGCTGGTGCTGCAACGTATCACCGTGACCCGCTCGCTGCGGCCGCTGGAGCGGGCGCGCCAGCAGATTGCCCAGCTGCAGCAGGGCCAGCGCTCGCAGCTGGATGCTGAAGTGCCCAGCGAACTGGCGCCGCTGGTGGGGCAGATCAACCATCTGCTGAGCCATACCGAAGACAGCCTGCGTCGCTCGCGCAATGCCCTGGGCAACCTTGGCCATGCGCTGAAGACGCCGTTGGCGGTGTTGCTGAGCCTGGCCGCCGGTGAGCGCCTGAATGACCTGCCTGAGGTGCGCGCGCAGTTGCGCGAGCAGCTGGAGCAGATACAGCAACGCCTGGCCCGCGAGTTGAACCGTGCGCGCCTGGCGGGCGATGCGCTGCCCGGCGCGCAATTCGATTGCGACGCCGAGTTGCCCGGGCTGCTGGGGACGCTGGGCATGATCCACGGCGACGGCCTGTTGCTGGCCAGCGATGTGCCGCCCGGGCTGCTGCTGCCGTGGGACCGCGAAGACGTCCTGGAACTGCTCGGCAACCTGCTGGACAACGCCTGCAAGTGGGCTGACAGCGAGGTGAGGGTGGCGATCGCGCCGAGCGCGGAGGCTTACCAGCTGTGGGTCGACGACGATGGCCCCGGGATCCCCGAGGGGCAGCGGCAGCAGGTGCTGGAGCGTGGTTCGCGGCTGGATGAACAGGTCGATGGGCATGGGCTGGGGCTGGGCATCGTGCGGGATATCGTCGAGGCCTGGGGCGGGCGCCTGGCATTGCTGCAAAGCCCGTTGGGCGGGCTGCGCGTGAGCATCGAGTTGCCGCGCAAGGCTCGCTGAAGCGGTCCCTGTGGGAGCGGGCAAGCCCGCGAACAGGCGACGCGGTGGATGGCACCGGCTTCGCCGGTGTTCGCGGCCACGGCCGCTCCCACAGCTGTTGTGTTGACCTGCGGCATACGCATTCCCCCGGTGGGAGCGGGCAAGCCCGCGAAGCAGGCGGCGCGGTGGATGGCACCGGCTGCGCCGGTGTTCGCGGCTAAAGCCGCTCCCACAGGTTTCAGCGTAAGCCCGAGGCATACGCAGCCCCATGTGGGAGCGGGTTCACCCGCGAAGCAGGCGACGCGAGGGATGGCACCGGCTGCGCCGGTGTTCGCGGCCACGGCCGCTCCTACAGGGATCGCGGGCCAGATCACCACTGCAAAAAAATTGCAGTACAGGCGCATTTTTTTGAATTGGCCCAATCCCGTCTCGCCCGGCAGAATCGCCACCACGAAACCCTGCGGTTTCCATCTCTCCACGGACGGAGCCCCTTGTGCTATTGCCTGCGCAATACGCGGCCCAGGCCACCCCGGCCGGGCTTTCTTTTCAATCAAGAAAACCAAAGATCCCGATTACCCACATGTCTGCCTTGCGTTCCGAAAGTCGTCTGCAGCGGCTGTTGCCGGCGCCCCTGAATATTCCCCCCAAAGAATGGCTGCGTGCCGGTATCGGCGCGCTGCTCGGGCTGTTTCTCGCCGGCTGGCTGACCAGCATGGCCTATGGCCCCGGCATCGCCTTGCACCTGCTCGGCCCGCTGGCGGCGTCGGCGGTGCTGGTGTTCGCCGTGCATTCCGGCCCGTTGGCCCAGCCCTGGCCGGTGCTCGGCAGCTACGCCCTGGCCGCTGCGGTCGGCCTGGCCATGCGCCAGGGCTTCGGTGCGCAGCTGTGGGTGGCCGCCGCCGCCCTGGGCATTTCGATCCTGGTGATGTGCCTGTTGCGCTGCCTGCACCCGCCGGGTGGCGGGGTGGCGGTGAGTGCGGTGTTGGCCGACTCGGGGCTGACCGCCCTGGGCGACCACCTGCTGGAGCCGGTGCTACTCAATGCGCTGATCCTGGTCACGGTGGCGGTGCTCTACAACCGCCTCACCGGCGTGCGCTACCCAAAAGGCGCAGTGCCGCGCAAGGACCTGCACCACACCCATGACCCATTACCCAGCGAACGGGTCGGCATACGCAGTGACGACCTGGACCAGGCCCTGGAAGAACTGGGCGAGTTCGTCGATGTCACCCGTGACGAACTCGAGCGCATCATCCTGGCCACCGAGCAGCACGCCCTGCAGCGCAGCCTCGGCGGTATCACCGCAGCCTCGGTGATGTCTCGCGATGTGCAGTTCGCCACGCCCGACACCACTCTGGAGCAAGCGTGGAAGATGCTGGCCAGCCATCACCTGAAAACCCTGCCGGTACTGCAGCAGGGCAAGCTGGTGGGTATCGTCAGCCTCAGCGACCTGGTCGGCCCGGCCATGCAGCGGGGCCACTTCAGTTGGCGTGGTCTGTTCGGCCGTAAAGAGGTACGCCTGGAGCAGGTGATGAGCCGCCGGGTAATCAGCGTCAGCAGCCAGCACTCGCTGGAGCGCTTGCTGCCGTTGCTGTGCGAGCAGGGCCTGCATTGCCTGCCGGTGCTCGATGCCGAACGGCTGGTAGGGGTGATTACCCAGACCGATCTGATCGCCGGCCTCAAACGCCAGCTGCTGAGCAACACCGAAGCTTCAGAGCACCGGGTCCCAGCGCTGTGACCAGTCGCTGGCGCCAGCCGCCACCAGCCGGCGCAGGATGGCGAAGGCCTGTTGCAGGGCTTCGCTGTCGCGTTTGCGCGGGTACACCAGGAACGTCGGGTAGGTGAACTCCGGCGCCTGCGGTACCCGCTCGAACACCCCGCTGTCCAGATAGGCCTGCACCACCCGGGTGCGGAAGTAGCCACTGCCGCCCTGGTCGAGAATGAACTGCAAGGCCAGCGGCCCGAGGTTGAAGCTCAGCGCCGGGCGCGCGCAGTCGGGCAGGGCGGCATCGTGCTGGCGGCGGAAAGCCTCGCCCCAGTCGATATAGATGTACGGGGCTGGCAGGTCGACCCGGCGCACGCGGATCAGCTTCTCCTCCATCAACTGCTCCACCTGCAGGCCCGGGCCGTAGGTCGGCTGGTAGACCAGTGCGGCGTCCAGCAGGCCCATCTCGACCTTGCGCAGCAGCGATTCGCCGTCGCTCACCTCGCTGCGGATGGCATGGCTGGGCAGCTCGCGGTGCAGGGCACTGACCCAGTCGAGCATCATCGGGTTGCCCAGGCTCACCTCACCCCCCACGTGCAGCACTTGCTGGCAGCCTTCAGGCAGCGGCAGGTCACGGCGCGCCGCTTCCCAGGTCTGCACCATCTGGTTGGCATAACTGACGAAGGCCTCGCCGTCGCTGGTCAGGCTGGCGCCGTTGCGGCTGCGCACGAACAGCTGGCAGCCCAGTTGCTGCTCCAGGCGCTGGACCCGCGCGGTGATCGCCGTCTGAGACACGAACAGGCGTTCGGCGGCGGCGACCAGGCTGCCGCAACGCACGATTTCCAGGAAGGTTCGGGCCTGTTCGATGTCCATGAGCTGCTCGGTGGCTGAAGGGGTGGCCTATTCTAGAGGCTTTGCACCGTTATGGGGCGCTTTTGCGTTGTCTGCAAATTTGCAGGTCGGTTGTGACTTTAGTCGCCTGGCGGGGCCGGTGCAGGCGTCCATACTCAGGTTTCGCCCTTCAATAACAACAAGTACCGGGTTCCCTTCGCCATGAGCTATCAGCACAGCTACGCCCATTCCATTTCCGACCCTGCCGCTTTCTGGGCGGAACAGGCCGCGCACCTGGCCTGGCACCGCAAGCCTGCCGTGACTCTGCAGGAAAACGCCGACGGCACCCACCGCTGGTTCGCCGATGGCCGCCTGAACAGCTGCTACCTGGCGCTCGATCACCAGATCGAGCAGGGCCGCGGCGAGCAACTGGCGCTGATCTACGATTCGCCGGTGACCGGCGTGCAGCAGGCCTACACCTACCAGCAGCTGCATGACGAGGTGGCGCGCCTGGCCGGGTTGTTGCGCCAGCTGGGGGTGAGCAAGGGCGATGGGGTGATCATCTATATGCCCATGGTGCCGCAGGCGGCCATGGCCATGCTGGCCTGCGCGCGGATCGGCGCGGTGCACTCGGTGGTATTCGGTGGCTTTGCCGCCAACGAACTGGCCTTGCGCATCGATGATGCGCGGCCGACGCTGCTGCTGACGGCCTCCTGCGGCCTGGAGTTCGACCGGGTGATCGAGTACAAGCCGCTGGTCGACCGCGCGCTGCAGGTGGCCCGGCACCAGCCGCGCAACGTGCTGGTACTGCAGCGCCCGCAAGCCCGTGCCGCACTGCAAGCGGGGCGTGACCTGGACTGGCAGGCGGCGGTGGCCGATGCCGAGCCGGTGCCACCGGTCGAGCTGGATGCCGGCGACCCGCTGTACATCATGTACACCTCGGGTACCACCGGCAAACCCAAAGGCATCGTGCGCGAAAACGGCGGCAACGCCGTGGCGCTGTGCTATGCCATGCGCCATATCTACGGCATGCAGGCCGGTGATGTGTGGTGGGGCATATCCGATGTGGGTTGGGTTGTCGGCCATTCGCTGATCGTCTATGGGCCGCTGATGAGCGGCTGCACCACGGTGTTCTACGAAGGCAAGCCGATCCGCACCCCGGATGCATCGGCCTACTGGCGGGTGGTCGAGCAATACCAGGTCAACGCGCTGTTCTGCGCCCCCACCGCCATGCGCGCCATCCGTAAGGAGGACCCGGAAGGCGAGCTGATTCGCAAGCACGACCTGAGTTCGCTGCGCCAGCTGTTCCTGGCCGGCGAAAAACTGGACTCCAGCACCCACGAGTGGCTGCAGCGGGTCACTGGCAAGCCGGTGCACGACCATTGGTGGCAGACCGAGACCGGCTGGCCGGTCACCGCGCCGTGCGTGGGGCTGGAAGGCAGCGCGGCGAAGCCGGGCTCGAGCAACCGGGCGGTGCCGGGTTATCACGTGCGCGTGCTGGATGACGAGGGCCACTTGCTGGGGCCGAACCACCAGGGCTCGATCGTCATCGCCCTGCCGTTGCCGCCCGGCTGCAGCCAGACGCTGTGGGGCGATCACGAGCGCTACCTGCAAGCTTACTTGCGCACCTACCCGGGGTATTACCACACCGGCGATGGCGGCTACCTGGACGACGACGGTTTCGTCTACATCATGGGGCGCACCGATGACGTGATCAACGTCTCCGGGCACCGCCTGTCCACGGGTGAGATGGAGGACCTGGTGGCGCGCCACCCAGCGGTGGCCGAATGCGCTGTGATTGGCGTGCACGACGACATCAAGGGGCAGGTGCCGCTGGCCCTGGTGGTGCTCAAGGACGGCGAGGGCATTGCCGAGGCGCAGCTGCTGGTGGACCTGGTGGGCAGCGTGCGTGAGGAGATTGGCGCGTTGGCCTGTTTCAACCGCGTGCGGCTGGTGAAGCGGCTGCCCAAGACCCGTTCAGGGAAGATTCTGCGCGCGGTGCTGCGCAAGATTGCCGACGGGCAGGACTACCAGCCGCCCTCGACCCTGGATGACCCGGCGGTGCTGGGCGAGATCGAGGCGGTGCTGGCGGATTTGCCCCGGGCGGGTTGATGGGTTGACTGTCATGGCCTCATCGCCGGCAAGCCAGCTCCCACCCCGACCGCATCGACCTCAAAGTCCTGTGCAGTACCTGTCTTACTCAATTTCTAAAGGCTGGCGCGATCCCTGTGGGAGCCGGCTTGCCGGCGATGAGGCCGGTTCAGGCAAAGCAGCTTCAAGGCCCGACCTGATGCAGTTGCCCCAACCGGCTGCGGGTGCGCATCAGGTCGGCCAGCGGCCCACCCAGGCTGTCTGCCAATGGCCGTCGAGCAATCACCAGCAGCTGCCGGTCCTGGTCATACAGCACATCCACCAGGTTGACGAACCGCTGCTGCGCAGCCAGTGAACATTGCGCCAGATCATCCAGCCCTTCGATGATCCACTCATCGTATTGCCCGGCCAGCACCAGGTAGTCGATCACCGCCGTAGCTTTTTCGCACAGGTCGTCGAAGGCCAGCACCACCCGCCGGCCATCGACGGCCAGCGCGCGCAACGGGCGCTTGTTCACCTGCAGCATGACCGGTTGCGCATCTGGCACCTTCAGCGCCTGGCGCTGTGCCGCATTGCCCGGCCATACATAGTGGCCCTGGGTGAAGCGCTGATGCTGGCGATTGACCGGCAAACTGCGAAAGTCGGTATCGCCAGCCACCTCGAGGACATCCATCGCGCCGTTGATCAGGCGGATCACCGGCAGGAAGCGCTCATGGTACAGCGGGTTTGGCAACAGCCCTTCGGGGGCATAGTTGGACGTCACCAGCAACAGCACGCCACGGGCGAACAAAGCGTTGAACAGGCGCGTGAGCAGCATGGCATCGCCAATGTCATGCACGTGGAATTCGTCGAAACACAGCACCCGGCAGTCGCCCAGCAGCTCGTCGAGGGTCGCGCCCAGTGCGTCATCCAGCGCCCGGTGCCGGTGCATGCCCTGGTGCAGGCGGGCAAAGAATTCATGGAAGTGCAGGCGCTGCTTGGCTGCCACCGGCACCGCCTGGAAAAAGCCATCGAGCAACCAGCTCTTGCCACGGCCCACCGAGCCATACAGATAGAGGCTGCGCGGCTGGCCCTGTTCGAGCTGCGCCAGTTGTTCGGCCATGCACTGGACCACCCGGCGCTGGCCGTCGCTAAGCTGATAACCGCGGCGCTGCGCCTGGTCCTCGAACCAGCCGAGCAGTTCGCTGTGGTGGGCGGCGGTACCGCGCAGGCGTTGGCCAAGCTGGCGTAGCGGGGCAGGGATCCAGGCAGGCAAAGCGACGTTCCTTGGGCGATGGCGGGGCAGCGGGCAGCTTGCCCGACGCCGGCCATTTTGACCAATACAGAAAATGCGCGGCAATGATCGCCTGACGAGATGGATCGCCTTGCGGGCCTGCTGACCCGGCCCGCTTGTCGGCGTCGCTCAGGGCTTGCGCTCCAGCTGGCGTTCGATCATGTACTTCACGGCCAGCCGGCGTTCCTTCAGGTGGCGCAGGTCTTCATCCTCGAAGTTGCCGGCCGAGATCGACTCGGCGGCCAGCACTTGGTTGTCGATGTCCACGTACTCATCGAGCAGCCGGTCCAGCGCCTTGTCCTGCTGTCGGCGTTGCTGGACGATTTCACGCGGGTAGTGCAAGTCCTGATAGAGATCGTGAGAAACAGGCATGGGAGTCCTCCATGGTCAGTGCAATTGCCTCATCTGATTGGAAGGGAGGAATGCGATTGTGTTGAAGCGAGACGGGCGGAAAGCGACGAATGGTCGTCGCGCTCCCGGCGAAATGACTAACTCGCTGTTTTCTGGCAATTTTTTTTCATCAGGGGGTTCACAGACCGGAAGATTGTTGTTAAAGTGCCGCGCATTCCAAGACAACAACCCAGTTGTCACTCAGTTGGAATTGTCAGAGCAGCGAATGCTGCATCCGATACAGGGGCGTCGCCAAGCGGTAAGGCAGCAGGTTTTGATCCTGCCATGCGTTGGTTCGAATCCAGCCGCCCCTGCCATTTTCTCGCTGTAAACGTATCTCGCTCAGTGCTTAGTAAAGATAAGCGCTGGGCTTTGTCGTTTCCGTTGATTCCATGGTCACGGCCACCCCTTGTGGGAGCGGGTTTACCCGCGAACACCGGCGTAGCCGGTGCCAGGCACCGCGTTTGGTTCTTCGCGGGTGAACCCGCTCCCACAGGGGCGGAGGGCTGGGCAACTGGCTGCGAATGGCTGAACGCTTACCCGGCGACACCCAGCATGTCGTTCAGCAACCGCGCCAGTTCATCGGCCTGTACCGGCTTCTGCACCACCAGGCTGCCCGGCAGTTCCAGCCCCTGCAATTCCGCATAACCGGTCAGGAACACCACCGGCAGGCGCGGGTAGCGTTCGCGTGCTGCCAGCGCCAGTTGCGCGCCGTTGAACTCGGGCATGGCGAAATCGCTCAGCAGCAGGTCGATCTGGTCATCCAGCAGGGCCAGGGCCTGTTCGCCGCTGTGCGCCTGGCGCACCTGGTAGCCATACTGGCGTAACACATCACCGAGCATGTCACGTACCAGATGGTCGTCATCCACCAGCAGCACGGTGCGGTTACGGCCGCTTTCGCTGATCGAGTGGCTGAGCAGCGGCGGCAGCGGTTCGCTGACGGCTTCATGCTTGACCGCCGGCAGATACACGGCCACCTGCGTGCCACGCCCCAGCGTGGTGTCGATGCGTACGCCACCGCCCGACTGTTTGGCGAAGCCGAATACCTGGGCCAGGCCCAGGCCCGAGCCCTTGCCGATGTCCTTGGTGGTAAAGAACGGTTCGAACACCTTGGCCAGCACTTCGTCGCTCATGCCGCAGCCGGTATCGCAGATGCTCAGCATCACGTACTCGCCGGGGTCCGGGTCTTCCGGGCGTTGCGGTTGCGCGTCGATACGGGTGTTGCGGGTCGATAGCGTCAGCTGGCCGCCGTCGGGCATGGCGTCGCGGGCATTGATCGCCAGGTTGAGAATGATCATTTCCGTCTGGGTCGGGTCGGTCAGCGCCTGCCACAGGGTCGGGTCGAGGTCCAGGCGCACCGAGACGTTGCCGCCCAAGGTACGGCGCAGCAGTTCTTCCAGCCCGGCCAGGGTGCGGTTGAGGTTCAGTGCCACCGGTTCCAGGCGCTGGCGGCGGGAGAACGCCAGCAACTGCGAGGTCAGCTTGGCGCCGCGCTCGCCGGCCTCGCGAATGTGGGTAAGACGCGCCCGGGCCTTGTCCACATCGGCCTTGGCCAGGTCGCGTTCGAGGAAGCTGGCGCCGGTGAGAATCACCGTCAGCAGGTTGTTGAAGTCATGCGCCACCCCTGCGGTCAGCTGGCCGACCGCCTCCAGGCGCTGCATCTGTTGCAGGGCAGCCTCGATGCGTTCGCGTTCGGCAATTTGCTCGCGCAGGCGGGCGTTGGCCTTGGCCAGGCCGAGGGCGGCTTCGCGTTCGCTGGTGATGTCACGCGCCACCACGTACAGCAAGGTGTCATCCGGCACCACCACCCAGGACAGCCAGCGCTGCTGGCCACCGGCATGCAGGATACGCCCGACGAAACGGGCGCTGGTGCGGCCATGGGCGAGGGCGGCCAGTTCGGTGAGCAGCAGCTCCTGGTCGGGCTCGGGCAGCAGGTGCAGCAGCGATGACTGGCTCAGGCGTTCGCGGGACAAACCCAGGCTGGCTTCCCAGGCGGGGTTCAGCGCGACGGGGGTCAGGTCCTTGTTGAGTACGGCCAGCAAGTCTTGCGACAGCTCCCAGGCACGGTCGCGCTCGCGCGTGCGGCGCTCGACCCGTTCCCCCAGCATCTCGTTCAGCTGGCGCAGTGCCTGCGTGGCCAGGCGCTGGGTGTGGATGTCCTGCAACACCCCGGAAAAACGCACGCACTGGTCGTTGACGAACTGGCTCTGGCCGCTGCTGAGCAACCAGCGCGGTTCCAGGCCACTGGGCTGGGCGATGCGAAATTCCACCCGGTAGTGGCCGCCACTTTCCGGGCGCATCGCGTTTTCCACGGCCTCGCGCACCATCGGCAGGTCGTCCGGGTAGATGCCGGCGTAGAACACCTCAAGGCTCATTTCGGTGTCGGTGGGCAAGCCGAACAGGGTCTTGCAGCGGTCATCCCACAGCAGCAGGCCTTCTTGCGGGCGCATGTCCCAGGTGCCCATGCCGGCCGCGTCGATGGCAATCCGCGCCCGCGCCTCGACGTCGGCCAGCGCCTCTTCGGCGCGGCGCCGGCGCTGGCGCTCCTGCACTTCGGTCAGGGCCCGGCGCACGGCCTTGGGCAGCAGCGGCAGGTTTTTCTTCAGTACATAGTCGGTGGCGCCCAGGCGGATCATTTCCACCGCATGTTCTTCGCCATAGATGCCGGAGAGGAAGATGAACGGCACATCCGGCGCCAGGCGCTGGGCGATGGCCAGCACTTCGGTGCCCGATGAGCCCGGCAGCACGCAGTCGCACAGGATCAGGTCGTAGCGCGCCTCGCGCAGGGCCTGTTCGACCCCGGCATGGTCGAACACCAGGCGCGCCTGCATATGCAGCCCGCTGCGCTCCAGGCGCATCAGGGTCAACTCGGCGTCCATCGAGTTGTCTTCGACCATCAACAGTTTCAGCGGCATTGGCTGCATCGTCGCGGCGCTCTCAGATGCCACCACGCCGATTCAGGCGCAGCGAGCCGGGTGGCGGTTCGTTGAGTACGGCCCAGAAGATCCCCAGGTCGGATATGGCGGCGACGAATTCCTTGAACTCCACCGGCTTGACCACGTAGGCGTTGACCCCCAGTTCGTAGGCGCGCAGCAGGTCGGGCTCCTCGCGCGAGGAGGTCAGCATCACCGTCGGGATGCTGCGCAACTCGGCAGTGGCGCGCACTTCCTTCAGCACTTCGAGGCCGTCGACTTTCGGCAGCTTCAGGTCCAGCAGCAACACGGCGGGGTTGCCATCGTCACGTTCGGCATAGGCATTGCGCCGCAGCAGGTAGTCCAGGGCCTCGGCACCGTCACGCAGCACGATGACCTCGTTGGCCAACTGGCTGCGCTCCAGCGCCAGGAGCGTCAGCTCCAGGTCTCGCGGGTTGTCTTCGACCAGCAGGATAGGTTTGAGCATAATGATAGCGGTGCCTCAGGTTGTCGCGGGGTGACGCGGAAGGGTGAAGTGGAAGGTCGCGCCCTGGCCGACCTTGCCGTGGGCCCAGACCCTGCCGTCATGGCGTTCGATGATGCGGCGCACACTGGCCAGCCCGATCCCGGTGCCTTCGAAGTCTTCCATGCGGTGCAGGCGCTGGAACACGCCGAACAGTTTGTTGGCGTAGGCCATGTCGAAACCCACACCGTTGTCGCGAATGCAGATTTCGGTTTCGCCCGGGTGTTGCACGGCGCTGATGCCGATGCGCGCCGGGGTACGCCCACGGGTGTACTTGATGGCGTTGGCCAGCAGGTTATGCAAGGCCATGTTGATGAATGCCGGGTCACCGATCACTTTCGGCAGCCGGGCGATGTCCCAGACAATTTCGCGGCCCGCGTAGTCGGGCGCCAGCTCGCTGCGAATGGCTTCGACCAGGGCGTTGAGGTCGACCTCGGACAGGCGCAGGGCGGAGCGGCCCATCTGCGAGAAATGCAGCAGGTTGTCGACCAGGCTCCCGGCAAAGCTCGCGGCTTCCTCGATGTGTTGCAGAAAGCGCCTGCCACGCTCGCTCAGGCCCTGGCCCTCGATTTCACCGAGCAGTTCGGAATAGCCGGCGATGTGCCGCAGGGGCGCGCGCAGGTCGTGGGACACGCTGTAGGAGAACGCTTCGAGCTCCTTGTTCGAGCGGCGCAGCTCGCCGGCCAGTTGCGCCAGCTCCTCGGCCTTGCGCAGGACGATACCGAGCACGGCCGTGCGCAGCTCCTGCACGCCTTCGATGATCAGCGGGTGCCAGGGTTCACAGTAGCCGCGCAGGTTTTCCTGCCAGCGTTCGAAACTGTGCCGGGGGGCGAGGTTGCCCTGCGGCCCGAGCTGTTTGCTCGGCTCCCCGGCCCAGTTGACCGTGCGCACCTGCTCGGCGCGGAACCACAGCAGGTAGTGCGAGTGGATCTGCGAGATGGCCACGGCCAGCACGCCGCCGGCATGCGCCGCGAGTTCGGGCAGCTCGTCGATGTCGCGGCGCACGTTGTCACTGTGGAACACGCCTTCTTCGCCACGTTGCGCCAGCCAGTGCACCAGCGCGGTGACCTGCGCGGCTGGCGGGGTCTTGCCGATCAGGTCGCAACGTTCGGCGGAAATCACCGCGGCGCCCTGGGCCCCGGCGAAGGCCAGCAGTACTTCGGGCAAGTCGCGCAGGCCGTCGCCGACACTGTCATGGTCGGCCATGGACGAGATCATGCGCACGATGTGCTGGCGCAGCTCCAGCAGTTGCCGGGTGTTGGCATGCGACTCGCGCGATTCGATCTGCAACGACAGCACGCTGGCCAGCAGTTCGCAGGCGGTGCGGGTGCGCAGGTCGACCGGGCGCGGCTGCTGGTGGTGGCAAGACACCAGCCCCCACAGTTGCCCGTCGACCACGATCGACAGCGACATCGAGGCCAGGGTACCCATGTTGCGCATGTACTGCAGGTGCACCGGCGACACGCTGCGCAGCGCGGCGAAGCTGAGGTCCAGCGGCCTTCCGGTGCGCGGGTTGGCTGCAGGCAGCAACGGCGAAGGCTGGTAGTTGGCGTCCTCGATCACGCGAATACGGTTGACCCGGTACAGCTCGCGCGCCTGGCGCGGGATATCGGCAGCCGGGAAACACAGGCCCAGGTAGCTGGGGTAGCCCGGGTCGGCCACTTCGGCCAGCACCTGGCCGTTGCCTTCGGCATCGAAGCGGTAGGCCTTGACCCGGCCAAAGCCGGTGATGCGCTTGAGTTGCAGCACGGTCTGCTGCAGCAGTTCTTCGAGGCTGCCGGCCTGGTGCAGGCGGCCGACGAAGCTGCGCACCAGCGGGTAATAGTCGCCTTGCCCGGCGAGGTCTGCCGGCAGGCGCGGGGGTTCGAATTCGGCGATCAGCACCTGGTCGTGACGGTGCACCAGCAGGTGCAGCTTGTCGCTGTACGGCGCGCCCTGGCGCAGGTGCACATCGCTGATGTGGAACGGAAACACCTCGTCCTGGGGCAGGCGGGTCAGCTGCAGGCGCAGGTCGAAGGCGTCGCCGACCAGTTCGGCGAAGCTGCAGCCGATCAGTTCACTGGCCGCTATGCCCAGCCACGGTTCGACATTTTCACTGGCCTGCAGTACGCGCAGGTCGGTTTCGTCCAGCACCAGCAGGAAGCCATGCGGTTGAATGCTGCCAGGCAGCTGGATCGGCTCCTGGGCACAGCGCTCGAGGGCCTGGGTCAGCGTGCTGTCTGCAATCATCGGTAAAAACGCTCCTGTCGTGTCCGTCCATGCGTGCCGCATGAGTCTAGGCAGGATGAACGGAGTACACCCTAACAGAATATCGGCCTGGTTACCGGCCTTTGGCCATTTGAGGAAGATGTGCGCAAGGCGTTCTGTGCCGGGCAATTTTTTTTTCAGCCGCTATCGCTTTTTGGCTATTCCAAAAAAATTGCTCGATGCCAGCACTGTGACACCATGTCGCTGCTACGCTCATTTCTGCGGGATCGGGACACGGATAACGACAAGGATCACAAGGTGACGGAACGCATCCTCGCCGCCCTGTTGGGCCTGATGTTGAGCAGCGCAGCCATGGCCGCTGACCTCCTGGTGGAAGTGCGGGTGCTGGTGCAGCGTGGCTGCATGCTGATCACCCAGCCTCGCGATGCCGGAGCACAGGCGCTGGGGCGCATCGACCTGGGCGCCGTCGCGCGTCTGGATGGCCCGGACGCACCGCTCGCGGGGGTAATGCTCAACCGGCATCCGCCGCGCCTGGAGTGCAACCCGCATACCCCGTATCAGGTGCGCGTTGACGGTGGCCAGCATGGCGGCGTCGGCGAGCTGCGCTTTCTCGCCAGCGAGGACGACCAGGCGCGGCCCATCCCGTATCGCCTCTATCGCGACGCCGCCTGGCACGAGCCGCTGGCAGTGAATGTGGCGCATTCGGCGCGGGTGCCGGCCAGCGGCTCGGTCGAATTGCCGTTGTACGCCCGTATCGACAAGCTGGCCTGGGTACCGCACGCAAGGCGCTACGCCGACCTGCTCAAAGTCACCGTCATCTGGTAGGGATGCCACCATGCCCAAGGACGCGCCGCGATGAACCGCACCTCGATGCTGTTGCTCACCCTGGGCCCGCTGCTGGTGCCCGGCGGGGTGGCACACGGCAGCAGCAACGGTTTCATCCAGGCGCGGCTGGTGATCAGTGCAGCCTGCCAGATCGACAGCAATGAAGCCCAGGCCGCAAGCCTGGGCAACCCGGGCCTGCTGGATTTCGGCGACCGCGCGCCGAACTGGCTGCAGCCGTTGCGCAGCCAGGTTGACGATGTCAACGGCCAAGGCAGCCTGCAGATCAGCTGCACGCCCGAGGTGCGGGCGTTCAACGTGCGCATCAACGGCGGCCTGAATGGCAGCGATGGCGTACGGCGGCTGAGCAACGGCCGCGAACTGATCCCTTACCAACTGGCGCTCGACCCCGGCGGCAACAGCCGCTACGGCATCGGCCAGGCACGCGCGTTCACCATCAGCAGCAGCCGCCAGGTGCCGATCCCCATCTACGGCGTGGTAGTGGCGCAACCGCGTGCGCTGCCGGCCGGGCTGTACCGAGACACCCTGAGAGTAACCCTGGACTGGTAACAACGCTTAGGAGACTCCGATGCGCACCAACCTCTCACGCTGCATGCTCGCCGGCCTGGGCCTGGCGCTGGCTTCCCAGGCCGGGGCCGCCACCACCGGGACCATCGACTCGACGCTGACCTTGACGGAGGCCTGCCAGGTCAATGGCAGTTCGGGCACCTCCGGGCTGAACTTCGGTACCTTGGACTTCGGTTCCCAAGACGCCCTGTTCACCGCCGCCAGTGCCCAGGTCATGGGCGGTGGCGGTGGGGCGATGAGCGTGCTCTGTTCCGCCGGCACCATCCCGGTGATCCGCGTGCGCGGCGGCGACAACGATGGCCAGTCGACCGGGGGCACGCGTGCGTTGGCCGATGGCAGTGGCAATTACGTGCCGTACGACTTCTACACCGATGCCGGGCACTCGCAGCTGTTGGCCATCGACGGCACCATCACCTTGCCGACCAGCTCGGGTATCGCCCAGACCGTCAACCTGTACGGCCAGGCCCGTGGCAAGGCCGGCCTGCCGGCGGGGGTGTACACCGACACGGTGTCCGTCGAGCTGTCGTTCTGAGCCATGCGCGGCTGGCTGCCGGGTGCAGTCACCGGCCTGGGCCTGCTGCTGGCCGCGCCGCTGGACGCGGCGACCACCAGCAGCTTCACGGTGACCGCGCAGATCGTTGCCGGGTGCCTGGTGGTGGGCGGCGTGAGCAGCTACGGAACGCTTGACTATGGCTCGCGCTCGGCGCTTTTCAGCGGCTTTGCCGGCACTTCGCTGGGTGGCAGTACGGTGACGTTCCAGTGTACGCCGGGCGTGGCCTTGAGCATGAGCGTGGATGGCGGGCAGAACAGTGCCGGTGGCACGCGCAACCTCAAACGCACAGGCGGCACGCAACTGCTGGCCTATCAGTTGTACCGGGACGCGGCCTACAGCCAGAACCTGGGCATCGGCCAGAGCGTGGCCGTGAGCTACAGCGACCCGACGGCGATCAAGCTGCCGGTTTACGGCCGGGTCCAGCTGCCCGGCACGCTGCCAGCCGGGGCCTACACCGATGTGGTGCAAGTGACCGTGAGCTGGTGAGTACACGGGCGGCAACGACCAGTATCCAAGGAGAGCTTCATGGCGGCAGGGACGAAATGGGCATGTGCAATGATCGCCACGTCGTGGCTGGCGAGCCTGCCGGTGGCGGCGGCTACCTCGGTGCTGATCTGGCCGATCGACCCGGTGCTGGAGGCCGACCAGAAGGCCGGTGCACTGTGGCTGGAAAACCGCGGCAGCGCACCGGCCAACCTGCAGGTGCGGGTGTTCGCCTGGCGCCAGGGTGACTACCAGGAACAGTACCAGGCGCAGCGCGAGATCATCGGCAGCCCGCCGGTGGCCAGCATCGCCCCCGGGCAGAAGCAGCTGATCCGCCTGACCCGTACCGGCCCCTCGCCGGCCGGCCAGGAACAGGCCTACCGCATCATCATCGACGAAATCCCGCCGGCCATTCCCGTCGACAAGGCTGCACCCGGCACCACCGCCGCCATCCGCCTGCAGATGCGCTACTCGGTGCCGCTGTTCGTCTACGGCGAAGGCTTGTGGGGCAGGGCCGACCCTGAGAGCAAGCGCAATGCCGAGGGCGTCGGCAAACCGCAACTCAGCTGGCGCGCAGTGAACGTGCAGGGCAAACCTTACCTGGAGGTGCGCAACAGCGGCCCGGTGCATGCGCGCCTGACCGATGTGGTGGTGCAGCAGGGCAGCCAGAGCACGCCATTGGCCGACGGCCTGCTGGGCTATGTGCTGCCGGGCGCCAGCATGCGCTGGCCGGCACCGCTGCTGCCGAATGCCGGCAGTGTGCTGAAGGGCAGGGTGAACGGCCAGAGCAGCCCGGACACCCTCCGCCAAGGCCAATGAGCCCGCGCCTGAATGCGTCAAAAATGCCTGGGGGGGCCCGGCAATGGTCGGAAAGCGTGCGTGAGGCGGCCAACAGCGACGATGCACCGCTGGTGCCTGGGGCTGGCCATGGTCGGCAGCGGCATGGTGCTGGCCGACGACCTGCCACCACCGCCCACCGAGCTGCCCGCCAACGCCGACGCCACGCTGTACCTCGAGCTGCTGGTGAACCAGATGCCCAAGGCTGACCTGGTACCGGTGCAGCAGCGCGCCGGGCAGCTGTACCTGGACAGCGAGGTGTTGCGCGCAGCCGGTGTCTCGCTGCCGGGCAACCCCCAGGGCGAGGTGGCGCTGGAGGCCATCGCCGGGCTGCACGCCGACTACGACAGCCACAACCAGCGCCTGCTGCTGCAGGTGCCAGCGGTCTGGCTGCCGGACCAGCAGGTGGGCGAGCGCAACCTGTACCCGCCCAGCGAGGCGCGCAGCAGTTTCGGCGCCCTGTTCAACTATGACCTGTACCTCAACGACACCGATGACAGCGGTACCTACCTGGCGGCCTGGAACGAGCTGCGCCTGTTCGACAACTGGGGCACCTTCGCCACTACCGGGCAGTGGCGCCAGGCGTTCAACGGTACACAGGCGGACGATACGCGTCAGGGTTTTCTGCGTTACGACACCACCTGGCGCTTCAGCGACGAGCAGCGCCTGCTGACCTACGAAGCCGGTGACCTGGTGACCGGTGCCTTGCCCTGGACCAGCGCGGTGCGGGTCGGTGGCCTGCAGTTGTCGCGTGATTTCGCGGTGCGCCCCGACCTGGTCACCTACCCGTTGCCGGCCTTTGCCGGCGAAGCGGCGGTGCCAACCTCGCTGGACCTGTTCATCAATGGCTACAAATCCAGCACCACCGAGTTGCAACCGGGCCCCTATACGCTGACCAACGTGCCGTTCATCAACGGCGCCGGGGAAGCGGTCGTCGTCACCACCGATGCCCTTGGCCGCCAGGTGTCGACCACCTTGCCGTTCTACGTCACCAGCAGTCTGCTGCAGCAGGGCCTGGCGGATTACTCGCTGGCCGCCGGCAGCCTGCGCCGCGACTATGGCGTGCGCGATTTTGTCTATGGCCCCGGGGTGGCCTCGGCCAGCCTGCGCTACGGGCTGAGCGACAGCTTCACCCTGGAAACCCACGGCGAAACGGCCGAATCGCTGATGCTCGGCGGCCTGGGCGGCAACCTGCGGCTGGGCACTTTCGGCGTGCTCAACGCCGCCCTGGCGCAGAGCCGCTTCGACGGCGACAAGGGCCACCAAGTCGCCCTCGGCTACCAGTACAACAGCCAGCGCCTCGGCATCAGCTACCAGCGCCTGCAACGCTATGGCGATTACGCCGACCTGAGCCGGGTCGACAGCCAGGACCTGCAGCTGAGCCAACGCAGCGAACAGCTCACGCTGAGCCTGAACCTGAACGCATACGGCAACCTCGGCGCCGGTTACTTCGACGTGCGCGCCGCCGACGGCAGCCGTACCCGGCTAATCAACCTGAGCTACAGCAGGCCGTTGTGGGGCAACAGCAGCGTGTACCTGTCGGCCAACCGGGAAGTGGGCGACAGCCAGTGGGCGGTACAGGCGCAACTGGTGATCCCGTTCGACCTGCGCGGCACCCTGGCCCTGAGCCTGGAGCGCAGCCAGCAGGGCGAGAGCCTGCAGCGGATCAACTACAGCCGAGCGACGCCGGTGGGCGGTGGTGTCGGTTACAACCTGGGTTACGCCGCCGGCAGCGAGCGCGATGCTTACCGGCAGGCTGATGTGACCTGGCGCCTGCAGTCGGTGCAGTTGCAGGCCGGCGCGTATGGCAGCCGTGATCAGATGACCCGTTGGGCCGACGCCAGTGGCTCGCTGGTATGGATGGATGCCGGGCTGTTTGCCGCCAACCGCATCGACGATGCCTTCGTGGTGGTCAGCACCGGGGGGTATGCCGATGTGCCGGTGCGCTACGAAAACCAGGTGGTTGGCCGCACCGATGCCAGCGGCCACCTGTTGGTGCCGTACAGCAGCGGTTACTACCGCGGCAAGTACGAGATCGACCCCATGGACCTGCCACCGGACATCCTCGCCGCCGAAGTGGAACAGCGGGTGGCCGTGCGCCGGGGCAGCGGTTACCTGCTGGCGTTCCCGCTCAAGCGCGTGCTGGCGGCCAGTGTCGAACTGGTGGACGCCGACCGCCAGGTGCTCAAGCTGGGTAGCCGCGTCACCCATAGGGAAAGCGGCAGCCAGGCGGTGGTCGGGTGGGATGGCCTGGTCTACCTGGAGAACCTGACAGCGCATAACCGCCTGCAGGTGGAGCTGGAAGGCGGCAGGCAGTGCCAGGTGGCGTTCGACCTGCCCGAAGCGCAGGGCTCGATTCCCTTGATCGGCCCGCTGGTGTGCCAATGACAGCCCGCAGCTGCGCGGCATGGCTGTGCCTGCTGCTGTTGTCGGTAGGCCCGGCCTGGGCCAAGTGCACCTCGGTGGCGACTGTGCCTGCGGCGTTCGGCGCGCTCAATTCCACCCAGGTACGCAACACGGTACAACTGGCGTCCAGCAGCAACTCGGGCTTGCAGTGCAGCGGATCGGTGCTGAGCGTGCTCAGCAGCACCGACTCGTTCAAGATCAGGATCACCGCCAACACCAGCGGCCTGGTGGGGCCTGGCGGCGATGTCATCCCGTACACGCTGTACGCCGACGGCACCACCACCTACCCGATCGCCCGTGGCGCCTGGTTCGAATACAGGACCACCGGCATTCTCGATGTGCTGGGGTTGCTCAACGGTACGCCGAGGAACGTGCCCCTCTACCTGCGCACCCAGGCCGGCAGCAACGTTGCAGCGGGGCTCTACGAGGAAACGCTGACCGTCGAATGGGCCTGGGACTACTGCGAGGGGATTGGTCTGGGCGGGTTCTGCATCGGCCGGGATACCAGCGGCGGCAGCAAGACCCTGGCGGTGAGCATGACGGTGACCAACGATTGCCAGATCAGCACGCCCAACCTCAGTTTCGCCAGCGCGCCGGTGGTGGCCGGGTTCGGCACGGTGAGCCAGAGCCTGAGCGTGTCGTGCACCAAGGGCAGCAACTACACCGTGGGCCTGGATGACGGGCAGAACGTCGCTGGTGGGCGGCGGCGGATGAAATCGGCGGCCAGCGGCTACCTGGCCTACGACATTTTCAAGAGTGCCAGTGCGGTGCGCTGGGGTTCGCTGGGGGCGGCGCGACGGGCCAGTGGCGATGCCGATGTGAACCCCGGCGCCGGTACCGGCACCGGTAGCCAGGTGTTCAATTACAACGCCAAGGTCTACACCGACCAGGCCACACCGCCGGCGGGGGCCTATACCGACAGCGTGATACTGGATGTGCAGTTCTGAGAGGCCTTGCCCCGCGCAGCCCCCTGTGGGAGCGGGCGCGCCCGCGAACACGGGCGAAGCCCGTGCCATCCACCGCGTCGTCTGCTTCGCGGGCATGCCCGCTCCCACAAGCCCTGCGCCGGCAGGCTTCAGCGCAAATCGCCAACCATTTTCGCCAAGGTCTCCAGCACCGCGCCGGCCAGCGCCTTCGAGCGCGCACCGGACCATCCGGTTCGCGCATCGGGCGCGTCGTCATGGTCCTTGAACGGCATTTCCAGCGTCAGTGACAGGCAGTCGTAGGCCATCCCCACCGCATTGCAGGCCAGGGTCGTGTTGGCCTGCCCCGGTTCATCGCGGGTGTAGCCATGCACCGTCTGGAAGTCGCGGGTCAGGCTGCACAGGGTATTGCGGAACTGCGCTTCCAGCTGCGCCAGCCGTGGCGTATAGCCCGGGTTGCCCTCGCAGGCCGCAGTGAACACATGGGGGATCTCTTCGTCGCCGTGCACATCGATGAAGGCATCCACACCGTATTGCTTCATCTGCGCCTGGGCGAAGAACACCTCGGGGGTGAGTTCGACGCTGGCATCCTGCCAGGCACGGTTGAGGTCCTTGCCCTTGAAGTTGGTGCGCAGGTGGCCGAGGAAGGCGCCATCGGGGTTCATGTTGGGGATCAGGTACAGGTCGGCCTTGGCCAGCAACTGCCGGACCACGGCGTCGTTGGCCTGCAGGCGGTCGATCACACCTTCCATGAACCATTCGGCCATGTGTTCACCCGGGTGTTGCTGGGCAATCAGCCACAGCTTGCGCTTGCCATCGGCACCATCACCGGCACGCAACAGGGGAATATCGCGGCCCTGCACGCTGCGGCCACTGGCCAGCAACTCGACCCCCGGCAGTTGCCGGGCACGTTCGATCAGCTGGTTGTGGCGGGCGCGCGGGTAGGGTTCGAAGTAGGCGAACCAGATGTGTTGTTGTTCGGCGGTTACCTCGAACGACAGCGCGGTGCCGTCGAACTGGCTGGGCACGCGGAACCAGCTCTGCTGGTCGTACGAGGCCACGGCGTTGTAGCCGCTCCAGGCGTTCTTGTAGGAGGAGCCCGAGGCGTTGTCGAGGCTGAAGCGATGGACCTGGCCTGGCGTCAGCCCGCTGACCTTGAAGTGGAACCACTGGTAGTGGCCGCTGTGAGTGTCCGGGCGGATGGCCAGGTGTACCTGGGCCGGGTTGCTGGCATCCAGGACCTGGATGTTGCCGGAGTCGAAATCGCAATCGATCTGCAGGGGGGACAGCGTCACCGTCATGTGCCGGGCTCCTTCTGGGGGCTTTGTTGTGAACTTACTGTACACGCCAGGGCACGGTTGTTGCGCGGGATCAGGCAAAGTTTTGTCTTGCAGGCTATTTGAAGAACTGGCTCGGCGTGGTGCCGAACTGGCGCTTGAACATGCTGGCGAAGGCACTTGGGCTGTCATACCCCAGCGCCCCCGCCACATCGATGATCCGCTCGCCCAGGGCGATCCGTTCCAGCGCCTGCATCAGCCGTGCCTGCTGGCGCCACTGGCCGAACGTCATGCCGGTTTCCCTGCGGAACAGGCGCTGGATGGTTCTTTCGTCCACGCCCAGCTGGCGGCCCCAGTCGGCCACGCTGGCATTGTCGTCAGGCCGCGCCTGCAACGCCGAACAGATCGCCTGCAGGCGCTTGTCGGCGGGTTGCGACAGCTTCAGCGGCAAGGTCGGCAGCACGCAGATCTCGTCGAGAATCAGGCGCATCACCCGGGCTTCGCGGGAGTCTTCGGCAAACGGCCCGGTAAACGCCACGGAGGCCTTGATCAGTTCGCTGAGCAACGGCGAAATAGCGATGGCCTTGCTTTGCACGGGCAATTGCACGGTCGTGTCGGTACGCACGAACACACTGCGCATCTTCACATCGCCCACGCAACGGATCGCGTGCACCTGGCCGCAGGGCATCCACACGCCACGGCTGGGCGGTACGGTCCAGCGCTGGTTGCCGGACTCAACGATCATCAGGCCTTTGATGGCATAGATCAGTTGATGCTTGGCATGGCTGTGGGGCTCGATGAACCAGTCGGTCGGGTAGTCCGTCGCGCGGCTACCGACCTCCCAGGCCAACTCATCGACCTCTACCAGCAATTCATGCTGCGGCTTTAGCATTTCGACCTCTTCGACAGGCAGCCAGGCCCGGCCACTTTAACAGCAGCGGCTGGGCCGCGCGGTGGAGCGGGTTGCCGGCAGCAGCGCAGTGGCCAGCCCCAGCAGCGGCAAGAACGAGATGGCCTGGTACACCCACTCGATGCCATGCCGGTCGGCCAGCTCGCCGAGCCCGGCGGCGCCGATGCCACTGATACCGAACATCAACCCGAACATCACTCCCGAGACCATGCCGACCCGGCCCGGCACGGCCTCCTGGGCATACACCACCAGTGCGGCGAAGGCCGAGGACATCACCAGGCCGATGGCCACCGCCAGCACTGCGGTCCAGGCCAGGTTGGCGTAGGGCAGGGCGAGGGCGAAGGGGGCCACGCCGAGGAACGAGACCCAGATCACCGTCTTGCGCCCGATCCGGTCACCCACCGGGCCGCCGGCGAAGGTGCCCAGGGCCACCGCTGCGAGGAAGACGAACAGGTACAACTGGCTGTGCTGCACGCTCAGGCCGAAATGCTCGATCAGGTAGAAGGTGAAGTAGTTGCTGAACGAGGCGATGTAGACGAACTTGGCGAACATCAGCACGGCGATGACACCCACCGCGCGCCACATGGCGCTGCCCGAAAGCCCCGGGGCCTGCTGGCCGGCGAAGCTCTTGAGCTGGGCCTGGCCGTGGCGCATGGTCCAGCCGGTGACCCGCAACAGCACCCACACCGCCAGCGCAGCCGCCAGCATGAACCAGGCGATGGCCGCCTGGCCGTACGGAATGACGATGGCGGCGGTGAGCAACGGGCCGAGGGCAGAGCCGGTGTTGCCGCCGACCTGGAAGGTCGACTGCGCGGTGCCGAAGCGCCCGCCGGAGGCCATCCTGGCCACGCGCGACGCCTCGGGGTGGAAGGTCGCCGAGCCCACCCCGACCACGGCGGCTGCCACCAGCAGCATCGCATAGCTGTTGGCGAAGGCGAGCAGGGCGATGCCGGCCAGGGTCACCAGCATGCCGGCTGGCAGCAGGTAGGGTTGCGGATGCTTGTCGGTGTACAGGCCGACCCAGGGTTGCAGCAGGGACGCGGTCACCTGGTAGACCAAGGCGATCCAGCCGATCTGGGCGAAACTCAGGGCGAACTCGCTCTTGAGCATCGGGTAGATCGACGGCAGCACGGCCTGGATCAGGTCGTTGAGCAGGTGGGCGAACGCGGCGGCGCCGACGATGCGGACCAGGAAACCTTGGGCGTGGTCGGCAGGCGGCGTGGCAGCCAGTGAGGCGGCGGGAGTCGTCATGGGCGATCTTCTTCTGGCGAAAGGGAACAAGGCATTTGCCGAAGCAGGGTAGCCAGTGCCCACACTGCCTGTCTCACGCCGGACGGGCAGCTACTGTTGCGTTTCGGACATCGCCAGCAAGGCCTGCACTGCGCATCAGCCCGCCCCTGTGGGAGCGGCTTCAGCCGCGAAGAATCCAACGCGGTGTATGGCACCGGCTGCGCCGGTGTTCGCGGCTGAAGCCGCTCCCACGGGGACTCTGCTGATTTCACTGTCCGTGCCGGGCCACCCAACGCAGCAATGCCGCAAGCGGTATGTTGCGGTGCACCTCGTGCCGGTAGTGGGTGCCCTCGGCGGTGACGCGTTCGCGATAGCGGCTCAGCACCAGGCTCCGGCCATCGGCAGAAACCCGCGCCTCCAGCTCATGCAGCAGCAGCGCTTGCCGGGCAGCGCCTTCCTGGCGCCGGAACAGCAGCATGGCAGCCTGGGCATCATTCATCGGCGTTCACCTGCGGGCAATCGGCTTGCCAGGTACCCGGCTCGCCGGCCTTGCCCTCTGCCACCCGGTTGGCGCGGCGCTGCGCGGTGTAGTCGCGCTGCGCGACGTAGTAATCCGGCCAGGTGCGCAGCAGGTCGGTGAGTGGCAGTGCTTCGGCCCGGGCATCCACGATGCCGCCGGCCATGGCGGCGTTGCCCAGGGTTTCGACGGCATCGCTGTTGTCGCCAAACGGGTCCAGCGCCAGGCCCAGTAGCGTGCCGGTGGCGTCACGCAGGTTGTGGCTACCCAGCAACGGCAGCTCGACGATCGGCCCGGCGGCGATGCCCCACACCCCGAAGGTCTGGCCGAAGTCCGAACGGTGCTGGCTCAGCCCCATCTTGCCGGACACATCGACCAGCCCGGCCACGCCCAGGGTGGTATTGAAGATGAAGCGGCTCAGGCTGGTCATCGCCCGCTCGCCGTTGCCCTGCAGCAGGTCGTTGACCAACACCTTGGGCTCGCCGAAGTTGCTGGCGAAGTTGTGCACGCCCTGCCGGGCAAAACCGGGCAACCTACTGTAGCCGCGGGCGACCGGCGCCAGCAGGTAGTCATCGACGCTGCGGTTGAAGGCGAACACGGCGCGGTTGGCGGGTTCGGCCGGGTCACTGACCTGATAGACGACAGTGCCGCAAGTGGCGGCGGGCGTGCGCTGGCTGCAGCCGCCAGCGACGAACAGCGAGAGTACCAGCGCGGCAGAACGCGCCGAGCGCAGGGCGGTTGATGAAGGGGACATAGGCACATTCCTGGGAAGAACTGGCGGCGATGCTGCGCGGTTTTTCTTGCCCGGGAATGTCCGGATTGTCTCGTTCTCGACATTTTGTTTCCGCTTTGAAATATATGACGGCTGCGTATCGATGGCCTTAAAGTAGCGCTTGAATACCTTTGTTTTTCGGTACTTTTTGTGAGCCATTTGCTGATAGTCGACGACGATGTCGAGGTGCTCGACCTGCTGCAGAAGTTTCTCTGCCAGCACGGTTACGAGGTGGAGGTGGCAACCGATGGCAAGGCATTGTGGCAGGCCCTCGAGCGGCGGGTGCCAGACCTGGTCATTCTCGATGTGATGCTGCCTGGCGACAGTGGCCTGGTGTTGTGCCAGCGCTTGCTGGCCGAGCACAAGGTGGCAGTGATCATGCTCACCGCCATGGGCGAATTGAGTGACCGGGTGGTCGGCCTTGAGCTGGGGGCAGACGACTATCTGACCAAACCGTTCGCCGCGCGAGAATTGCTGGCGCGGGTGCGGGCCGTGCTGCGCCGTGCCGGCGAAGCGGCTGGCCGGGCGCCCGGCGGCGCACCAGGCCCGGTCTGCACCAGCCTGGAGTTCGCCGGCTGGCGGCTGGATGTGCTGCGGCGCGAACTGCGTTCGCCGGACGATGTGATGATTCCCTTGTCCAACGGCGAGTTCGAATTGTTGCTGGTGTTCGCCGAACATCCGCGACGGGTGCTCAGCCGCCAGCAACTGCTGGACATGGCCCGTGGTGATGCCTACGACGCCTATGACCGCAGCATTGACGTGCAGGTCAGCCGGCTGCGCCGCAAGCTGCAGAGTGACCACGGCAACGAGCCGTTGATCCGTACCCTGCGCAACGCCGGCTACCTGTTCACGCCCACGGTCGCGAAGCGATGAAGCTGCGCGACCGGCTGCGCCAGGCCCTGCCACGGCCGAAGATCACCATCGCCCGCTGGATCGCCCTGACCACCCTGACGGCGATGTTGTTCCTGCTGTTGCTCAAAGGGCTGTTCAGCGTGCTGCTGAGCGCCTGGGCGCAGCCGCCGCTGCTGGAAAGCGGAGTGATCGACAAGGTTGCCGCGGTCACGCGCATTCTCGATGCCGCCCCCCAGGCACAGCGTGCCGACATCGCCCGCGCGGCGGGGGACGGCTCGTACTCGGTGCGCTGGTTGCGCCGCCATGACCAGGCCGGTGTGCCAGCGCTGGTCGATGCCGAGTTCAGCCAGGGCACGCCGATTCTGCGCGCATTGCTCAAGCGCCCGGATGCCAGGGTCGAGGCCTTCGAACCTGCCGACATGCCGCAGTACGCCCCTGAACGTGGCTATGCGCTGATGATCGAACTGAGCGACAAATCCTGGGTGCTGTTTCGCGCCAGCGACCGCAGCTGGGGCCTGGATGAGTTGCCGCGCAACCTGATCATCCTCGGCCTGATGCTGGTTTCCAGCCTGGCCGTCGCGCTGCTGGCCACGCGCTACCTGGCCAAGCCGCTGGAGCGCTTTGCCGAAGGTGCGCGACGATTCGGCACGGACTTCAATGCCCCGCCGATTCCGGTGGTCGGCCCGCACGATCTGCGCCAGGCGATTCTCGCGTTCAATGCCACCCAGGCGCAGCTCAAGCACTTTCTTAACGACCGCACCCAGATGCTGGCGGCCATTTCCCACGACTTGCGCGCGCCGCTGACGCGCATGCGCTTGCGCGCCGAGTTCATTGACGATGCCCAGTTACAGGCCAAGGTGTTCAAGGACGTCGACGAGATGCAGGCGATGGTTGACGCGGCGCTGGGGTTTTTCCGTGATGATGCCCGGCTGGAACAGACCACCGTGTTCGACCTGGGCGAGTTGTTGCTGACGGTGGTGGACGATTTCCGGGATGCGGGCGTGGAGGTCGGCTTCAGCGGGCCACGCCGCTGTGTGTACACGGGGCGGCCAGTGGGTATCAAGCGCGTGCTGGTCAACCTGATCGACAATGCCGCGAAATATGGCCGTGAGCCTATGGTGGTGTTGGCGCTAAGCGCCAGGCAGATCGCGATCACCGTGCAGGATCGCGGGCCGGGCATTGCGCCGGAACTGCATGAACAGGTATTCGCGCCGTTCTACCGCATCGAAGGTTCGCGCAACCGCAATACCGGTGGCGTCGGGCTGGGCTTGCCCGCAGCGCGGGCCATCGTGCTGGAGCAGGGCGGCAGCGTGACCCTGGGCAACCGCTCGGGTGGCGGCCTGGAGGTCAGGATCACGTTGCCGCTGGGCTGATCAGAGCCCCAGTTCGCTGAGCCCGGGGTGATCATCCGGGCGCCGGCCCAACGGCCAGCGGAACTTGCGCTCGGCTTCGCTGATGGGTTGCTCGTTGATGCTCGAATGGCGGTTCTGCATCAGCCCGTCGTCGGCAAACTCCCAATTCTCGTTGCCATAGGCGCGGTACCACTGGCCGCTGTCGTCGTGGTACTCGTAGGCATAGCGCACGGCAATACGGTTGCCGCTGAAGGCCCAGAGTTCCTTGATCAGGCGGTACTCCAGCTCGTGATTCCATTTACGCGTCAGGAACGCCTCGACCTCGGCCCGGCCACGGGGGAACTCGACGCGGTTACGCCAGACGGTGTCGACGGTATAGGCAAGAGCGACCTTGGCCGGGTCGCGGCTGTTCCAGCCATCCTCGGCCAGGCGGACCTTTTCGATGGCACTTTCGCGGGTGAAGGGCGGCAGGGGTGGGCGGGACATCGGGGTAATCCTCAGGTCGATTGGCTGGTAGGAGATTAGTAGCCGCTGGCCGAACAGAGAATGGCTGTGCCTGGCACATCATAATTGCAGCGTGTGAAACAATTAACACCGCTCGAGATGGGGCAACTGTCTTGCTCAAATCTGAAGGCTTGCGCAATCCCTGTGGGAGCGGCCTTGTGTCGCGAAAGGGCCGCAACGCGGCCCCGGGATTTCAGCTGTGATGCATAGGTTGCCGGGGCTGCGATGCAGCCCTTTCGCGACACAAGGCCGCTCCCACAGGGGGGCTCTATCAGGCTGCGTCGGCTGCGGCTTTCCCGGCAGCCTTGCTACGCCCGCCCAGCCACACCAGCAGCAGCCCGGCTGCCGCCAATAGCCCACCGGCCATCGGCACTGCCGCATAGCCCAGGTCGAGGCTGATCACCGCGCCGCCCAGCGCCGCGCCCACGGCATTGCCCAGGTTGAACGCACCGACGTTGATCGACGACGCCAGCCCCGGTGCCTCGATGGCGGCGATCATCACCCGCATCTGCAACGGCGGCACCACGGCGAAGGTGAACATGCCCCATACCAGCAAGGCGATCGCCGCGCCAATGTGGCTGCCCAGCACCAGCGGCATCAACAGCATGATCACCGCCAGCGCGGCAAGGAAGATGCGTGCCGCGCCGTCCAGCGACCAGTCGGCCAGGCGACCACCGAGGCTGTTGCCGAGGGTGAAGCCGACGCCGATCAGCACCAGGCCGAGGGTAACGAAGCTGTCCGAGGCGCCGGTCAGTTCGGCCAGCACCGGCGCCACATAGGTGTACAAGGTGAACATGGCGCCGGCACCGAGCACGGTGGTGGCCATCGCCAGCAACACACTGGGGCGGGCGATCACCGCCAGTTCCTTGCGCACATGAGGCACGTTGCCGCGTTCGCCCTTGGGCAGGGCGTACCACAGCGCGGCCATGGCCAGCAGGCCGAGCACGGCGGTGCCGGCAAAGGCCATGCGCCAACCGACCTGTTGGCCGACCCAGGTGGCAGCCGGGACCCCGCCGATGTTGGCGATGGTCAGGCCCATGAACATGGTGGCCACGGCGCTGGCCTGTTTCTCCTTGGGCACCACGCTGGCGGCCACCACGGCACCCAGGCCGAAGAACGCGCCGTGGTTGAGGCTGGTGACCAGGCGCGAGGCGAGCAGGGTGTAATAGTCCGGCGACAGCGACGACAACAGGTTGCCGAGGGTGAAGATGGCCATCAGCGCCATCAGCGCGGCGCGCTTGCCGAAGCGGCTGAACAGCAGGGTCATGATCGGCGCACCGACCATCACGCCGATGGCGTAGGCGGTGATCAGCATGCCGGCGCTGGGGATGCTGACATCGACGCCCTGGGCGATGACCGGCAGCAGGCCCATCGGGGTGAACTCGGTGGTGCCGATACCGAAGGCGCCAATGGCCAGTGCAAACAGGACGCGTCCGGCTTTCATCGCACGTGCTCCGTTTGGTCAGCGGCCAAGGTGGGGGTATTCATTGAGAGGTCTCCTTCGTTGGCGGTGGCGGGCGTGGTCATGGCATCAATCCCAGGCTGGCGCCAGGCCTGCAGGGCTGACTTCGCGGCCATTGCGCTCGAGGCCGGCGATGCGGGCCATGTCCTCGGCGTCCAGCTTCAGGTCACGGGCGAGCAGGTTGCTGGCAAGGTTTTCGCGCTTGGTCGACGACGGGATCACCGCGTAACCCAGCTGCAGGGCCCAGGCCAGAGCAACCTGGGCGACCGTGGCCTTGTGCTTGGCGGCGATGTCGGCCAGTACCGGGTCTTTCAGCACCTTGCCATAGGCCAGGGTCATGTACGAGGTCACGCTGATGCCTTGTTCCTTGAGGAAGGCGGTCAGCTTGCTGTTCTGCAGGTACGGGCTGAGCTCGATCTGGTTGGTGGCGATTTCGCCTTTGCCGACCACCTCGATGGCCTGGCGGGTCAGCTCGATGTTGAAGTTGGACACGCCGATCTGGCGGGTCAGGCCCAGCTTTTTGGCTTCGGCCAGGGCGGTCATGTATTCGCTCAGTTCAACACCGTTGCCCGGCGCTGGCCAGTGGATCAGCAGCAGGTCGACGTAGTCGGTACGCAGTTTCTCCAGGCTCTCGCGCAGGCTGGGGATCAGCTTGTCGGCGGCATAGTTGTCGACCCAGATCTTGGTGGTGATGAACAGCTCGCTGCGCGGTACGCCGCTTTCGGCGATGGCCTGGCCGACATCGGCTTCGTTCTGGTAGATCTGCGCCGTGTCGATGACCCGATAACCCAGCTCCAGGGCCGACTTGACCGAATCGATGACCGCCTGGCCGGTGAGGCGGAAGGTGCCGAGGCCGAAGGATGGAATGCTCATGGATCTGCTCCTGCTGAAAAAGAGGTGAAGGCAACCGAGCCGTGACGCTCGGTATGTTCGTGTGGGAGCAGTGTGCGGGTTTGGCGCGGATTGATTAAGGGGCGGCAGGGCCAAGGTCCTTTGCGCTGCAGTCAATAATAGGCAGTTCGGTCGTGACCGAAAGCCAGGCAATTTGTGCCTGCCCCTGGTGCCCGCTGAAGGGCGGCAGAGGCAGCAGATACAATGATCAGGCGTCGATCAGTGCCGGGTTGGCCTGCAGCAACCACAGGCTTCGCAGCGCCTGGAGCTGCTGCTCCAGGCTGGAGGCAAGGCCAAGACGCCGCGCCTGCCGGTCCTGGGCCAGAAGTTTTTCCAGCGTGTCCAGCAGGTCGCGTGATTGTTCGGCCGAGGCAGAGGTGGTGACGTCGGATTGCAGTTCGGCTTTCTGGTAAGTGCGTACACGTTCCTGCTGACTGGCCTGTTGCGTAGCCGTGGCCTCGACCAGGACGTTGTTGACGAAGCCGATGCGGGTCGAGCTGCTGGCTTCGTCACGCACCTCGTGGTAACGGTAGTCCTGCGATTCGCTATCGAGGTTGAGTCGCAGCTCCACCCATGGGTTGAGGCTCTCGTGCCAGGCGGCCTTCAGCGTGCTCTGCTGGTCCTGTTGCAAACTCAGGTTGGCTGCCGTGCCCTTGCGCGCGGTGGTCTGTGAAACGTTGTAAGCGAAGCTGTCCACTTCATCCGGGCGCATGGGGTTGGTGCGCTGCTCGGGTGTGGTGAGCGAGGCATTGAAGTCGGCCATGCCACTCAGCAGCAGGCGGCTGGTGCGGTTTGACCAGCTGTCATGATCCGCCGGGCGCAGGGTGGCGTCATCGACGCTGTTGAGCTGGCGGAAAGCATCCTTGAACAGCGTCATCAACTGTTCATCGCCGTTTCCGCGTTGCTGCGCGGCATCGAACTGGCTCAGGTAGTTCGACACGGCAGCCTGGCGTTGCGCCTCGCTGCCGAGCAGCACGCCGCCCTGGGTGTCGAAGTTCATCTTCACATTGCCGGACGGCGCCTGCAGTTCCAGGCTGCGCGTGTGCTCGTCCATCTGCAGGGCAAAGGTCTGCCGGGCGCCGCTTGTGGTTTGCAGCTGTGCCTCGAAGTGCAGGCCGGTGAAGAGCGTGGGGTCGAGCTTCAGCAGCGCGCCGAGCTTCAGGCTCGGGGGTTCTTGCGCAAGGCCGTTGACGGCACTCTGGAAGCTCTCCGCCATGCTCGCCAGGCCTTTGAGTTCGCTGGCGGTGAGTTCGCCACCGAGCACTTCGGCGTCTACTGCCAGGCCCCTGTCGCTGTTGAACAGCCCCAGTGAAACGGTCGCGCCGGAGGCGGTGTTCAGGGTGAAGGTCACGCGGTCGGTGGCGAACTCGCGCAGCCTGGCCTGTTGCAGGCCAAGCAGCGTGGGCTCGGTTGCGCTACCGCTGTCAACTGCCAGGCCTGACTGGGCGATGCGTTGCCCGCCGTTGGTCGCCAGTTGTTCCAGCAACGCCGCGCCCAGGCCCTGGAAGCGCGAAGCGGTGGAAGAAGCCTGAATCGCGCTGTACATGTTCAGGCTCAGCTTGTCGATGCCATCCTGCTCCCAGACATAGCGAACCTGCCCGTTACCCAGGGCGCCTTTGGCGTTGTAGATGCCAATGTCGGCGCTGGGGGGCGACTGGCCGATGCTGACCTCGCTGCTGGCAGCGGCGGATGTTGCGGCGGTTACGGCAATGCCTGGAGGTGCCGTGGCAGCAGGCATGTAAGTCGGCGTCGTGCGTATGATCGCTGTAATCGGGTTCATTCACGCTCCCTGCGTTGTTTGGTACGTTCGTACGTGATGTCGGCGCGCCATCAGCGAACTTGAATTTTCGACCCGAAAACGCGACGGCCCGCCATGAAGGCGGGCCGTCAGGCACAGCAACTGACGATCAGCGGCGGCGGAACAGCGGCAGCGGCTCGTCGGTGGCGGCCTGGTAGGTCACCGAGAAGTCCTTCAGGCTTTGCAGCGCGTCTTCCGGGTCCTTGTCGGCACGGATGGCGAACGCGTCGAAGCCGCAACGGGCCATGAAGAACAGCTGGTCACGCAGCACATCGCCAATGGCGCGCAGCTCGCCCTTGAACTTGTAGCGGTCACGCAGCAGGCGCGCATTGGAATAGTTGCGCCCGTCGGTGAAGGCCGGGAAATTCAGGGCGATGACCTGGAAGTGTTGCACGTCTTCGCCGATTTCTTCGGCTTCTTCGTCACTGTCCAGCCAGATGCCCAGGCCGCCGTCGCGGGCCTTGAGCGCATGGGCATGGTCGCGCCACATCTGCAGCGGGACGATGTAGTCGTCGCAGTTGGTCAGCTCGTCGAACGAGGTTTCCTTGGGCAGCAGGTGCCAGGTTTCGTCGACGATCTGGTTGTTCTTAATGATTCGCTGCATAGACGCGTTCCTTGAAGGGGTCGATGCCGATACGCTGGTAGGTGTCGATGAAACGCTCTTCCTCGGTACGTCGCTCGACGTACACGGCGATCAGCTTCTCGATCACGTCGGCCATGTCATCCTGGGCGAACGACGGGCCGAGGATCTTGCCCAGGCTCGCGCCACGCGCGGCATTGCCACCCAGCGACACCTGGTAGAACTCTTCGCCCTTCTTGTCCACGCCGAGGATGCCGATGTGGCCCACGTGGTGGTGGCCGCAGGCGTTCATGCAGCCGGAGATGTTCAGGTCGATTTCGCCGATGTCGAACAGGTAGTCCAGGTCGTCGAAACGGCGCTGGATGGACTCGGCGATCGGGATCGACTTGGCGTTGGCCAGCGAGCAGTAGTCACCGCCCGGGCAGCAGATGATGTCGGTCAGCAGGCCGATGTTCGGGGTGGCGAAGCCGGCCTCGCGCAGCTCCTGCCACAGCGCCAGCAGCTGGCGCTGCTCGACGTCGGCGAGGATGATGTTCTGCTCGTGCGAGGTGCGCAGGAAGCCGAAGCTGTAGCGCTCGGCCAGGTCGGCCACGGCATCCAGCTGCTTGTCGGTGAGGTCGCCGGGGGCGACGCCGGTGGGCTTCAACGACAGGGTCACGGCGACGTAGCCCGGGCGCTTGTGGGCGCGGGTGTTGCGCGAGCGCCAGCGGGCGAAACCTGGGTATTCGGCGTCCTGGGCGGCGTAGTCGACATTGTCGAGGGCCAGGTACTCGGGGTCGACGAAGTGGCGCGATACGCGCTGGACTTCGGCTTCGGTCAGGGTGGTGCTGCCGCCACGCAGGTGGACCATTTCGGCCTCGACCTTCTCGGCGAACACTTCCGGGGTAAGGGCCTTGACCAGAATCTTGATCCGCGCCTTGTACTTGTTGTCACGGCGACCGTAACGGTTGTACACGCGCAGGATGGCGTCGAGGTAGCTGATCAGGTCCTGCCACGGCAGGAACTCGTTGATGAACGAGCCCACCACCGGGGTGCGGCCCAGGCCGCCGCCGACCAGCACACGGAAGCCCAGTTCGCCGGCAGCGTTGCGCACCGGCTCCAGGCCGATGTCGTGCACTTCGATGGCGGCGCGGTCTTCCTGCGAGCCATTGATGGCGATCTTGAACTTGCGCGGCAGGAAGGCGAATTCCGGGTGGAAGGTGGTCCACTGGCGGACGATTTCGCACCATGGACGCGGGTCGACGATCTCGTCTGCGGCGACACCGGCGAACTGGTCGGTGGTGGTGTTGCGCAGGCAGTTGCCGCTGGTCTGGATGGCGTGCATCTGCACGGTGGCCAGCTCGGCGAGGATGTCCGGTACGTCTTCCAGTGCCGGCCAGTTGAACTGCACGTTCTGGCGCGTGGAGATGTGGGCGTAGCCCTTGTCGTAGTCGCGGGCGATTTTGGCCAGGGTGCGAACCTGGTTGGCGTTCAGCTGGCCGTACGGCACGGCAACACGCAGCATCGGCGCGAAACGCTGGATGTAAAGGCCGTTCTGCAGGCGCAGAGGGCGGAATTCTTCTTCGCTCAGCTCACCGGCCAGGTAGCGGCGGGTCTGATCACGGAACTGCTTGACGCGGTCCTCGATGATCCGCTGATCGTACTCGTCGTATACGTACATAAAAGTCCTGTCTCAGGCTGCAGCTATTCGCGCGCACGGCCGCGCACTCCGCTTCGGAGCCGGGGAACGATAGCAGGTTGCGTTTATGCGCTAAAGTGATGTTTTTGCATATGAAAAGAACCAAATGGACTATGTGAGACTGACTGCCATTTGTGCGCCAGGCATGGCCTGGCGTTTATAATCCGTTGTTTGCTTCGCAGGGATGTCACCCATGCTCAAGGCGTTGTGCCACAGCTTGTGTCTTGCCTTGCCGCTGGCGGCAAGCGCGCAACCGGCTTCGGTGGTTTTCCTCAACCCGGGGCTGTCCAACGAGACCTTCTGGACCAGTTATACCCGCTTCATGCAGGCCGCTGCGGACGACCTGGGCATGACCCTGCGCGTGGAATACAGCGAGCGCCGCGCCGACCTGGCGCTGACCCGCGCCCGGGAAATCCTCGGCGGGCCGCAGCGGCCGGATTACCTGGTGCTGGTCAACGAACAGTATGTGGCGCCGGAGATCATCCGCCTGTCGCGTGGCAGCGGGGTCAAGCTGTTTCTGGTCAACAACGGCCTCACTGCCAGCCAGGCCCGCAGTATCGAGGCGCAACCTGACAAGTATGCCCAGCTGTTGGGCACCCTGACGGCCAACGACGAGCAGGCGGGCTTCCAGATGTTGCACCAGATGGTCGCACAATTGCCCCGCGACAGTGGCCCGGTGGACCTGGTGGCCTTTGCCGGGGTCAAGACCACGCCGGCCTCGCAGCTGCGCGAGGAGGGCATGCGCCGCGCCCTGGCCGACTTCCCCCAGGTGCGCCTGCGCCAGGTGGTGTACGGCGGCTGGAACCGTCAGCGCGCCTACGAGCAGGCCCGGCAGTTGCTGGAGCGTTACCCGGCCACGCGCCTGGTGTGGTCGGCCAATGACGAGATGGCCTTCGGTGCCATGCAGGCATTCGAGGAAGCCGGGCGCAAGCCGGGACGCGATGTGTTGTTCGGCGCCTTCAACAGCTCGCCCGAAGCCTTGCGCGCACGGATCGACGGGCGCCTGAGCGTGCTGATGGGCGGGCATTTCACCCTGGGCGGCTGGGCCATGGTGATGCTGCATGACGACGCCCAGGGGCTGGAGGTGAACCGCGACGGCCAGCGCGAGCACCGCGTGCCGGTGTTGCAGCCGATCGACCAGGCCCAGGCCAGGCATTGGCTGAAACTGGTGGAACAGGCCGACTACGGCGTCGATTTCCAGCGCTACAGCGCCGAAGGCCAGCCGCCGGGCTACCAGTACCCGTTTCTGACCTCGCCGATCAGTTATTGAAAGGCCCTGCTTGAGAGAAGGACATTGCTCGTCTTAACTGCTGTGGGTGAAGTGCATTCCCATAACCACTACAAGAGGCAATGCAATGGGAAACTCAACCAAGGTCCGCAAAGCTGACAGCAGTGTCGATGCCTGGGCGATCCTCTGCCTGATCGTTCTGGTAGTGGTCACTGCCGCGTATTGGGTCAGCCATCAGTAGACTCATATTCAAGACCGTGATGCAGTCAAAACGCCTGGGGGAGGGAGTCCTGCAGGCGTTTTTGCTTTGCCTGTGCGGGCCCTTTCGCGGGCTTGCCCGCTCCCACAGGAAAAACACTGCCCTTGAGACTTGCGCTGTACCTGTGGGAGCGGGCAAGCCCGCGAAAGGGCCGGCACAGGTTAACGGGTAAGGTGCAGCGCCAGTTGCACCAGGCCAATCAGCACGGCAATGAATACCAGGGTGAACAGCGTCCCCAGCACGATGAAATGGCTGGCCTTGCCGTGGGTGAAATCGCGGGCGCGGTTCTTGCCGCTTTGCACGCCGAAGGCGGCGGCGAGGATGCTGTGCAGCATCTGCCAGAAGGTCGGGGGTTTGCCCTGGCTGGAATCGTCCATGGTGGCTCCTGAGGGAATCAGAGGCAATCACGGACAGTGTAGGCAATGAAGGTGAGGTTGGCTTTGCCGGCCTCTTCGCGGGTAAACCCGCTCCCACAGCTAATGCGCAGCCCTGAAGCGCTGTGCGGTCCCTGTGGGAGCGGGTTTACCCGCGAAGCAGCCAACGCAGCTTTAGCTGTCGTACCCGAGGTTGGGCGCCAGCCAGCGCTCGCTCACGCCCACATCCTGGCCCTTGCGCGCGCTGTAGCTTTCGATCTGGTCCTTGTCCACCTTGCCCACGGCAAAGTACTGCGCCTGCGGGTGGGCAAAGTACCAGCCACTGACCGCCGCCGCCGGGAACATCGCGAAGTGCTCGGTGAGGAACACGCCGCTTGGCCCGGTTTCGCCGATGGCGGTGCCATCGAGCAGGCGGAACAGGGTTTCCTTCTCGGTGTGGTCCGGGCAGGCCGGGTAGCCGGGAGCCGGGCGAATGCCGCGGTACTGTTCCTTGATCAGCGCTTCGTTGTCCAGGTGCTCGTCGCGGGCATAGCCCCAGTGCTCTTTACGCACCTGCTCGTGCAGCCATTCGGCGCAGGCTTCGGCCAGGCGGTCGGCCAGGGCCTTGACCATGATCGAACTGTAGTCGTCGCCCTTGTCCTGGTAAGCCTTCGCCACTTCCTCGGCACCAATGCCGGCGGTGGTGATGAAGCCGCCCACGTAGTCGGTGATACCGCTGGCCTTCGGCGCGACGAAATCTGCCAGCGACCAGTTGGGCTTGCCGTCCGGCTTGATGGTCTGCTGGCGCAGGTGGTGCAAGGTGGCCAGTGCCTGGCCGTCGTCGCCGTAGACTTCGATGTCGTCATCGGCCACCTGGTTGGCCGGCCAGAAGCCGAACACCGCGCGGGCGCTGATCAGCTTCTCGTCGATCAGCTTGGCGAGCATTTCGCGGGCATCCTTGTACAGCGCCGTGGCCGCCTCGCCGACCACTTCGTCGGTGAGAATGCGCGGGAACTTGCCGGCCAGGTCCCAGGAGATGAAGAACGGCGTCCAGTCGATGTACTCGGCCAGGGTGCGCAGGTCGATGTCTTCCAGCACCTTGACGCCAGTGAAGGCGGGCACCGCAGGCTGGTAGCCGGCCCAGTCGTACTGCGGCTTGGCGGCAACCGCCTGGGCGTAGCTCAGGCGCTCGGTACGGGCGCTGCGGTTGGCGGTGCGCTCGCGTACTTCCACATAGTCCTGGCGGGTTTTCTCGACGAAGCCTGGCTTCAGTTCTTTGGACAACAGCTGAGTGGCCACGCCGACCGCACGCGAGGCGTCGGTCACATAGACCACGGCGTCGTTGCTGTACTTCGGTTCGATCTTGACCGCCGTGTGCGCCTTGGAAGTGGTGGCGCCGCCGATCATCAGCGGCAGCTGGAAGCCCTGGCGCTGCATTTCGCGGGCAACGTGGACCATCTCGTCCAGCGATGGGGTAATCAGGCCGGACAGGCCGATGATGTCGCACTTCTGCTCACGGGCGGTTTGCAGGATCTTCTCTGCCGGCACCATCACACCGAGGTCGACGATGTCGTAGCCGTTGCAGCCCAGCACCACGCCGACAATGTTCTTGCCGATGTCATGCACATCGCCTTTTACCGTAGCCATCAGGATCTTGCCCTTGGCTTCCGGCTTGTCGCCTTTCTCGGCTTCGATGAACGGGATCAGGTGCGCCACCGCCTGCTTCATCACGCGGGCCGACTTGACCACCTGGGGCAGGAACATCTTGCCGGCGCCGAACAGGTCGCCGACCACGTTCATGCCATTCATCAGCGGGCCTTCGATCACCTCGATCGGGCGCGCGCATTGCTGGCGGCATTCTTCGGTGTCTTCGACGATGAACGCGGTGATGCCCTTGACCAGCGCGTGCTCCAGGCGTTTTTCCACTGGCAGCGAGCGCCACTCTTCGTTTTCCACTTCCTTGGTGGCGCCGCCGCCCTTGTAGTCATCGGCGATCGCCAGCAGTGCATCGGTACCGTGCGGGGTGCGGTTGAGCACCACGTCCTCGACCTTTTCCCGCAGGGCCGCCGGGATCTCGTCGTAGATCTCCAGCTGGCCGGCGTTGACGATACCCATGGTCAGGCCGTTCTGGATCGCGTGGTACAGGAACACCGAGTGGATCGCCTCGCGCACCGGGTTGTTGCCACGGAACGAGAACGACACGTTGGACACGCCGCCCGAACTCAGCGCGTGGGGCAGGTGATCACGGATGTAGGCACAGGCCTCGATGAAGTCGACGGCGTAGTTGTTGTGCTCCTCGATACCGGTGGCGACAGCGAAGATGTTCGGGTCGAAGATGATGTCTTCCGGCGGGAAGCCCACTTCGTTGACCAGGATGTCGTAGCTGCGCTGGCAGATTTCCTTCTTGCGCGCGGCGGTGTCGGCCTGGCCGACCTCGTCGAAGGCCATCACCACCACGGCAGCGCCATAGCGCTTGCACAGGCGGGCGTGGTGCTTGAACTGCTCGACGCCTTCCTTCATGGAAATGGAGTTGACGATGCCCTTGCCCTGGATGCACTTGAGGCCGGCTTCGATCACTTCCCACTTGGACGAGTCGATCATGATCGGCACGCGCGAGATGTCCGGCTCGCCGGCGATCAGGTTGAGGAAGCGGACCATGGCAGCCTGGGAATCGAGCATCCCTTCGTCCATGTTGATGTCGATCACCTGGGCGCCGGCCTCGACCTGCTGCAGGGCGACTTCGAGGGCTTCGGTGTAGTTCTCTTCACGGATCAGCCGGGCGAATTTGGCGGAGCCGGTGATGTTGGTGCGTTCGCCAACGTTGACGAACAGCGACTGGCGGTCGATGGTGAACGGTTCCAGGCCCGACAGGCGGCAGGCCTTGGCGATTTGCGGAATCGCGCGCGGCGGGTACTTGGCCACGGCCTCGGCGATGGCGCGGATATGGCCCGGGGTGGTACCGCAGCAGCCGCCGATGATGTTGAGGAAGCCGCTGGCGGCGAATTCCTCGACCACCGCGGCCATTTCTGCCGGGGTTTCGTCGTACTCACCGAACGCGTTCGGCAGGCCGGCGTTGGGGTGGGCCGAGACATGGGTGTCGGCTTTGCTCGCCAGCTCTTCCAGGTACGGGCGCAGGTCCTTGGCGCCGAGGGCGCAGTTCAGGCCGACGGAAATCGGCTTGGCGTGGCGCACCGAGTTCCAGAACGCTTCGGTGGTCTGGCCCGACAGGGTGCGGCCGGAGGCATCGGTGATGGTGCCGGAGATCATGATCGGCAGTTCGATGCCGTCTTCCTCGAACACCTGCTGCACGGCAAAGATCGCCGCCTTGGCGTTGAGGGTGTCGAAGATGGTCTCGATCAGCAGCAGGTCGGCACCGCCCTCGATCAGGCCGCGGGTGGCCTCGATGTAGTTGGTTACCAGCTCGTCGAAGGTGACGTTGCGGTAGCCCGGGTCGTTGACGTCCGGGGAAATCGAGCAGGTGCGGCTGGTTGGGCCGAGCACGCCGGCGACGAAGCGCGGCTTGTGCGGGGTTTCCAGGGTCTTGGCGTCGGCCACCTGGCGGGCGATGCGTGCGCCCTCGACGTTCAGCTCGTAGACCAGCGCCTCCATGCCGTAGTCGGCCTGGGAAATCTGCGTGGCGTTGAAGGTGTTGGTTTCGAGAATATCGGCGCCGGCGTCCAGGTAGGCCTTCTCGATCGCAGCGATCACATCCGGGCGGCTGAGCAGCAACAAGTCGTTGTTGCCTTTGACATCGCTTGGCCAATCGGCAAAGCGCGTGCCACGATAGTCGTGTTCCTCGAGCCGGTAGCTTTGGATCATAGTACCCATGCCGCCGTCGAGGATCAGGATGCGCTCTGCGAGTGCGTTCTGGAGTGCTTGGAGACGAGCGCTGCGGTCGGACATAGGAACTACCTGGTCGGGCGAAATTCAGAAGGTGCAGAATCATAACAAAGCTGCGCGGTTTTTAGGCGCATCGCCCATTTGCATGAAAATGGCTCATGTTGGGCGGGCGTTGACCAGGCAGGGCACCCAAGCACGACCAGGCAACAAATCGTGATGGCTTCAATACCCAGGACTTTCCGCACATGGTGCATCGTATCCTTGCCGGCGCCTTCGCCCTGCTCATCAGTGGCGCAGCGTTCGGGCAAGCCCCCCAGTCGAGCCCGGCTGTTTCCTACACCCGGGACATCCAACCGATCTTCACCGAGAAATGCGTGGCCTGCCACGCCTGCAACGACGCCGCCTGCCAGCTGAAGCTGGAAAGCCCCGAAGGCGCCGTGCGCGGGGCCAGCAAGGTGCCGGTGTATCAGGGCGAGCGCAGCCAGGCGGTGGCCACCACGCGGCTGTTCTACGACGCCCACAGCGAAAGTGAGTGGCGCAAGAAGGGCTTCTACTCGGTGCTCGACAACCAGGGCAGCCAGGCTTCGTTGATGGCGCGCATGCTGGAGCTGGGGCACAAGACCCCGCTCACGCCGAATGCCAAGCTGCCCGAGGAAATCGTCCTCGGCCTGAGCCGTAACAACATGTGCCCCCTGCCGCACGAGTTCGACGCCTATGCCGGCGCCCACCCAAAAGAAGGGATGCCGCTGGCGGTGACCGGGCTGACCGACCAGCAGTACCACACCCTGCGCCGCTGGCTGGCGGACGGCGCGCCGGTGGAGTACCAGCCGGTGCAGCCGAGCGCCAGTGAAGCCAGGCAGATCGCCGATTGGGAAGACCTGCTCAACCGCCCGGGTTCCAGCGAGGCACTGGTCGGTCGCTGGTTGTACGAGCACCTGTTTCTCGCGCACATCTACTTTGTCGGTGGCCAGCAGGGCCACTTCTTCCAGTGGGTGCGCTCACGTACGCCAAGCGGCCGGCCGGTCGACATCATCGCCACGCGCCGGCCCAACGACCCGCCGGGTACCGACTTCTATTACCGGCTGATCCCGGTGCAAGGGGTGATCGTGCACAAGACGCACATCACCTACCCGATGGGGCCGCAGAAGCTCAAACGGGTCAAGCAACTGTTCTACGCCGGCGACTGGCACGCCGCGGCGCTGCCGGGCTACGGCCCGCGCCACCGGGCCAACCCGTTCGAAACCTTCGAAGCGATCCCGGCCGTGGCGCGCTACCAGTTCATGCTGGATAACGCCGAGTATTTCGTGCGCACCTTCATTCGCGGCCCGGTGTGCCGTGGGCAGATCGCCACCGATGTGATCCGCGACAACTTCTGGGCGCTGTTCCAGGAGCCGGCCCACGACCGCTACATCACCGATGCCACGTACCGTGGCGAGGCGACGCCGCTGCTGGCCATGCCCGGGCAGATCGATGATGTGGGCAGCGTACTGAGCCTCTGGCACGCCTACCGCGACAAGCGCAACGCGTACGAGAAACTGCGCCGCGAAGCCTATGCCGAGATGCCGGCGCCGGGCTGGGCGACGTTGTGGGCGGGCAATGACAACGCGCTGCTGAGCATTTTCCGCCACTTCGACAGCGCCGCGGTCACCAAGGGCCTGGTCGGGGATGTGCCGCTGACCGTGTGGTTGTTCGACTACCCGTTGTTCGAGCGCACCTATTATCAGCTGGCGGTCAACTTCGATGTGTATGGCAACGTGTCGCACCAGTTGCAGACGCGCCTGTACTTCGACCTGATCCGCAACGGTGCCGAGATCAACTTCCTGCGCCTGATGCCGGCCGATCAACGCCAGGCGATCCTCGGCGACTGGTACCAGAACAGTGGCAAGGTGAAGATGTGGATGGACTACGAGGACATCGACACCGACACCCCGAGCGCGATCAGGCTCGATGCGCGCAACCCCAAACGCGACTTCGGCCTGAAGCTGTTGCAGCGCACCGGCAGCCTGAATGCCGCGCCCGACCCGATCAACCGCTGCCAGGGTGCGTTCTGCTCACGGCCGCAGCTGAGTGAAGAATTCCGCGACGCCGAGCAATCGCTCAGCCGCCTGGTGTCGCGCCCGGCTGCCGGGCTGAAGGTGATTAGCCAGTTGCCCGAAGCGACCATGCTGCGCATCGAAGGGCAGGGTGGCCAGCGCCAGGTGTACAGCCTGCTGCGCAACCGCGCGCACAGCAACGTGGCCTTCCTGCTCGGTGAGGCGTACCGCTACCAGCCGGGGCTGGATACCCTGACCTTGGTCCCGGGCGTGCTCAGCAGCTACCCCAACTTCATCTTCAACATCCCGACCGGCGATGTGCCGGAGTTCGTCGAGGACCTGGAGTATGCGAAAGACGACCCGGCCAGGTTCGAGCGCATCGTCATGCGCTGGGGCGTGCGCCGCAGCCATCCCGAGTTCTGGCGCTATTTCCATGACCTGAACAGCTACATCAAGGAGACCGAGCCGGTCGAGGCGGGCGTGCTGGACATGAACCGCTACGAGAACCTCTGATCGGGCGGGCTGACCTTTCCGGCGGGCCTGCGGTCGGATGCGTCGGGTGGTCCTGATTGATTGCAAGGGGGCTGCTTTGCAGCCCTACGCGGCTAAAGCCGCTCCCACAGGGATAGCACTGGCCTCAGGGGCGCCGCTATCGCTGTGGGAGCGGCTTTAGCCGCGAACGAGCGCGCAGCGCGCGCTGCCAGCACTCGAGCACGGGCCTCAATGCACCGGCAATCGCAGGGTATTTCATGCTGTATTCGCTTCAGGCACTGCGGGCGTTCGCCGCCTGGGTGGTGGTCTGCCACCATTTCATGCAGATCTTCTTCGACTTCAAACCCAGCGGCCCCATCGGCCAACTGCTCACCGACCGCGGCGCCGCAGGCGTCGACATCTTCTTCGTCATCAGCGGGCTGGTGATCTACCTGTCGACCCGCGACAAAGCCATCGAACCCCGCCAGTTCCTGCTCAATCGGGCGCTGCGTATCGTCCCGGCCTACTGGTTCTACACGGCACTGATGGCCATCGTGCTGCTGGCCTTCAGTCAGTGGCTGCCGCACCAGGCCTTCAGCTGGCACCACCTGCTGCTGTCGATGTTGTTCATCCCGGCGGAAAACCCCGGTGGTTACGGCCTGTATCCGACCCTGAACGTGGGCTGGACACTGAACTTCGAAATGTTCTTCTACCTGCTGTTCGGCCTGGCCTTCCTGGTTGCGCCACGCCAGCGCCTGCTGCTGGTCGGCGCCGCGCTGCTACTGGTGAGTGAAGTGCTGGGCCGGCTGGGTGTGCTCAGCCGCTTCTACAACAACGACATCATCTACGAGTTTCTGCTCGGTATCGGGCTGGGGGTGCTGTACCGCCGCGGGCTGATCCGTGAAGGGCGCTGGCTGCCGCTGGTGCTGCTGGGGGTGGCGGGCCTTGCCATCTATCACCTGGATGCGTCGCAGCGCTTGCTGCACTGGGGCGTGCCGAGCGCGATGATCGTGCTGGCCTTCATTGCCCTGGAGCCGGTGTTTCAGGGTAACCGCTGGCTCAAGGCGCTGGGCGACTGCTCCTATTCGGTGTACCTGATCCATGTGCTGGTATTGTACGCCGGCTGGTTCGCCAGCCAGCGCCTGCAGTTGAACCCGTACCTGGTGTTCGCCCTGTGCGTGCCGTCCATTGGACTATTGTCGTGGTTCAGCTACCAGTGGCTGGAGCGCGGCTTGTACCGGCGCCTGCAGGCCTGGCTGGCGGCGCCGCGCGGGCCAGTGCCCGAATATGCGCTTTCCCGAGTCAAATACTAGGACTTTGTTCAAAGGCCGGGTTGGCGTACACTTGGCCGCAAGTCTGTGAGGAACCTACATGAGCGCTATAACCATTACCGACGCCGCCCATGATTACCTGGCTGATCTGCTGTCCAAGCAGAACACGCCCGGCATCGGCATTCGCATTTTCATCACCCAGCCAGGCACCCAGTACGCTGAAACGTGCATCGCCTACTGCAAGCCGGGCGAAGAGAAGCCTGACGATACCGCCGTGGGTCTGAAGAGCTTCACCGCGTACCTGGATGCGGTCAGCGTGCCGTTCCTGGAAGATGCCCTGGTCGATTACGCCACCGACCGCATGGGCGGCCAGCTGACCATCAAGGCGCCGAACGCCAAGGTGCCGATGGTCAACGAAGACAGCCCGATCAACGAGCGCATCAACTATTACCTGCAGACCGAAATCAATCCCGGCCTGGCCAGCCATGGCGGCCAGGTAAGCCTGGTGGACGTGGTCGACGACGGCATTGCCGTGCTGCAGTTCGGCGGTGGTTGCCAGGGTTGTGGCCAGGCCGATGTGACCCTGAAGGAAGGCATCGAGCGCACCCTGCTCGAGCGTATTCCGGAGCTCAAGGGCGTGCGTGACGTGACCGACCATAGCCAGAAAGAGAACGCCTACTACTGATGTAGAGGCAGACGCGGTCTGTTGTGTGTGGGAGCGGCCTTGCGTCGCGAAAGGGCCGCGAAGCGGCCCCAGTAATATCAGCTTCGCCGCCAATACCCCGGGGGCTGCTTCGCAGCCCTTTCGCGACACAAGGCCGCT
>NZ_PUQD01000034.1 GCF_003331055.1 Pseudomonas sp. AFG_SD02_1510_Pfu_092 | reverse complement strand
GTTGAGGTTGAGTGCAACAGCGCCGGGGATGGCGTTTGGTAATGGGGTAGTCAAATTTTTAAGCAGTAATCTTTATGCGCGTTTAGCAGGATATCCTGCAATAATATTTGGCCTGTTCTCTGATGCATCCAAGGGGTTTCGCCAGTTCAATAACGGTGACTCTACTGCCGGTAAATACACCATTACTGGTGGCTTAAGCATGGCTATTGGCTCTGCTGTTGTCCTTGAAGCCGGACTTGCTGTTGCGGGTGCTACATCGGTTGTGCCCTTCGCCGGATGGGCCGCAGCTGCCCTTGTTCTTGTAGGCACAACCATCATTGCAGGAGGCCTCTATCTCCATGCCAAGGCACATGAGCGACTTCACAGTCCAATTGAGCTTTGGGCAGCACGTAGCGTATTCGGTAATCGTATCAACGATGGGGAAGCACGCCCTGGGATCGTCTTGGACTACGAAAAGAAACTTCCTGCTTTCAGATCGCTACAAACAGAAATCAAAGCTTGGCACAGTGAGCATTACGGACCAAAACTGTTATCCGCCGAGCAAGCTCTATCACTCGGCATGACTAAAGCCGACACCAAATGGCATCAGAATAATCACTGGTCTCCGCCAAACTGGACAGCTATCACCCACAATGAAGTAGCCACCTCTCAACCAACCGTTGAGATCACCGTGCTGCTGCCTGGCTTCGTGCTTGGAGTAAGCGAATGGTCAGGAACCTTGAGCACCCTCCGTAACGACCAAGGAATGGACGTTTTTCCAATCGCCCCGACCGGTCACATTGTAAGCGCTGGCTTAGTTCTGCATTTCGAGAACACGCTAGGCACCCAAAATCATGTCTCACTGCATTTAGCCTACAGCGTCAACCCAGGGTTGGATGAAGACAGTGAGATCCTGTCAATTTTTCGTCTAGAGCGCTGATCATGGCAACCATCTGGCTATTCAACTCAACGTTAGACTCCGGGCATAAACCTGCCATCGGGGGACAGTTGGTGAAAGTATCAAAAAATACCTTATGCCTGCGAAATCCCTGGGTAACAGATTCCGTATTCATGGGAAAACTATATTGCGCCATGACGATCATCTTACTGATTGGTTTTTACCCCTACCTCTTTCCAAGCATCCCAGACCTATACACGGAAGACACCGAATTGCTGTTATCGTTTTTAATAATGCCTTTCATATTTACTCCTTTTCTGATGTATCGAATCTTTTTTATAAGAGGTTTGTCAAACTTCGTTCTCAATCGTTCAACAAAAAAAATCTACTACCAGCGCTTGAGTAAGGTATTGGTTTTTGATTGGAAAAATACCGGAGGTGGCCTATTCAAACGCACCGAATTCGGCGGCTCTTCCTTCAGCACCAGCTATGCCCTGGCCTTCGCCCCGCGCCGGGCGGACGGCAGCCTCCACCAGAAGGACTGCCTCTGGGTCGACAGCAACGAACCCACCGAACCCGGCGTCAAGCATGTCGCCGAAGTCTGGGAATACCTCCGCCATTTCATGGACCACGGCCCGGACAAGCTCCCACCGCCCGGCGAACCCAACTGGTGGCACAAGCCTCTGCACGCCATCTGCCTGACCCCGGCAGAAGCCTGGCGCCACTACGCCCCCTGGCGAACCGGCGAACCCGGTGAAATGCAGGGCAAGAAGAACTGGCAATTACCATTCTGGGCCGTGCTGTTCCCGTACAACCTCACGGTCGCCATCTGTTGGTACTTCGTCTGCAAGCTGTTCAATGTTCGTGCAGCGCCGCCACCTGCGAAGGCCTTCGAAGGAGCGTCTGCTAACCCCGAGTAATTACCACCTCAAGGTATTCACTCGGCACCACCAACGATGTGGGCCCCGCGACGTTGCTCTCGTTCAGCAACGCCGTCAGGTCGTTTTCCAGCGCGGCGGCGGCTTCCTGCTCCAGCGCAGCAAACGCCTTGTGCACCGGCCCGTACCAGGTGCGGAACACCTCGATGAAGTGAGCCGCCGAGCGATAGCGGAAGTTGAACTGCTGACGGCTGACCTTCAACTCACCGAGCGCCTCGCCGAACATCACCCGCAGTTGTTGTTCATCGCCCCAGCGCGAAGGCGGCAAAGCGCCGGCTGGCGGCGGCAGATGCCGCCCGAGGGTCTTGAACATTTGCCCGACGAAGCCTTGCGGGGTCCAGTTGGCCAGGCCGATACGGCCACCGGGCCGACACACCCGGCTCAATTCGCGCGCCGCCTGGGCCTGGTCGGGCGCGAACATCACGCCGAAGGTGGAAAGCACCGCATCGAAGCTGCCATCGGCAAACGGCAGCGCTTCGGCATCGGCTGCCTGAAACAGCACGTTCAGGCGTTCGGCCCGCGCCCGTTCTTTACCGCGCTCGAGCAGTTCGGGCACATAGTCGGTGGAAGTCACCCGGCAGCCGCGCCGGGCAGCTGCCAAGGTGGCGTTGCCGTTGCCGGCGGCGACATCCAGCACCTGTTCGTCCCAGCGCAAGTCACAGGCTTCGGCCAGGCGTTCGCCCACCAGTTGCAGGGTGGTGCCGATGACCGCGTAATCGCCGCTGGCCCAGGCGGCTTGCTGGCGGGCTTTCAAGGCATTGGTATCCAAAGGGGTGCTCATGGTCTGCGCCTTCTTGTTGTGCGCGGCCGAGGTCCTTCTGGCGGTCAACGCGCCGTGGATCGAGGGATTGGGAGCAAAACGCTACGCGCCTGGCAGGCGCAGCGGCAAGTCAGATTGGGGATAGGGGCAAGAACAAAGCGCTATATGAACGCTGCCGGCACCCACCTCGGCCGCAGGGGCTTCAAGCCATGCGATCGAGATGAGCGCCGGGCGCCGCGACGGTCAGGCGAACCTGGCCCGGGCCGCGTGCAGCTTCTTGTAGCTGTCGATCAGGCGCAGGTGGCGGTCGAGGCCTTCCAGCTTCATGCTGGTCGGCGTCAGCCCATGGAAGCGCACGCTGCCGTCCACCGAGCCCAACACGGCATCCATGCGCGCATCGCCGAACATACGGCGGAAGTTGGCTTGGTAGTCGTCCAGCTCCAGCTCATCATCCAGCTGCACCTCCAGCACCACGTTCAGCGCCTGGTAGAACAACCCGCGCTCGACCGTGTTGTCGTTGAACTGCAGGAACGCCTCGACCAGTTCCTTGGCGTCCTCGAAGCGCTGCACGGCCAGGCAGATCAGCAGCTTCAACTCGAGAATGGTCAGTTGGCCCCACACCGTGTTCTCGTCGAACTCTACCCCGATCAGCGTGGTGATGGTGGTGTAGTCATCGACATCGCAGTTGTCCAGGCGCTTGAGCAACAGCTTGAGCGAGCGGTTGTCGAGGCTGTGCAGATTGAGGATGTCGGCACGGAACGACAAGGCGCGGTTGGTGTTGTCCCAGATCAGGTCCTCGACCGGGTAGATCTCCGAGTAGCCCGGCACCAGAATGCGGCAGGCAGTGGCGCCGAGGTTGTCGTACACCGCCATGTACACTTCCTTGCCCAGGTCCTCGAGGATGCCGAACAGGGTCGCGGCCTCCTGCTGGTTGGAGTCCTCGCCCTGGCCGGAGAAGTCCCACTCGACGAACGCGAAGTCGGCCTTGGCGCTGAAGAAACGCCACGACACCACGCCGCTGGAGTCGATGAAGTGCTCGACGAAATTGTTCGGTTCGGTCAGCGCGTGGCTTTCGAACGTCGGCTGCGGCAGGTCGTTCAAACCTTCGAAACTGCGGCCCTGAAGCAATTCGGTCAGGCTGCGTTCCAGCGCCACTTCCAGGCTCGGGTGGGCGCCGAACGAGGCGAACACACCACCGGTGCGCGGGTTCATCAGGGTCACGCACATGACCGGGAACTCACCGCCCAGCGACGCATCCTTGACCAGCACCGGGAAACCCTGCTCTTCCAGGCCCTGGATACCGGCGACGATGGCCGGGTACTTGGCCAGCACCTCTTGCGGCACATCCGGCAGGCACAGTTCACCTTCGAGGATTTCGCGCTTCACGGCGCGCTCGAAGATTTCCGACAGGCACTGTACCTGCGCCTCGGCCAGGGTGTTGCCGGCGCTCATGCCGTTGCTGAGGAACAGGTTCTCGATCAGGTTGGACGGGAAGTACACCACCTGCTGGTCGGATTGACGCACGAACGGCAGCGAGCAGATGCCGCGCGCGATGTTGCCCGAGTTGGTGTCGTACAGGTGCGAGCCGCGCAGCTCGCCGTCCGGGTTGTAGATTGCCAGGCAGTGTTGATCCAGGATTTCGACCGGCAGCGCATCGCGTGGGCCGGGTTTGAACCATTGCTCGTTCGGGTAGTGCACGAACGGCGCGTTGGCCAGGTCCTCACCCCAGAACTGGTCGTTATAGAAGAAGTTGCAGTTCAGCCGCTCGATGAATTCACCCAGCGCCGAGGCAAGCGCGGCCTCCTTGGTCGCACCCTTGCCGTTGGTAAAGCACATCGGCGACTGGGCGTCGCGCACGTGCAGCGACCACACGTTGGGCACGATGTTGCGCCACGAAGCGATTTCGATCTTCATCCCCAACCCGGCGAGAATGCCCGACATGTTGGCGATGGTCTGCTCCAGCGGCAGGTCCTTGCCTGGAATGCAGGTGCGGGTATCCGACACCGGCATCAGCAGGCCCTGGGCGTCGGCATCGAGGTTGTCGACCACTTCGATGACGAACTCCGGGCCGGTCTGTACCACCTTCTTTACCGTGCAACGGTCGATGGAACGCAGGATGCCCTGGCGGTCCTTGTCGGAGATGTCCTCGGGCAGCTCGACCTGGATCTTGAAGATCTGGTTGTAGCGGTTTTCCGGGTCGACGATGTTGTTCTGCGACAGGCGAATGTTTTCGGTGGGAATGTCGCGGGTCTGGCAGTAAAGCTTGACGAAGTAAGCCGCGCACAAGGCCGAAGACGCCAGGAAATAGTCGAACGGCCCCGGGGCCGAGCCATCCCCCTTGTAGCGGATCGGTTGATCGGCGATCACCGTGAAGTCGTCGAATTTGGCTTCGAGACGGAGATTGTCGAGAAAATTGACCTTGATTTCCATGCGGGATTACCGTGATTTAAGCGCGCAAAACGAATTGGCCGGCATTATCCGGGTTTTCGTTGCGGAAGTCCCCTTCAACTCAGAACACGTTCTTTATTTGTGGGAGCGGTACAGACTTGCGCATTCCACCGAATTGCTTGCCTGATCCTCTGAACCTGCCCCTGCCAGCAGACCAGCGGTCGCGCCCCTGTGCTAGCGTTTCTGCACCGGGGAACAGCGTATTCCCCGCTCCGCAAGAACCCGGCGACAGCAACCGTTGACGAGCAGGTGAACCATGGAACTACGCATCAACCAGAAGACCTACCAGGTCGAGGCCGACGCCGATACGCCCCTGCTGTGGGTGCTGCGCGATGACCTGGGGCTTACCGGCACCAAGTATGGCTGCGGCCTGGCCCAGTGCGGTGCCTGCTCGGTGCTGATCGACGGCACTGTCGTGCGCGCCTGCGTTACCCCGGTGGCCGGGGTGGTCGGGCGCGAGGTGACCACCATCGAGGCGATCGAAGCCGATGCCGTCGGCAAACGGGTGGTCGCGGCCTGGGTCGAGCACCAGGTGGCCCAGTGCGGCTACTGCCAGTCCGGCCAGGTGATGGCCGCCACGGCGCTGCTCAAGCATACGCCCACGCCGAGTGACGCGCAGATCGAGGCAGCCATGGTCAACCTGTGCCGCTGCGGCACCTACAACGCCATCCATGCCGCCGTGCATGAACTGGCCCAGGGGGAGAAGGCCTGATGAACACGCCAGTCGATACCCCTGCCGAATTGCTCAAGCTGCAACAGGGCGAAACGGTCAACCTGTCGCGGCGGCGCTTTCTTGCCGGCACCGCGGTCGGCGCCCTGGTGCTTGGTTTCGGCCTGCCCACGGGGTCGGCCCGGGTGCAGGCAGCAACCGCAGCGACCGCTGAACGCGGCACCCAGGTGCCGGCGTTTCTGGAGATTCGCCCAGACGGCACGGTGCGCCTGCTCAGCCCGTTCATGGAGGGTGGGCAAGGCCCCTTCACGGCCATGGCGCAAATCGTCGGTGAAGAGCTGGACGTCGACCCGGCCAATTTCGTGGTCGACAGTGCACCCCCCGGCGAAGCTTATGTGGTGATGGAAAACGGCATGCGCATCACCGGCGGCAGCATGTCGGTGCGCATGAGCTACCCGACCATGCGCCGCCTGGGCGCCCTGGCCCGGGCCATGCTGCTGCAGGCGGGTGCCGAGCAGCTGGGCGTTCCGGTCGAAGAACTCTCCACCACGCCGGGTAACGTGGTACATACCACGAGCGGGCGATCCATCCCCTACGCGGAACTGGCCAGCCGCGCCATGGACCTGCCGGTACCAGACCCGGCCAGCGTCAAGCTGCGCGACCCCAGCCAGTTTCGCTGGATCGGCAAGCCGGTACGGCGCCTGGATGCCTACGACAAGTCCACCGGCAAGGCGCTGTACAGCATCGATATCAAGGTCGACGGCATGCTCCATGCCGCCGTGCAACACGCGCCGCGCCTGGGCATGAGCGTAGGCAGCCTGCGCAACGAAGCGCAGGTCAAGGCCATGAAGGGCGTGCACTCGGTGCATCAGTTGCCAGGCGCCGTGGCGGTGGTTGCCGAGCGCTGGTGGCACGCCAAGCGCGCGGTCGAAGCCCTTCAGGTGGACTGGCAGGAGCCTGCTGCCGACAGCCCGGTACGGCCGATGCCGGCGGATTTCTCCAGCGATGGCTGGCGCGAGCATCTGGCCACGGTCGAGGGCCCGGCGCGCGACGAGGAAAACCAGGGCGATGTGGCTGGCATGCTGGCCAATGCCAAGACCCGGGTCGAGGCGACCTATCACAACCAGTACCTCAACCACGCCCAGCTGGAACCGCCATCGGCGCTGGCCCGCTTCAACCCGGACGGCAGCCTGGAAGTGTGGCTGCCCAACCAGGCCCCGGACATGTTCCGTGACGACATTGCCAGGCGCACCGGCCTGGCCCCGGCGCAGATCACCCTGCATTCGCCGTTGCTGGGCGGGTTCTTTGGCCGCCATTTCCTCTACGACTCGGCCAACCCCTACCCGCAGGCGATTGCCTTGGCCAAGGCGGTGGACCGACCGGTGAAACTGATCTGGAGCCGCGAAGAAGAATTCCTGCGCGATGTGCTGCGCCCGGTCGCCGTGGTGAAGTTCCGCGCCGGGCTGGATGCCGACGGCCTGCCGGTGGCCCTCGAAGCGGTGAGCGCCACCGAGGGCCCGACCGAAGCCATCGCCGGCAAGCAAGGCGAAAAGCTCGACCCGACCGCGCTCGAAGGGCTGTCGGGCAAGGCCTACGCCATCGCCAACAAACGCATTGCGCAAATCTACGTCAAAGGCCCGGCCATGCTTGGCTACTGGCGTTCGGTAGGCAACTCGCTGAACGACTTCTTCTACGAATCGTTCCTCGACGAACTGGCCGACAAAGGCGGCAAGGACCCGTTCGAACTGCGCCTGCACCTGCTGCGCGGCAATGCGCGCCTGACCAACCTGCTGCAGGCCGTCGCGGAACTGTCCGGCGGCTGGAAGCGCGGGCCGTTCACCGCCGAGGACGGCAGCAAACGCGCGCGTGGCGTAGCCATGGCCTCGCCGTTCGGCTCGGAGGCAGCGGTGATTGCCGAAGTGTCGATCGAAAACGGCCAGGTCAAGGTGCACGACATCTGGCAGGCCATCGACCCGGGCAGCATCGTCAACCCGGCGATCATCGAGCATCAGGTCAACGGCGCCGTTGCCCTGGGCCTGTCGCAGACCCTGCTGGAAGAAGCGGTGTACGTCGATGGCAAGCCGCGCGCGCGCAACTACGACCTGTACCCGATCCTGCCACCGTCGCGCATGGCCAGGGTGCATGTGCGCATCGTCGAAAGCGGGGCGAAGATGGGCGGTATCGGCGAGCCGCCGCTGCCCGCCGTGGCCCCGGCAGTGGTCAATGCGGTCGCGCAGCTCACTGGCCAGCGCGTGCGCAGCCTGCCGTTGAGCCGCCATACCTTCAGCTGAGCACAAGGACGCCCCATGCCCCATCGTTGCGCAAGGATCGCTGCCTGGCTGGCGCTGCCGTGCCTGCTCGCGGCAGGCCTGCTGGCCTGGTATGCCACCCGCGAGCCCGCCTCGCCATTTGCCGGCGCGCCGGCCACGGCTGCCGACCCGGCGCTGGTCAGCCGTGGCGAGTATGTGGCCCGGCTCGGCGATTGCGTCGCCTGCCACAGCCTGCCGGATGGCAAGCCGTTCGCCGGCGGGCTGGAAATGGCCACCCCCCTGGGCGCCATCCACGCCACCAACATCACCCCCGACCGCAACAGCGGCATCGGCCAGTACAGCCTCGCCGACTTCGACCGCGCCGTGCGCCAGGGCGTCGCGCCTGGCGGCCGGCGGCTGTACCCGGCGATGCCCTACCCGTCCTATGCCAAGCTCAGCGATGACGACGTGAAGGCGCTGTACGCGTTCTTCATGCTCGGCGTGCAACCGGTGCAACAGGCCAACCTGCCCAGCGACATTCCCTGGCCGCTGAACCTGCGCTGGCCCATTGCCGTGTGGAACGGCCTGTTCGCCGCCACCACGCCGTACGCCGAGCAGCCCGGCCAGGACGCGCAGTGGAACCGCGGCGCCTATCTCGTGCAAGGGCCTGGCCATTGCGGCAGTTGCCACACGCCGCGCGGCCTGGCCTTCAACGAGAAGGCCCTGGATGACAGCGGCAAGCCGTTCCTCGCTGGTGCGCTGCTCGATGGCTGGTACGCACCGAGCCTGCGGGCCGACCCCAACACCGGGCTGGGGCGCTGGAGCGAGGCCGAGATCGCGCAGTTCCTCAAGACCGGGCGCAACCGGCATGCCGTGGTATTCGGCTCGATGACCGAAGCGTTCAACAACTCCACGCAGTTCATGAGCGACGACGACCTGGCGGCCATCGCGCGCTACCTGAAGTCGCTGCCCGGGGACCGGCAACGCGACGGCGAGCCGTGGCAGTACCAGGCAGAATCAGCCACAGCGCGGCTCGACCGGCCTGGCGCACGCACCTATGTAGCGCGCTGTGCGTCGTGCCACGGCCTGGACGGCAAAGGCCAGGCCGAATGGATGCCGCCACTGGCCGGCGCCACCTCGGCATTGGCCAAGGAGCACGCCTCGGCGATCAACATCACCCTCAATGGCTCGCAGCGTGTGGTGACGGCAGGGTTGCCGGATGCCTACCGCATGCCGGCGTTCCGCGAGCAACTGAGTGACCAGGAGATTGCCGAGGTGCTGAGCTTCGTGCGCACGGCCTGGGGCAACCACGGCGGTGCGGTGACGGCGCAGGCGGTGGGCGAGTTGCGCGGGCATACCGACCCGGCCAGCAGCAGCCCGATCATTTTGCACATGCGCTGAAAACTGCGATGGCTGTGCTGGCCTCTTCGCGGGTGAACCCGCTCCCACAGGACAGGCATCAGCCTCAAGACCTGTGCAGTACCTGTGGGAGCGGGTTCACCCGCGAAGAGGCCGGCACAGCCAGCCTTGAACATCAGATTTACCGGAATCCTCTATTTACCGGAGCCCCTATGGAAAGCATCGACCTGCTGGTCCTGCGCACCACCCGAGACTGGCTCGCCGCCGGCCACCGCGCCCTGCTCGCCACGGTCGCCCGTACCTGGGGCTCTTCCCCGCGCCCGGTGGGCTCGATGATGGCCCTGCGCAGCGACGGCCGGGTGGTCGGCAGTGTCTCCGGCGGCTGCATCGAAGACGATCTCATCCACCGCTACACCAGCGCCTATGGCGGCCCCGGCATGCCCGGCGGCCTGCCCCAGGTGGTGCGCTATGGCGTCAGCGCCGACGAGGCCCACCGCTTCGGCCTGCCCTGTGGCGGCACCCTCGAACTGCTGCTGGAGTTCGCCCCGTCGCTGGCGCACCTGGAGCAACTGCTGGCCGGCCTCGACAGCGGCAGGCTGATACGCCGGCGGCTCGACCTGCGCAGCGGCGAAGCCAGCCTCAGCGCCACCACCACGCCCGAGCTGTTCAGCTTCGACGGCCGGCAGATGCTCAGCACCCTCGGCCCCGGCTACCGCCTGCTGCTGATCGGTGCCGGCGCGCTGGCCGAATACCTGGCGACCATGGCCCTGTTCAACGGCTTCAGTGTTTCACTGTGTGACCCGCGCCCCGAGTACACGGCAGGCTGGAACGTGGCCGGGGTCAATCCCCTGGCCGGCATGCCGGACGATGTGGTGCGCGCCTTCGCCCCGGACCTGCGCAGCGCCATCGTCGCGGTCAGCCACGACCCCAAGCTGGACGACCTGGCCCTGCTCGAAGCCTTGCACAGCCCGGCCTTCTATATCGGCGCCATCGGCTCACGGCGCAACAGCCAGCTGCGCCGCGAACGGCTGATCGAACACTTCGGCGAAAGCGAAGCGTCGTTGCAGCGCCTGCATGGCCCCATCGGCATCTATATAGGCAGCAAGACCCCGGCAGAGATCGCGGTCAGCGTCATGGCCGAGATCCTCGCGACGAAAAACGACGTCAGCCTGCCGGGTGCGGTCAGCGTGAGCCGGGCCAAACTCGCCCGGGAGGTCGCGCATCAGTGATGCACGACCAGCAGACGCGATGCTTTGCCTTACTGCCAGCGCTCCAGGCTCTGCAGCACCAGCTGTTCCGGCAGCTCCCCGGCGGCGATCTTCTTCATCTCGCGTGCCAGCGCCTCGCGCAGCTGCGGCTGGTTGCACGGCGAGTCATGCGACAGCGCCAGGTACAGCCCTTCGCTGGAGATCGGCGGCTGCAGCACCTGGAGCGTGTCGGCAATGCCCAAAGTGCGCGCCAGGGCCATGCCCGGGTACTGCTCGTACACCAGGTAGTCGCTGCGCTTGTGCACCAGTTTCTCGAACGCCTGCCTGGCACCGGGCACGGCCTCGAGGGTGAGATTGGCCTTGGCGTAGTCGTCGAACTGCTGGCCGTGGCTGTTATTGACCAGCGTGCCACCCTTGCGACCCTTGAGATCGGCCCATTGCCGGTAGGCGAAGGCATTGTCCTGGCGCACCCAGACCACGCTGGGGGTATGCAGGAACGGCGGGACGATGAAGTCCATCTGTTGCTGGCGATCCGTGGTCAGGAAATACCCGGCCATCAGGTCGATGCGGCCGGTGCGCACTTCTTCCTGGGCGCGCGACCATGGCCCGCCGTAGACCACTTCTATTTCCAGCCCCAGTTGCTTGCCCAGGTATTTGAGCAGGTCGGCATTGGCGCCGATCAGTTGCTGGGGGTTTTGCGGGTCGCGCCACAGGTAAGGGGGGTATTCCGGGTTGCCGGTGGCGGTCAGCCGGCGACACTCGCCGTGCGCCAGCGCCGCCAGCGGCAGCAGCAACAGGCACGCCAGCAGCCGCAAGGCGTGGCGAAAGCAACGCTCGATCATCGACGACCCTCGGCCCATGTAACCTCCGCAGACCCGAAGCGGTGGCCAAAGGCTGCCACCTCCTGTGGTCGACTGCAGCATCCGTTCGTACATGCTGTAGACAGTCTGGACCATGCGCGGCCATCGGGCTGGCCTTTCATCGGCCAGCCCTCGGCAACACGACGTACACCGGTTCGGCGACCGGGCCTCAAGCCCCCTGCCGACGCATCGCCAGGATCGCCGCACCAAAGCCGATAAAGGTCGTGCCCACCACGCGGCTGACCCAGCGCGACAGCGCCGGCCGCGTCAGCACACCCTTTGCCCGCGCCGCCAGCGCGGCATACAGGCTCAGCGAGACCAGTGACAAGCTGACGAATATCCCGGTCAGGATCAGGAATTGCGGCAGCAACGCCGCACCCTGGTCGATGAACTGCGGGAACAGCGCGGTGAAGAACATGGTCGCCTTGGGGTTGGTCACTGCGGTGAAGAAGGCCGACTTGTACAGTTTAAGCGGCGTCGGTCGCGCCACACCGTCCACAGCCCCCGGCGCCAGCATCGGGCTTTTCTTCAGCAATTGCCGCACGCCCAGGTAGAACAGGTAGCCCGCACCGAGGATCTTCACCGCATTGAACAACATTTCGGAACTGGCCAGCAGCGCGCCCAGCCCGAGCATGGCGGCGGCCGAGAGGCAGAACAGGCCAGAGCCATTGCCCAGCGACGACCAGATCGCGCTGCGCTGGCCATGGGCCAGGCTGTTGTTGATGGCCATCAGGGTGGCGGGACCGGGGCTGGCGATCGCAATGGCAGCGACCAGGGTGAATGCGAACAGCGAGTGAGAATCCATTTCAAGGCTCGTCAGACAATCAGGAAGGACCGCGTGCAGTCACGCAGGCTCAGTCGGCATTCTGCCGCTTGGCCGCCTTCTTGGCGATAGCCTTCATGCGGGTTGCCGCCCGTTGCACGGTAGCCATCTTCTCGGGGCGCTTCATGCCCCGCCATTTGCGGATTTCATCACGGGTGCGGCCGCAGCTCACGCACAGTTCGCTATTGAGCTGGCACAGCGAGACGCAAGGGTTGTCGATGTCTTTGGCCATGCCGCCACTCAGCCGGGCATTTCTGCCTGTGCACGCTCGGCAGCAGCGTGGAACACCTGGCGCACTTCCTCGGCCTTGGCCTTGCTCACCGAGTGGGCAGCCAGCAATTCGTCGACCACACGCAAGCCCTGCTCGCGGGCCGTGGCAAGTTGCTCGGCGTCGGAGGCGTCTGCGATATCACCCAGATAAGGAGCGATGAGGTACACGTAACGGTCCTGCAGCTTGAGCGCTTCCAGCGCGTCGAGGGCGTTCTGGAACCGGTCGGCAGCGGCAGGGCTCATGCTCAGTTTATCGAAATGAATCAGGCTCACACGGTCAGTGGCCATGTTGACGAATCTCCGTTTCCTGGGACGGCCAGGCCCACAAGCAGCAACGCGTCTACGGTGCTCGGATGTGCAGGCCCGGTGGATGCCCATCAGGGTACCAGAACGCGAGGCAGAAAGGGCCATCGCCCCCGGAACTAAAAGTATTTGGCAGGTCGCGCAAGGGACGCCCCAGGGCGCTATCGGGACAGGAGCCGGCATTTCGCGCGCAGGATAATCGCGCCAGCACTCAACCCGCCGAAGCCGTCATCGAACTCGGTAGCCCACACAACTACAAGCCTGCAGCGCAGGTAAACCACAAAGGGGCCTCATCTTACATGGCAAAGGAACACATCACCGAAACGCTCGATCTTGGCGTGACGGACCCCTCGAAAACCGCCGAAGCGCGCCAGGACCGGCGTTTCGAGGGCAAGCTCGACTGGATCGTCTTTGGCTTTACCAGCCTCCTGGCCATCGCTTTCGTACTCTGGGGCTTCATCAACCAGGCCAGCCTCGCCAGCAGCGCGTCCGGCGCACAATCCTGGGTCATTCTCAACTTCGGCTGGTTCTTCGTGCTGACCTCGACGCTGTTCGTGGTGTTCGTCCTCTGGCTCGCCGCCAGCCGCTACGGCCGGGTACCGCTGGGGCGCGATGGCGAGCAGCCGGAGTTCCGCACGGTGTCGTGGGTGGCGATGATGTTCAGCGCCGGCATGGGCATCGGCCTGATGTTCTTCGGCGTCGCCGAACCGCTGTCGCACTATGTGTCGCCGCCGCCGGGCTCGACCACCGCGCAGTCCAGTGAAGCGATGCAGGTGGCCATGGCCACCACCCTGTTCCACTGGACCTTGCACCCCTGGGCCATGTACGCCATCGTCGGCCTGGTGATTGCCTACGGCACCTTCCGCCGCGGCCGCTCGCAGCTGATTTCCGCCGCTTTCCGGCCGCTGATCGGCAAGCACGCCAATGGCCCGCTGGGCCGCCTGATCGACATGATGGCGATCTTCGCCACGCTGTTCGGCTCGGCGGCGTCCCTGGGCCTGGGTGCCCTGCAGATCGCCGGCGGCCTGGAATACAACGGCTGGATCGAAAGCCCCGGCAAGCTGTTCTACATCTCGATCATCACCCTGCTGACGGTCGCCTTCGTCACCTCGGCGGTGTCCGGCATCGGCAAGGGCATCCAGTGGCTGTCCAACACCAACATGGTGCTGGCGCTGGTGCTGGCGCTGTTCGTGTTCATGGTCGGCCCGACCCTGCTGATGCTCAACCTGCTGCCGACCTCGATCGGCATCTACATCAAGATGCTGCCGGAAATGATGGCCCGCACCAACGCCAGCGGTGGCGAGCAGATGAACAGCTGGCTGGCCGGCTGGACCGTGTTCTACTGGGCCTGGTGGATTTCCTGGACGCCGTTCGTGGGCATGTTCATCGCCCGCATCAGCCGCGGCCGCACCATCCGCCAGTTCGTCACCGGGGTGCTGCTGGTACCGAGCCTGGTCAGCCTGGTGTGGTTCACCATCTTTGGCGGCGCGGGGATCGATGCCCTGCGCGAAGGGACCTTCCAGCTGGTCAACGGTGCGGTCAACAGCAATCACGCGCTGTACCAGTTGCTGGACAGCTACCCGCTGGCCTCGGCCACTTCGGTGCTGGTGATGATACTGGTGGGCATCTTCTTCGTTTCCGGGGCCGACGCGGCCTCCTTGGTGATGGGCACGCTGTCGGAGCACGGCACTACCACGCCATCACGGCGCACGGTGATTTTCTGGGGTGCGCTGACCGGTACGGTGGCGGCCATCATGCTGGCGATCGGCGACCCGAGCGCGCCCGGTGAGGCGCTGACCGGCCTGCAGAACCTGACGATCGTGGTCGCCCTGCCGTTCGTGGTGGTGATGGTGCTGCTGTGCCTGGCGCTGTACCGCGACCTGCGCAAGGACCCGATGATGCTGCGCCACCTGCGTGGTAACGAACTGATCGAAAAGGCCGTGCTGTATGGCGCGGTAAAGCATGGCGAGGAGTTCTACATCGTGGTGCAGGAGAAGAAGACGTCGGCCAAGGCCGAGGCGGCGTCGGGTGAAGTTTCGCAAGCCTGACATCCGCACAGTGAGAGCGAGCCACGCTCGCTCTCATGAATTTGCACATACCTCATTGAATCAGCAGGGAGCTTGTGGGAGCGGCTTCAGCCGCGAACACCGGCGTAGCCGGTGCCATGCACCGCGCTGGATTCTTCGCGGCTGAAGCCGCTCCCACAGGGGCTGGGTGATTTCATACAAAGTCATCCTTGGCAGCCACGCGTTCGGGCAACGCCTCAGTTACCCTTCAACGCCGCCTCGATCCTGGCCACATCGATCTTGCCCATCTGCATCATCGCCTCGAATGCGCGCCTGGCCGCCGCCCGGTCGGGGTCGCCGAGGGCTTCGATGAGGATACGCGGAGTAATCTGCCAGGATATGCCCCACTTGTCCTTGCACCAGCCGCAGACACTGGCCTGGCCACCATTGCCGATTATCGCCTGCCATAAGCGGTCGGTCTCGGCCTGGTCCTCGGTGCTGACCTGGAACGAAAATGCCTCGCAGTGGCTGAACGCCTTGCCGCCATTGAGGCCCACGCAGGGAATGCCCATGACGCTGAACTCGACGGTAAGCACATCGCCCTGCTTGCCCGAGGGGTAATCCGCCGGCGCCTTGTGCACTGCAATCACCCTGCTGTCGGGAAAGACGCTGGCGTAGAAGTTCGCCGCCTCTTCGGCAGCGCTGTCGTACCAGAGGCAGATGGTGTTCTTGGCAGTCATGATTCTGCTCCAGAAAAAAGACCTCGACATTGGAGTTTAGCCCGCCTCGCCAGGCAGCGACGGCCACCCGGTCGCGACCCGTTTCTGCAACATCCTGCAGACATTTCCGATATCAGGTGATGAACCAGCTGACAAAAATGCGGTCTTTGGCTGACGGTCAACTCACCGACCGGTTCATCGGCCCAGTCACCGGGCCTAATTTTGTCCTGTTTCAGCGAAGACCCAACATGCCCGATTCCCGCCCGACTGCTTCCGCCCTCACTGCCCTGCGTGGCGGCCTGATCGCCACCCTGGTGGCCCTTGCCGCCCCGGTGCATGCCGAAGAGCCAGCCAGCGATGCCCGCTGGGTCAGCGACAGCCTGAGCACTTACGTGCGCAGTGGCCCGACCGATGGCCACCGCATCGTCGGTACGCTCAAGTCCGGGCAGAAGCTGAGCTTGATCGGCAGCCAAGGCAACTACAGCCAGGTGCGCGGGCAGAACGGTGATGTGGTGTGGATTCTCAGCAGCGATCTGCAGACAGTGCCGGGCCAGAGCGAGCGCCTGCCGCAGCTCGATACCCAGGTCGCGGAGCTGACCGGGCAGTTGAAGACCATCGACGACAGCTGGAAGCAGCGCGTGCAAGGCATGCAGGAAACCCTCGACTCACGCAAGCAGCTGATCGACGAACTGCAAGCGCGCAACCAGGCGCTGAACGAACAGCTCGACCAGAGCCAGTCGACCCTGCGCGATACCCAGGCGCGCCTGGGTGACGAGAACAAGCAGGTAATGATGCGCTACATGGTGTATGGCGGCAGCATTGCCGGCGCGGGCTTGCTGGCGGGGCTGATCCTGCCGTCGCTGACCCGTGGGCGGAAGAAGAACGACCGCTGGTTCTGAATGGTGCTTCCCTGTACCGGCCTCTTCGCGGGCTTGCCCGCCCCCACAGGTATTGCACCGGCTGCGCAAAACCTGTGGCAGCGGGCAAGCCCGCGAAGAGGCCAGTGCAGACTTACCGGCTACGTGCCTTGTTATAGATAGTCTTGGCCAGGTCCGCCGAGGCCTGGCACTGAGTCATGTCACCTTTGCTCTGAGCCTCCTTGGCGTTTTGCAGGTGGACTTTGAAGTCATGGGCCATGCCGCCATGCATTGCCTGGCCACTCGCCTTGTCGAAATCCTCAAGTTCCTTGATCTTGGCCGCACAGTTGCTCGCAGGGTCTGCGTGTGCGGCAAAACTGAGCACCGAGGCAATCACCAGCAGGGGGATGCATTTCGTGGATTTCATGGAGCGTTCTCCTGGAAACCATAAGGGTCGTCGAGGCACATGCGGCTCGACGCAGCCAGAAGCATAGTTGGCCAATGCCCGCACCGCTTCAGCCCAATCGCGCGCCGGTTTGTGCAAACAGGAAATCGATGAACGCCCGCACCCGCAGCGGCATGTGTCGGGCCTGCGGGTAGATCAGCATGAACGGCCGCGAGGTGCCGGCAAATTCACCAAGCACTTCCACCAGTTCGCCGTTGGCCAGCGCGTCCTGCACGGTAAAGCGGTAGGCCTGCATCAGCCCGCCGCCGTGGCGCACCAACGTGGCGGTGGCGAGGAAGTCGCCTAGGCAGGTGAGCCCGCCCTGGGTTTCAATCTCCACCAGGCGGCCACCCTGGTGAAAGCTCCACGGCGGGCGGCGGCCACTGCTGGGCAGTTCGAACTGGATGCACTCGTGCTGCAGCAAATCGTGCGGTGTCTGGGGCGTACCGGCACGGGCCAGGTAGCCCGGCGTGGCCACCACGACCAGTTCGGCGTCTTCCAGGCGGCGCGCCACCAACCGTGAATCGGCCGGCTCGCGACCGCGAATGGCCAGGTCGAACGGTTCTTCGGCGAAATCGACGTTGCGGTTGCTGACATGCACATCCACCTGCACCTTCGGGTAACGCTGGCGAAAGCGCGGCAGCAGCGGCAACAGGCGGTGGTGGGCATAGGGCGTAGGCGCACTGATGCGCAGGCGGCCGCTCGGCTCGAGCTGCCCGCCGGTGACCTGGCGTTCGGCCTCGACCAGTTGCCCCAGCGCCTGCCGGCATTGCTGGTAATAAGCCTGGCCGGCCGCGGACAGGCGCATCTGCCGGGTGGTGCGCACGAACAGGCGCACCCCCAGGCGCTCTTCCAGGCGCGCCACGCTGCGGCTGACCGCCGCCGGGGTGACCCCGGCCTGCGTGGCTGCAGCCGTGAAACTGCCGCTGTCGGCAGCCAGGCAGAACAGCTCCAGGCTACCCAGTTGCAGGTCATCGAAATGGCGGGTCATGGCTGCTCGATTGATTACATGATGGATCGATTGAAATGCCGTACGGCGCATTTTTCAAGTGCTGGTTGCAACTTACAGTGGTTCCACACCGAGCCCAAGGCTCATTTCACTGGAGACCATGCACATGAACACGCCACGCACCGTCATCATCACCGGAGCCTCCAGCGGCTTGGGGTTCGCCCTGGCCGAGGCCTTTCTCGAACGCGGCGACAACGTCGTCGGCAATGCCCGCAGCCAGGCCCGCCTGGAACAAGCCGCGGCCCGCCTCGGCAAGCCTTCGCGCTTCATCGGCGTGGCGGGTGACATCGCCGAAGCGGCCACCGCGCAGCGCCTGTTCGCCAGCGCAGTACACACCTTCGGGGGTGTCGACCTGTTGATCAACAACGCCGGCATCTTCATCGCCAAACCCTTTGCCGAGTACAGCGAAGCCGATGTCGACGCCCTGGTCGGCACCAACCTCAAGGGTTTCTTCTACCCGGCCCAGCAAGCGGCGCGGATCATGGCCAGCCAAGGCCACGGGCAGATCATCGCCATCACGGCCTCCATCGCCCTGCAACCGGACACGCGCGTACCGGCGCTGTTGCCGGTGCTGGTCAAGGGCGGCCTGAACCAGGCCGTGAAAGGCCTGGCGCTGGAACTGGCCGCCAGCGGCGTGCAGGTGAATGCCGTGGCGCCGGGGATCATCGATACGCCGCTGCATGGCGGCAATGTGCAAGGGCTGGGCGCGCTGTCACCCAGTGGTCGTACCGGCTCGCCGCAGGATGTGGTGGACGCGGTGCTGTACCTGGCCGACTCGCGCTTCGTCAGCGGCGTCATTTTGCCGGTGGATGGCGGTAGCACCGCCGGCACCTGGCATTGAACAGAGGAGCAGACAAGCATGCCGTATGTCCATATTCGGGTGACCGATGAAGGGGTGAGCGCTGAACACAAGCGCCAGCTGATCGAACAGACGACCCGCATGTTGCAGCAGGTGCTGGGCAAACCGCCGGCCAGCACCTTCGTGGTGATCGAAGAAGTGCCGACCGATAACTGGGGGGTTGGCGGGGAAACGGTGACGGCGCGGCGTGCGCGCGAGCGGGGGTGAGGCTGGGGGCCGCTTTGCGGCCCAATCGCCGGCAAGCCGGCTCCCACAGGTACCGCGCAAGCCCGGGCTGCATCGTTCCCTGTGGGAGCGGGCACGCCCGCGAAGCAGGCGGCGCGGTGCATGGCACCGGCTGCGCCGGTGTTCGCGGCCACGGCCGCTCCCACAGGTACCGCGCAAGCCTGGGCCTGCATGGTCAGGTGCTGCTGAGCGCGGTGTTCGACAACCTCGGCAAAGGCGCTGACGGCAAAAACGGTTAGACTGTAGCGCTCGCGCCGGCATGGCGCGGGCCGTTCATCTACCCGCCGGAGCCCACCCCCCGATGTTCATCCTGAGCCGCCTCGACAGCGTGCCGCCCGAATCTTTCCAGAACCAGATCCGCGAGCTGGTGATCCACCATGTCGGCGAACTGAGCAGTGTCGCCATCAGCGCCGACAACCCGCTGTACCCGCTGTACCAGTACGGCGTCGGCATGGAAGTGCACCAGTACCTGCAAGCGCTGGACGGCACCCGCGGCCTGGCCGTGGCGCTGACCCTGGCGCTGGATGCCGAGGCGCCGGACCAGTTGCTGGGTTTTGCCCTGTCGCTGCCCGCCAAGGACGATGACCGGGCCTGTGCCTTGGCATTCCTGGCGGTGCGCGCCAGCCATCGCCGCCAGGGTATCGCCCGGGCCCTGCTGGGCGACCTGCAGGCACGCCATGCCTGCGTCGAACTCAATGCCTTCGCCAGCCAGGTGCCGTGGTTCGAGGCGATGGGCATGCAGGTGGTGGCCGCCAATGGGCCGCAGGTGCTGATGAGCAGCACCGGGCAGGCCAGCGGCGCGCTGATCGGGCGGCTGGACATCGCGCCGATCTACCAGACCGCGGAAGTGATGCAGATCCATACCTACCTGCTCAACCAGCAAGGTGAAGATGCGATGATCGAAGCGGAACAGATGCGTGACGAGCGGCTGGACGAACTGACCGCCCAGGCCCGGGAATGTGTGCGCCAGCGCAAGACCGTGCATTGATTCACCCGTCCGCTCCCACAGCATGCAGGTAACTCATTGCATCTCCGGCCTCTGTGGAAGCGGCTTTAGCCGCGAACACCGGCACAAGCCGGTGCCATCCACCGCGTCGGCTTCTTCGCGGCTAAAGCCGCTCCCACAGGGTACGTCAGCCATGCACCCAGCGCCGGTGCAAGCCACGCGCCAAGGCATCCAGCACGAAGCCCAGCACCCCGATCAGCAGCACCATCGCCATCAGCTCGGAATACGCCAGCCGGTCGCGCGTATCGAGAATGTAGTACCCCAGCCCCGCGCTCACACCGAGCATTTCGCACGGCACCAGCACGATCCATAGAATACCGATGGCCAGGCGCACGCCGGTCAGCACATGGCCGATCACCCCCGGCACGATCACCTTGCACAAGGTCTCGCGGCGCGTCGCACTCAGGCTGCGGCTCAGCTGCAACCAGCGTGGGTCCAGCTGCCGTACCCCGGCTGCGGTGTTGAGCAGGATCGGCCACAGCGCGGCGAACGCCAGCAGGAAGTAGATCGGCTGGTCGCCCACGCCCATCAGCATCACCACCACCGGCATCCACGACAGCGGCGAGATCATGCGCAGGAACTGGAACGCCGGCGTGGTCGCCGCCTCCAGGTGCCGGTAGCTGCCCACCAGCAGGCCCAGCGGCACGCCGATCAGCAGCGCCAGCAGCAGCCCGAGCAGAATCCGCTTGAGGCTGACCCAGATATGACCATAGACCTCGCCGTGCCCCAGCAACTCGACCAGGCTGGCCAGGGTCGCCGCCGGTGAAAAGCGTGCCGACAGGCCATCGGCGTCACCGAACAACGCGACCCCCGCCCACCACAACAGCAACAAACCCAGCAACCCGGCCAGACCCAGGCCGGCATGAACGACATGCGTGCGCATCAGACCGCGAACTCCTCGCTACGCTCGAAGTTGTCGGCAATGCCGAATACCGATGGCCCGCCAACGGCGGCGATGGCGTTGCGCACGAAGCGCTCGTCTACCAGGTCGCGAGCGGTCTGTGCCGGGTCCAGGCCAGCAAGGAACGCGTTATCGCCCTCGATCAGCGTGGTTTTCAGGCGCTTGACCAGCTCTTCGGTGTAGCTGGGGTACGGGTAAGGCTGGAAATCGATACGCTTTTCGTCCCACTGCTGGTGGCGAATGGCACCGCTGGCAATGTAGCCGGCACGGTCTTCGGCAGCCGGGGCCAGCACCTTGGTCAGCACCGCAGGCTCATGCGGCGTGTACTTGTTGGGCCCGGCCCTGGACAACAGCGCTGCGGCCTCGGCGCGGTGCTCGCGGGTCCACTGCTGGGCCTTGACGATGGCGTTGACCACCTTCTGCGACCACTCGGGGCGGTTGTTCAGGTCGTGCTCGTGCATGAACACCACGCAGCAGGCGTGGTTGCGCCACACATCGCCGGTAAAGCGCTGCACGCGGCCGACCTTGAGGTTCTCGGCCAGCGCGTTGAACGGCTCGGCGACGATATAGCCGGCAATGCGCTTGCTGGCCAGTGCCGGCGGCATGTCGGACGGCGGCAGTACCAGCAGGTTGACTTCGTTGGCGGCCAGGGACGCGTTGGCCGGCTTCGACACCGGGGTCAGGCCGTGGTCGCCGAGCATCTGTTGCAGCACCACGTTGTGGATCGAGTACCAGAACGGGATGGCCACGGTCTTGCCACCCAGTTGCTTCAGCTCGTGGATGTCCGGGGCGACGGTCAGGCCCGAGCCGCCCACGTGGTTCCAGGCCACCACCTTGGCCGGCACCTTGCTGGCGTAGCGGGCCCACACGGTCATCGGCGACAACAGGTGGATGACATTGACCTGGCCAGAGATGAACGCCTCGATCACCTGTGCCCAGCTGCGCAGCAGCACCGGGCGCTCGGCCTTGATGCCCTCGGCCTCGAACAGGCCATTGTTGTGCGCCACCAACAGCGGCGTGGCGTCGGTGATCGGCAGGTAGCCGATGCGCACCGGCGCGTCCGGTTCGGCGGCGGCGCGGGCCTGCAGGCTCGACAGCAGCGGCAAGGCACCGGCCGCGGTGAGCATGGCGCCGAGTTTGAGGAAATCGCGACGCGAAGAAGCGGAACAGCAGTCATCCATGCACATGGACAGCCTCCGAGGGCAACGGGGTTGGGGTAGGTTCGACTGTGCGGCTTGCCCGCCGAAGGGTTTTCAGTATCTCGATGCGCAAGGCGCCCAGTTCTTCGACCCGCTGCGTCCGTGGTTGCGGCAGGTCGATGTGCCACTGGCCGAGGATGTGCGCTGGGTGATTGCCCAGTAGCAGAACCCGGTCGGACAGCAGCAGGGCTTCGTCGATGTCGTGGGTGATCAAAATCGCCGCCGTGTTGTGGGTGGCGATCAGTTGCAGCAGCAGTTGCTGCATGTCGGCGCGGGTCACTTCATCCAGCGCGCCGAACGGCTCGTCGAGCAACAGCACTTCGGGCTGGCGGGCCAGGCAACGGGCCAGTGCGGTGCGCTGGGCCATGCCGCCGGACAGCTGCGCCGGGTACTGGCCACGCGCATGGGCCAGGCCCACGGCAGCAATTGCATGGTCGATACGGGCGCGCCGCTCGGCAGCCGCCAGCCGGGGCTGGCGGGCAAAGTCGAGGCCGAAGGCGACGTTCTTTTCCAGGCTCAGCCAGGGCAGCAGGCTCGGGTCCTGAAAGGCCACGGCCAGGCGCGGGTGTGGCCCCTGCAACGGCTGGCCGTGCAAGGCCACGCTCCCGCCACGCGGCTGTTGCAGCCCGGCCAGCACCCGCAGCAGGCTGGACTTGCCGACCCCGCTGGGGCCGAGGATGGTCACCACTTCGCCCGCTGCCAGCTGCAGGTCGAACTGCGCCAGCACCGCCTGCCAGCCACCCTCGCGCGGGTAGCCCAGGCTAATGTCGCGGGCTTCGAGCAATACCGCGGTCATGCCGCGCCCGCCTGGCGCTGCAGTTCGGCACGCAGCTGCACCAGGCTGGGCGTGACGATCGGCACGAAGGCCGACTCGCGCCAGCGGCGGGCAAAGCCTTCGCCATACTCGCTGAGATAGGCCTTGCCACCGCTGGCCTGCAGCTCCAGCTGCACCGCGTCGGCTGCACTTTCGGCGAGGATGATACGCAGTTTGAACAGCGCCGCCGGCTGTTGCAGGAAGCGGCCATCGTGCAAGCCTTGCTTGAGTTCGCTGACGGTGTTTTCCAGGCGTTCGCCGAGCACCTGGCGAGCTTCGTCAAGGAACGACGCGCGGCCATGCAGGTGCGCCTGGACTTCGTCCAGTGCCCGTCGCGCCAGGCCGATGGCCATGCCGCATTGCAGCGCCAGGAATGCCGGGCGCACGCGTGGCAGGAACTCACGGGCGTTGTCATGCAGCAGCCAGTCACGCGCCAGCGCCACCTGATGGAACGCCAGCGCCGCCGTGTTGCTCGACTGCAGGCCCATCAACTGCAGGTCATCGGAGCGCTCCAGCCCTTGCGCCTCGGAAGGAATGGCCAGCACGAACGGCGCGCCGCCCGCTTCGTCCTCGATGGCCGCAGCGACCACGAAACCGCTCTTGCGCAGGTTGGTCACCCAGTGCAGGCGACCTTCCAGTTGCCAGCCATCGGCGCCCGGGCGGCCCCGCACCTGCAGCGTTTCGATGCCGGACAGGAATTTCATGGCATTGGACAGCCCGGTGGCGCCGGCCAGCTCGCCGGTCAGCAGGCGCGGCAGCAGGCGCTCGCGCAGGGGCTGGTTGGGGCTGTGCAACAGGTATTCGATAAACGCGCGCTGGCCCCAGCAGACAAAAGCGGCTGCCAGCGAGCGGCTGGCGATGGCCGCGATGGCTTCGACCGCATCGCTCACCTGCCCGCCCGTCCCGCCCAGGGCCGGGTCGATGCCGATGCGCAGCAGCTGCGACTCGGCGATTTGCGCCAACACCAGCTGCGGCTCGCAGAGGCCCCGGTCAATGGCTTCGGCATTGGCATCCAGCCAGCGTCGAAATGCACAATCCTGCATGTTGCTACTCCTTTGATAACGCCGGGGCCGCCTGGCAGCCCGTTCGCGACACGCGGTCGCTGCGACAACGATCGCGCGCTGGGCGCAATTGCCCGCAGATCATGCCGAAGGTTGCCAGCGGTATTGGCCAAGCTCGTCGTTGAGCGGCGTCTGGGCGAACACATTAGCAAAGTTGCACAGGGTTGCGAGGCTCACGCCGAGAATCACCTCCAGCGCATTGCCTTCGCTGAAGCCGGCTGCGCGGAAGGCCTGGTAGGTGGCCTCGCTGACGTTGCCACGGGTGGCGATGACTTCGCGGGCGAAGGCGGCCAGGGCTTCGTAACGGGCATCGGGCAACTCGCCACGGGCACGCAGCGCATCGACCACCGCCGGCGGCAGCTTGGCCTTGTTCAGGGCGACAGCGGTGTGCCCGGCCACGCAGAAGTCACAACCGTGCTGGGTAGCGGCAATCAGCTGTACCACTTCGCGCTCGGCCAGGCTCAGTTCGGCTTTGCCGTTGAGTGCCGAAACCGTCACGTAGGTTTCCAGTGCCGCCGGCGCATTGGCCAGCACGCCCAGCAAGTTGGGGATGAAGCCGGAATTCTTCTGGGCATTCTCGAGGAACGGGCGGGCCGCTTCCGGGGCGCTCTGCAGCGTGTGTAAAGTAATGCGCGAGGACATGCAGTGGTCTCCTTTGATGAAGGTCACTACAGTCTGTTGGTTATAAGAAGTAGCCTCCATATTCGTCAGTCGCCTTTCCTTGCTCTTGAGTGTTTGCATTAGATGATTTCAGCCAGCCACCTTGTCGATTGGTTATTAGAGGGCCTGGAGCTCGATGCCAGCCTGTTCCATGTGGGCCGCTATTGTGGCGGCTGGCACGCCAGTACCCAGGGCATGGGCCGGGCCAGCTTCCACCTGGTGGTGCAGGGCCACTGCTGGCTGCATATCGACGGCCAGGCCGAGGCGCTGCGCCTGGAGGCCGGTGATGCGGTGTTCCTGCTGCGCGACCTCGGTTATCGCCTGGCCAGCGCCCAGGACCCGGCCACGGCCTGTGCCCAGCCGCGCCAGCGCATGCAGGCGCTGGACGTCGAAGCCAGCGACGGCGTGGGGCTGGTGTGTGGCTTCTTCCACTTCAAGCCGGGCTTGTCGGCGTTGATCGTCGATGGCCTGGCAGACTGGATCGTGCTGCGTGCCGATGAACCGGCCGGGCATGCGGCGCGCGCGTTGTTCGAGCTGATCCTTGAGGAATGCCGGCGCAGCGCCGGGCCGTCGCAGACGTTGCTGGAGCGGCTGACACACCTGTTGTTCCTGTATGTGCTGCGCCAGCAGGTGCATGCCGGGCAGTCGCTGGGCGGGCTGGTCGCCCTCGCCCGCCAGCCGGCGTTCGCCGGGCTGCTGGAGCAATTGATCGAGCAGCCGGGGCACGCCTGGACGCTGGAAAGCATGGCCGCCTGCACCGGCTTGTCGCGGTCGGCGTTTTTCAAGCGCTTCAATGAGCTGGCTGGGCAGTCGCCCGGGCAAGTGCTGCTGGCGCTGCGCATGCGCCATGCCTGCCAGCTGCTGCGGGCGGGGCACACCGTGGAGCAGGTGGGCGCGCAGGTGGGGTATCAGTCGGTGGCGGCATTTACCCGGGCGTTCGCCAAGGCGGTGGGGGTGCAGCCGGGGGCGTATCGGCGGCAGCATGAGGGGCGCTGAACGCGTTAATTCTGCGCCGGCCTCTTCGCGGGCTTGCCCGCTCCCACAGGTATCCCACAATCGTTGTGCAATTCCTGTGGGAGCGGGCAAGCCCGCGAAGAGGCCGGCACAAGCAACCTGTTCAGACCTCGGTGAGCGGAATATCCCCGGCCCCTTTGCCGTCCCGCCGCTCGCCCATCCAGGCATTGACCTTCTGCCCGAACTCGGCCGGCGCCTTGCGCCCGAAGCGCCGCGCCAGATCAAGGATGGTCTGCTGGGCCAGGGCCTCTTCCATGCGTTTCTGCGCCCCCAGCATCACCGCATGGATCGCGCAGGTGCCCTCGGTCGCCCAACCCGGAGGCGAACCCTCGAACAGGGTGCAACGCTCACGAACCTCGCGGCAGTCGAAGATCTTCTTCGGCCCGTCGATGGCGTAGACGATATCCAGCACGGTGATTTCATCTGACGGCCGGGCCAGGCGGAAGCCGCCGCGCACGCCCTCGGTGGCGGCCACCAGCCCGGCACGGGCGAGCTTGGTGAAGACCTTGGCCAGGTATTCCTGAGGCACACCCTGCAGCTCTGCCAGGTCGCGCACGCTGGACTCGCGCGATTCGCCCCGCTCGTCCACCAGGAACAGCAGGCAATGGATGCCATATTCGACGCCAGCACTGTAGAGCGACATATCAATTTCCGACCAATCTGGTCGCAAATCATACGCCGATAGCACCCGCACCGCAAAGCTCATAGCGGCCGCCGGTCAGCTTGGCGCTGCCCTCAAGCCCAGGAAACACGGCGTTCAGAGCCCTAGCGCAATGGTGCGCCGCAGCGCCGCGGTTGAAAAAACACTTGCAGGGTATAACTACGACTAATAAAGTCGTAGTTATTCGCTGGGCACGCAACCCGCCCACGAAGCCCACCCTGGAACCTTGCGGAGCACCTTCATGAAATCCAACATCCTCATCATCGGTGCCGGCTTTGCCGGTGTCTGGAGCGCCCTGAGCGCCGCGCGCCTGCTCGACCAGGCTCAACGCACCGACATCAGCGTCAGCGTGCTCGCCCCGCAGCCCGAGCTGCGCATCCGCCCGCGCCTCTACGAGGCCGATGTACATGGCATGAAGGCGCCGCTGGGCGAGCTGTTCGAAGCCGTGGGCATTCACTTCATCCCCGGCAACGCCGACACCATCGACACCGCAGCGCGCAGCGTCAGCTACACCAACGCCCAGGGGCAGCGGCAACAGCTCGACTACGACCGCCTGATCCTCGCCGCCGGCAGCCAGGTCGCGCGCCCGGCAGTGCCTGGCCTGGCTGAACATGCGTTCGATGTCGACCAGCTGGAATCGGCCATGCGCCTGGAACAGCATCTGCACGGCCTGGCCGCCCTGCCCGCTTCACCGGCACGCGATACGGTGGTGGTGTGTGGCGGCGGTTTCACCGGGATCGAGACCGCCACCGAAATGCCGGCACGGCTGCGCGCGATCCTTGGAGCAGGCAGCGCGGTACGGGTGCTGGTGGTCGACCGTGGCGCCGAGGTGGGCGCAGCGCTGGGTGCGGGCATCACGCCGTCGATCGTGGCGGCCTGTGAACAGGCCGGTGTGCAATGGCTGACCGGCACCTCGGTGGTGGCCGTCGATGCCGCTGGTGTCACCCTGGACAACGGTGAGCGCATCGCCAGCAACACGGTGATCTGGACCGTGGGCGTCAAGGCCAGCCCGTTGACCGCTCAGGTCTCTGGCGAACGCGACCATTTTGGCCGCCTGAGAGTGGACAGCTACCTGAAGGTGCTCGGCCAGGAGCATGTCTACGCCACGGGCGACACTGCCTGGGCGGCAGTCGACGAGCTGGGCAACCATGCCCTGATGACCTGCCAGCACGCCATCCCCATGGGCCGCTATTGTGGCCACAATGTCGCCGCCGACCTGCTCGGCGTGCCTGCGATGGTGTATCGCCAACCCAAGTACGTCACCTGCCTGGACCTGGGCGAATGGGGCGCGGCGTACAGCGAGGGATGGCAGCGCGAACTGAAGCTGCAAGGTCAGGAAGGCAAAGACCTCAAGCGCCAGATCAACTCGGTGTGGATCTATCCGCCAGCGGCGGACCGCGCCCTGGCCCTGGCCGCTGCCGACCCGTCGATCGCCATCGCCTGAGGTAAACGGTTGGCGGCCCTTCGCGGGCATGCCCGCTCCCACAGGGACTGCATTGCACTGGCGAGTGCACGCTGCCTGTGGGAGCGGGCGCGCCCGCGAAGGGCCGCCAAGCGGCCCCCTTCAACGCCTATCAGTCGTTGACACTCACCACCCGCCCCGCCATCGCCGCAGCCTTGCCGCGAGTCGCCAGGCAGTAGTACAGCGGCACCGTCACCAGCAGGCCGAACAACCACGACAAGTCAGCCCCTTCGACAATGTTCGAATACGGCCCCACATACAGCGCCGTATTGGCAAACGGCAGCTGCACCAGAATGCCGCAGGCATAGGCGATGATCGCGTGGTGGTTGAAGCGGCCATAGATGCCGCCGTCGCCACGGAAGATCGAGGCGATGTCGTACTGGCCCTTCTTGATCAGGTAGAAGTCGATCAGGTTGATCGAGGCCCACGGCACCAGCACCAGCAGCAGCGCCAGGATCAGGCCGATGAACTGGCCGATGAAATCCGCCGAGGCGTTCAGCGCCACCATGGCGCAGCCCAGCAGAATCACCGCAGCCAGCCCCACCCGCACCTTGATGCTCGGCGTCCATTCGGCGACGAAGGTCTGGATCGCCGTGACGATCGACAGCACCGCGCCATACAGGTTGAGGGCGTTGTGGCTGATGATGTTGAGCAGGAACAGCACCATCAGGATCGGCCCCAGCCAGCCAGTGGCCTGTTTGACGGCATCCATGGCATCGGTGCCGTCCGGCACGCACAGCACCGCCACCGCACCAAAGCTGAAGCACAGAATGGTACCCAGGGTAGCGCCGAAATAGGTGGCCCAGAACGGCTTGGCGATACCCACTTCACGCGGCAGGTAACGCGAGTAGTCAGAGGTGTACGGCGAGAAGCTGATCTGCCAGATGGTGCCCAGCGACACAGTGGCGATGAAGCCCGACAGGTTGAATGCACCCCGGCTGAAGAAGTCGGCCGGCAGCTCCTGGGCGAACATCATGATGAAACCGGCGAGCAATGCCGAGCCCATCACCCAGGTACCGATGCGGTTGAGCACGTGGATGAAGCGGTAGCCGATCACGCCGATGGCCGTGGCGCTCAGGGCACCGATCACGATCGCCCCGGGCATCGGCACGCTCGGGCTGATGCCATGGATGGTCTTGCCCGCCAGCACGATATTGGAAATGAAGAAGCCGACATAAATCAGCGCAGTGAAGAACACGATCAGCAAGGCGCCGTAGCGACCGAACTGGCCACGGCTTTGCACCATCTGCGGAATGCCCAGCTGCGGTCCCTGCGCAGAGGCCAGGGCGATGACCACGCCACCGAGCAGGTGGCCCAGGACGATGGCGATCAGCCCCCACAACAGGTTCAGGTGGAACACCTGGACCACCATCGCACCGGTGACGATCGGCAGTGGCGCAATGTTGGTACTGAACCAGAGGGTGAACAGGTCGCGCGCCTTCCCGTGGCGCTCGGCAGGTGGAACGTAATCGACCGTGTGATTCTCGACAAACGGGTGTTGCGACGACGGTTGGGACATGGTTTTCAGCTCGAAAGGTCGTTTTTATCGTTGTAAGGAAACCGCATCTGGGCGGCCTCTCAGCTGCGGACCATATTATGGTATTCCAAACTTTTGACAACACTGATCCGCTGGAAAAAACCGCCACTGATCCGCTCGGAAAAGCCCTGCGACAAACCGACTCAGCGCTCAACACCACGGTTTACGTGGCCTAGCGCCGTTCATCGTGAAGCACCTGGGTTGAAAATTCCGCTTGCAAAATAGGTATTACGGTATACCATCAGACACATCAACGATAAAAACCGCGGACCACCGCAGCCCTTCAGAGGTACACGAGATGATCGACGCAACCGTCTACAAGAACGTCCTCGGCTCCTTCCCGTCCGGCGTTACCGTCATTACCACCCTGGACGATGACGGTTCGGTCGTCGGCCTGACCGCCAGCGCCTTTTCCTCCCTGTCGATGGACCCACCGCTGGTGCTGTTCTGCCCCAACTACACATCCGACTCCTACCCGGTGCTGATCCGGCAGAAGCGCTTCGCCATTCACCTGCTGTCCGGTGAACAGCAGGCCGAAGCCTACGCGTTCGCCAGAAAGGGCAAGGACAAGGCCAGCGGCATCGAGTGGACCCTGAGCGAACTGGGCAACCCGATCCTGGCCGGCGCCACGGCGGTAATCGAGTGCGAACTGTGGCGTGAATATGAAGGTGGCGACCACGCCATCATGGTCGGCAAGGTACACAACCTGATCGTCCCTGCCGAAGCGCCACGACCGATGGTGTACTGCCGCGGCAAGATGGCCAGCCTGCCGGCCTTTGCCTGAAGCCTGTTCTGAATCGAGACAACTGGCGCCCGCCCTGCCCGGCGCCAGCCCCTTTCAAGCGTTGAGGAAAGCCCCATGAAATTTTCGTTGTTCGTGCACATGGAACGTTGGGATGAACAGGTCAGCCACCGCCAGTTGTTCGAAGACCTGACCGAACTGACCCTGATGGCCGAGCACGGCGGTTTCAGCACCGTATGGATCGGCGAACACCACGCCATGGAATACACCATCTCGCCAAGCCCGATGCCGTTGCTGGCCTACCTGGCCGCGCGCACCGAGCGCATCCGCCTGGGCGCCGGTACCATCATCGCGCCGTTCTGGAACCCGATCCGCGTGGCGGGTGAATGCGCCCTGCTCGATGTCATCAGCAACGGCCGCATGGAAGTCGGCCTGGCCCGCGGCGCCTATCAGTTCGAGTTCGACCGCATGGCAGGCGGCATGCCGGCCACCGACGGCGGCAAGGCGCTGCGCGAGATGGTGCCGGTGGTGCGCAAGCTGTGGCAAGGCGACTACGCCCATGACGGCGAGGTGTACAAGTTCCCCACCTCCACCAGCGTACCGAAGCCGTTCAATGCCACGCCGCCCATGTGGATTGCCGCACGCGACCCGGACTCGCACAACTTCGCCGTGGCCAACGGCTGCAACGTCATGGTCACCCCGCTGATGAAGGGCGACGAAGAAGTGCTGGACCTGAAGAACAAGTTCCAGGCTGCCCTGGACAACAACCCGGGTGTGCCACGCCCGCAACTGATGGTATTGCGCCACACCCACGTGCACAGCCCGGCCGAGCCGGACGGCTGGAAGGTCGGCGCGCAAGCCATTTCGCGCTTCTACCGCACCTTCGATGCCTGGTTCGGCAACAAGACCACGCCGGTCAACGGCTTCCTTGAGCCCAGCCCGGAAGCCAAGTTCGCCGAGGTACCGGCGTTCGAGCTGGAGAACATCCGCAAGAACACCATGATCGGCACCCCGGAAGAAATCATCGCGCGCATCAGGTACTACCAGGAACTGGGCGTCGACGAATTCAGCTTCTGGTGCGACAACAGCCTGCCGCATGCCGAGAAGAAGAAGTCGCTCGAACTGTTCATCAAGGAAGTGGTGCCGGCGTTCGCCTGAATTCCCTTTGCCTGAATCATTGCGGGACACAGCCCGCTCTCGTGGGCCCATGTGGCCTGCGTGAGCGGGCTTTTTTTGAAGCCTGTACTGGCCTGTTCGCGGGTGAACCCGCTCCCACAGGTACAGCGCAAGGCTTGAAGTCTGTGAGGGCTCTGTGGGAGCGGGTTCACCCGCGAAGAGGCCAGTACAGAACACCACAGAAACCCCGGTACACAGCGCCTTTCGTCCCCCCGCAAGAGAAATTTCCAGCCACCTCTTGCGCAACAAATATTATGGTATACCATCAGACAACAAGAGCTGATAACCCTCACCAGGAGCCATCCATGAGTTTCGAAATCCGCAAGATCGTCACCTACTCCGAAGAGACCCGCATCGAAGGCGGCAAGGCCACCGACAAGCCGGTGACCATGGTCGGCCTGGCCGTGGTGATCAAGAACCCATGGGCCGGTCGCGGTTTCGTTGAAGATCTGAAGCCGGAAATCCGCGCCAACTGCTCGGAGCTGGGTGCGCTGATGGTCGAGCGCCTGACTGCCGCCATCGGCGGTGCCGACCGGATCGAAGCCTACGGTAAGGCCGCAGTGGTCGGTGCCGACGGTGAAATCGAGCACGCCTCGGCGGTGATCCACACCCTGCGCTTCGGCAACCACTACCGCGAAGCGGTACAGGCCAAGAGCTACCTGAGCTTCACCAACAAGCGCGGCGGCCCGGGCACCTCGATCCAGATTCCGATGATGCAGAAGGACGACGAAGGCCTGCGTTCGCACTACATCACCCTGGAAATGCAGATCGAAGATGCCCCGCGCGCCGACGAAATCGTCGTGGTCCTGGGCGCCTCGGACGGCGGCCGCCTGCACCCGCGCATCGGCAACCGCTACATCGACCTGGAAGAACTGGCTGCCGAAAAAGCCAGCGCTCAATAACAACAACCAAGACGGGCCGGGGCGTGGCGTGCTTACCCGCCGCGCCCGACCTTCAAGGAGCGCCCTCCATGATTCAGCCTGTCGCTGAACGTACCCCCGCCGGTACCAGCTACCTGGCCGTCGGCCAGGGCCAACCCGTGGTACTGATCCACGGCGTGGGCCTGAACAAGGAAATGTGGGGCGGTCAGATCGTTGGCCTGGCCAACGACTACCGCGTCATCACCTACGACATGCTCGGCCACGGCCAGAGCGCGTTGCCGGCCGCCGACATCGGCCTGGAAGGCTATGCCGCCCAGCTGGCCGAACTGCTCGACCACCTGCAGATCGCGCAAGCCAGCGTGATCGGTTTTTCCATGGGCGGCCTGGTCGCCCGGGCGTTCGCCCTCGCCTACCCGCAGCGCCTGGCGGCACTGGTGGTGCTCAACAGCGTGTTCAACCGCACCCCCGAGCAACGTGCCGGGGTCATCGGCCGTGCCGCCCAGGCAGCGCAACTGGGCCCCGACGCCAACGTCGACGCCGCGCTCGACCGCTGGTTCAGCCGTGAATACAAGGCCGCCAACCCGGCGCAGGTCGCCGCCATTCGCCAGGTGCTGGCAAGCAACGACCCGCAGGGCTACCACACCACCTATTCGCTGTTCGCCACGCAGGACATGTACCGCGCCGGCGACCTGGGCAGCATCCAGGTGCCGACGCTGATCGCCACCGGCGAACTCGACTCCGGCTCCACCCCGGCCATGACCCGCCAGCTTGCTGCCTGCATCCCGGGCGCACGAAGCGTGGTCCTCGCCGAGCAACGGCATATGATGCCGGTAGAAGCACCGCGCGAAGTCAACAAGATGCTGCTGGACTTCCTTGCGCAAGCCCGCACCCTCACCGAATCCGCCAAGGGGATTGTTGCATGACCCTCGTTCGTTTCCAGATGTGCATCGACGGCCAATGGCGCGATGCCCAGAGCGGCAAGACCTTCGACAGCCTCGACCCGGCCACCGCCCAGGCCTGGGCGCAATTGCCCGACGCCGACGAGGCCGATGTCGAACTGGCCGTGCAGGCCGCCCAGCGCGCCTTCGACAGCAAGGCATGGCGCAGCATCACCGCCACCGCGCGGGGCAAGCTGCTGCGGCGCCTGGGTGATCTGATCGCCGAGCACAAGGAACACCTGGCCCAGCTGGAAAGCCGTGACAACGGCAAGCTGATCCGCGAAACCCGCGGCCAGGTCGGCTACCTGCCCGAGTTCTTCCACTACACCGCAGGCCTGGCCGACAAGCTCGAAGGCGGCACCCTGCCGCTGGACAAGCCCGACCTGTTCGCCTACACCGTGCACGAGCCGATCGGCGTGGTGGCCGGGATCATCCCCTGGAACAGCCCGTTGTACCTCACCGCGATCAAGCTGGCGCCGGCCCTGGCCGCCGGCAATACCATCGTCCTCAAACCGTCCGAGCACGCCTCGGCGACCATCCTCGAACTGGCCCGCCTGGCCCTCGAGGCCGGCTTCCCGGCCGGTGTGGTCAACGTGGTCACCGGCTACGGCCCCAGCACCGGCGCGGCGCTGACCCGCCACCCGCTGGTGCGCAAGATCGCCTTCACCGGCGGTGCCGCCACCGCCCGCCACGTGGTGCGCAGCAGTGCCGAGAACTTCGCCAAGCTGTCGCTGGAGCTGGGTGGCAAGTCACCGAACATCATCTTCGCCGACGCCGACCTGGACAGCGCCATCAACGGCGCCGTGGCCGGTATCTATGCCGCCTCCGGGCAAAGCTGCGTGGCCGGCTCGCGCCTGCTGGTGCAGGACGAGATCTTCGATGTGTTCGTCGCACGCCTGATCGAACGCGCCAAGCGCATCCGCATCGGCAACCCGCAGGACGACGCCAGCGAAATGGGGCCGATGGCCACCGCCCAGCAACTGGCCGTGGTCGAAGGCCTGGTGGCGGCGGCCAAGGCCGAAGGCGCCAAGCTGCACATGGGTGGCAAACGCGCGCAGGTCGAGGGTGACGGCTGGTTCTACGAGCCGACCCTGTTCGAGTGCGACAGCAATTCGATGACCATCATGCAGGAAGAGGTGTTCGGCCCGGTCGCTGCGGTCATCCGCTTCAAGACCGAGGAAGAAGCGCTGGCCATCGCCAACGACTCGCAATTCGGCCTCGCCGCCGGCATCTGGACCCGCGACCTGGGCCGCGCCCACCGCCTGGCGCGCGATGTGCGTTCGGGGATCATCTGGGTCAACACCTACCGCGCGGTCTCGGCCATGGCGCCGATCGGCGGGTTCAAGAACAGCGGCTACGGCCGTGAGAGCGGCATCGATTCGGTGCTGGCCTATACCGAGCTGAAGACCGTGTGGATCAACCTGTCCACCGCGCCGATGCCCGACCCGTTTGTGATGCGTTGAGAGGTAGCACGAGATGATCGAACCCGGCATCTACAAAGACGTGATGGGCTCCTTCCCGTCCGGCGTCACGGTGGTCACCACCCTGGACGCCGACGGCGGCATCGTCGGCATCACCGCCAGTGCCTTCAGCGCGCTGTCGATCGACCCGGCGCTGGTGCTGTTCTGCCCCAACTACGCCTCCGACACTTACCCGATCCTGCGTGATAGCAAGCAGTTCGCGATCCACCTGCTGTCTGCCGACCAGACTGCCGAGGCCTATGCCTTCGCCGGCAAGGGCAAGGACAAGGCCCGTGGCATCGACTGGCACCTGAGCGAACTGGGCAACCCGCTGCTGGCCAAGGCCACGGCGATCATCGAGTGCGAACTGTGGCGCGAGTACGACGGTGGCGACCACGCGATCATCGTCGGCGCGGTGAAGAACCTGGTACTGCCGGCCGAGCCGGTAACGCCGATGGTGTACCACAAGGGCAAGCTGGGCGCCCTGCCGCCCCTGGGCTGATGGAACTTGAGCTCGGCGTTGGCCTCTTCGCGGGTAAACCCGCTCCCACAGGGATCGCACAGATGCTGAAACCTGTGCAGTACCTGTGGGAGCGGGTTCACCCGCGAAGAAGCCAACGCAAATGACCCTGTTTAAATCCGGAGTACTGCACATGAGCAATGAAAAGTACGAAAAAGGCCTGCAGATCCGTACCCAGGTGCTGGGCGAGGACTACGTCAACCGCTCGATCCAGAACGCCGACGAGTTCACAAAGCCGCTGCAGGAACTGGTCACCGAATACTGCTGGGGCCATGTCTGGGGCCGTGAAGGCTTGTCGCTCAAAGAGCGCAGCATGATAAACTTGGCCATGATTTCCGCGCTCAACCGGCCCCACGAGCTCAAGTTGCACATTCGCGGCGCCTTGCGTAATGGCCTGAGCCGTGAACAGATTCGCGAGATCCTGCTCCAGGTCGGCATTTATTGCGGCGTGCCCGCGGCGGTGGACAGTTTCCGTCTGGCCCGCGAAGCGTTCGCTGAAGCCGATGCGGAGTCAACCCGTTAACAGCGGGCTGTTCGAACCCACGCAAGGAGCACCCGAGGTTCGTGGTGCCATTGCGGTTGCGGCCGCGCAGCCTCTTTCAGAGCGCACCTGATGAAACGCCAGCCACTCGACGACAGCTTCAAGGTCAACCGCAACCCCGTTACCCTGCGCGAAATCGTGCTCGACAAGCTGCGCGCCGCGATCATGAACTTCCACCTGCTGCCAGGCGACCGCCTGGTCGAGCGCGACCTCTGCGACCGCCTCGGGGTCAGCCGCACCTCGGTGCGCGAAGCCCTGCGCCACCTGGAATCCGAAGGCCTGGTGGAGTTCGCCGACGCCAAGGGCCCGCGCGTGGCCATCATCACCCTGGAAGACGCCCGCGACATCTACGAGCTCCGCTGCGTGCTCGAAGGCCTGATCGTGCAGCTGTTCACCCTCAACGCCAAGGCCAAGGACATCCGTGCCCTGGAACGCGCGCTGGAGGTCAACCGCGAAGCCCTTGAAGAAGGCGAGCTGCAACAGGTACTGGATTCGGTACAAGGCTTCTACGATGTGCTGCTGGAAGGCTCCGGCAACCAGGTCGCGGCCCAGCAGCTGCGCCAGTTGCAGGCGCGCATCAGCTACCTGCGCGCCACCTCGGTGTCGCAGGAGAACCGCCGCGGCGCCAGCAACCGCGAAATGGAAAAGATCGTCGAGGCGATCAAGAGCGGTGATCCGCTGGTCGCCCACCAGGCCTCGGTCGACCACGTTCGCGCCGCCGCCAAGGTGGCCCTGGACTACCTGCGCCAGAAGCAGGATGACAACCCCAAGGTGCGCGACATGGTCGAGCCCCTGGCCCTGAAGGACCCCCGCATCTAACCCCCGCACAGGCCGCCGATCATGCCCAACGCCCCGCGCTACTGCCCGCACTGCACCACGGAACTGGCCCGGGGCGTTCCTACAGGCGACACCCACGAACGCCTGCACTGCGGCGGCTGCGGCTACATCCACTACATCAACCCGAAGATCATCGCCGGCTGCATCATCGAGCGCGATGGCAAGTACCTGCTGTGCCAACGCGCCATCCCGCCGCGCCCCGGTACCTGGACCTTGCCGGCCGGGTTCATGGAGGCCGGCGAGACCACCGAGCAGGCGGCATTGCGCGAGGTCTGGGAAGAAAGCGGCGTACGCGCCGAAATCGTCTCGCCCTATTCGATCTTCAGCGTGCCGAAGATCAGCGAGGTGTACATCATCTTCCGTGCCATCGCCACCGAGGAAACCGGGCAGTACGGCGCAGAAACGCTGGCGTACAAGTTCTTCGAGCCGGGCGAGATCCCCTGGGACGAAATCTACTACCCGGCCATCCGGCAGATTCTCGAGCGCTACATGCTCGAAAGGCAGGCCGGGGTTTACGGCATTTACATGGGCAATGACGACACTGGCAAGGTGCACTTCATTCGCTAGCCTGGGCCGGCCTCTTCGCGGGTAAACCCGCTCCCACAGAGAACGCACCGCCTTGAACCTTGTGCTGTACCTGTGGGAGCGGGTTTACCCGCGAAGAGGCCGGCACCAACCAGCAAAAATGTCTCGCCAAGCGTCTATTCTGCATGCACCCTGAACGCCCTATGCAAAAGGACCGGCAGCGCACATGGCAAAATGGCTAGACGGTGGCGGGCGGATGGCCGAGCGCATCCGCAATCACGATTGGGCCGCTACCCCCTTGGGCCCGCTGCAGCGGTGGCCCGCCGCACTGAAAACCAGCCTGGCCCTGTGCCTGGCTTCGCGCTTTCCGCAAGCCGTGCTCTGGGGCCGCGAGCTGCTCACCCTGCACAACGATGCCTTTGCGCAGATCCTCGGGCAAAAACCCTCGGCCCTGGGCGTGCCCTTTCGCGATGTGTGGCACGAAGCCTGGGCCGACATCGGCAACATGGCCGACCGCGCCCTGGCTGGCGAGGCGGTGTACATCGAAGACTTCCCGCTCGTCATCAACCGCAACGGCAGCCCGGAGCGGGCCTATTTCACCTTCTGCTACAGCCCCATCCGCGACCATGACGGCACGGTGCTGGGCATGCTCGACACGGTCACCGAAACCACCGCCAGCGTGCTTGCCAACCAGCGCCTGAAGTTTCTCGACGACCTCGGGCGGGCCGTGGCCGACGCCACCGACCCGGACCAGACTCTTGCCACTACCACGCGCATGCTGGTCGAGCACCTGCACCTGTCGAGCTGCGCCTACGCCGTGATGGAGCCCGATGAAGACGGCTTCACCATCTGCGGCGACGCCGTGATGCCCGGCTCGCCGCGCCTGGTAGGCCAATACCAGCTACGCGATTTCGGCAAGCTCGCGCTCAGCCGCCTGCGCAACGGCCAGGCCCTGGTGATCAACGACAACCTGAGCGAGCTGGCCCCCGAGGAAGCGGCGACCTTCCAGGCCATCGGCATCACCGCGACCATTTGCATGCCGCTGATCAAAGGCGGCCGGCTGACCGCGCTGATGGCCATCCACGACAAGGCAGCGCGGACCTGGAGCCATTATGAGCAGGCCTTGATCAGCGAAGTCACCGAGCGCAGCTGGGCGCATATCCAGCGTCTGCAGGCCCATGCCGAAGTGCGCCAGGCCGTGGCGGCGCTGGAAGCGCTGAATGCCACCCTCGAACAGCGCGTTGACGAACGCACCAGCCAGTTGCTGCACACCGAGGCCGTGCTGCGCCAAACCCAGAAACTCGAAGCCATCGGCCTGCTGACCGGCGGCGTGGCCCACGATTTCAACAACCTGCTGACCATCATCCGCTCGTCGCTGCACTTTCTGCAGCGTCCCAGCCTCGACGAGAACCGCCGCGAACGTTACCTCAAGACCATGTCCGACACCGTCGATCGTGGTTCCAGGCTGACCGGCCAGCTGCTGGCTTTCGCCCGCCGCCAGGCCTTGAGCCCGCAAGTATTCGAGGCCGGGCCACGGCTGGAGGCGATGACCGACATGCTCGATACCGCCACGGGCTCACGCATCCAGGTGCAACTGCAGTTACCGCAGGCGCCTTGCCATATCCGCGCCGACCCCAACCAGCTGGAAACCGCAGTCATCAACCTGATGCTCAATGGCCGCGATGCCATGGCCGGCGAAGGCACCTTGCAGCTGCGCCTGCAAGCCGATCAGTGCCTGCCCGCGCTGCGTGGCCAGCCAGCGCAACCGGGCCCGTTCGCCGCGATTTCGGTGAGCGACAGCGGCGTCGGCATCGCCGCCGAATTGCTGGAGCGTATCTTCGACCCGTTCTTCACCACCAAGGCGCCGGGTGAAGGCACCGGGCTCGGGCTGTCGCAGGTGTTCGGTTTTGCCAAGCAGTCCGGGGGCGATGTACAGGTCGACAGTGTCCCGGGCCAGGGCACCACGTTCACCTTGTACTTGCCCCAGGAACCGCCGCCTGAGGCCTAGGCGGTCAGCGCCGCCCTTCAGCCAGCATGCGCACGGCCAGGCCCGCCAGCACCGTGCCCATCAGCCAGCGTTGCACTTGCTGCCAGAGCGGGCGACCGGCGAGAAACACCGCTATCGACCCGGCCATGATCGCGATCACCGAGGCAGATCAAGGCAAAGGCAAGCAGTTGCGTGGTATCGGGCATGGCGGCACATCCTGGTTGTGCTGGGTGTCGCGCGAGTTTATCCGAAGCGTTGTTTATCGTCTGTACCGCCCTCTTCGCGGGCACGCCCGCTGCCACCGGTTGTGTGCAGGTCCTGGGGGCGGTGAACTCAACCCAGTTGCCCCGCTAGCAACCCCAGGGCCACGGTGATCATTGCCACCCCCGACACGCGCCCGACCAGCTTCGCCGCCCCCGGCCGGGTGCTCAGCACGGCTTTGGCGCCATAGCCGACCAGCGAATAGATCACCAGCGAGCTGCACAGGTGCACAAGGCCCAGCAGCAGGATCTGCAACGGCACCGGCCAGCTCGACTGCGGGTCGGTGAACTGCGGCAACAGGGCCAGGAACAGCAGGAACACTTTCGGGTTCAGGCCGCTGACGCAAAACCCCTTCAACGCCCAGCGCGACCCTGTTTCCTCCGCCCCCTGCTGCCCGGCCGAAGGCAATGCCGGGCGCAGCAACAGGTTGCCGCCCAGCCACAACAGGTACGTGCAGCCCGCCAGGGTCAGCAAGGTCAGTGCCAGCGGATGACCTGCCAGCAGGCTGCCGACCCCGGCCGCCACCACCAGGGTGGCAAGAAAATGCCCCGACAGCATCCCCGCCACTGCGGGCATCACCCAGCGCCCGCGCATGCCGGCGGAAATCGCGTAGGCCCAGTCCGCGCCGGGGGTAATCACGAACAGCAACGACACGGCCCAGAACGCCGTCAGAACACTGAGAGCCACTTGAATCTTCCTTTTCCACTGCTTGAGGATGGTGAAAGATTACGGATTCCGCCCAGGCATTTTCTTTCGTATATTTCCCATCAACCTTCATTTACTGGAAGATTCTTCTCGATGGACAGGACCGATCGCAAAATCCTTGCCGAGCTGCAAAAAGATGGGCGGCTGTCGGTGACCGAGCTGGCCGACCGCGTCGGGCTCAGCCTGTCGCCCTGCCATCGGCGCCTGAAGGCACTGGAGGAATCCGGGGCGATCCTTGGCTACCACGCACGCCTGGCACCGAGCGCCCTCGGGCTGAACTTCGCCGCGCTGGTATTCGTGACCTTGCGCGAAGTCACCCGTCAGCCGGTGGCGGACTTTGAAGCGGCGCTGGCCGAAATCCCGCAGATCGTCGAGGCGCAGCGGCTGTTTGGCGACCCGGACTACCTGCTGCATGTTGTAGCCAAGGACCTGCCGGCGTTTCAGAAGCTGTATGACGAACAGCTGACCAGCATTCCCAATGTGAAGCGCCTGAGTTCGACCTTGGTGATGAAGGAAGTGATCCAGGACCGCTTGTTACCGATGTAGCGTTGCTGCCTGTACCGGCCCTTTCGCGGGTGAACCCGCTCCCACGTCGACCGCATAGATTTGAAGTCATGCACAGTACCTGTGGGAGCGGGTTCACCCGCGAAAGCGCCGGCACAGGCAGCTTTCCATCTGCCCTGCAAACGCGCACGGCGCACCGCCAAAGCACACCGCTTCTCGCCTGCCTAATGCCCAAACCCCTCTAGACCAAGCCCTCCCGCCCCGTGGCACCCTACTTGCTACTTTCCCCCGTTCAACCTCTTGTCAGCCTTAGGTTTTTTAAGGTTTGTAGGCACATATTTACTAATTTCCCGTTATCCCCGCGCCCCGCATCATCGCTCCAACAAGAACGCGTCGCCCTTCGCCGGCACGCCCCCGGGCCGTTTCCGATGCCCAGCCTTGCCTTGGAGTCAGTCATGACCAGTGCAGCCAATTCGGCACCCCTCATAGAAAAACACACGATCGGCTATGTGCCGCCGCAAGACCGCCATGGAAAGGTAAGGGACCTGTTCACACTGTGGTTCGGCGGCAACATCGCACCGCTGCCCATCGTCACCGGCGCGCTGGGCGTGCAGCTGTTCCACCTGAACCTGGTGTGGGGCGTGGTCGCGATCCTGATCGGCCACCTGCTGGGTGGCGTGCTGATGGCGCTGCACTCGGCCCAGGGCCCGCAAATGGGCATTCCGCAGATGATCCAGAGCCGCGCCCAGTTCGGCTCGCTCGGTGCGCTGCTGGTGGTGGTGATCGCCGGGGTCATGTACATCGGCTTCTTCGCCTCCAACATCGTGCTCGCCGGCAAGTCGCTGCACGGCGTGGTCGACGCCGTGCCGGTACCGGTGGGTATCGTCATCGGTGCGCTGGGCTCGGGCATCATCGGCATCATCGGCTACCGCTTCATCCATGTGCTCAACCGCATCGGCACCTGGGTGCTGGGTATCGGCATCGTGGTCGGCTTCGGCTACATCTTCAGCCATGTGCAAAGCGACGACTTCCTCACCCGCGGCGGCTTCAACCTGGCCGGCTGGCTGGCCACCGTGTCGCTGGCGGCGCTGTGGCAGATCGCCTTTGCGCCCTATGTGTCGGATTACTCGCGCTACCTGCCGGCTGATGTGAAGGTCAGTTCGACATTCTGGACCACCTACCTGGGCTCGGCGCTGGGTTCGAGCCTGTCGTTCATCTTCGGTGCGGTGGCCGTGCTGGCGATTCCGGCGGGCATGGACACCATGGACGCGGTCAAACTGGCCACCGGCAGCCTCGGGCCGATCATGCTGGTGCTGTTCCTGCTCAGCGTGATCAGCCACAACGCTCTCAACCTGTATGGTGCGGTGCTGTCGATCATCACCCTGGTGCAAACCTTCGCCCACCGCTGGATCCCCACCGCCAGGAGCCGTGCCGTGCTGTCACTGCTGGTACTGACCGCCTGCTGCGTGGTGGCGGTATGCGCCTCGGCCGACTTCATCGGCCACTTCGTCGACATGGTGCTGGTGCTGCTGGTGGTGCTGGTACCGTGGACGGCGATCAACCTGATCGACTTCTATGCCATCCACAAGGGGGATTACGACATCCAGTCGATCTTCCAGGTCGATGGCGGCATCTACGGCCGTTACAACCCGCAGGCGCTGATCGCCTATGCCGTCGGCATCGCGGTGCAGATCCCGTTCATGAACACGCCGCTGTACGTCGGGCCGGTTTCCGCGCATATCAACGGGGCCGACCTGTCGTGGCTGGTGGGCCTGGCGGTGACTTCGCCGCTGTATTGGTGGCTGGCCAGCCGTGACAGTGCCTACCGCCGCCGGCAGATGAGTGCCAAGGTGGCGCTGAAGCCAGCCGGTTCGGGCTGCTAAGCCCCTTCGGGCAACAGGTTGCGATCGAACGTGAATGCCCGCTCGGCCTGCGGCGTATAGCGGTACAACTGCTGCGGCCGACCCAGCCTGGGCTGGTTCTTCTCCCCGGTGTCCTTTACCCAGCCCAGCTCGCGCAAGCGCTCCAGGCGCTTGCGCAGCGAGGTGTTGTTGACCGCCTGCCCCAGGCACGCCTGCACCGCCCCCAGCGCATCGAGCACGGTGAATTTCTCGGCCAGCAGGGAAAGCGGCAGGCTGCTGTACACCGTCTTCGCCGCCAATCGCTCGCGGGCGCGCTCGACCAGCAAATTGTGGTCGAATGGCAGCAGCACCTTGCGCGCCAATACACTGCCCAAGTCGAAAAACGCCAGCTGATCGCCCGCCACGTGCTGCTCCGGGCCGAGCAAGGCCAGGTAGTAGGTGCTGAGCGACCAGCCACGCGGGTCGCGGAAGGCATTGCCCTCGGTGCCCACCTGTTCCATGTAGCACGGCACCACCCGGGCTTTCTCGCGCAACGCCCGCTCGGCGGCGCCTTCCAGGCTGATGTCGGGGGTTCGGCCGTTGACGATCACCCCAGGCAAGGCCCACTGGCCGGCATGCGGTTCGCGCTGACGTCGGTGCAGCAGCACTTGCAGTTGCTGGGGTTCGGCGGCCATGCGCAAGGCGACGATATCGACACTGGCCAGGACTTCGCTGGTACTCACAAGGTGGCTCCGTACTTTGACGCCGCTATATTCCACCAGAGCAGTTTAAGTAAGACAAGCCTGAAATCATCTGAGCAAAGCTATTGACATACTTATTTCACCAGGTGGAATATATAGCCATTCCAGCGAGGAGAACCACCATGAAGATCGCCAGTTTCGATGTCGACGCGCAGAAAGGCTTCACTGCCCACGCCCCCGCAGAACTGCCCGTTCCGCAAGGCGACGAAATCGCGGCCGATCTGAATGCCATGGCGTTGCGCGCCGACCTGCGCCTGGGCAGCAAGGATGCCCACCCGGCCAACGCCGCCTGGGTGGTCACCGACCCCGCGCACATGCTGCGGCCGCTGCAGCTGGCCAACGCCGACCTGACCTGGGTCAGCCACTGCGTGCCCGGCACCCCGGGCTTCGAGCTGCTGCCCGGCCTGCCCGCCCCCATCGATTACGACTACTTCGTGTGGAAGGGCGTCGAGCCCGACCTGCACCCCTACGGCGCCTGTTACCACGACCTGGCCGAACGCCGTTCCACCGGGGTGATCGAGTACCTCAAGGTGCAGCAGGTGGGCGCCGTGATCGTCGGCGGCCTGGCCCTGGATTACTGCGTCAGGACCACCGCCCGCCAGCTGCGCCAGGCCGGCTTCCAGGTGCTGCTGTACCTGCCGGCCTGCCGCGCCCTCACCCAGGCCGGCGCGATCGAGGCGTGTGGCGCCTTGGCCGCCGATGGCGTGATGCTATGCGGCGACGAAGCCGCGCTCGACCACCAGCTTGCCCTGATCAAGGAAGACCGCCCATGAGCGACAGTGTTTTCGGCCCACGCATCATCCAGAACCTGCTGGACACCGATTTCTACAAGATCACCATGATGCAGGCAGTGCTGCACAACTACCCCAACGCCGAGGTGGAGTGGGAGTTCCGCTGCCGCAACGGCGAGAACCTCGCCCCTTACCTGGCAGAAATCCGCTACCAGGTCGAGCAGCTGGCCGATGTCAGCGTCACCCACGACCAGCTCGCCTACCTGGAGAAGATCCCGTTCATCAAACCGGACTTCATCCGTTTTCTCAGCCTGTTCCGCTTCAACCTACGTTACGTGCAGGTCGGCCTGGACGACGCCGGGCAACTGGCGATCCGCGTGCGCGGGCCATGGCTGCATGTGATCCTCTACGAAATCCCGCTGCTGGCGATCATCAGCGAAGTGCGCAACCGCTACCGCTACCGCGAAGTGGTGATCGAGCAGGTCCGCGAGCGCCTGTACCAGAACCTCGACTGGCTCAAGGCCGAGGCCGGCAGCGATGAACTGGCCGGTTTCCAGCTGGCCGACTTCGGCACCCGGCGGCGCTTCTCCTACCGCGTGCAGGAAGAGGTGGTGCACATTCTCAAGCGTGACTTCCCCGGCCGTTTCGTCGGCACCAGCAACGTGCACCTGGCCCGTGAATACCAGCTCAAACCCATCGGCACCATGGCCCACGAATGGTTCATGGCCCATCAGCAGCTCGGCCCGCGACTGGTCGACAGCCAGGCTGCCGCGCTGGAGTGCTGGGTACGCGAATACCGCGGGCTGCTGGGCATCGCCTTGACCGACTGCATCACCATGGACGCGTTCCTGGGTGATTTCGACCTGTACTTCGCCAAGCTGTTCGATGGCCTGCGGCACGATTCCGGCGACCCGCTGCAATGGGCGGAAAAGGCCATTGCCCACTATGAACGGCTGGGCATCGACCCGAAGAGCAAGACGCTGATCTTTTCCGACGGGCTGGATTTTGCCAAGGCGTTGGCCCTGTACCGGGCACTGCATGAACGGATCAATGTGAGCTTTGGCATCGGTACGCGGCTGACCTGCGATATCCCGGGGGTGGAGCCGATGAACATCGTGATCAAGATGACCGCCTGCAATGGGGCGCCGGTGGCGAAGATTTCCGACAGCCCGGGCAAGACCCAGTGCCGGGACGAGAATTTCGTGGCCTATCTGAAGCATGTCTTTCGGGTGAACTGAGGGCACCTGTAGCGGCCTCTTCGCGGGTAAACCCGCTCCCACAGGAATTGCACAACCCTTGAATTCTGTATGTTCACTGTGGGAGCGGGTTTACCCGCGAAGAGGCCGGTGCAGTCAGCTCAGCTCTTGCAGGCCCACACACAACTCAAGAAACCGCGCCGCCGCCCGCGACGGCGTGGCCGCATGCGGCATCAGTATGGAAAACCGCCGCACCAGCGCCTGCGGCGCCACCTGTACGCGGCGCAACGCGCCATCCTCATGGCGGATCGACATCGCCGAGACAAAGCCGATCCCCATCCCCGCCCGCACCGCCTCCTTCACCCCTTCCACGCCGGCAATTTCCAGCGCCACGCGCATCGCCACGCCGCTGCGGGCAAACGCCCGCTCGACGATCTGCCGCACACCCGAGCCGCTCTCGCGCAGCACCAACGGGTAGGCCCCCAGCGATGCCAGGGTCTGTTGCTCGCTGCCAGCCAACGGATGCCCACGCGGCACGATGGCCACGATCTCGTCCTGCCGCCACGCCGTCACCGCCGTGCCCAACGGCAGCTCCTGGCCGGGCGGGCCTTCGATCAGGGCAATATCGACGCTGTCCAGCGCAGCGACGATTTCTGCCGTGTTGCCATTGGCAGTGGTCACCAGTACGTCCGGGTAGCGCGCCTGGAAATCGGCGATCAGGTACGGCAGCAGGTAGCTGGCCGGGGTGGTGCTGGCGCCGATGCGCAAGGTGCCGCGCTCAAGCCCGCGCATGGCCTCGCGCAGCGCCTGAGCCTGGCGGAAGGTTTCGCGCAGGCGCTCGGCATGGGCCAGCAACTGCTCGCCCGCCGCCGTCAGCCGCACGCCGCGCCCGGCGCGTTGATAAAGCGGCTCGCCAAAGGCCTCCTGCAGCAGCTTGAGCTGGCCAGACACCGCTGGCTGCGACAGGTGCAGGGCCTGGGCTGCATGGCTGATGTTGCCGTGCTCGGCAACGGTTGCGAAGGTTATCAGCTGTTCTGGGGTCATACGGTGAAAATATCAGCAATACGGATATTTGCCATTCTGAATTACGATTTTTTATAAGCTTATAACCAGATTAACGTAGGCCGTGTCGAAACACTTTCCGGAGGACTCACATGGCCACGGCCCCGTCCAACCCTGCCTTTGCACCTACCCTCTCCACCCGAGGGCGGCTCAACGGCATCCTGTTCGTCGCGCTGTTCGCGCTAGCGGTCACCCAGCTGGCCGCCCTGCCCGTCATCGCCAGCCTGGGTATCAGCCCGTTGATCGTCGGCATCGTTGCCGGTGCGCTGTATGGCAACGCGCTGCGTCACGGCGTACCGGCGAGCTGGGCAGCCGGTATCAACTTTTCCGCACGCGGCCTGCTGCGCATCGCCGTAGCCTTCTTCGGCCTGCGGGTAAGCCTGCAGGAAATTGCCGAAGTCGGCTGGTCGGGGCTGATGGTGTCACTGCTGGTGGTGACCAGCACCCTGCTGATCGGCCTGTGGTGCGGCATGAAGCTGCTGAAGCTGGACCGCGATACCGCCCTGCTCACCGCTGCCGGCAGTGCCATTTGCGGTGCCGCTGCCGTGCTGGCCTTCGAATCGGCACTGCGCAGCGCCCCGCATAAAAGTGCCATGGCGGTCGGTAGCGTGGTGCTGTTCGGCACCCTGTCGATGCTGCTTTACCCGCTGGCGATCAATGCCGGCTGGTTGCACCTGGACACCCTGGGCGCCGGGCTGTTCCTTGGCGGCACCTTGCACGAGGTGGCCCAGGTGGTCGGTGCGGCCAGCAACGTCAGTGCCGAAGCCACGCATATCGCCACCATCGTCAAGATGACCCGGGTGATGCTGCTGGTACCGGTGCTGCTGATCGTCTGCTTGTGCATCAGTCGCCTGCGCCAGCCTGGCCAGGGCCAAGGCAACGGGCGCATAGCGATGCCCTGGTTCGCCTTCGGTTTCCTCGCCCTGGTGCTGGTGAATTCACTGCAGGTGCTGCCCGCCAGCGTGACGCAGGCGGTCAACAGCCTGGACACCTTTGCCCTGACCATGGCCATGACCGCGCTGGGGATGGAAACGCGCTTCAGCCAGATTCGTCAGGCCGGGCCGCGGGCGCTGGCCACCGGGGCGATCCTGAACCTGTGGTTGGTCGGGGGTGGCCTGGCAATTACCCTTGGCGTGCAGAAGCTGTTGGGTTGAGCCTGGACCGAGCTGGCTTCTTCGCGGGTAAACCCGCTCCCACAGGGTTCCGCGCGGTCCCTGTGGGAGCGGGTTTACCCGCGAAGGAGCCAACCAAGTCCCAAGCTTTTTCAGCAGCCCCCTCGTTGCCGTCCACATTTCTCGGTATGGTGTTGTCAAAGAAGGATGTTTTACCCGCACAGGAAAGACTTAGATGCCTCAACGCCATGTCATCAATGCATCCGTCAGCCCCAAAGGCAGCCTGGAGACGCTGTCACAACGTGAAGTGCAGCAACTGAGTGAAGTCGGTACCGGTAGCCTCTACACCCTGTTCCGCCAGTGCGCCCTGGCCATCCTCAACACCGGCGCCCATGTCGACAATGCCAAGACCATCCTCGAGGCCTATCAGGACTTCGAGGTACGGATCCATCAGCAGGACCGTGGCGTGCGCCTGGAGCTGCTGAATGCACCGGCCGATGCCTTCGTAGATGGCGAAATGATCGCCAGCACCCGTGAAATGCTGTTCAGCGCCCTGCGCGACATCGTCTATACCGAAAGCGAGCTGGCCAGCCAGCGCATCGACCTGGAAAGCTCCCAGGGCATCACCGACTACGTCTTCCACCTGCTGCGCAACGCCCGCACGCTGCGCCCCGGCGTCGAGCCGAAGATGGTGGTGTGCTGGGGTGGCCACTCGATCAGCAGCGAGGAATACCAATACACCAAGAAGGTCGGCCACGAACTGGGGCTGCGCAAGCTGGATGTGTGCACCGGCTGCGGCCCGGGCGTGATGAAAGGCCCGATGAAGGGCGCCACCATCGCCCACGCCAAGCAGCGCATGCACGGCAGCCGTTACCTGGGCCTGACCGAGCCGGGCATCATCGCCGCCGAAGCGCCCAACCCGATCGTCAACGAACTGGTGATCCTGCCGGACATCGAGAAGCGCCTGGAAGCCTTCGTGCGTGTCGGCCACGGCATCATCATCTTCCCGGGCGGTGCCGGTACGGCGGAGGAATTCCTCTACCTGCTGGGTATCCTCATGCACCCGGACAACCAGGCGCTGCCGTTCCCGGTGGTGCTCACCGGCCCGCGCAGTGCCGAGCCGTACCTGCAACAGTTGCACGCCTTCGTCGGTGCCACCCTGGGCGAAGCGGCGCACCGCTTGTACGAAATCATCATCGACGACCCGGCGGAAGTTGCCCGGCACATGGTCGAGGGGCTCAAGGCGGTCAAGCAGTTCCGCCGCGAACGCAACGATGCGTTCCACTTCAACTGGCTGTTGAAGATCGAAGAGAGTTTCCAGCGCCCGTTCGACCCGACCCACCAGGCCATGGCCGACCTGGACCTGCGCCGCGACCTGCCGCCGCATGAACTTGCCGCCAACCTGCGCCGGGCCTTCTCCGGCATCGTCGCCGGTAACGTCAAGGACAAAGGCATCCGCCTGATCGAAGAACACGGGCCGTATCAGATCCGTGGCGACAGCGCCGTGCTGGACCCACTGGGCCGGCTGTTGCAGGCGTTCGTCGACCAGCATCGGATGAAGCTGCCTGGCGGCGCGGCGTATGTACCGTGCTACCAGGTGGTGACCTGACCCTGGTGCACGGCTAGCAGCCCCACCGCCGGCAGGCGCTGTCGATCTTGCTCAGGACCCCGGCGTGATATCGCCTTGCTGCCAGCGCGCTTCGCTGTTGCTCAGTGCCTGGGCGATGTCGGCAAGCTCGCCGGACGGCAAGGTCGCCGGCAACGGGTCCAGCCCGGCACTGGCGAACAGCTGGCCATAGCTGTTGCGCAGCTCGGCATAGGCCAGGTCCCGGCGCAAGTCGGCCTGCAAGGCGTTCAGCTCGCCCTGGATCAGCTCCAGCTCGCCAATGCCTTCGGCCTGGTGGCGGTTGCGCAGCTGCTCGACGATCTGCTGGTCGAGCGAGACCAGTTGCTGGCTGGTGGCGAACTGCCGGCGGGCCTCGCTGTAATTGGCATTGGCCACGTACAGCTGGGCGAGGATGGCCATCGACATCGCCTGGCGACGGGCCTCGACTACCTGCTCGCCTGCCTTGGCGACATCGATGGAGGCCGGGCCCGACAGCACGTTGAACAGGTTCCAGGTGATCTTCACGCCATAGTCGGCCCAGTGCTGGTTGGTCAGGAAGCTGTTGCTGTCGTAATGGCCACCTGCGGAGAACTCCAGCCCCGGCAACATGCGCAGCATCGATTTGCGCACTTCGGCGGCGCTGATGCGCGCCTGGTAGTCCTGCTCGCGCAGTTCCGGGCGCGAGGCCAGGGCCTGCTGCTCCAGGCTGCCCAGGCTCACGTTCAGCTCTGGCACGCTGTAGTCGGCGTTTTCCGCCAGGGTCAGTTGCGTGCCCGGCGCCAGGTTGATCAGCGCGCCCAGCTCGGTCTTGGCCAGCGACAAGGCGCGGCGCTGCTCCTCCAGTTGCCGGGTGGCCTCGATCAGCGAGCGCTGGTAGTTCAGCGCCTGGATCGGGTCACCGATACGCTGCTCGCCCAGGCGCTGGCTGTTGTCGCGGGCCTGCTCGACCCGCGCCATCAGCGCGTCGATCTGCTTGAGCAGGCGCTCGGCCGCCACGGCCCGCCAGTAGGCCGAACGCACATCCTGGATGATGGTCTGCACCACCTTGCGTCGGCGTTCCTGCACGATCAGCCGCTGGTCGCCCTGCTGCTTGGCGCTGACATAGCTGACGCCGAAGTCCAGCACGTTCCAGACCATGGTCAGGTCGGCCACGTCACGGTCGCGGTCCTGGGAGGTCGAAGGTTCCAGCGACTGGGTGTTGGTCAGCACGCTGCGGCTGCTGGACGCGCTGACGTTGCTGCGCCCGGCATAGCCGGCCGAGGCGGCCATGCGCGGCAGCATGTCGAAGGTGGCCAGGTCGACCTGGCGCTGGGCCAGCGCCTCTTCCATCACCTTCAGGCGCGCTTCCAGGTTGTACTTGACCGCCCGCGCCATCGCCTGGTGCAGCGTCAGCGGGCCTTGCAGCGCCTCCTGGCCCTTGAACATGCTGGCCAGGTCCTCCCGGGCCCGCTGCTCGCTGACGCTACGCTCGATCGGCTGGGGCTTGACGGCACAGCCGGTCACCGCCAATGCCAACAGGCTTACCGCAAATATCCTTGACGCTCTGCTCATCCCTTCCGCCCCCTTGGCACGGCAAATTGCTTGTTGTTCTGCTCCGTTCACCCCGCATGGCCGAAGCTCAGGCCTGAGGGGTGGTTACCTCGATCTGTCCCAACGCCTGGGCCAGCTTGCTGACCTGACGCTGTTCGCCGTCCTTGAATGCCTGCAGTTGCTGGCCGAGGGTCGGTGCCCCAGACAAGCCCTTGCCTGCGCCCGCATCGGCGCCCTGGCGCCACGGTTTACCGCCGGTCAGCTCATACTGGCCGCCGTCATCCGGCAGCGTCTTGTCGAAGATATTGGCCAGGCTGCTGGCGCCGAACACATTGGCATCGCCGCCACCGAAGCCGAGGAAGCCAGCGCCGGAACCGTCGCCGATGGCGCTGTGCTGGCTGAGGAATACCTGGGCCAGGTAGCTGGGTGCCAGCGCACCGTCGTGAATGAAGATACTGCCCACGGTCGGCAAGCCACCGCCCGGGCTCGGCACCTCGAACAAGGGGGCCGGCAGCAGCGGTGACTGGAACGCCGGCAAGGGCGCTGCAGGCGGCACGATCACCGCGGCAGTCGGGCCGGGCAGCCCCGGTTGCGCAGGCGGATTGGCACGGAACTGCGGGTCGCCATCGCTCGATGGCAAGGCCTGGCCCTGGCCGCTGAAGCCGCCTGCCAGGGTGTTCCCGGCCAGGTCGCTGATGCCGCTGCCCTCGCCTTTCAGGGCCAGCGCCAGGGTGCCGCTGCCGGCCACTGCAGCGACATTGACCTGCCAGGTGCGGCCGTCGATGCGCGCCAGCGATTGCAAGGTGCCAATGGCGTTGCCGGTGGTGAGCAGTTGGAAGTCAGCCAGATCGACGCCGCTGACCGCTTCGCTGAAGGTCACGGTGAACGCCTGGCTGCCCGGCGTCGACAGCGGCACCGGCACGATCGACTCGACGCTGGGCAGGCGCGTATCGACCACCACCCCGGCGCTGTCGCCCACTGCATGCAGCCCCGGGTTCAGGGCGTTGCCGAGCGCATCGCGCAGGGTCGCGCCATTGGCCGCAAGGCCCAGCACCTGGACGCCATCGGCATCGTTGTCGCCAGCCTGGATGCGGTACTGGAACACCAGCGTGGTGGTTGCCGAGCCTGCGACGAAGTCGGCAAACACGGTACGCCCGCCGATATCCAGGGCCAGCCGCGGCACGCCATCGACGATCACCGCTTCGCTGGTATTGACCACGAAGGTGAGGACGTCATCGGTGTTGTAGGGCACTGCGGCGGGCACGCCGACACTGCTTACCGTGGGGGCGTCGCGGTCGATGCTGTAGGCCGCGCCCACCAGGCCGCCACTGAGCAGGTTGCCGGCAAAGTCAGTGATGCCGGTACCGCTGGCCTTGAGGTCGAGGCCCAAGGTGCCGGTGCCGCTGACGCCGCTGACGGTGATTTCGTACACCCCATCGCCGAGCTGGCGCAGCGCGCTCAGCGTACCGCTGGCCGAACCGCTGCTGGCCAGGCTGAAGTCGCTCAGGTCCACGCCATTGACGGGTTCGCTGAAGGTCACGGTGAAGCGCACGCTCGGCGCGTTGCCGGGGGTCGGGTCGAGGGTGACGATGGCCAGCGCTGCCGGTGCCTGGGTGTCGACCAGTACCTGTTGCATATCGGCCACATTGTTCAGCGTGAGGTTCATGGCGTTGCCCAGTGCGTCGTTCAACGTCGCCCCGTTGGCCGCCAGGCCCGTCACGCGGATGCCGTCGCTGTCGTTGTCGCCGGCCTGGACGATGTACTGGAACACCAGGGTCGTGGTGCCCGCACCGGCCACCAGTTCGGCGAACACCGCGCGCCCGCCGATGTCCAGCAGCAGCCGCGGTGCGCCGTTGACCTGCACGGCTTCACTGGCATTGACCACGAACACCAGCGCATCGCCAGCGTTGTAAGTGACACCGGCCAGCGGCCCGCCGACGCTGGTCACGCCCGGTGCGCGGGTATCGACCAGATAGGCATTGGACTGTGCCGTGCTGTCACCGTGGTTGCCCTGGGCGTCGGTAACCGCGCCGGTGTCCAGGTAGATCCGGTTGCCGTTGCTCTGGCTGCCGCTGATAGGCGTCAGGGTGGCGGTCCAGGTGATGCCACCATCGCTGCTGGCCAGGCCGCTCAGCACACCGTTATCGGCCTGCAACTGCGCCAGCGACAGCCCGCTTACCGCCTCGTTGAAGGTAATGGTCACCAGGCTGCTCTGGCCGGCGCCCAGGTTGCTGTCGGCCACCACGATGCTGGCGCTCGGGCGCTGGGTGTCGATGGCGTAGTTGTTGGAAGCGGTGCTGCCGACCCCGGCATTGCCGGAGGCGCCGACCACCCCGCTGTTGTCCAGGCTGATCAGGTTGCTGGCGTCCTCGACATTCGCCGCCGGGGTGAACGTCGCCGTCCAGGTGACGCCGCCGTCGCTGCTGCTCACGGTGCTCAGGCTGCCGTTGCTCACGCTCAAGTCGCTGTTGTCGAAGCCGCTGACCGCCTCGCTGAAGGTGATGGTCACCAGGCTCGACTCACCGGCACGCAGGGCGCTGTCGGCGACCACGATGGTGGCGCTGGGCAGCACGGTGTTGACTGTGTAGTTGGCCGACTGGGTGATGCCGGTGCCGACGTTGCCGGCCAGGTCGGCGATGCCGCTGTTGTTCAGGCTGATGACGTTGCTGGTGTCCTGCACGGCCACGGCCGGGGTGAAGGTAGCCGTCCAGGTGATGCCACCGTCGCTGCTGGCAAGGTTGGCCAGGGTGCCGTTCGGTACGCTGAGGTCGGCCAGGTCGAGGCCGCTCACCGCTTCGCTGAAGGTGATGGTGACCTGGGTGGTCTCGCCGGCACGCAGCGCGCTGTCGGCCAGCACGATGGTTGCAGTCGGGCGCTGGCTGTCGATGGCGTAGTTGTTCGAATCGGTGCTGCCGCTGTTGGCGTTGCCCGCCAGGTCGGCCACGCCGCCATCGTTCAGGGTGATCAGGTTGCTGGTGTCGGTGACACCGCTGGCCGGGGTCAGCGTCGCGGTCCAGGTGATACCGCCGTCCGAACTGCTCAGCCCGCTGAGGGTACCGTTGGCCACTGTCAGGTCGGCCAGGGTGAAGCCGACCACCGCTTCGCTGAAGCTGATGGTCACCAGGCTGGTCTGGCCGATGCTCAGGTTGCTGTCGGCCACCACGATGCTGGCGCTCGGGCGTTGGGTGTCGATGGCGTAGTTGTTGGACGCGGTGCTGCCAACCCCGGCATTGCCCCAGACATTGACCACCCCGCTGTTGTCCAGGCTGATCAGGTTGCTGGCGTCCTC
>NZ_PUQD01000033.1 GCF_003331055.1 Pseudomonas sp. AFG_SD02_1510_Pfu_092 | reverse complement strand
GGGTGGGTTTGTCCCGGTTTGTTCATCCCCATCTAATATAACTTGGGGCGCCCCCTTCCCCCCCCCCCCCCGCCCCCCCCCCCCCGGGGGGGGGGGGTTTTACCCCGCGAAGAAGGCGATGCGGTACCTCAGGCCATCACAACGGCGGCAATGCCCAGTTGATCGGCGCCAGCCCGCGCTGTTCGAGGAACGTGTTGGCCCGGCTGAAATGCCCACAGCCGAGGAAGCCACGGTAGGCCGACAGCGGCGATGGATGCACCGACTTCAGCACCAGGTGCTTGGTGCCGTCGATCAGCTTCTGCTTGCTTTGCGCATGCGAGCCCCACAGCAGGAACACCACGTTCGGGCACTGCTCGCTGACCACCTGGATAATCCGGTCGGTGAAGTGCTCCCAGCCTTTCTTGGCATGCGACGCGGCATTGGCGCGCTCCACGGTCATGGTCGTGTTGAGCAGCAGCACACCCTGCTCGGCCCAGCTCTGCAGGTAGCCATGACTGGCGATCGGGATGTTCAGATCGCGCTGCAGCTCCTTGTAGATGTTGACCAGCGACGGCGGCGTGGCCACGCCAGGCTGCACCGAGAAGCACAGGCCATGCGCCTGGCCCGGCCCGTGGTACGGGTCCTGGCCGAGGATGACCACTTTCACCTGGTCCAGCGGCGTCGAGTTGAGCGCGTTGAAGATCAGCGGCCCTGGCGGGTAGATCTCCTTGCCGGCGGCATACTCGCTGCGCAGGAACGCGCGCAGCTGGTGCATGTAGGGCTGGTCGAATTCGGCGCGCAAGGCGGCCTTCCAGCTGGGTTCGAGTTTGATACGGTCGTCGTCGGTCATGGGGCCTTCCATAAACAATGGCGCGACACTAGGTAAGCCCTTCCCGCTTGTCAAACGATCCGACCGACGACCGGCATGTTCGGCCAGGCAGGCCATACTTGTGCGATGACTTGCGCGAGGTAGTTCATGTCCATTCATTGCGAGGTACTCACTGGCGCCGATGGCGCCCGCATCGGCATCGCCACCCTGGATGCGCCCAAGGCGCTCAACGCCCTGAACCTGCCGATGATCGAGGTATTGGGCGAACAGTTGCACGCCTGGGCCCGCGACCCGGGCATCGTCTGTGTACTGCTGCGCGGCACCGGGGCCAAGGCTTTCTGTGCCGGCGGCGATGTGCGCGCGCTGGCCCAGGCCTGCCGCGACCAGCCCGGCAGCGTGCCGCCACCGGCCGCCACTTTCTTTGCCGCCGAATACCGCCTGGACTTCGCCCTGCACACCTACCCCAAGCCGCTACTGTGCTGGGGCCACGGGCATGTGCTGGGCGGTGGCATGGGCTTGCTGCAGGGCGCCAATGTGCGCATCGTCACACCGAGCAGTCGGCTGGCCATGCCGGAAATCAGCATCGGCCTGTACCCGGACGTAGGCGCCAGCTGGTTCCTGGCCCGGCTGCCGGGCAAACTGGGGTTGTTCCTCGGCCTGACGGGCGCGCCGATCAACGCTCATGACGCCCTTGACCTGGGGCTGGCCGACCGCTTTCTGGGGGAACATCAGCAAGAGGCGCTGATCGAGGAACTGCTGCAATTGAACTGGCAGGAACAGACGGCGCTGCAGCTGAACAGCCTGCTCAAGGCCGAACAGCGCCGCGCTTGCGCCGAATTGCCGGAGGCACGCTGGCTGCCGCGCCGGCAGGTGATCGACCAGTTGCTCGACGTGGCCGATGCGGCCGCCGCCTGGCGGGCACTGGAGGGGCTAAAGCAGCATGACGACCCGCTGCTGGCCGAGGCCGGCCAACGCCTGCATGAAGGTTGCCCGCTGACCGCACACCTGGTGTGGGAACAGATCCACCGGGCGCGGCACATGTCGTTGGCGCAGGTGTTCCAGATGGAATACAGCATGAGCCTGAACTGCTGCCGCCACCCCGAATTCAGCGAAGGCGTGCGTGCGCGCCTGCTGGACAAGGACAACCAGCCGCGCTGGCACTGGCCCGATGTGGCGCAAGTGCCGGCGGCGGTGGTCGAGGCGCATTTCGCCAAGGTATGGGAGGGGCGGCATCCGCTGGCGGACCTGGGTTGAATGCAGCCCCTGCGTTCAGTGCATGCTATCGCCGCCAGTTGCCTCCCTGCCCCGACCCGCGCCGGCCATCCCAACGGCGGTCACCGTCGCCGCGCCCGTTGGAGTGCCAACGCTCGTTCTGGTAGCGCTGGCCGCCGCCGCGATAGTCATGGCGATCCCGGTCGCGGCCATAGTCATAGCGCTGGCGGTTGCCATAGTCATCCCGCGGGTTGCCACGCCACTGTTTCATTCCCGGCTGCGGATACGACCGGTAATGAGGCGCAGGCGCCGAGCGGTAGTAGTGGCGCGGTGCCGGTTGGTAGTAATAGCGCGGCTGCGGCGTCACATAGTAACGGTCATAACGGTAATAACCCGGCGAAACATAGCGGTCGGAGTAGTAACGGTCCGAACGGTAGTAGCCCCCGTCCTCGTAGTACGGAACGCAGGCGGAGGTCATCAGCCCCAGCAGGGCGATCAACAGGATTCGATGGAACATGGCGGCCTCCTGGACCGCTGGAGTGCCCGAACAGCGGCGCTGGCGAGCGTCGATGCGAAATGCGATCATCGGCACTGAATAAGACCGTGGCGCCGAGGTGCAGTGCCATTTCCGCAACAATTTGATACAGGTGCACGGCCGCCATGCCAGACGACCAACACTGCCCTGCCTGTGGCGCGCTCAATCAATGCAGCCTGGCCGACCCACGCCGCGCCACCCAGGCCTGCTGGTGCTACAGCGTAAGCATCGACCCGGCGGTGCTCCAGGCACTGCCGGCCGAATTGCGCGACAAGGCCTGCCTGTGCCCGCGCTGCGCCGCCGTTGAAGCACAACTGCGCGACCCCACTGCCCACTGACCGTTTGCCATGCGCCTCGACCGTTTCCTTGCCAACCTGCCCAGCCACAACCGCCAGCAAGTTCGCCTGATGCTGGCGCAACGCCGCGTGCGGGTGGATGGCCAGGTGGCCAGCGACCCGCTGACCGAAGTGCGCGAATTCAGCCGTGTCGAGCTGGACGAGCAATTGTTGCAGGCCGGCCGCCCGGCGCGCTACCTGATGCTGCACAAGCCCGCCGGCTGCGTCAGCGCCACCCGCGACCCGCAACATCGCACCGTGCTCGACCTGCTGCCCGCTGCGCTGCGTGATGACCTGCACATAGCCGGGCGTCTGGACTTCAACACCACGGGGCTGATGATTCTGACCAACGATGGCCAATGGTCCCGCCGGCTTACCCAGCCCGCGACCAAGCTGCCCAAGCACTACCTGGTGGAAACCGAGGACGAGATTGGCGCGCACTATGTGGCCAGGTTCCGCGAGGGGTTCTACTTCGCCTTCGAGGGCCTGACTACGCAACCTGCCGAACTGGATATCCTGGGCCCGCGCCAGGCACGGCTGGCGATCGTCGAAGGGCGCTATCACCAGGTCAAGCGCATGTTCGGCCATTTCGACAACAAGGTGGTGGGGCTGCATCGGGAGAGCATGGGCACCATCCGCCTGGACCCGGGGTTGGCACCGGGGGCGTTTCGCGAGCTGACTGCGGATGAAGTAGCGACGGTCTAGGTTGACTGTGCCGGCCTTTTCGCGGGCTCGCCCGCTCCCACAGGGGTCATCTGTAAGTCCGAAGATGTGACATTCCTGTGGGAGCGGGTTCACCCGCGAAGAGGCCGGCACAGGCGACACAGCCTCGCTACACGACCGCTCAGCGACAAAAGTCACATTTCCCCCCGAACGGCACTTGCAGGATCGGCGCCCCGCTGCTTGAATCCAAATCGTCAGTCCGCATGTGACTACCAAGTCACAACCGCGGTCGAAGACACTTTTTGCCGGCCACCCAGGGCCTCGATGCCTTGGGGCACGGCAAATTGCCCGCCAAAAACAACACCCGTCGACACACGTGCCAAGGATCGACACAGGGCCCCGGTTTCTCTTCAGGCAAATGCCTACCTGTCATAAAGAACGTGCACCCTAGGTGACGCGAATACCCTTTTTGCGCCAGGAGTCGATGACATGAGGCCAGAAATCGCTGTACTTGATATCCAAGGTCAGTATCGGGTTTACACGGAGTTCTATCGCGCGGATGCGGCCGAGAAAACGATCATCCTGATCAATGGCTCGCTGGCCACGACCGCCTCGTTCGCGCAGACGGTGCGTAACTTGCACCCGCAATTCAACGTCGTACTGTTCGACCAGCCGTATGCCGGCAAGTCCAAGCCGCACAATCGCCAGGAGCGGCTGATCAGCAAAGAGACCGAGGCGCACATTCTGCTCGAGCTGATCGAGCACTTCCGGGCAGACCACGTGATGTCGTTCTCGTGGGGTGGCGCGAGTACGCTGCTGGCGCTGGCGCACCAGCCGCGGCGGGTGAAGAAAGCAGTGGTGAGTTCGTTCTCGCCAGTGATCAACGAACCGATGCGCGACTACCTGGACCGTGGCTGCCAGTACCTGGCCGCCTGCGATCGCTATCAGGTCGGTAACCTGGTCAACGACACCATCGGCAAGCACCTGCCGTCGCTGTTCAAGCGCTTCAACTACCGGCACGTCAGCAGCCTGGACAGCCACGAGTACGCGCAAATGCACTTCCACATCACTGAAGTGCTGCAGCACGACCTGCAACGGGCCCTGAATGGCGCGCGCAACATCGACATCCCGGTGCTGTTCATCAACGGTGACCGCGACGAGTACACCACGGTCGAAGATGCCCGGCAGTTCGGCAAGCATGTGGGCAACAGCCAGTTCAGCGTGATCCGTGATGCCGGCCACTTCCTTGATATGGAGAACAAGGCCGCCTGCGAGGACACCCGCAGCGCCCTGCTGGGCTTCCTCAAGCCGACCGTGCGCGAGCCTCGTCAACGCTACCAGCACATCCAACAGGGGCAGCATGCACTGGCCATCTGAGCGCCTCGGCGCCCTGTAGCCGATACCCGCAGGCTACGGGGTGCCGACAAGCTTTTTTATAACTCGGGCTTCTAATTCGCGGAGGGTTCTGGTAAAAAGTGCATCGCAGATGCGGGTATAGTTTAGTGGCAAAACGAAAGCTTCCCAAGCTTTAGTTGAGGGTTCGATTCCCTCTACCCGCTCCACATCGCCTCACCGCATGGCGTTTCATTGACGTCATCGCTGTCAAAAGGAGCCCTGGCTCCTTTTTTCGTTTCTGCATCTCCTTTGACCTGTCCCATGGCCATTTGCCTGCCGATCCGCTTCAATGCGCAAGATGGATTCGTGGAACATTTCGAAAGGACGACGCATGTTTCTCTCCCGCTGGCTACCGGGCCTTGCCAACCTGCTGCACTACCGCCGCGAGTGGTTCCACGCCGACCTGCAGGCCGGTCTCTCGGTGGCAGCGATCCAGATCCCCATCGCCATTGCCTACGCGCAGATCGTCGGCCTGCCGCCGCAGTACGGCCTGTACGCCTGTGTGCTGCCGATGATGGTCTATGCCCTGATCGGCAGCTCGCGCCAGCTGATGGTCGGCCCCGACGCCGCTACCTGCGCGATGATCGCCGGTGCCGTGGCGCCGCTGGCCATGGGCGAGCCGCAGCGGATTGCCGAACTGTCGGTGATCGTCACCTTGCTGGTCGGGGTGATGCTGATCGCCGCCGGCGTGGCCCGTGCCGGGTTCATCGCCAGCTTCTTTTCGCGGCCTATCCTGATCGGCTACCTCAATGGCATCGGCCTGAGCCTGATCGCCGGGCAGTTGTCCAAGGTGGTGGGGTTCAAGATCGAGGGCGACGGGTTCATTCTCAGCGTGATCAACTTTTTCCAGCGCCTGGGAGAAATCCATTGGCTGACGCTGCTCATCGGCCTGGCCGCACTGGGCCTGCTGATCTGGCTGCCAAGGCGCTACCCGCGCCTGCCCTCGGCGTTGACGGTGGTGGCGCTGTTCATGCTACTGGTCGGCCTGTTCGGCCTCGACCGCTTTGGCGTCGCCATCCTCGGCCCGGTGCCTGCGGGCATGCCGCAACTGGCTTGGCCACATAGCAGCCTGGCAGAAATGAAAAGCCTGCTGCGCGACGCCCTGGGTATCGCCACCGTCAGCTTCTGCAGCGCCATGCTCACCGCACGCAGTTTTGCTGCCCGGCACGGTTACGCGATCAACGCCAACCACGAATTCGTTGCCCTGGGGGTAAGCAACCTGGCGGCGGGGGTTTCCCAGGGCTTTGCCATCAGCGGTGCCGACTCGCGCACCGCGGTCAACGACATGGTCGGCGGCAAAAGCCAGCTGGTGGGCATCATCGCCGCGCTGGTGATCGCGCTGATCCTGCTGTTCTTCACCGCGCCGATGGCGTGGATTCCGCAGGCCGCGCTGGGCGCCGTGCTGCTGATGGCCGGCTGGGGGCTGATCGACATCAAATCGCTGGGGCACATTCGCCGCCTGAGCCGCTTCGAATTCTGGCTGTGCCTGCTGACCACGGTGGGGGTGCTGGGCCTGGGTGTGCTGCCGGGTATCGTCTTTGCCGTGACCTTGGCGATCCTGCGCCTGCTGTACAGCATCTACCAGCCGACCGACGCGGTACTGGGCTGGCTGCCGGGCACCGAAGGCCAGGTGGACATCCGCAAGCACAAGGATGCCCGGACCGTGCCAGGCCTGGTGGTGTACCGCTTCGATGACGCAATCCTGTTCTTCAACGCCGACTACTTCAAGATGCGCCTGCTCGAAGCCGTCCAGAGCCAGGACCAGCCCAAGGCCGTGCTGTTCGATGCCGAAGCGGTAACGAGCATCGACGTCAGCGGCATTGCCGCGCTGCGCGAAGTGCGCGACACCCTGGCGGCGCAAGGCATCTTCTTCGCCATCGCCCGCGCCCGTGGCACCTTCCTGCGCATGCTGGTGCGCTCGGGGCTGGCGCGGGAAATGGAAGACAAGCTGCTGTTCGGCTCGGTGCGGGCGGGTATCCGGGCATATCGGGTGTGGCGTAACCGCAAGCGCAGCGTGCAGACGGCTGAACAGCGCTGATAGCGAGGTTGAGCCACCCATTTGGCCCCACAAAGAGAAGGACTACATGGCAGTCGGAAAAGGATGATCGGCCAGCGACCACGGGGGTCGTTAGCCCCACTATCCCGTTCTGAAAACTGGCCGGGCACTCCTTTTATGTGTAGCTCCGGAGATCCGGAAGCTACGCCAATGACGTATACCCTGCTAGGCTTTTCACTGAAACGACCTTGTTCACTAAGCGAGTAAAAGAGCTTCTCGCTGACGACGCCTATCGCGTGCTGCAAGTCAGGCTCATGGCATCGCCTGAGGCAGGTGACTTGATTGAGGGAACCGGTGGCCTGCGCAAAATACGCGTGTCCGCAAACGGGCATGGCAAACGCGGCGGTGCCGGGGTTATTTACTACCACTTCATATCCAGATCACAGATAGCGATGCTTTACATATACGGCAAAAATGAGCAGTCCGACCTGTCCAGCGAACAGCGAAAGGCGCTGAAATCCATCATTGAACACTGGAGGCAAGCATGAACCGGTTTTTTGAAGAGCTGATGGAGAGCGTTCACCAGATGGACGATATCGTCCAGGGCAAGCGCGCGCCGTCTCGCGAGTTCAAGATCGATGCTCTTCAGGTACGTAACATCCGCAGGGCAACAGGACTTTCACAAGCACGCTTTGCCGAGATGATCGATGTTCAAGTAGCCACGTTGAGGAACTGGGAGCAAGGGCGGCGAGAACCGACCGGGCCGGCCAAAGCATTGCTACGTGCGATACGCAACGATCCGGATCATGTACTCAAGGCCCTCGCTCACTGACGCCTGCACGCCAACCCGCGCACCCGTGGCAGGGCATGCTAAAGTCGCCCCCGTTCCCGCTCCACCCAACGGACCCCAGCATGCCCGCACTCGACGCCACCCTCACCCCCTGGCCAGAACTCGCCGACCGCCACCCTTGCGACGCCCTGCTGCTGGGCAACGGCGCCAGCCGCGCGCTGTGGAAGCCGTTCGGCTACTTCTCGCTGTTCGAGGAGGCGCAACGCGCCGGGCGCAAGAAAGGCCTGGCGGTCAGCGACCAGGCATTGTTCAAGTCGCTGGGCACAGAACTGTTCGAGCCGGTGCTCAGCGCCCTCAACACCACGGTGCGCGCCAACGCCGCGCTGGCCATCAACTCCACCGCTCCGCTGAACCGCTACTACTCGATCAAGGAAGCGCTGATCCACGCCATCCGCACCGTGCACCTGCCGTGGCCGCTGATGCCGGCGGCCACCTTGGCCAGCCTCAACCAGGCCCTGCGCGGCTACCGCAGCGTCTACACCAGCAACTACGACCTGCTGGTGCCGTGGGCCGTGCAGCACGCCGCGCACGGCTTCGCCGAACTGTTCGACGAGCAAGGCTTCTTCGATGTGCGGCGCACCGGCAGCGAAGGCACCCGGGTGCTGCACCTGCATGGCGGTCTGCACCTGCTCAAGCTGCCCGACGGCACTACCCGCCAACGCAGCGCCGACAGCGCCGAACTGCTCGATGGCTTTGCCGTCAACATCCCGGGCGAAGTGCCGCTGTTCGTCAACGAAGACCGCAGCGACGAGAAACTGCGCGCCATCCGCAACTCGGACTACCTGAGCTGGTGCCTGGGGCAACTGGCGCAGGAAAACGGCGGGCTGTGCCTGTTCGGGCAGCACCTGGACAACAGCGACCAGCATCTGCTGGAGGCCATCCGGCTGGCTCGGCCGACACACCTGGCGGTTGCCATCCGGCCATTGAGCGAGGCGTCGGTGATCAACCAGAAGCAGCACTTCGTTGATCGGTTCGCCGGTATGCCCGGGACGCAGCTCCATTTCTTCGATGCCACTACCCATCCGTTGGGTGGCGCGGCGTTGGCGACAGGTGTGCCGCCAACCCGCTGAACCATCCAGCCGATCAAGCCGACCGCGTCAAGGCGCCGATGCCGTAATCACCTGCTCCACCGGGCCAACTGCAACTGGCTCAGGCATCGCCGCATTGCCACCCATCTGCCGGATCTGGCGAATCTGCTGCACCCTGTTCAGGTTTTCCCAGGCCACGGCATAGTGCCCCGGTGACAACTCGATCGCGCTGCGGAAGAACTGCTCGGCCACATCCAGCTTGCCTTCCACCAGGCAGACATAGCCGACGTCATTGCTGGCCTCGGCGCGCTTTTCGACCTGTTCGAAGGCAGACACCGCTTCTTCGTAACGCCCCATGCGCGCCAGCAGCAAGCCATAGTTGCGCCACAGCGGCTTGTAGGTGCCGTCGTAGCTCACACCGCGCTTGTACCTGAGTTCCGCTTCGGACCATTGCCCGGCCATGTAGTAGGAGTAACCCAGGCTGTTCTGCACCAGCGCTGAACGGGGTTCGATGAGCTCGGCCAGGCGGTAGTACATCTGGGCCTCGGCAAAGTCGTCGCGCAGATCCGCAAGCACCCCCAGCCCGTTGTACGCCTTGAGCGGCGACTTGCCATCGACCCTGAGCGCAGCCGCCCCGGCCTGGCCCGAGTCCTTGGCGAAGCGTTGCTGGTCGACGGCAACGGCTTTCAACAACATCGCCTTGGCTTGCTCGTGTTTACGCATGGACAAGTTCAGCAGGCCCATTTCGGTCAGCGCGTCGGCGTTTTCAGGTGCCTTGCCCAGTACCTCGCTGAAGGCCATTTCGGCCAGCTGGTTATTGCCCCGTTCGCGGTGGATACGGCCAACCCAGACCAGTGCCTCATAACGCTCCGGCGCCAGCTCGAGGACGCGCAGGTATTGGTACAGTGCCTGGTCCAGGTCACCGGCCTGGTAAGCCATCGCCGCCACCTGCATCGCCTGGTCGGGTGAATTGCTCTGCGACTGCACCTGGTAGAGCACCGAATTGCCGCCGGAATAGACCGAGCGCATCCCATTCACCTCCGGGCCCGTGCTCTGGCACCCGGACAGCACGGCTATCATCATCAACAGCAAACTGATCCTGTTCATGTCATGGATTCCCGAAGGTTTTAAGTATCCCGATGATTACCGGGCCGATGGCTACCAGAAAGAAGCTTGGCCACAGACAGAAAATTAGCGGAAAAACCAGTTTCGTTCCGATTTTCGCGCCCATTTCCTCGGCGGCCTGCATGCGCCGGTCACGAAACTCCTCGGCATAGATGCGCAAGGTAGCCGCCACGCTGGTACCGAAGCGGATACTCTGGGCCAACAGGCTGACCAAGCCCTGAATGTCTTCCAGCCCGGTGCGATCCGCCAGTTGCCTGAGCGCTTCGGTGCTAGAGATGCCGGCGCGGATCTGCGCATTGACCAACGCCAGTTCCTCGGCCAGTTCGGCCTGGCTTACCGCCATTTCCTCAGCCACTCGCTCGATCGCCTGGGGCAACGCCAGGCCCGACTCCACGCAAACCACCATCAAGTCCAGGGCATCGGGAAAGGCCGCACGCAAGCGCCCCTGCCGAGCCATCTTGCGCTTGTCGACATACATTGCCGGCAGCAGCCATCCGGTGGCAGCCCCCATGGCCACGATCCCCATGCCGGTCATCAGCGAAAGATTCGGCACCAGTGGCAGTACCAGCAGCGAGACGCCTACCAGCAACAGCGGCAACAGCAAACGCACCGCCCAGTACACCTGTACCGCCGACACCGAACCATAACCGGCGTGGGTCAGCAGACTGCGGGTGGCCGACACCTGCCCCTGCGCGGTCGGGGTAACGCGCCGACCTACCCGCTCAAGCAACAGCTGCAGGTTGCCTGGCGCCTCCCGCCCCGGCGCGGCGCTGGAGTTGTCGCGCTTGATCAATGCCAGACGGCGCTGCAGCGGGCTCTGCAGCCCCAGCACCAGCAGCGTCACGGTAATGACCGCAATGACCGTGCTCACCCCGATCGCACCGACGATCAACAGGCGTGCCACTGCCTCGTTGTCCGTCACCCCACTCAACAAACCGAGCAAATAGTCCATGACCGCCGCTCCCCTGCCAGCACTGCCTAAATCTGGATACGGATGATTTTTCGAATCCAGAAAATCCCCACCAACATGGAGCCAAAAGCCCCCATGACCAACTTCTGCCCGGTAGGCTCCTTGATCAGCAACGTCAGGTAATCCGGGCTGGTGATAATGATCGCTGCCGCCAACAGGAAGGGTATGGCGACCAACACCCAGGCCGACATCCGCCCCTCGGCCGACATGGTCTTGACCTTGCGCTGAAAGCGGAAACGCCCGCGGATCAGGTTGCTCAGGCGCTCCAGCACTTCGGTCAGGTTGCCGCCGGTTTCGCGGTGAATGAGGATCGAGGTGACCAGCATCATCACCGTCATGCTCGGCATCCGCTCCAGCAGGCCAAGCATGGCCCGGCGCACATCGTTGCCGTAGTTGATATCGGCGAAGGTCAGGCCGAACTCATGCGCCACAGGCCCTTTGTGTTCCTCGGCCACCAGGCGCAGGGTTTCGTTGAAGGGGTGCCCGGCGCGCAATGCCCGGCACATGGCTTCCAGCGCATCCGGCAAGCCTTCCTCGAACCTGGCGAAACGCTTGCCACGGTCATGGATGATTTTCAGCAGCGGCAGCCAGAACGCCACGAACGCAGCCGCCAGCGCCAGCCACCAGTAAGGAAAGAACAACCAGGCCAGCATCGCGCTAGCCGCAGCCAGAACCCCCCCCACCAGCAGCACCCGATAGGCCCGGTACTCATGCCCGGCCTGCTCGATCAGCTGTGTCAGCGTGGCCATGAAAGGCAACTGCTCCAGCCACGCCTCCAACGGTGACAGGCGGACCAGGTACTTCTGCCGCAGCACGGTCTGCATGTTCGGCAGATGGCTTGCCCGCTCCAGGATCACCAGGCGGCCGCGGATACGTTTACGTACCTTGCCCGCCTCGCCGAACACCGGCACTACCAGCCCCTGGCTGAGGAGAAACACGGCGACGAACACCATGCCCAGGAATATCAGGATGTACTCGACGGGGATCTGGCTCATGGCTGGCGAGCCTCCATCCATTCGGGCCGGAACATCGCCAGCGGCAATTCGATGCCGCGCTTGGCCAATGCATCGCGGAAAGCCGGGACCATGCCACTGGGCCGGAAGTCACCAAGCACCTGGCCCTGCTCGCCTACCCCATTGCGAACGAACGAGAAGATCTCGGTCATGGTGATGATCTCGCCTTCCATGCCGTTGACTTCCTGCACACTGACCAGGCGCCGCTTGCCATCCTCCTGGCGCTCCAGCTGGATCACCACATCGATGGCCGATGCGATCTGCTGGCGCATGGCCTTGATCGGGAACGTGGCACCCGACATCAGCACCATGTTCTCGACCCGGCCCAGCGCATCGCGCGCGGTGTTGGCGTGAATGGTGGTCAGCGAGCCGTCATGACCGGTGTTCATCGCCGTCAGCATGTCCAGCGCCTCGGCGCCGCGCACCTCACCGATCACGATACGGTCCGGGCGCATCCGCAGGCTGTTGCGCACCAGCTCGCGCTGGCCCACCTCGCCGCGCCCCTCGATGTTCGCCGGGCGTGTTTCCAGGCGCACCACATGCGGCTGCTGCAGTTGCAGCTCGGCGGAGTCCTCGATGGTGACGATGCGTTCGTTATGCGGAATGAAACTGGACAGCACGTTGAGCATGGTGGTCTTGCCGCAGCCGGTCCCCCCGGAGATCAGCACGTTCAGCCGGCCGCGCACGATGGCTTTGAGCAGCAAGGCAATGGCCGGCGTCAGCGCGCCCGCCTGGATCAGGCTGTCGGTATTGAGTAGGTCCACCGCAAACCGACGGATCGAGATGCTTGGCCCATCAATGGCCAGCGGCGGGATGATCGCATTGACCCGCGAACCGTCCTTGAGCCGGGCGTCGACCAGCGGCGAAGACTCATCGATGCGCCGGCCCAGGCTGGAAACGATGCGGTCGATGATGTTCAGCAGGTGCTGATCGTCACGAAAGCGCACATCGGTGCGCTGCAACTTGCCGAAGCGTTCGACGTACACCGAGTCATGGCCGTTGACCAGAATGTCGGACACCGTGTGGTCCGCCAGCAACGGCTCCAGAGGGCCAAGGCCCAGCACTTCATCGGTGATCTGTTTGATGATCAACTGGCGGCTGGCAGAACTCACCGGCGCTGAATGCTCGTCGAGCAGCCGTTGGCAGATATCACGAATCTGCCGCACTGCCTCGGCTTGCTCGAGCGAATCGAGCAGCGACAGGTCCATGACCTTGAGCAGTTGCTGATAGGTCTTCTCGCGCCACTCGGCTTCTACCTGGGTGACCTGACTTTTCGTTTCAAAAAGCACATCCGGCGCTGCATGCTCCCATGCCATCAACGCCTCTGCCGGCTCCTGCGCAGCGCCAGGGTGCTTCGATGGCGTCGATGCCTCGGCGCTGACGGCCTGTTTGCGCAAACGGTTACGGAAATCACTAAGCATGGTTCACCCCCGAAAAACACGCTTGAAGGCGCGTTGGAACAGCCCGCTGTCAGTGTCCACCTGTTTGCCCACCAACTCCTCGGCCAGCCCGCGCAGCGCCTGGGCGATAGCCGAGCGAGGGGCTTGCAGGCCCAAGGGCACACCGGTGTTCTGGCTCTGATTGATGACGCTGAAGTCATTGGGCAGCTTGACGATATTGGTGCAGCGCAGCGCCTCGCCGATGTCCTTGAGGGTGACCGGCGCCGCCTTGTCGTAGCGGTTGACCAGCACTTCCAGCTGATTGCCACGCACGCCCAGGTCGTCACGCAGGATGCGCGCCAGGGCACTGGCGTCGCGCAGGTGGTTGACGCTCTGCTGCACCACCATGTAAACCCGGTCGGCCTGCTCCAGCACCGACGCGGTAATGTGGTCGATCTGCCGTGGCAAGTCCGCCACCACCCAGTCATAGTTGGCGCGGGCCAGCTGCAACAGCGCATCGAGCTGTTCGGCCTGGACATCCTGCGGCAGGCAAAGCTCGTTGGCCCGGCTGCCAAGCACATGCAACGACGGGCTGAAATGGCTGCAGAACCCGCGCAGTGCAACCCCGTCCATTTCCTTTATCTGCTGCAATACATCCAGCTGGCTGTGCGACTGCGCCACATCCAGATGATGCGACACGCTGCCAAATTGCAGGTCCAGGTCAAGCAACAGGGCGTTGCCCTCGAGGCTCAGCTGATGCGCCAGGTTGCAGGCCATTACCGTGCCGCCAGAGCCGCCCTTGGCATTCATCACCGCAATCAGCCGCCCGCCCGTCTCGCTGCTGGACTGGGTCTCCACGACCATACGGCCCAAGGCGGCAATGAGTTCCGTGGCAACCACGGGCTCTGGCAGGAAATCGCGGGCGCCTGCCTGCATTGCCAGGCGCATGCCTTCGCGATCGTCCAGCAGACCACACACCAGCAACGGCGGGCGCTCATGGGCCGGGCGTTGCAACAGGGCGGCCAGCTCCTCACGCCACAGCTGACCGACGCGCAACAACAAGAAATCGGGCATCCGGTCCAGCCCGTAAAGCGGGTCGCAATGGCCATTGCTGACCTGGCGGGCATTGACCTCCAGGCCGGGGATGCGCTGGCAGATTTCCTGCAACTGGCGCAAGGCCAGGGCGTCAGAGCTGCTGATCAGCAGACGCCTGCCAGGCTTGCTGGAAGTAGCGGATACGGAAGATTCCCTAAGGTTCAGCATGGCGTGATCTCCGGTACGACATCCGCCTCGGTATGACGCCCGAGGCTCTCGCGAGGTAAGGTCGCCTTGAATACTGGCAAGGTAATGGGCACCCCGAATCCTGGAATGAACAGGCTGAACTGGAAGTTCTGCAGGGTCAGTTGCACATAACGGACGGCGCGAAACCCGGTGGCGCTGACCAGGTCTGCGGGGTTGGCGACCTGTGCCCCGTTCTGGTCCAGATAGCGCAGGGTCAGATCAGCGGTATCCAGGTCGGCCAGCAGGCTGCTGGCGCCACTGTCGCCCGCGCCGTTGAATATCGCCCTGCGCAGCACCACCGGGTCGCTGATGTTGCACACCGCTGCCAGGCGTGCGCCACGGCGTACCGATTCATTCAACACGTTCACCGTGTAATACAGCCGGCCAATTTCCAGCACCCCGAACAACAGCGTGAACAGCAACGCGCTGATGATCGCGAACTCCACCACATAGACGCCTTCCTGCATGCCTCTGCGCTTCATCAAAGTGCCCTCATCACGGTGGTGGCGACCAACGGCACGTTCAGTGCTATGCCATTGCCGACAAAGGCTGGAATGCCGCTGGCGATCAGCGGCGAAAAGACCTGGCTGATGGTCACCTGCACGTGGTCGTTGCTGCCCGCCACCTTGACCACCTGCACCGTGGTGTTGGCCGGCATGCTCGGCAGGCTGCAGGGCGGCGTGGTGGGCGCACCGTACAGCGCGACGTATTGGGTCATGCATTCGAGTTCGGCAGTGACCTCGACCTTGCCAAGGGTCGGGTTCCAGGCCTGGCTGGCGACAAAGCGCGCGGCATCACGGCTGCCTTGCAGCAAGCTGTTGTACTGGTAAAGCATGCGACCGAATTCGCCGAAGGCCAGCAACGTCAGTAACAGCAGCGGCAGGGTGAGGGTGAACTCGACGATCGCCACCCCTTGCTGGCGCTGCGCACGCTTGAGCCGGTGAAGTTGCATGACACGCTCCTAGGAGTCGGTGCTCGGTGTGCCGCTGCCATTGATGAAGGTTTTGTACAGCTGGATGATCTGTGGCCCCGAATCATCTTGTGGCGTGGGCCCAGGCACGTTGTCGCCTTCGCACTGCTTGACGAACTGGCCGAAAATCTGCGAATCGCCACCGCTGCTTTCGGCCGGTTGCAGCACGTAGAAACAACCAAAACCGATGACCGGAATCGAGGTGGCGCCGGCGTTCTTTCCAGAACAGTCGCCCATCACGATCTTCAGAATCCGCCGTTCGAACACCCCGTTCGACTGGCACCCCGTGCCGCTCCCGGCGACACACGCAACTGTGCGCGCGGCATAGTCGTTGTAATCGAACAATGGCGTACCGCCAGCGGTGAGGTTGCCATTGCTCGACGTGACAGGTTGGCCCTGGAATTCCACCTGCGCCGGGGTCGTGGTGTCGTTGTACTTCATCAGGGGGTTGTTGTAGGTAGTCACCAGGTCGGGCGGATAGTCGGTATTCTTGAACGACCCGGTGTAATCGCCGAAGCGCGTGTTCAAGCCTTGAACCGAAGGGCCGACGGTGTTGCCTGGCTTGGTATCGACGTTATCGCCGACATTACGGCAAACCGAGCCACCACCGGCCATGAGCTCGCCAACCGCCTTGCCGCCCGCGCCAAAATCGAGCAGCTGGAAATTGCCGGGGCCAATGGGGTCGCTGTTCTTGGCGGCGGACTTCAACACCTCCAGATCACCGAAGCGATAGCCCCAGAACACCCCGGCATCCGGGTTGTACTGAGCCGGGTTGCCGCACACCAGCAGCGGCGCAAGGTCACAAGGGCTGGTCGGGCTCGGCCCGGCAGTGGCAATCGCCGCCACGTTCTTGGCACCGAGGGCGCCGGTACCGAATGTCTGGGCGAAGTTCCAGAAAAAGCCCGCCAGCGCGTAGTTCGGTACCGAGACCCGCACATAGGTGGCGTTGGCCGGCCCTGGGAAGGAGAAAGGCCCATAGACGTTGTCTGCCAGCTCCACCACGGCGAAGCTTGCGGGGGTGCCGCCGATGGCTGTCGACAGTTCTTGGTTGCCCGCCGCCTTGCCGTTTTCGTTGAGGGTAAAGAGTGCCGCATCACGTGCGGTAGTGGCGGCATTGCCAGAGCCCATTACCTGGCTCAGGGTCTTGGCGCCACTCAGCGCGGCAGCGTCCACGGCATTCTGCAGGCGCGTCTTGTTCAACAGCATGTGGCCGCCGTCGAGCACCAACGCTGCCATCATCAAGATCGCCAACAGCGCGATCACGATCATCACAGTCACTGCGCCCCGCTGCTGGCCGGGCGGCGCGGTGAACATGCGTTGGGCTCGAGGAGTCATGGCCACGCCCTCAATCAGTCGAGTCAGTGACTTGAATCTGGATCGGCTGGCCGACTTGCTGGGCATCGCCGGTCACACCCCGGTAACCGTTGATCACTTTCTCCAGCAACGGCCCATCGGCGCCAGCGGCCGGCAGTTCGGTCCCTGGGTTGGCAGCCGTCTGCTTGTCGGCGATCTGCTGGTAGGTGGTCTGGTAGACGCTGTAGCCCAGCGGGCCCACCCGCCCTTCGTCGTACGACATGCAGCCGGACAACCCCGCTACAAGCGCGCAACACACGATCATGCTTTTCATGCTGGTACTCTCCGCTCAGTTCAGGTCATGGCCGAAGTTGCCACCGCTCACCCCGAGGCTGACGGGCACCGCGCGCCCGGGCTCGCTGCCTTTGGTCTTGCCGAGCAGGTAGAAGTCCCGGTCGCTGGGTTCGACGAATCGTTCGGTGGGCAGGCGCACCGCCTTGGCATCCACAGGCTTGGCCAGGTGCGGCGTCACCAGGATCACCAGTTCGGTTTCACCGTTGATGAACGACTGGCTGCGGAACAGGTGGCCGAGTATCGGCAGGTCCCCCAGCCCGGGGAAACGGCTGACGAAATCGCGGGTGTTTTCACTGATCAGGCCGGCGATGGCGATGGTCTGGCCATTGCCAAGTTCCACCGTGGACTCGGCGCTGCGCTTGGTCAGCGACGGAATCACCTGGGTCACACCATCACCCAGAATGCTGTTCAGGCCCGTGTCGAGCACCAGCGAGTTGACGTTGGAAAGCTCACTGACCGAGACATTCAGGTTGAGGTTGATGCGCCCGGAGTCGAGCACCACCGGCAGGAACTTCACGCCGACACCGAATTCCTTGTACTCGATGGTGATGCCGTCATCCTCGGTGATCGGGATGGGGAATTCGCCACCGGAAATGAACTCCGCCTGCTGGCCGGTCAGCGTGGTCAGCGTGGGCTCGGCCAGTACCTTGGCCGAGCCATTGTCCTTGGACGCTTCCAGCACCACGTTGAAGAGGAAATCGTCGGACAGGAACTGGGCGAACAAGCCTTTGCCGCCGCCAATCAGCGAACCTGGCGACAGGATCGAGCCGCCACCGGGGCTCAGGCCCAGCCCCTGGCCGTTGTTGAAGCCACCACCGCTCCAGTTGCCGGAGCTGCCAAGGGCGTTGAAGCGCACATTGAGGTTCTTGATCAGGCTGCGCTGCATCTCCGCCACCTTGACCTCCAGCATCACCTGCTGGCTACCACCGACGCTGAGCAGGTTGATCACCTCCAGCGACTGGGCCGGGGCCACCTCGGCGGCTTCACCCTTGCCTTGCACCACGCTCGAAGTCTGTGCGGCGTAGGTCTTGGCCACTTTCATCGCCGTGTCCATGGCCGCCGCGCTGCGTACCTGGCCGCGCAGCACCAACGCGCCCTGGGCACTGAACACCTCGATGTTCTCCTCGGGCAACAGCTGGTGCAGTTTGGTCTTGAGCCCGGTCAAGTCATGCACCACCTCCACATCGAGGGTGTCGATCAAGCGGTTGCTGCCGTCCCACAGCAATACGTTGGTGGTGCCCAGCGAGCGACCGAGCAGGTAGAGCTGAGTCGGGCTGGTGATGAGGATGTCGGCGATTTCCGGGTTGCCCACCGAGATTTTCCGCACCGGCGTCCGGGTGCTGAGCGTGCGCGACTTGTAGATGGGTACCTGGACCATGTTGGTGTTGGCGGCCGGCAGGGCGCTGTATGCCGCCCCCGGTTCAGCTGCCTGCACCAGGCCAGCGAACGACAGCTGCGTACCCAGCCCGCACAACAGGTACAGCCCTAATCTCTGCAAAGTATTCATTCACTACTCCTTGCGAGGTGATCTTGTTCCCGCCGAAGGATGGCTATCCGGATCTCGTCCGCCTTAAAACCTGGTTTTCGCGACTTCGACTTCAGTGCCGCGGATAATCGTCACCGCGCCACCGTCACTGCTGCGCTGCACGACCGGCCTGGGTTGTGGTTTGACGGCTGCTGGCGCGGCCTTGACCGGCTCGACAGCGGCAATGGCTGGCGGCTGTTTGCGAGCATCCAGCGGGTTACGCAGGGCCAGTTGCAACTTGCCTTCCGATTGCGCCTTGACCAGCACCTCGGCCTCTTTGGCCGACATCTCCAGGGTCACGGCACGGACCACCACCGGTTGGGTCTTGTCGGTACCCGCCGTCTGGTCCACGGCCAGTACTCGCAAGTTCTGCAGCAGGGTTCTGGACTCGGCGTCATTGCTGCTGCCATCGCTCTGCCTGGTCGCCAGCACATCGACCCGGTTACCCGGCAAGAGGAACCCGCCCACGCCCACCACATCGTCCACCCGCACCGAAATGGCCCGTTTGTCGGGGGCGATCAACGACGCCAGGGTGCTGCCGCCCAAGTGCTCGGCAAGGCGCGCACTGCGCAGTACGTCGCCGCGCAGCAAGGCGAAGGTGGCAATCTTGCCCAACACCTTTTCGTTGCTGTCGAACGCATCGTCGGGCACTGCGTCCTTGGGCATACGAACGATGGCGACCTGCTGGGCCTCGATCATCTGCCCGAACGGGATCTCCACCGTGGCGACCACCACGTTCTTCATGTTGTCATCAGGGGTGCTGTTGAGCCGTCCATCCAGCCAGTTGTTGGCCATCCAGGCAGCGCCAAGCCCCAAGGTCAGGGAAACGGCAACCAGGGTAAGCGTACGGGCACTCATGTGTGATCTCCTTAACCAAGGAAGTCGATCTGGACGAAGTAGCTATGCCAGGCCCATTTCAGTTCCTGCTCCGACAACGGGCCATCGCCACCCAGGTAACGCTGGCGGTCCAGGGCCATGTTCAGCAGGTCGCGAGGGTGGCAAGGCACCAGCGGCACGCCTTCGGCCTCGTACAGCGCCTGGAGCGCGTAACGCAACAACGAGGGATCGTAAGCCAGGCCCAGGCGTTCGCATTCCTGGCGCCAGATGCGTTCGTACTGGTCGACTTTCAGGTAGCTGAACTGCAGCTTGTAGCCAATACGCCGCAGGAACGCCTCGTCGGCCAGCTCCAGCGGGTTGAGGTTGGTGGAGAACACCAGCACCAGGTCGAATGGCAGTTCGCAGTGCCGGCCGCCCCCCAGGCTGAGGAAGTCGCGCTGCTCTTCCATCGGCACGATCCAGCGGTTGAGCAGTTCGGCCGGGGCCATGCGCTGGCGGCCCAGGTCGTCGATGATGAACAGGCCATTGCTGGCCTTGAGTTGCAGGGAGGCCTGGTATTGCCGGGTACTGGGATCGAAGCGGACATCCAGTTGCTCCATGCCCAGTTCGCCGCCGGTGATCACCACCGGACGTTTGCAGCGCACCAGCCGCCGATCGATACCTTCGTTGAGCAACAGGCTGGCGGGTTGGCCCTCCTCCTCCAGGCGCTGATGCACCTGGGGGTCATACACCTCGATGACCGACTCGTTGATCTCGATGGCATGGGGGACCCAGATCGACTCGCCGAACAGGCGGATCAGCCGGCTGCTGACGTAGGTCTTGCCGGTGCCTGCAGGGCCATAAATCATGATCGCGCGCCCGGAATTCAGCGCTACGCCCAGTTGATCGAGCATGCTCTCGGAGAGCACCACGCCCGTGAAGGCCGCATGCATGTCCTGCGTGGTGATGCGGCCATGGTGAATGGTCTGCAGCTTGAGCAGGTCACGGTAGGCATTTACCGGGAAAGGCGCCGCGCCAATGTAGCCGCTGCGCGCCAGGGCATCGCGGGCAGTACTGCGGCCGCGCTCGGTCAAGCCGTAGCGCAGCACCTGCCCACCCGTCTGTACACCGACCTGGCCCAGTACTTCGACGCGGCCATCCTTGCGCAGAAAGGCCAGCACTTCTTCCACCACCGCGCCGGTCAGCGCCAGGCGCTCCACCAGGCGCGACAGGTCCAGCGTGCCGGCGTCATGCAGGTGCTTGCACAGCAGATCACCGAGGAAACTTTCCGCCAGGCCGGTCTCGCGAACTGTACGTGGCTGAGGTGCCAGGCTTTGTACTGCATCCTTGTCACAGGCGCAGGCACCACGGTCTCTGAATGCGTACATCGTTAGCCTCCCAGGCTATAGGCCAAGCGGTTGCCAAATAAGGCTGCCAAGGGTTCCGGACAGGATCGCGACTGAATAAGGGAACGGTTTGCCTGCTACTTCATTCGCCTTCGGCGCGAAGTAGGCTTGCGCCGTCAATATCAACCAGTAGCGTTCCAGGGTCTGTTTCAACTGCCCGCGCACCAGCACTATCAACATGCCGCATACACCACCGGCAATCAGGCTGAACAGTGCTGCGCCAAGTGCGTCTTGTGGCGCAAGAAAGCTACCGACCATGGCCATCAGCTTGACGTCGCCGGCTGCCATGCCTCCCAACGCGTACATCGGAATGAACACGGCAAAGCCAATCAACATGCCCAGCACGCCATAACCCAGCCCGGCAAGTTCCGCGGCATGGACCTGGCCGGCCAACCCCAGCCCCAGCCCCAGCAAGACCAGAAAGTTGGGAATGCGGTGGTTACGAAGATCCCCCACCACCGCGATACCCAGCAGCCCTAGCAGCACGACAATGGCGAACAGAGACTCTGCTGACATTGCTGCATCCCCCTTGGGGCTTGATGAAGTTGTCAGTTCAAGGGGCAGGTGTGCCGCCAAGCGCAGTAATCAGCGCGTTGATCCTCCCCTTCACTGCAGTTCCCAAGTTGGTGAACGCAGTAATCAGGGCAAGGGCAACCAACCCACCGGCCACCGCATATTCCACGACGGTCAGGCCATCTTCATCTTCGACGAACTTCAGGACCGAAGCCTTGATAGTTTGCAGAGTCATTTCGCTCACCTCGCTAAGGACTTTATTTTTATTCCCGGCAGTGGTGTTGCACTGCCTGAGGGGAATCCTAGTCAGGGCGATGCAACAGTCGTTAGGAGTCTTTTGCGAATCACTAGGACTTTTTTGCGGCCATGTGCCATCACCCGAAGAGAGGCCACATCCCCCTTTGCAACAGGCGCGAAAAGCAAACATGAGAAGCACTTGCGAACGCATTCGCACTCGCTGGCGAACAGGCCTCGCGTCCCGTCGGCAAAAAGCGACAGGCGGTCACCCGGGCCGTGGCGAGAGAAAAAGCCCAAGCCCGTCTGGCATCAGGGTTCAGGCGGCATCATAGAATCTGCCAGGCAAAAATAAGCTGCACTAATAACCAAATCGATCAGCGAGCCGATGGCATGTTGTCAATACTGCAGCAGGTAGGGAAACCCGCCAGGAGCCGGTTAAGCATGATGTCTAACCCGGGCATAAAGCCCCTGTTGCTGTGGTTCGATCTGACACGGGATCGTTCCACCGAAGCGTTGATGGCACAGTTCAGCCATGTCTGCGAATGCAAACTGGCCAAGACCGTTGCGCATGCCGAACGCCACCAGGCAGACATGATCTGCATGCACTTCGATCGCCCCGACACCCTCAACCTCAATCTGCTGCTGGAGGTAAAGCGCAACTCACCTGCCATTCCGATCACCATGTTCACGGTACAGCACTCCGAAGAACTGGCGGTCTGGGCCATGCGTTCGCGGGTCTGGGAATACCTGGTATTGCCGCTTACAACCAGCGAGATGAGTCGCTACCTGGAGGTGCTCAAGCAACTCTGCGAGGTACGCCGCACGGTCAAAAGCCAGACAAATGCGCAGCAGATCGATCACCTGCCGTCACTGCCGGACAGCATTCGCCTGACCGGCGAACACCACAAGCACAAGGCGCTGAGCACGGTCATGCCTTACCTCGACCAGCACTTTCGCGAATGCATCGATCAAAAGGCGCTGGCCCAGCGCTGCGGCATGACCACTGCCCGCTTCAGCCGCCTGTTCAAGGAAATCAACGGCCTTGGCTTTCTGGATTACATCCTGAGCAAGCGCATGAACCTGGCCATGGACCTGCTCCTCAACAGCCAGATGCCCATCACCAGCATTGGCTATGAGGCCGGCTTCAAGGACCCCTCCTACTTCGCCCGCGCCTTCAAGCAGTTCACCAACTGCACCCCCAGCGAATACCGCCAGGCCCGCCAGCCGGGAGGGGCGGTCCGAGAAGCCGAGCCGTTGGAAGATGCAAACGCATCTGCAGTGGCTGGCGTCCTGACAAGTACGGCGTTTCACAAGAACCGCTGAAACTTCAGTTCGCCTAAGCTCGCGCCACCTGCTGCCGGACCACGATGCCGACCGTCGCCGTTCGGCATATCCCGCTAATCGAGAAGCGCGTAAACCGCAAGCACCTCCATAGCCGGTGTCATGCCCCCTTTTGTGCCGCACTTATCTAGAACCCGAACCTAGATCAAAAATCATCCACTACTTAATATTTAAGAAGTTTCTTACAAAATTTTAATACCTATCTGTAAATCATATTTGAAACTGCGATGAAATCCACAAAAAACATTGACACCCGCCGCCACTACAGCCTTATCTGAACACGCATACCGCTTGCTTCCAATGCCTGAAAATCAAGCAACCCAACCCATCCGAGCAAACAACAAAAAGCCCAGCCGGAGCCAAAAAATGAAAATAGTTATTGTCGGTTACGGTTCAGTATCCTCAGCCCTCCTCCCCCTTCTGGCCAGCGAACTTCGAAACGAAATCAGCTCACTAAAAATCATCGCCCCATGCATTCAGAATAAATGCACGCACGAGCATGGACTCACAATCGTCTGGTGCACCGAAACGCTGACGAGAGAAAACTACAAGAGCATTCTCAATGATCTGGATGAGGATACATTTCTCATCAACCTTTCAGTTGATGTAGCCAGCCTCCCACTCGTATTACTTTGCCACGAAAAAGGCGCACTGTATCTAGACACCTGCATCGAACCCTGGGCCGGAGAATATACTGACAATAAAATCGACCTGCGGCACAGAACCAACTATTCATTACGCGAGAGCCTGCTGGCAAAGAAGAAAATTCTTCGAAATGGACCGACTGCAGTCATCGCTCATGGGGCCAACCCCGGACTGGTATCTCATTTCGTCAAGCAAGCATTACTCAACCTTCGACGCGAATTGCACAGCCCACATGATCCAGTACCTGTCACACGTCAAGAATGGGCGCGACTGGCTTGGCAACTCAACATAAAAGCCATCCATATAGCCGAACATGACACTCAAGCGAGCAAGCATGTAAAAGCACCTGGCGAGTTTGTAAATACATGGTCTGTAGCTGGTTTCATCGGAGAAGCCTGCCAACCCTCTGAACTTGGCTGGGGTACTCACGAAGTCAAATTACCTGCGGAAGCCGTTTTCCATAACCCTGCCACTAAGAAGACAATTTATCTGAACCGCCCCGGTGCTTCTGTTCGTTTGAAAACCTGGACACCTGCTTATGGGCCAAGCTTAGGATTTCTTATCACACACAACGAGTCAATTTCATTAGCAGATTACCTGACTTACAACATAAGTAGCGAAAAGCATTATAGGCCGACTGTCGCCTATGCCTATCATCCCTGCAATGATGCCATTCTTTCTATCCATGAGCTCAACGGCAACTCACTGCGCCCACAGCAGCAGCATCGGGTATTACAAGGGCATGACATTATTGGTGGAGCCGACTATCTTGGCGTACTTTTAATGGGGCACGAGAAAAACGCCTACTGGTACGGATCCGTCCTAAAAAACTCCATAGCCCAATCCCTCAGTCCTGCAAGTTCAGCCACAACCTTACAAGTAGCAGCTGGTGTACTTGCTGGAGTGAAGTGGGCACTCAAGCATCCGCGACAAGGCATTGTAGAGTCGGAGGAAATGGACTTTCATTTTATACTGGGTGTTGCCCATAGATACTTGGGCGACATGGTAGGCACTTACACGGACTGGAACCCAACCAATATAAATGGCCCGTTTTTTTCGTGCGACGCCGACATGGGTGATGTCTGGCAGTTTGCAAATTTCCTGGAATAAGCACAAGGAGCGCTGACATGAGCTATAAAAAAACAGCAATCGGCCTAAAATGCTATGACTGGTCATCTGTCGACTTGCTGAAAAACTTGAGCCCGCAGACAATTGTCGGCTGCAAGAAAAAAATCGAGGCGCGACAACAACATTTTTGGCACGACATGAGTTCAGAGTTCGACTCAAAGCACTTTCTCAATTACCTCATGAAACGGACAGACTTGAATCTCAGCGATGAGTTTCTAGAATTTGTTTGCCTATGGCATCTTGACGAGCAGAATCACTACCGAGGGCTTCGCAAGATAAACAGCGTACTCTACAACCAAAGTGAAAACCTGATTGATCAAAGAATAAAATCCAGAAAGCCGGATTTCGGCTCAGTCTCGACATTCCTTCGCGACGAATTTACGATATTATTGTCTATAGCATTCGACGAAATCACCAGCACCAGAGCTTACAAACAAGACTTCGATCTTTTTGACAGCCTTGGCCCCTGCTGCTTGTCCACATGGATAAGATATGCAGCAAGGGATGAGGCAGCACATTATGGCAATGCCATGAAACTTCTGAAACTTCATCACTCGTGCCGATTCGAAGAAGCGCCAAGATTTCTGGACGACATCATCAACTTCGAAACCTCTCACAGATTCACATACCAAAACACTTTCATTTTCGATCACGACACCGACGATTTCTCATTAGACCTCCTGAATCGCAGTAGGCATACGATTCTTGAACTATTGAGAAGACCATCATGACTTGGCTGTATCTTTCACTCATGGCTCCACTTCTGTGGAGCCTGTCAAACATGATCGATAAATTTGCGATCAACAACATCACATCCAACTACATTTCTTTCATATTTCTATTAAGCGCTGGAAATATATTTTTTGCCGCCATAATTTATATCACAACACAACCAACCGACCTGGACCTGACAACCGCAAGCCTCAACGTAGTTTCTGGACTCGCTGTGTTCATGCAGTATTTCGCCTATAGCTATTCGTTAGAAGACATGGACGTATCGGTCGTGATTCCGATTCACCAATCAGAGCCACTGTTCGTTCTCATTGCTTCAGCGCTTCTATTCAATGCTATCCCTACGTACTGGCAAACAGGCGGCATTTTTTTGATAACGGGAGGCATCCTACTGTTATGTGCATCAGGCAAGACCGTCGAAGGGCTAGGCCAGAAAAAGCATATTCTGATGATTCTGGTTTCTGCGTTTTTTGGTGCAACATCAACGATGATCTCGGACGAGATACTTAAATTCAAGAGCCTGGAATCCGTACTGCTATTCAATTTCCTGGGTTATGCACTGGGCGGCTTCTTACTGCTCTCGATACCTTGCTGTCGACGCCTGATCTTCCATGACCTGAAACAACTGAACCTGCGGCAATTTGCAATCTTTGGCCTCACCAACACCTTTGATGTCGGCGGTTACATATTCTTCATGGCTGCACTGTCGGCGGGTGGTGGGGCTGCGCTGGTGTCCGTCGTCGTCAGCATACACCCGTTATTCGTTCTGCTATTCGGCTTCATAGCCACACGCTATTTTCCAAATTTCTTGACCGAGGATATTGCGCCAACCAGTCTGTCTCGCAAGATCACTTCCATCTTGGTCATCGTGGTTGGCGTTGCAGTCATATCACTGCATGATGGCTGAAACGGGAACAGGGACAATCAAAGCAACCCGTCCGCCCGCAACAACGTCTCCAGACAATGCTCCTGCACCCCATAAAACGCCTTGAGCTGGGCAATTTTCTCCAGCATCGCTGCGCTATCCCCTGCCTGGCGCCGCTTCACCGCAAGAATCATCTTGTTCTTGTTGGTGTGTTCCAGCGAAATGAACTCGAATACCTTGGTTTCATAACCGCAGGCTTCCAGGTACAACGCGCGCAGGCTGTCGGTCAGCATTTCGGCCTGCTGGCCCAGGTGCAGGCCGTATTGCAACATCGGCTGCAGCAACCCCGGGCTGTGCAGTTGCGGCCGGATCTGTTTGTGGCAGCACGGCGAACACATGATGATCGCGGCGTTGCAGCGGATGCCGGTGTGGATGGCGTAGTCGGTGGCGATGTCGCACGCATGCAGGGCGATCATCACCTCGATGGCCTCGGGCACCACGCTGCGCACGTCACCGCACTGGAACACCAGGCCCGGGTGTTGCAGGCGCGAAGCGGCGTCGTTGCACAGGTCGACCATGTCCTGGCGCAATTCGACGCCGGTGACCTGCGCTTCACGGCCCAGGCTGTTGCGCAGGTAGTCGTGCATGGCAAAGGTCAGGTAACCCTTGCCCGAGCCGAAGTCGGCCACCCGCAGTGCCTGTTCCGCCGCCAGCGGGGCGCTGGCCAGGGCGTGGTCGAAAACCTCGATGAACTTGTTGATCTGCTTCCACTTGCGTGACATGGACGGGATCAGCGCGCCTTGTGCATCCGTCACGCCGAGGTCACGCAGAAACGGCCGTGACAGCTCCAGGTAGCGCTTCTTCTCGCGATCATGGCCATTGCTCGGCGCGGCTTCGCGCGGTGCCTGTGCGCCGTGGCGCTGGAGCATCGGCTTGCCCTTCTTGCTGATGGTCAGTTGCGTTTCCCCGTCGGCGTCGAACAGGTGGGCGTTGCGGAAGCTGTCGGGCAGCAACTCGGCAACCAGGGCCTGGGCCTGGTCCAGGGGCAGGTTGCGGGTGATGTCGCGGGTCTGATGGCGATAGACCAGCGACAGGCACGGCTGGCCCTTGACCTGCAAGGGCTTGGCAATGATGCGTTGCAGGGTCTGGTCGGCACCGACATGGCGCGCCAGCACCAGTTTGACCAGCGTGTTGCCGTGCAGGGCAGCGCTCAGCAGGTCGAGAAACCGGGCGCGCGCATCCGGCGCGGAGGGAGCGGAAGAACTGGCGGACATGGGAAAGCGGTGCCTCGGATAACGGGAAGCGCAGGGCGCAATGTGCGCATTCTACAGGGCGCTACCGATCAGTCGAGAATCACCAGCCGATTAGGCAGCTCGTTGCGCGCATGGGTCGGCGGCACGTGTTCGCTGAGCAGCTCGCCGCACGCCTCGATGCACTCGACAAACCCTTGCAAGGTGCGGCCCTGGCGCACCTGCTCGGCCAGGCGGGCGACAATCGTCGCGCGCGTGGCGGCATCCAGGTAGTGCTCAATGCCGCGGTCGACCAGAATTTCCACATGCCGCTCCGCCTCGCTGACGAAGATCAGCACCCCCGTGGCTCCCGCCGTGCGCTGCAGGTTCTGTTCGCGAAACTGCTGCCGGGCCAGGCGCGAAGCGCGCCAGCGGCGCAGCGCCCGGGGTATCAGCCAGCCGGCCAGCCGTGGGCTACGCAGCAACAGGCACAGGCCGATAAACAGCAGCACGTTGGCCACCAGCAAACCACGCACGCCAGGCCAGCCCAGCAGCCAATGCAACAGGCCCGGCACGGCCAGCGCCAGCACAGCGGCCCACAACAACGGCCAATAGGCGTAATCATCGGCACGGCGAGCCAGCACCGTCACCAGTTCGGCATCGGTGCGCCGCTCGGCACGGGCTATGGCTTCAGCGATCTGGCGCTGATGGTATTCGTCGAGGGGGGTCATGCCATCGGTCTCTTGAGCGTTCTTATAGTTGTTGTCCCGGCATTCGGGGCTTCATCCGCTGGCGCGATATTCAGGCATAATCCGCCGCAGGAAGAAATGCCTGCAAATCGTACAACAATAGCCGCCTGAAAACCTCGGCCGCGCGCGCGTACCACCTGGATACGGCAGAGGCCCCACAACGGAATTGATGATGAAACTGTCTTTGCTGGGCCTGGCCATGGGCCTTGCCAGTCAGGCGGCCCTTGCCGCCCCCTCCGCCCCGCCCCTGCAGGACAAGCAGGCGTTCATCGAACATTTGATCAGCCAGATGACCGAAGCCGAGAAGATCGGCCAGCTGCGCCTGATCAGCATCGGCCCGGAAATGCCCCGCGACAAGATTCGCGAGGAAATCGCCGCCGGCCGCATCGGCGGTACCTTCAACTCGCGGACCGCACCCGAGAACCGGCCGATGCAGGACGCGGCGATGCGCAGCCGCCTGAAGATCCCGATGTTCTTCGCCTACGACACGGTCCACGGTGAGCGCACCATTTTCCCGATCGGCCTGGGCATGGCCGCGACCTGGGACATGGACGCCGTCGCCAAGGTCGGCCGCACCGCCGCCATCGAAGCCGCGGCCGACGCCCTGGACATGACCTTCGCACCGATGGTCGACATCGCTCGCGACCCGCGCTGGGGCCGCACCAGTGAAGGTTTCGGCGAAGACACCTACCTGACTTCGAAGATCGGCCAGGTGATGGTGCGCTCGTTCCAGGGCAGCAGCCCGGCCAACCCCGACAGCATCATGGCCATCGTCAAGCACTTCGCCCTGTACGGCGCGGTGGAAGGTGGGCGCGACTACAACACGGTCGATATGAGCCTGCCGAAAATGTACAACGACTACCTGCCGCCCTACCGTGCCGCGCTGGACGCCGGTGCCGGCGGGGTGATGGTGGCGCTGAACTCGATCAACGGCGTGCCGGCCACCTCCAACACCTGGCTGATGAACGACCTGCTGCGCAAGGAATGGGGTTTCAAGGGCGTCACCATCAGCGACCACGGCGCGATCCAGGAGTTGATCCGCCACGGCGTCGCCCGCGACGGCCGCGAAGCCGCCAAGCTGGCGATCAAGGCCGGCATCGACATGAGCATGAACGACACCCTGTACGGCGAAGAACTGCCGGGCCTGCTGAAGTCCGGCGAGGTGAGCCAGGGCGAACTGGACCAGGCAGTGCGCGAGGTGCTGGGTGCCAAGTACGACATGGGCCTGTTCAAGGACCCCTATGTGCGCATCGGCAAGGCCGAAACCGACCTGAAGGACTACTACGGCAACGACCGCCTGCACCGCGAAGCCGCGCGTGACGTGGCGCGCCGCAGCCTGGTGCTGCTGGAAAACCGCAACCAGACCCTGCCGCTGAAAAAGGCCGGGACGATTGCCCTGGTCGGCCCGCTGGCCGATGCCCCGATCGACATGATGGGCAGCTGGGCCGCCGACGGCAAACCGGCACATTCGGTGACCGTGCGCGAAGGCCTGCGCCGCGCCATGGAAGGCAAGGCCAAGCTGGTCTACGCCAAAGGGTCCAACGTGACCGGCGACAAGGCGATGTTCGATTACCTGAACTTCCTCAACTTCGATGCGCCGGAAATCGTCGATGACCCGCGCCCGCCTGCGGTGCTGATCGACGAAGCGGTGAACGCCGCCAGGCAGGCCGATGTGGTGGTGGCGGTGGTCGGCGAGTCGCGCGGCATGTCGCACGAGTCGTCGAGCCGCACGACCCTGGAAATCCCGGCCAGCCAGCGTGAGCTGATCAAGGCGCTGAAGGCCACCGGCAAGCCGTTGGTGCTGGTGCTGATGAACGGCCGACCGCTGTCGATCAGCTGGGAGCGCGAACAGGCCGACGCCATCCTCGAAACCTGGTTCGCCGGTACCGAAGGTGGCAATGCGATTGCCGATGTGCTGTTTGGCGACTACAACCCGTCCGGCAAGCTGGCCATCACCTTCCCGCGTTCGGTCGGGCAGATTCCGATGTACTACAACCACACCCGAATTGGCCGGCCGTTCACCCCAGGCAAGCCGGGCAACTACACCTCGCAGTACTTCGAGGAGCCCAACGGCCCGCTGTACCCGTTCGGCTATGGCTTGAGCTACAGCAGCTTCGAGCTGTCGGGCCTGAAGCTGTCGAACAAGGACCTCAAGCGTGGCGATACGCTGGAAGCCAAGGTGACGGTGAAGAACACCGGCAAGGTGGCAGGCGAGACCGTAGTGCAGCTGTACCTGCAGGATGTTTCGGCCTCGATGAGCCGCCCGGTGAAGGAACTGAAGAACTTCCAGAAGCTGATGCTTAAACCTGGCGAATCGCGCACGGTGAGCTTCCGCATCAGCGAGGAAGACCTGAAGTTCTACAATGGCCAGCTGCAACGGGTTGCCGAGCCTGGGGAATTCAACGTCCAGGTCGGGCTGGATTCGCAGGCGGTGCAGCAGCAGAGCTTTGAACTGCTGTAACTGACAGGTTTGCCTGTACTGGCCCTTTCGCGGGTAAACCCGCTCCCACAGGTACTCCGCAAGCAGATGACCTGCGTGGTACCTGTGGGAGCGGGTTCACCCGCGAAGAGGCCGGCCCCGATATCCAATCATCCGGATCCGCCCCCAATGCACTTTTCCTTTCGCGCCCTGCGTCTGGGGCTGATCACCCTGCTGATCGCGCTGGGCACCGCCCTCAGTGCCGGCTGGGCCATGCACCAGGCCAAGCGCCAAGCCATGGAAGACGATGCGCAGCGTGCCAGCCAGCAGCTGGGCCTGTACGCCAATGCCCTGCACACCCTGATCGACCGCTACCGTGCCCTGCCCGCCGTACTGGCGCTGGACCCGGAGCTGATCGCCGCCCTGCGCGGCCCGCTCAGCGAAGCGCAGCAGGACGCCTTGAACCGCAAGCTCGAGCGCATCAATGGCGCCGCCAACTCCTCCACCCTCGAACTGCTCGACCGCACCGGGCTGGCAATCGCCGCCAGCAACTGGCGGCTGCCCAGCAGCTACGTCGGCTCCAACTACGGCTTCCGGCCGTACTTCAAGCAAGCCCGCAGCCAGGGCAGTGGCCGCTTCTATGCCGTGGGCGTGACCAGCGGCGTGCCGGGCTACTTCCTTGCCAGCGCGGTGAGCGACGAACAGGGTCGCTTTCTCGGCGCCATGGTGGTGAAGCTGGAGTTTCCCGAACTGGAACGCGAGTGGCGCCAGGGCAGCGACATTCTGCTGGTCAGCGACGCTCGCGGTATCACCTTCATCGCCAACCAGGACGGCTGGCGCTACCGTGAACTGCGCCCGCTCACCGGCGCCGACCGTGCCGAGCTGGCCGCAACCCGCCAGTACGACAAGCAACCGTTGGTGGCGCTGCAGCATCAGGTGCTGACCCGCTTTGACGAGAACAGCACCCTCAGCCGCGTGCAAGGCCCGGCGGGCAGCGCCGAATACCTGTGGGAAAGCCTGCCACTGCAAAGTGAAGCCTGGACCTTGCACCTGCTGCGCAAGCCGCAGGTCGCTGCCGACGGCCGCACGGCTGCCCTTGGCGCCGCAGCCGTGTGGTTGAGCCTGGTGTTCGCCGCGCTGTTCGTCAGCCAGCGCCTGCGCCTGGCCCGCCTGCGCCAGCGCAGCCGGCAGGAGCTCAAGCGCCAGGTCGAGGAGCGCACCCGCGAGCTGCGAACCGCCCAGGAGGGCCTGGTGCAATCGGCCAAGCTGGCTGCGCTGGGGCAGATGTCGGCGGCCATGGCGCATGAGATCAACCAGCCGCTGACCACCCAGCGCATGCAGCTGGAAACCCTGCGCCTGTTGCTCGACCATGGCCGTCATGACGAAGCTCGCCAGGCGCTGGAACCCCTGGAGCAGATGCTCACGCGCATGGCTGCGCTCACCAGCCATCTGAAGACCTTCGCCCGCAACAGCCCGGTCGGCCTGCGCGAGCGCCTCGACCTGGCCACTGTGGTGGACCAGGCCCTGCTGCTGCTGGAGGCACGCATTCGCAGCGAAGCGGTGGAAGTCGCCCTGTACCTGGCGCGCCCGGCCTGGGTGCGCGGCGACGCCATTCGCCTGGAGCAGGTGCTGATCAACCTGCTGCGCAATGCCCTCGACGCCATGGCCGACAAGCGCTACAAACGCCTGGAGATCCGCATCGAGCGCGACGGCGAGCTGTGGCGCCTGAGCGTGCTGGATTCGGGCGGCGGCATTGCCGAGGCCGATCTGGCCAAGGTCTTCGACCCGTTCTTCACCACCAAGCCGGTGGGCGAAGGGCTGGGGCTGGGCCTGGCCATTTCGTATGGCATCGTCCACGAGGCCGGTGGCCAGCTGCAGGCCGAAAACCTGCCCGGCGGTGCGCGCCTGAGCCTTACCCTGCCCCGCGACCTGGAGCCTGTATGTTGAATTCGGTGATCGTCGTCGATGATGAAGCCAGTATCCGCACCGCGGTCGAACAATGGCTGAGCCTGTCCGGCTTCAGCGTGCAGCTGTTCGCCCGCGCCGAAGAGTGCCTGGCACACCTGCCGCGGCACTTTCCGGGGGTGATCATCAGCGATGTGCGCATGCCGGGCATGGATGGCCTGCAGCTGCTCGAACGCCTGCAGGCGGACGACCCCGACCTGCCGGTGATCCTGCTGACCGGGCACGGCGATGTGCCCATGGCGGTGGAAGCCATGCGCAGCGGGGCCTATGACTTTCTGGAAAAACCGTTCACCCCGCAGCACCTGCTGGGCAGCCTGCGCCGGGCCCTGGAAAAGCGCCAGCTGGTGCTGGAGAACCGCCGGCTGCACGAGCAGGCCGACCTCAGGTCGCGCCTGGAAGGCACGCTGCTCGGCATGTCCCAGGGCCTGCAACAGCTGCGCCGACAAGTGCTGGAGCTGGCCAGCCTGCCGGTCAATGTGCTGATCCGTGGCGAAACCGGCAGCGGCAAGGAGCGCGTGGCCCGTTGCCTGCACGACTTCGGCCCACGCGCCGGCAAGCCCTTCGTCGCCCTCAATTGTGCGGCGATCCCCGAGGCGCTGTTCGAGGCGGAGTTGTTTGGCCATGAAAGCGGCGCCTTTACCGGTGCCCAGGGCAAGCGCATCGGCAAGCTGGAGTACGCCAACGGCGGTACGGTGTTCCTCGACGAGATCGAAAGCATGCCACTGGCGCAGCAAGCCAAGCTGCTGCGAGTGATCCAGGAGCAGAAGCTGGAGCGCCTGGGCGCCAACCAGAGCATCAGCGTTGACCTGCGCATCATCGCCGCAACCAAGCCCGACTTGCTCGAAGAAGCCCGCGCCGGGCGCTTCCGCGAAGACCTCGCCTACCGCCTGAACGTGGCCGAGTTGCGCCTGGCGCCGCTGCGCGAGCGGCGTGAAGACATACCCTTGTTGTTCGAGCACTTTGCCCGGGCCGCCGCAGCCAAACTCGGGCGCTCGCCTGCGCCGCTGTCAGGCCCGCAACTGGCGCAGTTGCTGGCGCATGACTGGCCCGGCAACGTGCGCGAGCTGGCCAACGCGGCAGAGCGGCACGCGCTGGGGCTGGGCTCGCCGAGTATCGAGGTGGCGCCTGCCGGGCAGTCGCTGAGCGAGCAGATGGAAGCGTTCGAGGCGCAATGCCTGCGCGCGGCGTTGCGCCAGCATGGCGGCGAGATCAAGGCGGTGATGGAAGCCTTGCAGCTGCCGCGGCGCACGCTTAACGAGAAGATGCAGCGGCATGGTTTGGTGCGCGAGGATTTTATCGGGCGAGAATGAGCGGAAATCCGCCTATCGCGCTGAGCCAGTAAGCAAAAAACCGCTTATGAACAGCTTTTTTGGGGGTGCGTTACAGCCCTTCGCGGGCACGCCCGCTCCCCCAGAGAAACGCGACAAGTCAGAGGTCGCGCAGTCCCTGTGGGAGCGGGCGCGCCCGCGAAGGGCGCAAGGCGCCCCCATCTGGGTCACGCCGCCCCCCTTTGGCACACCTTCTGCAATCACCTGTGCAAGCTGCGCCACGGCGCGCTCCACAAAAACAACGAGAAGGTATCCCAGATGGATAACACCACCTCCCTGCCCGCCGGGGCGGCCACCGCGCCTGCCACAGAAAAAACCACCGCCAGCCGCCTGAAGTCGATCTTCAGCGGGTCCATCGGCAACATGGTCGAATGGTACGACTGGTACGTCTACGCCGCATTCTCGCTGTACTTCGCCAAGGCCTTCTTCCCCGCCGGCGACTCCACCGCTCAATTGCTCAATACCGCCGCTATCTTCGCCGTCGGCTTCCTCATGCGCCCGATCGGTGGCTGGCTGATGGGCCTGTACGCCGACCGCAAGGGCCGCAAGGCCGCATTGATGGCCTCGGTACTGCTGATGTGCGCCGGTTCGCTGGTCATCGCCCTGACCCCAGGTTATGAAACCATCGGCTTCGCCGCGCCGGTCCTGCTGGTGGTCGCCCGCCTCATGCAGGGCCTGTCGGTAGGCGGCGAATACGGCACCTCGGCCACCTACCTCAGCGAAATGGCCAGCAAGGACCGCCGTGGCTTTTTCTCCAGCTTCCAGTACGTGACCCTGATCTCCGGCCAGCTCATCGCCTTGGCGGTGCTGATCGTCCTGCAGCAGACCCTGACCACCGAGCAGCTGTATGCCTGGGGCTGGCGTGTGCCGTTCGTGATCGGTGCGCTGTGCGCCGTGGTGGCCCTGTACCTGCGTCGCGGCATGGAAGAAACTGCCTCGTTCACCAAGAAGGAAAAGGCCAAGGAAAGCCTGATGCGCACCCTGCTGCGCCACCCCAAGGAACTGATGACCGTGGTCGGCCTGACCATGGGCGGCACCCTGGCGTTCTACACCTACACCACCTACATGCAGAAGTACCTGGTCAACACGGTGGGCATGAGCATCAGCGACTCGACCACCATCTCGGCGGCCACGCTGTTCCTGTTCATGTGCCTGCAGCCGGTAATCGGTGGCCTGTCCGACAAGATCGGCCGTCGCCCGATCCTGATCGCCTTCGGTGTGCTCGGCACCCTGTTCACCGTACCGATCCTCAGCACCCTGCACACCATCCAGACCTGGTGGGGCGCGTTCTTCCTGATCATGGCAGCGCTGATCATCGTCAGCGGCTACACCTCGATCAACGCCGTGGTCAAAGCCGAACTGTTCCCCACCGAAATCCGCGCCCTGGGCGTCGGCCTGCCGTACGCCCTGACCGTGTCGATCTTCGGTGGCACTGCCGAGTACGTGGCCCTGTGGTTCAAGAGCGCCGGCATGGAGAGCGGCTTCTACTGGTACGTGACCGCCTGCATCGCCTGCTCGCTGCTGGTTTACGCCACCATGAAGGACACCAAACAGCATTCGCGCATCACCACCGAGTGAGTGCGCGTTTGCCGCAATGAAAAAGGGCGCACCGTTTCCGGGGCGCCCTTCGAGCCGAACAGCCCAGGCCATCGGCTGGTCAGCAGCTGCAAGCAGGCTCAGGACATCTCCAGCGCCTGACGCGGTTCCCGCCGCTGGTACCAGGTGGCCATCAGCACCAGTACCAGCAACACCCCGCCCAATACCGCCGATGAACCGACCGTGCCGAAGTCCAGCCCACCCTTTTCATGGGGCTTGGTGAGGAAGTCGCCCAACGTGGCGCCAAACGGTCGGGTCAGCACGAAGGCTATCCAGAACAACACCACGCCCGAAATACGCGTCCAGTAACGCGCCACCACAACCAGGGCGATGGCACTGCCGATCAACAGCGCGCCGCCAGCAAAGCCCAGCCCCGAGTCATCGGCCAGGTAATCGCCCAGGGCGGTACCGAGGGTGTTGGAAAACAGGATCGCTACCCAGTAGAACAGCTCGCCCGAGCGGTTCTTGATGCGCGTGACATCCAGCGGGTTGCCGCTCAGGCGCCAGGCCAGGAACGTCAGCAACAGAATGCCGATCAGGATGGCCGAACCTGCGGCATAGCCCAGGCCCAGGGTGCGGTCCATGAAATCGGACATGGTGGTGCCGGCGGTGCTGGTCGAGAGGATCACCAGCCAATACAGCATCGGGTGATAACGCCGCGAGTACAGCTGGCCGAGCAAGGTCAGCAGGAACACGCTGATCAGCAGCAGCGAACTGAGGGCGTAGCCGATATCGAGGGTCATCGACAGCAGATCGCCCGCCGTTTCGCCAAGGGTGGTGGCGCAGATCTTCATGACCCAGAAGGCCAAGGTGATTTGCGGGAGTTTGTTCATTGTTGTGCCGCTCCGGTTTGAGATGCGGCGATGGTGCTGAGCGGTGGCTGAAAAATCGGTGGTCGATAGATGAAAAATGCGTTGATCGGGTTTCGATAAGAGATTGTTGGCTTGTTTAACGCCGGATTAATCCCTCCCCCTCAAGCTGACACGGCTGACAGAACGTCGATGTGCAAGTCGGTTCGCCCTTAATGCGACCCTCGTTTGACCACAGTAGGCGCGCCCTAACGCATCGAATAAAACGATTATTCAGTGCTATTTTTTGCGCTTTTTAATCGGATTTATCGGCGTAGGATTAAACCCATAGAAACAAACAACCTCTCGAACCCCTGGAGCAACGACCATGAAAAACAAACTGATCCTGACCCTGGCCCTCTCGGTTTTCGCTACTGGCGCCTTTGCCGAAGACGGCTTCAACCGCACCAATGGCCACACCTTCGCAGCGGCCCAGAGCCAATCCGCCGCCTACGCTGAAGACGGCTTCGACCGTACCGGTGGCCAGCGCTTCGCTGAAGACGGCTTCGACCGTACCGGTGGCCAGCGCTTCGCTGAAGACGGCTTCGACCGCACCGGCGGCCAGCGCTTCGCTGAAGATGGCTTCGACCGCACCGGCGGCCAGCGCTTCGCTGAAGATGGCTTCGACCGCACCGGTGGCCAGCGCTTCGCTGAAGATGGCTTCGACCGCACCAACGCCCACCGCATCAGCTGATCACTGATGCGAGCACCCAGCCCGGCTTTGGCCGGGCTTGATCATTTGCAGGCGGGCACAGGCTTGGCACACTAGGGGTCTTGTCCACCCAGAGGTAGGGCCAGCAAGCCCAGCACAGATGTATTACTACGAACCCGCCAAAGGCCACGGCCTGCCCCACGACCCGTTCAACGCCATCGTCGGCCCCCGCCCGATCGGCTGGATTTCCTCACAGGACCGCGAAGGCCGCCTGAACCTGGCGCCTTACAGCTTCTTCAACGCCTTCAACTACATCCCGCCGATCATCGGCTTCTGCAGCGTCGGGCGCAAAGACAGCCTGAACAATATCGAGCAGACCGGCGAATTCGTCTGGAACCTGGCCACTCGCTCGCTGGCCGAGCAGATGAACCAGAGCTGCGCACCGGTTGCCGCCGAGATCAACGAATTCGAATTGAGCGGCCTCACCGCCACACCCTCACGCGTTGTCGGCGTGCCGCGTGTTGGCGAAACGCCGGTGGCGTTCGAGTGCAAGGTCAGCCAGATCGTCCAGCTCAAGCGGGCTGATCAGCAACCGGTACCCAGCTGGCTGATCCTCGGCGAAGTGGTGGCGGTGCACATTGCCGAGCACCTGTTGAACAACGGCATCTACGATACCGCAGCCGCCGAACCGATCCTGCGAGGTGGTGGCCCGGCGGATTATTTCGAGCTGGGCAACCTGTTCAAGATGGCCCGGCCGCCGGCCTGATCACCAGATCAGCTCGCCCTCTTCACTGACGCCCTGCAGGCGTTGCAGCTCGGCCGTGGCCGCTTCGTCGGCGGCCACGGCGCCCTTGAACACCTGCCCATCGAGCACCTTGTGAAAGCGCGGCGCGCCGCCCATGCCCAAGGCCTTGACCGCAATAGCGGCGTGATAGCCGCCACCTTCCACCGGGACCATCGCCGAAACCGCTTCGAAATGCGGGAATTCCCTACGTGCCATGTTGCAATCCGCCAGGTTGATCGAAGGGCGGCATTTTACCCTATTTGCCTGTACCGGCCCTATCGCCGGCAAGCCAGCTCCCACAGAGTAATCACAGGTTTTGAGGGCAGTGCAGTACCTGTGGGAGCTGGCTTGCCGGCGATAGGGCCGGTACAGGCGACAGGTCAATCAAAGGTATGCAGGTCCAGGCTGCTGACCACCTGCGCCTGCACCAGCTCGCCAAACACCTCCAGCGTCGGCGACGCAAAGTATCCACTCATCGCCTGCTGGTCCCGCCAGCTGCCACTGAGCAGCCACAGGTCGGCATCGGCCTGCGAACGCTGCACCGTGAAACTCAGGCAACCCGGCGTACGCAGCGAGGGCTCGAGCAGGTCACGCAGGCGCGCGCCCAGCTCCGCCGAGCGCCCGCTGCTGGCACGGATGAAAGCGAGGTGGGTGACCGGTTGTGTCGGGGTCATTGCTCAATCTCCTTGAAGCAGGCGAACGGAAAAGCCAGGCTGCCGAGGTTAGGCCGCCACCCGCGCGCCGCGTTAGGCCATTACTGCACGTGGATTGCCTGATCCTGCAGCACGGCAGGATCAGGCAATCCACGTGCAGCTTTCGACTAGCGCCGACCATTGCCCAAACCTATGCTGCGTCGGTCAGCAGAGGAAAGCCATCATGACCACCGCCACGCCCATCGACCCGACGCTGGAACTGCAACGCCAGGAGCTGGCCGAGCTGATTCGTCGCCATGCCGGCGACCCCTACGGCCCCGCCTCGGCCATCGATGACCTGTACCTGGTGCGCTACACCGAGAACGTGCGCTCGGTGCCGACCTTGGCACAACCCGCGCTGTGCATCCTCGCCCAAGGCAGTAAAAGCCTGTTCCTCGGCGACGAGCAGTACGCCTACGACCCGTTGCACTACATGGTGGTTTCGGTGACCTTGCCGCTGAGCGGCGTGCGGCTCGACGCCAGCCCGGAGCAGCCCAGCCTCGGTCTGCGCATGGACCTGGACCCGGCCGAAATCAGCCAACTGATCGCCGAGAGTGGGCCGATGCTGGTACCCAACCGGCCGTCCGGCCGTGGCCTGTATGTGGAGAGGACCGATGCGGCGTTGCTCGACGCCCTGCTGCGGCTGATCCGTTTGTTGGATACCCCGCGTGACATCGCGATGCTGGCGCCGCTGTTCCGCCGGGAGATTCTCTACCGCCTGTTGCGTGGCCCGCAGGGCTATCGGCTGTACGAAATCGCCCTGGCCAACAGCCAGACCCACCGGGTTTGCCAGGCCATTACCTGGCTCAACAACAACTACCAACAGCCGCTGCGCATCGAGGACCTGGCCCGCGAGGTCAACCTCAGCACCTCGACCTTGCACCATCGGTTCAAGGCCGTGACCTCGATGAGCCCGTTGCAGTACCAGAAGCAATTGCGCCTGCAAGAGGCGCGGCGGTTGATGCTCAACGACGGGCTCGAGGCGGCGGTGGCGGCCTATCGGGTGGGTTATGAAAGCCCGTCACAGTTCAGCCGGGAATACAGCCGGCTGTACGGCGCGCCACCGATTCGGGATGTGGCCAGGTTGCGGGCGACTGCTGGTTGAAGTTCTGAATGGCAGTACTGGCCTATTCGCGGGCTTGCCCGCGAAAAGGCCAGTACAGGCAACAGCGCTACTTCAGCCCAGCACAGTCCGCTGCCACTGATTCTGGTCAACCTGGATCAAGGTCGGCCCCTTGCGCTCAACCGCCTGCCCCAGTGCAGCCTTCAGTTGCGCCACATCCGCCACGTTCTCCGCCGCCGCCCCCAGCGCGCGCGCCACACCGATGAAGTCCGGGGTGTGAATATCCACACCGACCGGCTCGATCGCCCGGTTGACCATGTATTTCTTGATTTCCTCGTACCCTTGGTTATTCCACAGCAGCACGATCAGCGGCACCTGCGCCTCCACCGCACTGGCCAGCTCCGGCAGGGTGAACTGCAACCCGCCATCACCGATCAGGCACACCGCCGGTGCACGCTCGCCGGCCTGCTCGGCGCTGCCCAGCCAGGCCCCCATGGCCGCCGGCAAGGCATAACCCAGCGTGCCATAACCGGTCGAGGCATTGAACCAGCGCCGTGGCTGGTCCATGTCCAGGGTCAGGTTGCCGGTGTACACCGGCTGGGTCGAATCGCCCACCAGAACGGCATTGGGCAAGCGTTCGAGAATCGCCCGCAGCAAGCGCGTCTGGCTAAGGGTCGGCTGGTCCCATTCTGCCGCCAATGCCTGGCGCAGGCTGGCCACGCGGGCCGCTCCCCAGGCGCCTTCGCATGGGGCTTGCGGCAGGGCCTGCAAGGCACCGAGCAGCGCTTCGGCGGCCAGTGCGGCATCAGCCACCAACGCCAGCTCCGGCAGGTAGTTGCGCACGGTCTGGTCCGGGTCGATGTCGATGCGCAACAGGCTACCGGGTATCTCGAAACCACCTTTGAAGGTCACGTCATAGTCGGTTTCCGCCAGTTCGGTACCGATCGCCAACACCACATCGGCCTCGGCCACCAGCGCGCGCGTGGCCGGCAGTGACTGGGTCGAGCCGATCTGCAGCGGGTGGGTGGCTGGCAACAAGCCCTTGGCATTGATGGTCAGTGCCACCGGAGCCTGCAGGTGTTCGGCCAGACGCGCCAGCGCGGCACCTGCTGCCAGGGCCCCACCGCCGGCCAGAATCAATGGCCGGCGGGCACTGGCCAAGCGCTCGGCCATGCGCGCCACGGCCTGCGGCGCGGCCCCGGCTCGGCTACTGCGCACCGGGCGGGCTGGCAACAGTTGATCGGCCGGCTCGACCAGCACGTCGAGCGGGATCTCGATATGCACCGGGCGCGGGCGGGCGCCTTCGAACACCGCGAAGGCCCGCGCCAGTACCTGCGGCAGGTCAGCGGCACGCATCAGGGTATGGGAAAACGCGGCCACACCCGCCACCAGCGCGCCCTGGTTGGGCAACTCGTGGAGCTTGCCACGGCCGCCGCCCAGCTGATCGCGGGACTGCACGCTGGAAATCACCAGCATCGGGATCGAGTCGGCATAGGCTTGGCCCATGGCGGTGGTGATGTTGGTGATGCCCGGGCCGGTGATGATGAAACACACCCCGGGCTTGCCGCGGGTGCGTGCGTAGCCATCGGCCATGAACCCGGCGCCCTGCTCGTGGCGCGGGGTGATGTGGCGGATGGACGAGCCCGCCAGGCCGCGGTAGAGCTCCACGGTATGTACACCGGGAATGCCGAAGACATGATCAACGCCATAGCCTTCAAGGAGTTTTACCAGTACTTCGCCGCAGGTTGCCATCGGGTGTCACCACTAATCTTGTTGGGTTATGCCGTTATTGGACCCAAGCCACAGCTATCGCCACAATGCAAAAAAACACATACTAGGCATGTCCTTTAATCATGGCTTGCGACTATGAAACGCCTCCCGCCCCTGCCTGCCTTGCACACCTTTCTGGTCACGGCCCAGCACTGCAACTTCACCCGTGCCGGGCAGCAGTTGCACATCACCCAGGGCGCCGTCAGCCGACAGATCGCGGCCCTCGAGGAGCATCTGGGTTATGCCTTGTTCCAGCGCCAGGCCCGCGGGCTTAGCCTGACCCGTGAAGGCCAGGACTGGCTGCCAAGGGTGCAGCAGGTGTTCGCGCTGATCGAGCAGGGGGTACGCGAGGTGGGTGGGCGCAGCGCGACCTTGCAGCTCAAGGCGCCGACCTGCGTGATGCGCTGGCTGTTGCCGCGGCTGATGGAATGGCAGGCGCTACGCCCGGATGTGCCGGTGGAGCTGACCACCACGGTGCAGCACGGGGTGGACTTTCGCCGCGAGGGGTTCGATGCAGCGGTGGTGTATGGCGATGCGCCGAACCACGGGCTGCGCGTACGCAAGCTGTTCGATGAGCAACTGACGCCGGTGTGCGCACCGGCGCTGCGCCAGGGGCCGGTGCCGTTGCGGCAGGTCGAGGACCTGGCGCGGCACATGCTGCTGCACCCGTCGCGGGATGAACACGACTGGCATTTGTGGCTGCAGGCGGCCGGGGTGACGCTGGCCAAGCAAGGGCCGAAGCAGCATTTCGAGACGCTGGACATGGCGATGGCCATGGCTTCGCAGGGGACCGGCGTGGCCATCGGCGACTGGTCGCTGATCGGCGATGATTTGCGCGGGGGGCGGTTGTGCATGCCGTTCGCGCTGAAGGTGATGACCGGCAAGGGGTATTACCTGGTGAGCCAGAGCAAGAGCTTGCCGCCGGGTTTGCTGGAATTGCTGGATTGGCTGGAGGATCGGGCCAGCCTGTAAGGGCCCCTTCGCGGGTAAACCCGCTCCCACAAGTGCTACACCGCCATCGGAAACGGAATTACCACTTCATCTCGCCCTTGGCGACCTTGGCTCCCAGCTCCAGCGAGCTTTCATCGGCCAGGTTCGGGTAACGTCGCTTCATCGCCGCGATCAACGCACCGGCGTCTTTAGCCTTGGCAGTCTCGGCATCGAAATCACGAATGTAGTTCGCCGTGAAGCGCACGGCCTCGAGCGATCGGCTGCTGTCCCCCAGGTAGTGCCCGGGGATCACCGTGCGCGGCGCCAACGCCTCGATGTTCGCCAGAGTGCCGAGCCAGTCGGCGTGGGACTTGGCCGTTTGCGTGTCGGCCATCCACACGTGGATGTTCTCCGACACCACCACGCCACCGACCACCGCCTTGATCGACGGGACCCACACGAAACTGCGATCAGGTTGCGGGCCGTCGAGGCCGACCACCTCGAGGGCCTGCCCTTCCAGCATCAGGCGGTTGCCTTCGAGCACCTGCGGCAGCACCAGCCGCGCCGGCCTGTCCGCGCCCATCTGCGGGCCCCAGTAGGCCAACTTGGCATCCATGGTCTGGCGGATATGGGCAACCGTGGCGGCCGACGCCAGCACCTTGGCCTCGGGGAAGGCCTGGGTCAGAGTATCCAGGCCGAAGTAGTAGTCCGGGTCGCCATGGCTGATGTAGATACTGGTCAGCTGCTTGCCACCTGCCCGCAGGCGCTGCACCAGCTGCTCGGCCTGGACCTTGCCGAACTGGGCATCGACGAGAATGGCGTCGTGCTCGCCGCTGACGATCACCGAACTGACCGGAAAGATTGCCTCATGCCCGGGGTTGTAAACCTCCAGCCGCAAGGGGTCGGCGGCCAACACCGGGCCGGCCAGGGTCACACAGGCCAGCAACAGGCCATGCAAGGGAGTGAAAAGCGACATCGCAAACGCCCGTCAGATGAACAATGCCCAACAGCTTAGTTGCCCAATCCGTGACAAAAAATGCGATGCTCGGACATAGTTTGTTTCTGAAACCGGACAAATCATGGATCGTCTCAACGCCATGCGCGTTTTCGTCACCGTCGTCGACCTGGGCAGCCAATCGGCGGCGGCGGATCATCTGCAACTGTCGCGGCCGGTGGTGTCGCGCTACCTGGCAGAGCTGGAAGACTGGGTTGGCGCAAGGTTGATGCAGCGCACCACACGTAAGCTCAGCCTCACCGCCGCCGGCCAGGAAACCCTGCCCCGCTGCAGGCAACTGCTGGAACTGGCCGGCGACCTGCAAGCCGCGGTGCAGCAACCGGATGACGCGCCCAAGGGCGCGATGCGCATCAGCGTCAGCACCTCATTCGGCCAGGCCCAGCTGGTGGATGCAGTGGCCGCCTACGTCCGGCGCTACCCCGGGGTAAAGGTGGAACTGCAGATGCTCGATCGCACGGTCAACCTGGTGGACGAGCGCATCGACCTGGCAATCCGCACCAGCAATGACCTGGACCCCAACCTGATCGCCCGGCGCTTGAGCGTATGCCGCTCGGCAGTGTGTGCTGCACCGGCCTACCTGCGCGAGCACGGCACGCCGCAACGGGTCGAGGAACTGAGCCGGCACAACTGCCTGACCCACGCCTACTTCGGCCACAGCCTGTGGCATTTCGAGGTGGCCGGCCAGCAGGTATCCGTGCCGGTGGCAGGTAACATCAGCGCCAACGAGGCGATGACCCTGCAGAAGGCGGCGCTGGCCGGCGCAGGTATCGCCATGCTGCCGACCTACCAGGCCGCGCAGGCCCTGCGCCGGGGCGAACTGGTGCGCCTGCTGCCAGAGGCCAGGCCACGCGAGCTGAACCTGAATGCGGTGTACACCTCACGCAAACACATGCCGGCGACCTTGCGCAGCATGCTGGATTTTCTGGTGCAGCGGTTCAAGGACGAACCGGAGTGGGATCGGGACCTGTGACGCGCTGTCACTCCTCGACGCTCATGTATTCCTTGGCCCAGCGGATGTAATCCTCAGGCTGGGTGTAGGTGTGCGAGAGCTCGGTGGCGCTGAGGTTTTCCGATTTGTTCTGCTGGCCGCGCTGCAGTCGCAGGCAGTCATAGGTGGCCTTGATCGCAGCGAAGTAGGCCGCGTGGCCGTCGACCACGATACGCACGCCCAGCCGTGCCAGACGCGCGTCGTCGCGCAGGTTCGGGTTGCCGTAGGTCACCAGCATCAGCGGCACCGTCAGGTGCTCGGCAATCTGTTCGAGCTGCTCGAAGTCCTTCACCCCGACCATGCAGATACCATCGGCACCGGCCTTCTGGTAGCTCTGGGTACGCACGATGATTTCTTCGGTGGTGAGCACGCCAGCATTGGTCCGGGCAATGATCGACAGCGAAGAATCGACCCGCGCTTCCAGGGCAGCACGGATTTTGCCGACACCCTCTTCGACCGGGATCAGGTCGGTGGACTTGCGCCCGAACTGCGCTGGCAGCAGGGTATCCTCGATGGTCAGCGCGGCCACGCCGGCACGCTCCAGCTCGATCACCGTGCGCATCACATTCAGCGCGTTGCCATAACCGTGGTCAGCGTCGGCCAGCACCGGCAGTTGCGCCACGCGGCCAATACGGGTGGCCTGCTCGACGAATTCGCTGAGGGTGATCAGGGCGAAGTCCGGCGCGGCCAGCACCTGCAGCGACGCGACCGAGCCGCCCAGGATGCCGACTTCAAAACCCAGGTCGGCGGCGATGCGTGCCGACATCGGGTCGAACACCGAGGCGGTGTGGTAACAGGAACCTGAAGCGAGCAGCTCGCGGAAGGCAAAACGCAGATCTTGATGGGAAGCCTTGGGCATGATCACTCCGCAAAATAATGGAAAATCGAACGGTAACTACCGACCCCTGTAATCGGGTCTACCTGGCCTGTTCCAACCGTCGCCATCCGGGCGGTCATGCTCGACATGCAGGCAGAGGAATAAAAGGTGTGGGAGACAGAGGCGCGAAAAAACTGCGGCATAATGCTGCACCATGCTGGTGCAGGCCGCGGTTTTCAGCCTCTGTGGCATATCAACGATATCACGCAGCCATGCCGCACTGGATGAATGCGCCAATGCCGATCTTGCATAGGGGATGCAGATAGTACATAGGAAGCTACCTAACTCAGGGTACAATCCGCATACTTCTTGATGGCCTCTTCGCGGGTAAACCCGCTCCTACAGGTAAGTCCCGCCCTCAGGAGCGACACCGGGCCTGTGGGAGCGGGTTTACCCGCGAAGAAGGCCGCCGCCGTCATACAAGGTATTGCCGTGACCGCCGCCCTCCCCCCTGCAACCCTGCGCAACGTGCTCACCGCACTGATGCTGGCCATTTTCCTCGGCGCCCTGGACCAGACCATCGTCGCCGTCTCGCTGCCGGCCATCTCGGCGCAGTTCAACGACGTCGGCCTGCTGGCCTGGGTCATCTCCGGTTACATGGTGGCGATGACCGTCGCCGTGCCGATCTACGGCAAACTCGGCGATCTGTACGGGCGGCGGCGGATGATCCTGACCGGCATCAGCCTGTTCACCCTGGCCTCGATCGCCTGCGCCCTGGCCCAGGACATGCAGCAGCTGGTGCTGGCCCGGGTCCTGCAGGGCATTGGTGCGGGCGGCATGGTCTCGGTGAGCCAGGCAATCATCGGCGATTACGTGCCACCGCGAGAACGCGGCCGCTACCAGGGTTACTTCAGCAGCATGTATGCCGTGGCCAGCGTCGCCGGGCCGGTGCTGGGCGGCTGGCTGACCGAATTCCTGTCGTGGCGCTGGGTGTTCTGGATCAACCTGCCGCTGGGCCTGGTCGCATTGTGGGCGATCCGCCGCGCCCTCGGCGGCATGCCGGCGCAGCGTCGCCAGGCGCAGGTCGACTACCTCGGCGCCGTGTTGCTGGTCCTAGGCCTGGGTAGCCTGCTGCTGGGCATCACCCTGGTCGGCCAGGGCCACGCCTGGGGCGACCCGGCGGTACTGGCCCTGTTTGCCTGCGCCGCGCTGGGCCTGGCGCTGTTCATTGTGCATGAGCGCCGTTGCCCGGAGCCGCTGCTGCCGCTCGGCCTGTTCGGTAACCGCGTGGCGGTGCTGTGCTGGGGGGTAATCTTCTTCGCCAGCTTCCAGTCGATCTCGCTGACCATGCTCATGCCCTTGCGCTATCAGGCCATCACCGGCGCCGGCGCCGACAGCGCCGCGCTGCACCTGCTGCCGCTGGTGATGGGCCTGCCCATGGGCGCCTTCAGCGGTGGCCGCATGACCAGCCGGACCGGGCGCTACAAGCCACAGATTCTGGCCGGCGCGCTGCTGATGCCGCTGGCCATTTTCGCCATGGCGATCACCCCGCCGCAATCGGTCGTGGCCAGTGCCTTGTTCATGCTGCTGACCGGCATCGCCTGCGGCCTGCAGTTCCCCACCTCGCTGGTCGGTACGCAGAGCGCGGTGGCCGGCAAGGACATCGGCGTGGCTACCAGCACCACCAACCTGTTCCGTTCGCTGGGCGGGGCCATGGGCGTGGCGTGCATGTCCAGCCTGCTGCTGGCGCTGCTGCAGCAGGGCGGGTTCGGGGCGCTGGGTAATCCGTTGCTGGGCAGCCTGAAAGCGGGCGAGGTGGACCTGGTGACCCAGGGGCGCTTGCTGGAGACGTTCCGGCAGTTGCTGATGGCCAGTGCCGGGGTAGCTGTGCTGGGACTGTTTGCTGCGTTTGCATTGCCCGACCGGCAACTGCGCGGACGCTAGAAGCTACACGATCTCTGTGGGAGCGGCCTTGTGTCGCGAAAGGGCCGCGAAGCGGCCCCAGGATTTCAGCAGTGATGCACAAATTGTCGGGGCTGCTGCGCAGCCCTATCGCGACACAAGGCCGCTCCCACAGGATCCTTGATTTGTTCAAGGTCACCCGAAAGCATTAATCCCCCCTTAACACAAAGGGGAAACACTCCCTCACAATCCTTAACAAAGTGTCATTTGCGCAGAGCCGGGCTCAAGCGCAGCATATCCAGCCCGGTGTCGACCCATTTTTCGACATCCTGCAACAGATCGACACTGTCAGGCAGCAACAGCCAGCGGCCGATCAGGCCATCGACATAGGCAAACATGGCCACCGCCGCGCGCTCGACATCCAGCTCGCCTGGCAACTGGCCCCGGCGCACGGCATTGGCCAGCGCCAGGGTGATGCCCTTGTGGCAATCCAGCACCGCACCCTGGCGCTGCTGGCGAATTTCACACATGTCATCGGTGAACTCGCATTTGTGATGCAGGATTTCATTGATACGCCGGGTTCGGGCATCGAGCACCAACTCGTTGAACACTTGCAGCAACAGCTTGCGCATGCAGCCAAGCGGGTCCAGTTCGTCCTCGCTTTCGCTCGCCCGCGCCAGGTGGTCATGTGTTTCGTGCAGGCTGTCGAGCAGCGCCTGGACCAGCTCGGCCTTGTTGTTGAAGTGCCAGTAGATCGCCCCGCGCGTCACACCTGCCAGTTCGGCGATGTCGGCCAGGGTGGTGCGCGCGACCCCGCGCTTGTAGAAGGCCTTTTCCGCCGCCTCGATGATCTGGGCGCGGGTTTCCTGGGCTTCCTCTTTGGTTCGACGGACCATGGCAGTACAAACCTCATCTGCCCCGAACGCGCGGCGCGGCGGGGAACGCTCCGGGGGCACCTCTGCAGGGTGCCTCGCGGATGAACTAATCAAGGGCTGTGGCAGTACCTAAGTACAACCCAGCGGTATTTACAAACAACCATGAATGTAAGTATATTCCTTAGCAAGCTATTTATCCACCGGATAGCAATTTTTCCAGATCAAGACTCTTCCATTACTCTTGAGCGTCTCCCTGCTCCAGCGACCCGAGGATCCTCATGCAATTCAAGCCAGCCGTCACCGCTCTGGTTTCCGCCGTCGCCCTGGCAACCCTGCTCAGTGGCTGTAAGAAAGAAGAAGCAGCGCCAGCGGCGCAGGCTCCTCAGGTCGGCGTCGTGACCATCCAGCCGCAAGCCTTCACCCTGACCACGGAACTGCCGGGCCGTACCACTGCCTACCGCGTCGCCGAAGTGCGCCCGCAGGTCAACGGCATCATCCTCAAGCGCCTGTTCAAGGAAGGCAGCGAGGTCAAGGCAGGCCAGCAGCTGTACCAGATCGACCCTGCCGTGTACGAAGCCAACCTGGCCAATGCCCAGGCCAACCTGCAGGCTACCCGCTCGCTGGCCGAACGCTACAAGCAGCTGATCGACGAACAGGCTGTTTCCAAACAGGAATACGACGACGCCAATGCCAAACGATTGCAGGCCGAGGCTTCGCTGAAAAGCGCGCAGATCGACCTGCGCTACACCAAGGTCCTGGCCCCGATCAGCGGCCGTATCGGCCGTTCCTCGTTCACCGAAGGTGCCCTGGTGAGCAACGGCCAGGCCAATGCCATGGCGACCATCCAGCAACTCGACCCGATCTACGTCGATGTCACCCAGTCCACTGCCGAGCTGCTCAAGCTGCGTCGTGACCTGGAAAGCGGCCAGCTGCAAAAGGCCGGCGACAACGCTGCCTCGGTGCAACTGGTGCTGGAAGACGGCAGCCTGTTCAAACAGGAAGGCCGCCTGGAGTTCTCCGAGGTCGCGGTCGACGAGACAACCGGCTCGGTCACCCTGCGCGCGCTGTTCCCCAACCCCGACCACACCCTGCTGCCCGGCATGTTCGTGCATGCGCGGCTCAAGGCCGGGGTCAACGCCAACGCCATCCTGGCGCCGCAACAGGGCGTGACCCGCGACCTCAAGGGCGCGCCGACCGCGCTGGTGGTCAACCAGGAAAACAAGGTCGAACTGCGCCAGCTCAAGGCCAACCGTACCCTGGGTAGCGACTGGCTGATCGAGGAAGGCCTCAAACCGGGCGACCGCCTGATCACCGAAGGGCTGCAGTACGTACGCCCGGGCGTGGAGGTAAAAGTCAGCGAAGCCACCAACGTCAAGAAGCCGGCCAGCCCTGATCAGGCCAACGCGGCGAAAGCAGACGGCAAAGCGGAGTAAACCATGTCGAAGTTCTTTATCGATCGCCCGATCTTCGCCTGGGTGATCGCCTTGGTGATCATGCTGGTCGGCGCCTTGTCGATCCTGAAGCTGCCGATCAACCAGTACCCCAGCATCGCGCCGCCGGCCATCGCCATCGCCGTGACCTACCCGGGCGCCTCGGCGCAGACCGTGCAGGACACCGTGGTCCAGGTGATCGAGCAACAGCTCAACGGCATCGACAACCTGCGTTACGTGTCGTCGGAAAGCAACTCCGACGGCAGCATGACCATTACCGCCACCTTCGAGCAGGGTACCAACCCCGACACCGCGCAGGTGCAGGTGCAGAACAAGCTGAACCTGGCTACCCCGCTGCTGCCGCAGGAAGTGCAGCAGCAAGGTATCCGTGTCACCAAGGCAGTGAAGAACTTCCTGTTGGTGATCGGCCTGGTGTCCGAAGACGGCAGCATGAGCAAGGACGACCTGGCCAACTACATCGTCTCCAACATGCAGGACCCGATCTCGCGTACCGCAGGCGTGGGTGACTTCCAGGTGTTCGGCGCCCAGTACGCCATGCGTATCTGGCTCGATCCGGCCAAGCTGAACAAGTTCCAGCTGACCCCGGTCGACGTCAAGACCGCGGTCGCCGCGCAGAACGTGCAGGTGTCGTCCGGCCAGCTCGGCGGCCTGCCGGCCATGCCAGGCACGCAGCTGAACGCCACCATCATCGGCAAGACCCGCCTGCAGACGGCCGAGCAGTTCGAGAAGATCCTGCTCAAGGTCAACAGCGACGGCTCGCAGGTGCGCCTGGGTGATGTCGCCGAGGTTGGCCTGGGGGGTGAAAACTACGCAGTCAGCGCCCAGTTCAACGGCAAGCCGGCTTCCGGCCTGGCGGTAAAACTGGCGACGGGCGCCAACGCCCTGGACACCGCCAAGGCCCTGCGCAAGACCATTGCCGACCTGGAACCGTTCTTCCCGCCCGGGGTGAAAGCGGTGTTCCCGTATGACACCACCCCGGTGGTCACCGAATCCATCAGTGGCGTGATCCACACCCTGATCGAAGCCGTGGTCCTGGTCTTCCTGGTGATGTACCTGTTCCTGCAGAACTTCCGCGCCACCGTCATCACCACCATGACCGTACCGGTGGTGTTGCTGGGTACCTTCGGCATCCTTGCCGCAGCGGGCTTCAGCATCAACACCCTGACCATGTTCGCCATGGTGCTGGCCATCGGCCTGCTGGTGGACGACGCCATCGTCGTGGTGGAGAACGTCGAGCGGGTAATGTCCGAGGAAGGCTTGCCGCCCAAGGAAGCGACCAAGCGCTCGATGGAGCAGATCCAGGGGGCCTTGGTGGGTATCGCCCTGGTGCTGTCGGCGGTACTGCTGCCGATGGCGTTCTTCGGCGGTTCCACGGGTGTGATCTACCGGCAGTTCTCCATCACCATCGTCTCGGCCATGGGCCTGTCGGTACTGGTGGCGCTGGTGTTCACCCCGGCCCTGTGCGCCACCATGCTCAAGCCGCTGAAGAAGGGCGAGCACCATGTGGCCAAGGGCGGTTTCTTCGGCTGGTTCAACCGCAACTTCGACCGCAGCGTTACCGGCTACGAGCGCAGCGTCGGTACCATCCTGCGCAACAAGGTACCGTTCCTGCTGGCCTATGCGCTGATCGTGGTCGGCATGATCTGGCTGTTCGCCCGCATCCCTACCGCGTTCCTGCCCGAAGAAGACCAGGGCGTGCTGTTCGCCCAGGTGCAGACCCCGGCCGGCTCCAGTGCCGAGCGCACCCAGGTAGTGGTCGACCAGATGCGTGAATACCTGCTCAAGGAAGAAGCCGACACCGTGTCGTCGGTGTTCACCGTCAACGGCTTCAACTTCGCCGGCCGTGGCCAGAGCTCGGGCATGGCGTTCATCATGCTCAAGCCGTGGGGCGAGCGCTCCAAGGAGAACAGCGTGTTCGCCCTGGCCCAGCGTGCCCAGCAGCATTTCTTCACCTTCCGCGATGCGATGGTGTTCGCCTTCGCCCCGCCTGCGGTACTTGAGCTGGGTAACGCCACCGGTTTCGACGTGTTCCTGCAGGACCGTGGCGGTGTCGGCCATGCCAAGCTGATGGAAGCGCGCAACCAGTTCCTGGCCAAGGCCGCGCAAAGCAAGGTCCTCAGTGCGGTGCGCCCGAACGGCCTGAACGATGAGCCGCAGTACCAGCTGACCATCGATGACGAACGTGCCAGCGCCCTGGGCGTGACCATCGCCGACATCAACAACACCCTGTCGATTGCCCTGGGTGCCAGCTACGTCAACGACTTCATCGACCGTGGCCGGGTCAAGAAGGTGTACATCCAGGGCGAGCCAAACGCGCGGATGAGCCCGGAAGACCTGCAGAAGTGGTACGTGCGCAATGGCGCCGGCGAAATGGTGCCGTTCTCCTCCTTCGCCAAAGGCGAGTGGACCTACGGTTCGCCGAAGCTGTCGCGTTACAACGGCGTCGAGGCGATGGAAATTCTCGGTGCACCGGCGCCGGGCTACAGTACCGGTGAGGCCATGGCCGAGGTCGAGCGCATCGCCGGCGAACTGCCAAGCGGCATCGGCTTCTCCTGGACCGGCATGTCCTACGAGGAAAAACTCTCCGGTTCGCAGATGCCGGCGCTGTTCGCCCTCTCGGTATTGTTCGTGTTCCTGTGCCTGGCGGCCCTGTACGAAAGCTGGTCGATCCCGATCGCCGTGGTGCTGGTCGTGCCGCTGGGGATCATCGGCGCCCTGATCGCCACCAGCCTGCGCGGCTTGTCCAACGACGTGTACTTCCTGGTCGGCCTGTTGACCACCATCGGCCTGGCGGCGAAAAACGCCATTCTGATCGTCGAGTTCGCCAAGGAACTGCACGAGCAGGGCCGCAGCCTGTATGACGCGGCGATCGAGGCGTGCCGCATGCGTCTGCGCCCGATCATCATGACCTCGCTGGCGTTCATCCTCGGCGTGGTACCGTTGACCATCGCCAGCGGCGCCGGTGCCGGCAGCCAGCACGCCATTGGTACTGGCGTGATCGGCGGCATGATCAGTGCGACCGTGCTGGCAATTTTCTGGGTACCACTGTTCTTCGTCGCAGTGTCGTCGCTGTTCGGCAGCAAAGAGCCGGAAAAAGACGCCACCCCTGAAACTCCACGTTATGAGGCTGGGCAATGACCAAGTCTTTGTTGTCCCTGGCGGTAACCGCTTTCATTCTTGGCGGCTGCTCGCTGATCCCTGACTACCAGACCCCGGAATCGCCGGTGGCAGCGCAGTGGCCGCAGGGCCCTGCGTACTCGCCGACACAGTCGGCGGACGTTGCCGCTGCCGAGCAGGGCTGGCGCCAGTTCTTCCACGACCCGGCGCTGCAGCAACTGATCCAGACCGCGCTGGTCAACAACCGCGACCTGCGCGTCGCGGCGCTGAACATCGACGCCTACCGCGCGCAGTACCGCATCCAGCGGGCCGACCTGTTCCCGGCGGTTTCGGCCAACGGCAGCGGCAGCCGTCAGCGGGTGCCGGCGAACATGTCGCAGACCGGTGAAGCGGGCATCACCAGCCAGTACTCGGCCACTCTGGGCGTCAGCGCCTACGAGCTGGACCTGTTCGGCCGAGTGCGCAGCCTGACCGAGCAGGCCCTGGAAACCTACCTGTCCAGCGAGCAGGCGCGTCGCTCCACGCAGATCAGCCTGGTCGCCAGCGTGGCCAACGCCTATTACACCTGGCAGGCCGATCAGGCGCTGTTCAAGCTGACCGAAGAAACGCTGAAGACCTACGAGGAAAGCTACAACCTCACCCGTCGCAGCAACGAAGTCGGCGTGGCCTCGGCGCTCGACGTCAGCCAGGCGCGCACCGCGGTGGAAGGCGCCCGCGTCAAATACTCGCAGTACCAGCGCCTGGTCGCCCAGGACGTCAACAGCCTGACCGTGCTGCTGGGCACCGGCATTCCGGCGAACCTGGCCAAGCCACTGGAGCTCGACGCCGACCAGCTGGCCGAAGTACCGGCCGGCCTGCCGTCGGACGTGCTCCAGCGGCGCCCGGACATCCAGGAAGCCGAGCACCTGCTCAGGGCCGCCAATGCCAACATCGGCGCGGCCCGCGCAGCGTTCTTCCCGAGCATCAGCCTGACCGCCAACGCTGGCAGCCTGGGCCCCGACATGGGCCATCTGTTCGCCGGTGGCCAGGGCACCTGGCTGTTCCAGCCGCAGATCAACCTGCCAATCTTCAACGCCGGCAGCCTGAAGGCCAGCCTGGACTACTCGAAGATCCAGAAGGACATCAACGTCGCCAAGTACGAGAAGACCATCCAGACCGCCTTCCAGGAAGTCTCCGATGGCCTGGCGGCGCGCAAGACCTTCGAAGAGCAGTTGCAGGCGCAACGTGACCTGGTGCAGGCGAACCAGGACTACTACCGCCTGGCCGAACGCCGCTACCGCATCGGCATCGACAGCAACCTGACCTTCCTCGATGCCCAGCGCAACCTGTTCAGCGCCCAGCAGGCGCTGATCGGCGACCGCCTCTCGCAGCTGACCAGCGAGGTCAACCTGTACAAGGCGCTTGGTGGTGGCTGGTACGAGCAGACCGGGCAGGCCAACAACCAGCAGACAGCGGTGGAAGCACCGAAGAGCTGATTGAAGCTGTCAAAGCATCAAGCCCACCCACGCGGTGGGCTTTTTGTTTTGTGTGGCCTGAACCGGCCTCTTCGCGGGCTCGCCCGCTCCCACGGGGCCAGCACAGGTAAAAAATTAACCACCCAGAACATTCCGTTCGATTATCGCCCGCTTCCGTTTGCAGCGAATTGCCTCGCCTCTGCCCCACCGCGCACCATCCTCCCACGCAACGTTGCCCCCGGTTCATCCCACAAGACCCGCGCCTGCAGGCCGCATCCTGCAGCGCAGCGGCTCGCCCATAAAAACAAGAGATCCACGACAGATGAGCACTTTGCAACCCGCACGCCAGCTGCTGCCCGGCCTGTTGGCCATGTCCTGCGCCCTCCCCGTGTTCGCCGCCGAGGGTGGCTTTGTGGAAGACGCCAAGGCCACCCTCAACCTGCGCAACTTCTACATCAACCGCAATTTCGTCGACCCGGCCCACGCGCAGGCCAAGGCCGAAGAATGGACCCAGAGCTTCATCCTCGATGCCCGCTCAGGCTTCACCCAAGGCACCGTCGGTTTCGGCGTGGACGTACTGGGCCTGTATTCGCTCAAGCTCGATGGCGGCAAAGGCACCACCAATACCCACCTGTTGCCGGTGCACGACGATGGCCGCCCCGCCGATGACTTCGGCCGCCTGGGTGTGGCATTGAAAGCCAAGCTGTCGCAAACCGAGCTGAAAGTGGGCGAATGGATGCCGGTACTGCCGATTCTGCGCGCGGACGATGGCCGCTCACTGCCTCAGACCTTCCGTGGCGGCCAGCTGACCTCCAGGGAAATCGCCGGCCTGACCCTGTACGCCGGCCAGTTCCGCGGCAACAGCCCGCGCAACGACGCCAGCATGGAAGATATGTCGCTCAACGGCAAAGCCGCGTTCACCTCTGACCGTTTCAACTTTGCCGGCGGCGAGTACGCCTTCAACGACAAACGCACGCTGATCGGCTTGTGGAATGCCCAGCTCAAGGACATCTACCGCCAGCAGTACCTCAACCTGGTGCACAGCCAGCCGCTGGGCGACTGGACCCTGGGCGCCAACCTCGGCTACTTCATCGGCAAGGAAGACGGCGCCGAACGCGCCGGCGAACTGGACAACCGCACCGCCTCGGCGATGCTCTCGGCACGCTACCTGGGCCACACCTTCTACCTCGGCCTGCAGAAAGTCAGCGGCGACGACGCCTGGCTGCGGGTCAACGGCACCAGCGGCGGCACCCTGGCCAACGACAGCTACAACTCAAGCTTCGACAATGCCAAGGAACGCTCCTGGCAGGTACGCCACGACTTCAACTTCGCCACCATCGGCGTACCCGGCCTGACCCTGATGAACCGCTATATCAAGGGTGACAACGTCACTGCGGGTGGCGTGGACGATGGCAAGGAATGGGCACGGGAAACCGAGCTGGCGTATGTGGTGCAGTCGGGCAGCTTCAAGGACCTGTCGCTGAAATGGCGCAACTCCACCATGCGCAGGGACTTCAGCACCAATGCCTTCGATGAGAACCGGTTGATTGTGAGTTACCCGCTGAATCTACTTTGACCTGAGGGCCTCTTCGCGGGTAAACCCGCTCCCACAGGGACTGCACAAGCCTGAAGACCTGTGCAGTACCTGTGGGAGCGGGTTTACCCGCGAATAGGCCCGACAAATAACCATAAGCTATAAACAAATCAATAAACCTTCTTTGACGACATATGCAGCAACCGTTTGAATAGTCCCCCTACCCCCGCCCCAGAGCCGTGACATGGACCTCCGTCAGCTGCGCTACTTCATCGCCCTCACCGAATACCGCAGTTTCGTCCGTGCCGCCGAGGCCATGGGCATCACCCAGCCGGCCTTCAGCCGCGCCATCCAGAGCCTGGAACACAGCTTCGGCTGCCCGCTGGTCGACCGCGCCAGCAAAGCCCTGCCGCCCACCCCCGAAGGCCTGGTGGTGCTGCAACATGCCAGGCGCCTGGTGCAGGGCGCTGCGCAGCTGAGCAACGAAGTGCTGCAGATGACCAAGCTCGACGCCGGCGAGCTGCACTTCGGCAGCGGCCCGGCACTGGCCGTGCGCCTGGTGCCCGACGCCCTGCGGCATTTCCTGGAACGCCACCCGGGCATCCGCACCTCGCTGCTGGTGGATAACGCCGAACGCCTCGGCCAGGCCCTGCGCCGCGAGCAGATCGAGTTTTTCGTCGACGACATCCGCCCGTTCGAAGCCGACCCCAACTTCAACACCGAACCCTTGTCGCCGCGCCCCGGCCTGTTCTTCTGCCGCCCGGGGCACCCGCTGCTGGCCAAGGACAGCCTGTCGACCAACGACCTGTTCAGCTACCCGCTGGCCAGCGCCCTGCTCGCCCCCGGCGTGCGCAAGCGCCTGGCCAACCTGAGCGGGCGCAGCGACTTCACCCCGCACCTGCAAACCGAGCACCTGGCCGTGCTGCGCAGCGTGGTGCAGGCCAGCGACGCCATCGGCACCGCCAGCGAAGAGGCCGTTGCCGAAGACCTGACCAGCGGCCGCCTGGTGCGCCTGCACTGGCGCAACCTGCCGCCGGCGCTGGAAGTGCTGAGCGTGCGCTGCGGCGTGGTCAGCCGCAGCGGTTATCGGCTGTCGCCGGCGGCGCGGGCGATGATCGAGACGCTGGTGGGGCTGGATACGCCGTTGCGGGCTGCGGCCATTCGCTGAGCTGATGATGGTGGCAGGGGCGGGCTATCCTGATCATTATCCGGTCAAAGGTTGCCTGTGCTGGCCTCTTCGCGGGGGGGGCCCCCCCCCCCCCCGGGGGGGGGCCCGGGGGGGGGGGGGGGGGGGGGGGGGCCGCCCCCCCCGGGGGGGGGGGGGGGCCCCCGCGGGGGCCGGGGGGGGACCAAGGAAAGCCCCGGCC
>NZ_PUQD01000032.1 GCF_003331055.1 Pseudomonas sp. AFG_SD02_1510_Pfu_092 | reverse complement strand
TCACAACCCCTCCAGCTCCGCCATCAGGTCACTCAGCCGGTCGACCTTGTCGTCATCCAGCGCACTGCCCTGCAGCCCCTGCACATACTTCGCCAGCTCCTCCACCGTGCTGCACTCGAACATCGCCCGCAGCGGCACGTTCAGCTGCAATTGCTTCTGCACCCGCGAGGCGATCTGCGTGGCCAGCAGCGAATGCCCGCCCAGCTCGAAGAAGTTGTCGTGCACCCCGACCCGCTCGGCCTTGAGCACATCGGCCCAGATACCCGCCAATAACTCTTCCAGCGCATTGCGTGCCGCCTCGTGCTGCGGCCGATGTCGATGGCCGATAGGACCATCTGTAGGACCTCTACCAACTAGCGCATCCGCTAGACCAGATCAATTTTTACATTCCGAAACACTAACTCGCGCATCCAAAACAATAAACATCTTTTTTCATGACCCAACACAAAATAACCCTCGCTGATGAAACCCATATCAATCCCACAAAACATACAAGCCAGTCCCACTCTAAAACAGGACATTTCTTACACTTTTGGTAGCTCTTAGGAATTCCATAAGAGATGCCGCTCAGAAAAATCTTACAAGACCAACCACAACTTATACAGTCGGATAGCGCCCTAAGCATCGAACCACCCCAGACATATTTGACGCACGTGAGATATAAGCCTAAACCCACAGAACCCCGGCGTTCGGGGCAACTAAGGAGATTTCAATGGGCACTCAATTGGGCACAGACATCAAACAAAGCCCAAATCGAAGCAAACCAACCAATCACCTCCCCGCTCACCAGCGCAGCGCTAATAATACGCTTAAGAGAATTAAAATTTGATGGCTACCTATACCTATCATCCATGAACTCAGATCATCCCACAACCCAGCAGAATGGTACCCTTCCCATGACCAGCAGCAATCTGCACTCCACCCCTAGGGCAAAAAAGCTCTATAACATTTCAAGAATCTTAATAATGGAACACCTCAGAGAACCCTCCAGCTTATTGTGGACTGCCTTCGCGCCCTGCATGCTGTTCTTTATCATGAATCCGAGTTCTCTAAACCCGGAGCCGACCGCTCAGGCCTATTTATCATACTCTGCGTGGTTTTACGCCTACATTTCAGCAAATGTAGCTTTTTTTGGCTTCAGCTTTTACCTTATCGGCAGAAGAGAAAGCGGCTTTATCCGTTCGTTCATATACCAGAAGGAATCAATTCGTCTTTTTCTTGCATCGCACATGATCAGCTACTCGTTCCTAAGCCTCATCTATGCGTCTTTATTCTATCTACTCACCAAGCCCATGCTTGGAAATTATTCAGCCCACGAATATTTCTATCTAATGGCCTGTTTCTTTACCAGCTACCTGGGTTTTTCCTTTATGGGTTTCGCCATAGCCGCTCTGCCTATCAAATTTGGAACAGCCAGTACACTTTTTTCACTTTTATCATTCCTCATGCTGATGTCCAGTTACCTGGGTGCAACTACAGGAAAAGAGCATGAGGAACTGATCGCACTCGTCAACCCTCTGCACCTGAGCACCCGCATCTTCCGAGACGAAATTCCACTACTGGGAGCTTTCCCGGTGGCACTCACCCTCTCACTGACTGGCTTTTACTTGACAATGAATCACTTCAAAGTCCAGCCTGTCTGGAGCCGATACTAAATGGGCACACTCATTATCAAAAAACTATCGTTTTCATACAAAGACAAGTCCTTATTCCACACTGTCAACCTGCACGTCGCACCAGGTGAGGCAGTGGGTATATTAGGAAGCAATGGCGCTGGAAAAACGACGCTCTTCGATCTGATTTGCAAACTTAGAAAACCTGACCATGGAGAAATCATCAGCCGCGCCAAACACCCGGCTTATCTAACGCAGATTTTGACGCCACCGCCGCAACTGCGGATGTCTGAAGTTTATGAACTCATTACCCATTTGAATGCCCCGTCGAAGCTTTGCCTTTCTGAAGCGCTGTCTCGGCTTAACGCATGGTCGCCTGCGCTTTCCAAACGCTATTCGGATATTTCCAGAAAGAAAGCATCTACTTGCAGCTATGGTGAAATCCGCAGTTTTTTCACTCTGACACTGCTACTCATGGGCAGTGATCTGGTCATACTTGACGAACCCACGGCTGGGGTAGATCCGGAATTTCGACACTTTATCTGGCTTGGAATTAAACACGCCTGCAACGAAGGCGCCAGTGTTTTGGTTTCATCCCATTACACGCAGGAGATTGCGGCCAATTGCAGCCGGTTTTACATGCTTGCCCACCATCAACTTGAAGCGTTCCATAGCGCAAACCAATTCCTGGCTCGCTATCAGGCGGCGTCTTTGGATGAAGCGTTTATCAACGCCTCCATGTCGCAGGACAACGTGGTGCTGCAAAGCGATGGGCAAGGCAACCTGCAAAGCCAGCAAGGGGCACCACGGCCGGAATTGCTCGACAAGCGCTGAAAAACTGCTTGCCAGTACCGGCCTCTTCGCGGGTGAACCCGCTCCCACAGGCTGGACTGCACCGGCCCTGAACACGGTGCTGATCCCTGTGGGAGCAAGCCCGCGAAGAATCCAGCGCGGTGCATGGCACCGGCTGCGCCGGTGTTCGCGGGCATGCCCGCTCCCACAGGTACTGCGCAGGAGCCGAAGGCTGCGGTAATCCTGTGGGAGCGGGTTTACCCGCGAAAGGGCCCGTACAGGCGCCCCATATCAACTCAACTCACAACCCCTCCAGCTCCGCCATCAGGTCACTCAGCCGGTCGACCTTGTCGTCATCCAGCGCACTGCCCTGCAGCCCCTGCACATACTCCGCCAGCTCCTCCACCGTGCTGCACTCGAACATCGCCCGCAGCGGCACGTTCAGCTGCAATTGCTTCTGCACCCGCGAGGCGATCTGCGTGGCCAGCAGCGAATGCCCGCCCAGCTCGAAGAAGTTGTCGTGCACCCCGACCCGCTCGGCCTTGAGCACATCGGCCCAGATACCCGCCAATAACTCTTCCAGCGCATTACGCGGCGCCTGGTAGGCCTGGCTGTGCTGGCCGCCGATGTCGATGGCCGGCAAGACCTTGCGGTCAAGCTTGCCGTTGGCGTTGTGCGGCAGGCTGTCGAACCAGCCCCAGTGCTGCGGCACCATGTACTCCGGCAACTCGGCTCGCAAGCGCTGTTTGACCTGCTCGAGCAGTGCGGCATCAGCGCTGATGCCCTGGTGCGCCACCAGGTAACCGACCAGGTGCTTGCCGTTGACGCCCTCCTGCACACCAACGGCAGCGTCGCGAATCTCGACCTGCTCGTGCAGGCGGGCTTCGATCTCGCCCAGTTCGATGCGGTAGCCGCGAATCTTCACCTGGTGATCGATACGCCCGACATACTCCAGTACCCCGTCCGGGCGCTGCCGTGCCAGGTCGCCGGTGCGGTACAGGCGCTCGCCCGGTGCCCCGCAAGGATGGGGGATGAACGCCTGCGCGGTGCGCAACGGGTCGCCGACGTAGCCACGGCCGACACCGGTGCCGGCCACGCACAACTCACCGACCGCGCCCAGCGGCACCAGCGCCTGGTCCTCGCCGAACAGGTACAGGCGGTTGTTGTCGGTCGGTGTGCCGATCGGCAGGTAGCTGCCCTGGGTGGAGGCGGCATCGACGCGGAAGAAGGCCACGTCGTCCGAACACTCCGCCGGGCCGTAGGCATTGACCAGGCCGATTTGCGGGTAACGCTGCAACCACTGCGCCGCCAGCTCCGGAGGCATGGCTTCGCCGGTCGGCAGCATCCAGCGCAGGCAGTCGAGGGCCTGGTGGTCGCCGGCGAGCATGCCCTGGATCAACGACGGCACGCTTTCCAGCACGGTGATGCCGGTGGCCTGTACATGCGCCAGCAGGCCCTGCGGGTCATGGGCGATGGCGTTCGGCACAATCTCCACCCTGGCGCCGAACAGCGGCGCGGCGAGGAACTGCCACACGGAAATGTCGAAGCTCTGCGAGGCCGTCTGGGCAATCACGTCCTGCTCGCCGAGTGCCAGGTACGGCACCTTGCTCAGCTGGTTGTTGAGCATGCCGCGCTGCTCGACCATCACCCCCTTCGGCAAGCCGGTCGAACCCGAGGTGTAGATCACGTAGGCGAGGTTATCCGGGCCGCTGTGAACGCCTGGGTTGTGGCTGGCCAGCGGGCTGGCCTGGATGTCTTCCCAGACCAGCAACTGCGGGCGTGCCGGTGTATCCAGCGCTTGCAGCAACTGCCGCGCCTGCTCGGCACAGGCCGCGCTGCACACCAGCACCGGTGTGCGGCTGAGCTGCAGGATGCTTTGCAGGCGCGCCGCCGGCAGGCCCGGGTCCAGCGGCAGGTAGCCGGCGCCGGCCTTGAAGCTGCCGACGATCATCCCCAGCAACGGCAAGCCACGCTCGGCCAGCAAGGCCACCGGTTGGTCCACGCCCACGCCCGCCGCCATCAGCGCATGGCCCAGGCGGTTGGCCGCCAGGTTCAGCCCGGCATAATCGTAGGCGGCGTCCAGGCAGCGGGCGACAATACGTTGTGGATGTGCAGCCACCTGCGCTTCGAACTGGGCGATGTAGCTCTGCTCCAGCGGATAAGCGCGCGCGGTGCGGTTGCAGTCTTCCAGCAAGAAGCGCTGTTCCTCGGCGCCCAGCAACGGCAGTTCGCTCACCTGCCCGGCGAAGCCTTCGACCAGCGCCAGCAGCAGGCGCTTGAACTGGGCCAGCAGGCGCTCGACGGTCGGGTAGTCGAAATAGCGTTGGTCGAACGACAGGTGCAGGCCCAGGTCATCGCCGGGGTAGCACACCGCCGTCAATGGGAAGTTGGTGTGGGTACGGCCCGAGTCGGAGCTGGCGTTCAGCTGCTGGGCATGGTCGAGCACGGCGGTTTCCACCGGCGCGTTCTCGAACACGAACAGGCTGTCGAACAGCGGCTGGCCCTTGGGCAGCTCGCTGCATTCCTGGATCGCCACCAGCGGCAGGTATTCGTACTCGCGCAACTCCATGTTGCGCTCCAGCAGGCCGTGCAGCCATTGCTGCACGCTGCAACGCTCACCTGGGCCGGGCAACTGCACGCGCAGGGCGACGCTGTTGATGAACAGGCCGACGGTACGCTGCATCTGCGGCATGCCCACCGGGCGCCCGGCCACGGTCACGCCGAAGGCAACGTCGCGCTCGCCGCTGTAGCGCGCCAGGACCAGGGCCCAGGCGGCCTGGGCGAAGGTATTGACGGTGAGCTGGTGGGCCTGGGCCAGTTCCCGCAGGCGCACGCCCTCAGCGACAGCCAGGCGGGTGTAGCAGTCACCGACGCGCATGCCACTGCCGGCGTGGTCATGGCGCAGCGGGCGGTCGCTGGGAATGGCGGTGGCGCGTTCGAAACCGGCCAGGTTGGCTTGCCACCAGGCGCGTGCGTCGTCCAGGCCCTGGCGTTGCAGCCAGCCGATGTAGTCGCGGTAGCGCGGCGGCAGCGGCAGCTGGGCCTGGCGGCCCTCGCCAAGGGCCTGGTAGACCTCGAAGAAATCGTTCATCAGCAGCGAGCGGCACCAGGCGTCGATGAGGATGTGGTGGTTGCTCATCATGAACCAGTAGCGCTCATCGGCGACCCGCACCAGGCGCAGGTGGAACGGCGGTTCGCTGAGCAGGGCAAAACCGGCCTCGCGCTCCTGTTTGTGCAAGGCCTGCAGGCGCTGCTCCTGGGCCGCCTCATCGAGGCCACGCCAGTCCTGGTAGTCCACCGGCGTGCTGCGCGGTTTGTGGATGATCTGCAGCATCGCCTCGCCGGTGTTCCAGCTGAACGAGGCGCGCAGTGCCTCGTGTCGCGCCACCACCGCCTGCCAGGCCTGGGTGAAACGCTCGGGGTCGACAGCGCTGTTGATGCGGTAACGGTCCTGCATGTAGTACAGGCCAGTGCCAGGTTCCAGCAGGGTATGCAGCAGCATGCCTTCCTGCATTGGTGTCAGCGGGTAGACGTCTTCGATCTGCGCAGCAGGCACTGGCAACGCGTCGATCTGCGCCTGGGTCAGGTGCGCCAGGGGGAAGTCCGACGGTGTGAAGCTGCCGTTGCCATCGGCCAGGCAGTGCCCGACCAGCGCCAGCAGCTCCTGGCGATAGGCCTCGGCCAGGCGGGCGATGGTCGCTTCATCATAGCGTTCGAGGCTGAAGGTCCAGCGCAGTTGCAGGGCACCGCCATACACCTGGCCATCGATACTCAACCAGTTGGGCAGCGCCGCGTCGAGGTCGTGGGCCAGGCCGGTCGGGGCATCCACTGGCTGGAACAGCGAGGCGCTGTCGAACTGCTGGTCGAACTGGCCGAGGTAGTTGAAGGTGACCCGCGCCTGCGGCAAAGCCGCCAGCTGTTCACGCCCGGCCGCATCGGCCAGGTAGCGCAGCACGCCGTAACCCAGGCCTTTGTGCGGCACCTGGCGCAACTGTTCCTTGATGCCCTTGAGCGAGCCGGCCCGCGCCGCGTCGTCCTCGCCTGGCAGCGGGCGCAGGCTCAGCGGGTAGGCATTGGTGAACCAGCCGACGCTGCGGGTCAGGTCCATGTCTTCGAACAGGCCATCGCGGCCATGGCCTTCGAGCTGCACCAGCACCTGTTCATCACCGCTCCAGCGGCACAGGGTCCGCGCCAGTGCGGTCAGCAGCAGGTCGTTGACCTGGGTGTGGTAGGCCGCCGGGACCTGTTGCAGCAATTGCCGGGTTTGCGCGACATCCAGGCCGATGGCCAGGGTGCGGGCATGGCGCTGCAGGTTGCCGCCCTGCGGGTGATCGCAGGGCAGCTCGCGGCGCACACCGCCGAGCTGGCCTTGCCACCAGGCCAGTTCGTCGCGCAGCGAATCGCTGCCGGCGTAGCTGGCCAGGCGTGCGGCCCAGTCGCCCATAGCATGGGTCTTGGTGGCCAGCGGCTGGCCACGGTACAGCGCCTGCAGGTCTTCCAGCAGCACCCGCCACGACACGCCATCGACCACCAAGTGGTGGATCGCCAGCAACAGGCGCTGGCGGCCCTGCCCGTCACGCACCAGCAAGGCGCGCAGCAGCGGGCCCTGGTGCAGGTCGAGGCTGCGCTGCAGGTCGGTGTACAGCGGCTGGCAATCGGCGAAGTCGGCGACGCTGGCGGCCCACAGCAATTGCCCGGTACCCGCCTGATCATACGTGGCCTGCCAGCGGCCAGCAGCCTTGCTGAAGCGCAAACGCAGGCTGTCATGATGCTGTACCAGGGCGCTCAGCGCTTGCGCCAGCAGCCCCTCGTCCAGCGGCTGGCGTGGCGCCAGCAGCACAGCCTGGTTCCAGTGCTGCGGCTGCGCCACTTCACTGTCGAAGAACCAGTGCTGGATCGGCGTCAGGCCGGTCTGGCCGTGGCGCTGGCCCTGCTCGATGCTGTTGGCGGCGGCGCTGTGGCGAACCACGGCCGCCAGGGTCTGGATGGTCTGGTGCTGGAACAGGTCACGCGGGCTGAATTGCAGGCCGGCCTGACGGGCCCGGCTGACCACCTGGATCGACAGGATCGAGTCGCCGCCCAGTTCGAAGAAGTTGTCCTGCACGCCGACCTGCGCCACGTTCAGCACCTCGCCCCAGATCTGCGCCAGTTGCGCTTGCACCTGGTTGCCCGGCGCCTGGTAGTGCTGGCGCGCCTGTTCAAGGTCCGGCAACGGCAGCGCGCGGCGGTCGAGCTTGCCGTTGCCCATCAGCGGCAGGCGGTCGAGCAGCACCAGGTGCGCCGGCACCATGTAATCCGGCAAGTGCTGGCGGGCATCGGCCTTGAGCGCCTCGCGCAGCAAGGCCTGGGCCTGGCTGTCGGCAGCGGCCTGCTTGCACACCAGGTAAGCCACCAGCTGCTTGCCCCCCGGCAGGTCGAGGGCGAGTACCACCGCCTCGTCGATGTCGGCATGGGTTTGCAGGCGGCTTTCGATTTCGCCCAGCTCGATGCGGAAGCCGCGAACCTTCACCTGCTGGTCGGCACGGCCGACATACTCGACCAGGCCGTCGCTACCCAGGCGCACCAGGTCGCCGGTACGGTAAAGGCGCCCGCCTGCGGCGCTGAACGGGTCGGCGACGAAACGCTCGGCAGTGAGGCCCGGGCGGTCATGGTAACCCTGGGCCAGGCCGGCGCCGCCGACATACAGCTCGCCAATGCCGCCTTGCGGCAACAGCGCCAGGTCGTCGTCGAGGATGTACGCCGTGCGCTGGCCGATGACGCGGCCGATCGGCACGCTGCCGAGGTCCGTGGCCAGCACCTGCGGGGCCAGGCAGGCCAGCGGCATGACCACGGTTTCGGTCGGGCCGTAGGCATTGAACAGCTGCTGCGGGGCGAAGGCCTGGCGTATGCGTTGCAGGTGCTCGCCGGTCAGCGCTTCACCACCGGTGATTACCAGGCGCACGGGCAACTGCGCGCCCTGCCCGGCCAGGTGCTGGGCCAGCTGGCTGCCATAGCTGGGGGTGAAACCGAGAATGCTCACCTGTTGCTCGCGCACCAGCTGGCAGATGTCTTCGGCGCCCCACTGCCCCTGGGCGCGCAGCACCACCCGGGCACCGCACAGCAGCGGCGCCCACAGGCGTTCGCTGGCGGCGTCGAAATTGATCGAATAGAAATGCAGCTCGCAGTCGTCGCTGCGCATGCCGAACGCGGCGATCACCGCCTGGCAGTGCATGGCGAACTCGCCGTGGCTGACCACCACCCCCTTGGGCTTGCCGGTGGAACCGGAGGTGTAGATCAGGTACGCCTGGTGCTGAGGCAGGCTGAGGTTATCCAGCGGCGCATCGCTGTAGGCCGACAGGCTGGCGGCGTCGTCTTCCAGGCTCCAGCGCGCCACGCCGTCAGGCAGCTCGCCCAGGCTGTGCAGCAATTCGCGCTGGCTCAGCAGCAGGCCGATGCGGCTGTCTTCGACCATGTAGCGCAGGCGATCGAGCGGGTACTCGGGGTCGAGCGGCACATAGGCGCCACCGGCCTTGAGAACGGCCAGCAGGCCGACGACCATTTCCAGCGAACGCTCCAGCGCTAGGCCGACGCGCACCTGCGGGCCGACGCCACGCTCGCGCAAGGCGCGGGCCAGGCGGTTGGCCTGCTGGTCGAGTTCGGCATAGCTCATGTGCTGGCCGGCGAAGGTCAGCGCGCCGGCGTGCGGCGTGCGCGCTGCCTGGGCGGCGAACAGGCCGTGCAGGGTCTGGCCGAGGTCTGAACTCTGCTCGCCGTGCAACTGGCCCGCCAGCATCTGCTGCTCGGCGCTGCTCAGCATCGGCAGCTCGCACAGGCGCTGCTGCGGGTTGTCGAGCAGGCCGACCAGCAGGCGCTCCCAGTGCTCGGCCATGCGTGCAATGCGTGGTTCGTCGAACAGGTCGCGGCTGTAGGTCAGGCAGCAGCCCAGGCGGCCGTCGAGGTCGGTCACCTCCAGGTACAGGTCGAACTTGGTGGCACTGGCATCGTTGACCAGGTAATCCACCTGCATGCCGGCCAGCGTGCGGCTTTGCTGGAAGGCCCAGCGCTGCACGTTGCACATCACCTGGAACAGCGGGTTGTAGGCGCTGCTGCGCGGTGGCTGCAACGCTTCCACCAACTGCTCGAACGGCAGGTCCTGGTGCGACTGGGCTTCGATGGCGGCCTGGCGCACCTGCTCGAGCAGTGCGCTGACGGGCATCTGGCCGTCCAGCTCGCAGCGCAGCACCTGGGTGTTGAGGAAGGCGCCGATCAGCCCTTCGCTTTCCGGGCGGATGCGGTTGGCCACCGGCGCGCCGATGCGCAGGTCGCGCTGGCCGCTGTAGCGGTGCAGCAAGGCGGCCAGGGTGGCGGTCATGGTCATGAACAGGGTCAGGCCACGCTGGCTGTTGAAGGCATGCACGCGGGCGACCAGCGCCGGGTCCAGCTCGAAGCGGTACAGCCCGCCGCGGTGGCTCTGCACCGCCGGGCGCGGGCGGTCGGCGGGCAACGCCAGCACCGGGTGCTCGTCGCCCAGGCGGGCTCGCCAGTAGGCCAGCTGGCGGGCACCTTCGCCACTTTCCAACCATTGCCGTTGCCACTCGCTGTAATCCAGATACTGCACGGGCAGCGCGGCCAGCGGCGACTCGCGGTCATCGACGAAGGCCTCGTACAGCTCGCCCAGTTCGCGGGCGAAGATGTCCATGGCCCAGCCTTCGGTGACGATGTGGTGCAGGGTCAGCACGAAAACGTGCTCGCGCTCTTCGGCCTTGACCAGGCAGGCACGTAGCAGCGGGCCATGTTCGAGGTCGAACGGCTGGTGTGCCTGGGCCTCGGCCAGTTGTTCCAGGCGCTGCTGGCGGGCGTCGCCAGGCAGCGCGCTGAAGTCCTGCCAGTCGAGGTGCAGGTTGCTGTCGTCGGCCACGCACTGGTACGGCACGCCGTCGATGCTGGGGAAGGTCGTGCGCAGGGTTTCGTGGCGCACGATCAACGCCTGCAGCGCACGCTCGAAGGCGTCCACGTGCAAGCGGCCGCGCAGGCGCGCCATGCCGCCGACGTTGTAGGCCGGGCTGTCCGGCTCCATCTGCCAGAGGAACCACATGCGTTGCTGCGAGTACGACAGCGGCACCGCCTGGCGGCGATCGACGCGGGCGATTGCGCCTTGCAGGTTGCGCTCGCCGGCAGCACGGATGCGCGCGATCTCGGCGCAGAAGGTGCCCAGCTCGCTGGCCTCGAACAGGGCCTTGAGCGGCAACTCGACATCGCAGGCCTGACGGGTGCGCGAAACGATCTGGGTGGCCAGCAGCGAATGGCCGCCGAGGGCGAAGAAATCATCCTGCAGGCCGATGCGCGGCAGGTTCAGCACTTCGCGCCAGATGGCGGCGACCTGCTGCTGCAGCTCTGTTTGTGGCTCGATGTGCTCACGCTGCTGCCACACCGGGGCCGGCAATGCCTTGCGCTCGACCTTGCCGCTGGGGCCCAGCGGCATCTGCGCCAGCGGGATGAGTTGTGCCGGCACCATGTAGGCCGGTAGTCGTTCAGCCAGCACCGTCAGCAATACATCAGGCGGGGCGCTGCCGCTGTAGTAGCCGACCAGTTGCGCGCCGACGGCATCCTGGTGGATCAGCACCAGCGCCTGTTCGACCCCCGCTTGCGCCAGCAGGCAGGCCTGGACCTCTTCGGGTTCGACCCGGAAGCCACGCACCTTGACCTGCTGGTCGAGGCGACCGAGGTACTCCAGCGCCTCGGTCTGCACCTGCCAGCGGGCGCGGTCGCCACTGCGGTACAGGCGTTGGCCATGGCCGTCAGCCTGGGGCACGAAGCGCTCGGCAGTGAGGCCCGGGCGGCCCAGGTAGCCACGCGCCAGGCCTGCACCGCCAAGGTACAACTCGCCCGGTACACCAGGCGCAGTAAGTTCCAGCTCGTCGTCCAGCACGCGGCACAGCACATTGCCCAGCGGGCGGCCGATCGGCGAGCGCTCGCCATCCGCCGCCTGGCAATGCCAGTGGGTGACGTTGATGGCGGTTTCGGTCGGGCCGTAGCGGTTGTGCAGTTGCACCTGCGGCAGCACCTGAAGCACCCGGTCACGCAGTGTGGCGGACAGCGCTTCGCCACCGGAGAACAGCCGGCGCAAGCTGCTGCAGGCCGCCGCCTGCGGCTCCTGGACAAACACCTGCAACAGCGGCGGCACGAAGTGCAGCGTGGTCACGCCATGGGCTTGCACCAGCGCGGCGATGCGCTGCGGGTCACGGTGCTCGCCGGGGCCGGCGAGTACCAGCTTGCAACCGGTCACCAGCGGCCAGAAGCATTCCCACACCGACACGTCGAAGCTGATCGGCGCCTTTTGCATCAGTACGTCGCTGTGGTCCAGCGCATAGGTCGCCTGCATCCATTGCAGGCGCTCGGCCAGTGCCGCGTGGGTGATGCCCACCCCCTTGGGCTGGCCGGTAGAGCCGGAGGTGTAGATCACGTAGGCCAGGTTGTCGCCATGCAGGTGCAGGCGTGGGGCATGGCTGGGCCAGCTGCCCAGGTGCAGCTGGTCGAGGGCGATGGCGCTGACGCCTTGCACCTGGGGCAGCTTGCCCAGCAAGCTGCTGTGGCTCAGCAGCAGGCTGGCGTTGCAGTCGGCGAGCATGTAGGCCAGGCGCTCGGCCGGGTAATCGACGTCCAGCGGCACGTAGGCAGCGCCGGCCTTGAGAATGGCCAGCAGGCCGACCAGCAATGGCGCCGAGCGCTCGACGGCGATGGCGACGCAGGTGTCCGGGCCGACGCCCTTGTCGCGCAGGTAATGGGCCAGGCGGTTGGCCTGCTGGTGCAGTTCGGCATAGTCGAGGCTGCCACCGTCCCAGGCCAGGGCGGTACGCTGCGGGGTAAGGCGGGCTTGTTCATCAAGCTGCTCGACCAGCAGGCGCTGCGGTGCCGCAGCCACAGCCTGGCCCCAGCCCAGCAGTTGCGCGCGGGCGGGTGCGTCGAGCAACTGCAGCTCGCCCAGTGGCCGTTGCGGCGCGGCGCACACCTGCTCCAGCACGGCCAGCAGGTGTTGGGCCAGGCGCTGGATGGTGCTGCTGTCGAACAGTTCGGCAGCGTAGTCGAAGGCCAGGCTCAGGCGGCCCTGGTGGTCTTCTTCACTGTGCAGCTGCAAGTCGAACTTGGCTTCGCGGCTGTGCCATGGCAGTTCTTCGGCCAGCAGCCCCGGCAGACGGCGCAGCGCCGACAGGTCGCGCTGCTGGTGGTTGAACATGACCTGGAACAGGCCTTGTTCGCGGGCCTCGGGCAAGGCTTCGAGCAATTGCTCGAACGGCAGGTCCTGGTTGGCCTGGGCCTCCAGGGTGGCCTGGCGCACCTGGGCCAGCAACTGATCGAACGGCAGCCGGCCATCGAGTTGCGCGCGCAGCACCTGGGTGTTGATGAAGAAGCCGACCATGCCTTGGCTTTCCAGGCGCGGGCGGTTGGCATTGGGCACGCCGACGCGGATGTCGACCTGGCCGCTGTAGCGGTGCAGCAGCGCCTGCCAGCCGGCCAGCAAGACCATGAACAGGCTGGCCTGCTGCTCGCGGGCCAGGCCGTTGAGCGCTTCAGTGAGCCTGGCCGGCAGCTTGAGCTGCAAACGCGCGGCGCGGTGCTCGCGCTGGTGGGCGCGCGGGTGGTCGGTGCACAGGTCGAGCACCGGCAGCTCATCGCCCAGGCGCGCCCGCCAGTACTGCAACTGGCGTTCGCCTTCACCTGCGGCCAGCCACTGCCGCTGCCAGTTGCCGTAGTCGGCATAACCCAGGGTCAGCGCTGGCAGGTTGGCCTCGAGGCCTTGACAGTGGGCAGCGTACAACCTGGCGAATTCGTCGAGCAGGATGTTCAGCGACCAGCCATCGGCGACGATGTGGTGCAGGGTCAGCCACAACTGGTGATGTTCGTCGTCCAGGCGTACCAGGGTCGCCCGCAGCAACGGCCCCTGGCGCAGGTCGAACGGTTGTCGGGCCTCGGCTTCGCGCCGCGCCGCAATCTGTTCAGCAGCCTGGCCTGCAAGGTTCAGGCGGCGAAGGCTGAACGGTTGCGGCGCCAGAATGCGCTGCACGGCCTGGCCGTGCGCGTCGCTGAATACAGTGCGCAGCGATTCGTGGCGAACCAGCAGCGCGCGCAAGGCTGCCTCGACAGCGTTTTCGTCAAGCTCGCCGCGCAGCTGCAGGCCGGCCGGGATGTTGTAGGCCGCCGATTGCGGTTGCAGCTGCCACAGCAGCCACAGGCGGTTCTGCGCCAGCGACTGGGGCAACCACTGGCCGCGTTCAAGCGTGGCGATAGGCCCGGCCTGGGTACCGCCTTCGGCGATGATTGCAGCCACGGCCTTGCTGTAATCGGCCAGTAACGGCGCTTCGAACAGGGTGCGCAGGCCAAGCGGGATACCCAGTTCATCGGCCAGGCGGGCGCTGGCCTGGGTCGCCGCGATGGAGTTGCCGCCCAGCAGCAGGAAGTGGTCGTCTGCCGCCACCGCCTCGACCTTGAGGATGTCGCGCCACACAGCGGCGATACGCTGTTGCAGCTCATCGTCGCCAGCAGCGGCCCCACCCGCCTCGCTCGCCTCGGGGAAGCGGGCGTAGCAATCCAGGCTGCCATCGTCCATGCGCAGGCGGCAGGCCGAGCGCTGCAGTTTGCCGCTGGAGGTCTTCGGCAGCGCCCCCGGGTTCAGCAGCAGGACCACGGCCGGGGCCTGGCGGCAGGCGTCGGCGACGACCTGGCGCAGGGTCTTGATCAGCTGCTGCGGGGTGGTCGTTTTCTGCACGTTGCGGCTGATTTCCACCGCCACACCGATGCCCTCCTCGCCTTGCTGCTCGACCGCGAATACCGCCACCCGGCCTTTGCGCAGCACCGCGACTTCGCGCTCGAGGGTTTGTTCCAGGTCCTGCGGGTACAGGTTCTGCCCACGCACGATCAGCATGTCCTTGAGCCGCCCGGTGACGAACACTTCGCCGTCGCGCATGAAACCCAGGTCGCCGGTGCGCAGCCAGGTCTGGCCGTCCATGGCGACGAAGGTGCGGGCGCTGGCTTGCGGGTTGCGCCAGTAGCCTTGGGCGATGCTCGGGCCGCTGGCCCAGACCTCCCCTACCTGGTTGTCGCCCAGCACCTGCTGGTGCCGGGGTTCGACGATGCGCACGGCATGCCCGGGTTGCGGGTAGCCGCAGCTCATCAGCACGCTGCCCTTGCCCGGCTCGGCACGGTTGGCGGCCAAGGTTTCGGCGTCCAGCTCCAGTGCGGCGATGCCCTGGCCACGGCGGCTGCCGCTGACGAACAGGGTCGCTTCGGCCAGGCCGTAGCTGGCGAAGAAGCTCTGCGGGTCGAAGCCACAGGCCTGGAACTTGTCGGCGAAGGTGGCCAGGCTGTCCTGGCGGATCGGCTCGGAACCGGAATAGGCCACACGCCAGCGGCTGAGGTCGAGCCCGGCCAGGGCTGCCTCGCTGACCCGCTCGCTGCACAGGCGATAGGCGAAGTCTGGGCCACCGCTGATGGTGCCGCCGTACTCGCTGATGGCCTGCAACCAGCGCAACGGCCGGGCCAGGAAGTAACCCGGCGCCATCAGCACGCAGGGCACCCCGCTGAAGATCGGCTGCAGCAGCCCGCCGATCAGGCCCATGTCGTGGTACAGCGGCAGCCAGCTGACGATCACGTCGTCGGGATTGAGGTCGATGCCGAAACCTTGGCGGATCAGTTGCTCGTTGGCCACCAGGTTGCCGTGGCTGACCTGCACGCCCTTGGGCAGTGCGGTGGAGCCGGAGGTGTACTGCAGGAAGGCGATGTCATCGCCCTTGAGTGCGGGCTCACGCCAGTGCGCCGCCAGCGACGGGTCCAGGCCATCCACCGCCAGCAGTTCGGGGGCGTTCTGCGCTGCCAGTGCTTCCAGACCCTGCAGGTTGTCGTACAGCGCCGCGACGGTCAGCAGCAGGCGCGGTTCGGCGTCGTCGATGATCGACAGCAGACGTTGCTGATGGTGCTGGCGCGCGGACTCCGGCGGGTAGGCCGGCACCGCGATCACGCCTGCGTACAGGCAGCCGAAAAACGCCGCCACATAGTCTGGCCCGCTGGGGAACAACAGCACCGCGCGGTCGCCGAAGCCGGCCCGCGCCTGCAAGGCAGCGGCGATGGTGCGCGCGCGCTGGTCGAGGTCCCGGTAGCTGAGCACGGCCTGCTCGCCGGGCACATCGGCCAGAAAGCGCAGGGCGATCTTGTCCGGGGTCCGCGCGGCGCGTTGCGCCAGGGCCTGGACCAGCGAGAGCGGGAGTTCGAAGGCGTCGGTCATGGGTGTTCCTGCCAGTGTCTGGTTGGGGCGGGCCGGCTGCCCCGCCAGCATGGGGCGGGCAGCGTGTGGCGGCCGGATGTACACAGGGGAACGGATGGAGCGGGGAAGAAATTAGCGCTGCCTGGCTTGCCAGGCGGAGCCCTGCGCGAGCCAGCACGCGGCTCTCAAGACAGGCGGCGTTAGAACCGAAAGATGCAGATACTAATTACATTTCGCATTTGACAATCATTATCATTCTGCATAGCTTGTCGCCCGTCGTAGGAAGCTTCCCAAACTTGGGTGCGTCCTTTCTCCTATGTGACAAGGTGATTTCCATGGCGGAACAACTATCCACAAGTAAGTGCGATTCACCATTACTGCAGGCCTTCGTCGATAACCGCAACATTCTGGTCAAGATCGCTGCCCGCATCACCGGCTGCCGGTCGCGCGCCGAAGATGTGGTGCAGGACGCCTTTTTCCGGCTCAGCGCCGCTCCGCAGATCACCTCGTCATTCAAGGCGCAGCTGAGCTACCTGTTCCAGATCGTGCGCAACCTGGCCATCGACCACTACCGCAAGCAGGCCATGGAGCTGAAGTACTCCGGCAGCGAGGAGGAAGGCCTGAATGTGGTCGTGCAGAATGCTTCCCCCGAGGCCACGCACATCAACCTTGCCGCACTGGACGACATTGCCGAGGCGCTGAACCAGTTGCCCCAGCGCACCCGTTACGCCTTCGAGATGTACCGCCTGCATGGCGTGCCGCAGAAGGACATCGCCAAGGAGCTGGGGGTGTCGCCGACGCTGGTCAACTTCATGATCCGCGATGCGCTGGTGCATTGCCGCAAGACGGCCAGTCGCCAAGCCTGAAAGCTGGCGCGGTCCCTGTGGGAGCGGGCTTGCCCGCGAACACGGGCGAAGCCCGTGCCATCCACCGTGTCGCCTGCTTCGCGGGCTTGCCCGCTCCCACTGGTAGTGCGCAGCGCTTGCGGGCAGCGCGGTGCCTTCAAGCCAGCTCGCAGCGCTGGAAAAACCGCTCGCGCCCCAGAATCATTAACGCGGCCCGCTTGTGCGGGAAGTCGAACTCCTTGTCGCAATGGAAGCACTGGTCGTGCATGTAGCCGATCATCTTGCCATTGTCGGCACGCGGCTCGGCGACCACCCGCTGGGTACGCGGGTCGTCGAGGAACAGGTAGTGCACCAGCGCCGACAACCAGCTGGCCACCTTGTGCGGCCCGCGATGGTGCTCCTCGCCTACCAGCATGTGAATGCCACGGTCGTAATCGTCGGCCGGGTAGAACGGGGCGATGCGGTCTTCCTTGGCCCAATAGGCCTCGAAGTAGGCAAACGGCTCGTCATCGAAGCAACCGATCAGGGTCAGGGTATGCGGGTCGGCCTCGAGCTTGGCCAGATACTCGCGATGCTGTGCCAGCGTGCCGCCCTCCTGCCAGAAGGCCTCGACCCGCGGGTTGTTCTGCCAGCGGTTGAAGCGCGGCAGATCGTCCTCGAGGTGCAGGGTGCGCAGCGACACCCAGCTGCCCAGCCGCGCATCGAAACGCCGATACACTTCACCATGGGGTTTCGGCGCGCGGCGCGGGTGGCGCTTGCCATGGCTGAGGTGCATCTGCTGCGGGTACGGCGCAGCCGCCGCCCCCCCCAGCCAAGGCTGCGGCAACTGCCAGAACAGCGCCCGCTCGCACAGGTACTGGCCGGGCTGCTCGGTCATCAGCAGCAGGCCACTGGCCAACGCCTGCGCCGGCACTTCTGGCAGGTGCCAGGTCAGGCGCTGGCAGGCCGTGTCGCGTGACAGCAGCCAATAGCAGGCGGCCCACAAGGCCTGAAAAGGGCGCTCGGCGCACAGCCGCTCAAGCTGCAGGTGCAACGTCGCACCCGCCTCCAGGCGCAGGTGGATCAACGGGCGGCCGTCAAGGGCCAGGCTCAGCCAGCCGTCGCCCTCCTCGGCAGCAAGATTGCGCCAGCGTGGCGGTAATTGGGGCGGCGAAGCGGCATCGAACGGCATTGGCTTGACTCGCGAAAATGAGGAATGGGCTCACTGTCGAGAACGATGCCGGCAGCCGCCGATTTAGTCGCTGGGCGCGCTGACGGTGATGCGATACGGTTCGAAAATGCGCGCCAGCTCACCCCGGTCGCGCAGGCCGCGCAGCAGCTCGGCGAACGACCGCCCGTCGATAGGGGCATCGGGGCGCAGCAAGGCGTAGTGGTGGTAGACCTGGTCGATGCGCTGCGAAGGCACCAGCTGCGCCTGGCTGGCCGGGTTTCGCTTGAGAAAATCGCTGAGGTAGGAGCGGGTGACCAGGGCGATGTCGGCGCGGCCGGCCTGCACCATCAGCAGGTTGCTGTCATGGGAATAGGTCAGCGTGGCCTTGTACGCCTTGCGCAGGTAATCCGGGTCGGAGTTGAAGCCGGCAAAGGCATAGTGATAGCCGTTGAACAGCGCCAGGCGCTTGCCGTTCAGGTCGTCGAAGTAACGCGGGTCGCCGGCGTTGGCCTGGCGGGCGACGAACACTTCGGCGTCTTCCAGGCCCATGTCCACGGTCTGGTGGGCGATCTGCTGCCAGCCCCATTGCGGGTTCTCGAAAATGGCCATGTCGGTACGGCCTTGCTGGAAGTCCCCGAAGCGCCGCTGGATGGAGGTGGGCACCAGAACGAAGCGGTAGTGCTGCTGCGCGCGATTCAGCGCCTCGACCAGCTGCGGCAGCAGGCCGGTGTCGGCGCCCTGCTCCGGGCGCACGGTATAAGGCGGGAAATGCGCCGCGCCCACCTTCACCTCGACGGCACCGGCCGCCCATGACGGCGCCGCCAGCCAGAACACAGCCAGCAGCATCAGAAAAGAAAGGGCCTTGTGGCGATGTGCTGGAGTCAAGACGGACATTCATCAGGGTTCGTGCCAAGGTTCGCCTAAGCTAGGCGTTTTCCGGGCCGGACACAACTGCCGCTTGCGTGGCCCTTTGTGCCAAAGCCGCAGGCAAATTGCCACGGGGTGCCGGATGCGCCGAGTTTGGCTACGCTCTAGCAGGATCTGCAAGGGAGCCTGGTATGGGCCAGTGGTTGGTGATCGACCTGGAAGCCACCACCGACAATGGTGGGTGGCCGGTCACAGAGATGGAAATCATCGAAATCGGGGCAAGCCTGGTGACCCGTGAAGGCCGCGAAGTCGACCACTTCCAGCGCTTCGTGCGGCCTCGGCGCCGGCCACAGCTGACCCCGTTCTGCCGTGAACTGACCCACATCAGCCAGGCCGATGTGGACAGTGCCGCGCCGTTTCGCGAGGTGTGGGCAAGCTTCGAGCACTGGCTCGGCCAGCACCAGCGCCAGCTTCAGGCGTGGGTCAGCTGGGGCGACTACGACCGCCAGCAACTGCACCAGGAATGGCAACAGCACGGCCTGGAAAGCCTGTTGCGCACCCTGCCGCACATCAACCTCAAGCAACGCTTCGCCAAGGCCCGCCATCTGCAGCGCCCCGCCGGCCTGAACGGTGCCCTGCAACTGGCTGGCATGCACTTTTGCGGGCAGCAGCACCGGGCCCTGGAAGATGCGCGCAACACGGCCCGGCTGTTGCCGTTGAGCCTGCCCGCCGAGAGCCCTGAAAGCAGATGACGCAGCCAGTGGGCTTGGGCATACTGGCCAGCCCTTTTTCATCCCCCTTTTCAGGAGTCGCCCATGTTCCAGGTCAACGAGTACTTCAACGGCACCGTCAAGTCGATCGCCTTCGCGGGTGAAGAAGGCCCGGCCACGGTTGGCGTGATGGCCCCGGGCGAATACGAGTTCGGCACTGCCAAGCGCGAGATCATGCACGTGGTGTCCGGCGCGCTGATCGTGAAGCTGCCGGGTAGCGACAACTGGGAAACCTTCAATGCCGGCGACAAGTTCAACGTGCCGGCTGACAGCAAGTTCCAGCTGCAGGTCAAGGTCGATACCGCTTACCTGTGCGAGTACCGCGACTAAGCGCTGGCCTGTTCCGGCCTCTTCGCGGGCTTGCCCGCTCCCACAGGGTGGGCACAAGCTTCCGGGCCTGTGCAGTACCTGTGGGAGCGGGCAAGCCCGCGAAGAACCCAGCATTAATCCTTCAGGAATGCAGCAACCCGCTCAGCCGCCGCCTGCAAATGCTGCTCATGGCTGAACCCCGAAGCCTTCAACGGCTTCAGGTCATGGTCCGCCGCCACCAGCCAGCTCACCTCGATCGCAGGTGACAACGCATACCCTGCCACTGCCTCGCGGTTGCCCAGCGCATCGCGCTCACCCTGCACGATCAACGTCGGCGTCTTCAAATCGGCCAGGTGCTCCACCCGCGGTTTCTCCGGCTTGCCCGTGGCATAGAACGGATAACCCAGGCACACCAGCGCATCCGCCCCCAGTTCGTCAGCCAGCAGGCTGGCCATGCGCCCGCCCATGGACTTGCCGCCCACCGCCAGCTTGCCCGCGACCAAAGGTCGCACCTGCCGGTACACCTCGCGCCAGCATTCCAGTAGCACCTTCTGTGGGTTCGGCGGCCGCTTGCCACCGCCAACCCGGCGCTCGGCCATGTACGGGAACTCGAAGCGCAGCACCGCGACCCCAAGCGCCGCAAGCCTTTGCGCCATTTCTTCCATGAACCCGCTGTCCATCGGCGCACCCGCGCCATGGGCCAGGATCAGGCAGCCCTTGTAGCCGTCCCGGCCCTGCACAAGGGCAGGGTCGCAGCGCAAGCCTGGGACATTTCCGACCTTCGCCCATTGATCCCCGTCAATACCGGCACTTTGCCCATTAATCATGCTTGCCTCGCTGTAAAGCCTGCCAAATAACCGTGGATGGGAACCCATACATGAACACAACCAGCAGTACCGCCTATAACTACAAGGTGGTCCGCCAATTCGCCATCATGACGGTGGTGTGGGGAATCGTCGGGATGGGGCTCGGCGTCTTCATCGCCGCCCAGCTCGCCTGGCCTTCCCTCAACTTCGACCTCCCCTGGACCAGCTTCGGCCGCCTGCGCCCCCTGCATACCAATGCGGTGATCTTCGCCTTCGGCGGCTGCGCCCTGTTCGCCACCTCCTATTATTCGGTGCAACGCACCTGCCAGACCACCCTGTTCGCACCGGGCCTGGCCGCGTTCACCTTCTGGGGCTGGCAACTGGTGATCCTGCTGGCGGCCATCAGCCTGCCACTGGGCTACACCAGCTCCAAGGAATACGCCGAACTGGAATGGCCGATCGACATCCTGATCACCATCGTCTGGGTGAGCTACGCCATCGTGTTCTTCGGCACGCTGATGAAGCGCAACACCAAGCACATCTACGTCGGTAACTGGTTCTTCGGCGGCTTCATCCTCACCGTGGCGATGCTGCATGTCGTCAACAACCTGGAACTGCCGGTCAGCCTGACCAAGTCGTACTCGGTCTACGCCGGTGCCACCGATGCCATGGTGCAGTGGTGGTACGGGCACAACGCGGTGGGCTTCTTCCTGACCGCGGGCTTCCTGGGGATGATGTACTACTACGTGCCCAAGCAGGCCGAACGCCCGGTGTATTCCTATCGCCTGTCGATCGTGCACTTCTGGGCGCTGATCACCCTGTACATCTGGGCCGGCCCGCACCACCTGCACTACACCGCGCTGCCTGACTGGGCGCAGTCGCTGGGCATGGTGATGTCGCTGATCCTGCTGGCACCCAGCTGGGGCGGCATGATCAACGGCATGATGACCCTGTCGGGGGCCTGGCACAAACTGCGCAGCGACCCGATCCTGCGCTTCCTGGTGGTGTCGCTGGCGTTCTACGGCATGTCTACCTTTGAAGGCCCGATGATGGCCATCAAGACGGTCAACGCGCTGTCCCACTACACCGACTGGACCATCGGCCACGTTCACGCCGGCGCCCTCGGCTGGGTAGCGATGATCTCGATCGGCGCGCTGTACCACACCATCCCGAAAGTGTTCGGCAAGGAGCGCATGTACAGCATCGGCCTGATCAATGCGCACTTCTGGCTGGCCACCATCGGTACCGTGCTGTACATCGCCTCGATGTGGGTCAACGGCATCGCCCAGGGCCTGATGTGGCGCGCGGTCAACAGCGACGGCACGCTCACCTACTCGTTCGTGGAAACCCTGGTGGCCAGCCACCCAGGCTTCATCGTGCGCTTCGTCGGCGGTGCGATCTTCCTCAGCGGCATGTTCCTGATGGCCTGGAACACCTGGCGCACCGTGCGTTCGCCGGCGCTCGATGTCGCCCCTGCGAACGCCCAGCTGGCTTGAGGAGACCTGCCTGATGAAACATGAAGTCATCGAGAAAAACGTCGGCCTGCTGGCCTTGCTGATGGTGTTCGCCGTCAGTATCGGCGGCCTGACCCAGATCGTCCCGCTGTTCTTCCAGGACGTCACCAACAAGCCGGTGGAAGGCATGAAGCCTTACACCGCGCTGCAACTGGAAGGCCGCGACATCTACATCCGCGAAGGCTGCGTGGGTTGCCACTCGCAGATGATCCGCCCGTTCCGCGCCGAAACCGAGCGCTACGGGCATTACTCGGTCGCCGGCGAAAGCGTATGGGACCACCCGTTCCTGTGGGGCTCCAAGCGTACCGGGCCGGACCTGGCACGGGTCGGCGGCCGCTACTCGGACGACTGGCACCGCGCGCACCTGTACAACCCGCGCAACGTGGTACCGGAATCGAAGATGCCGTCGTACCCGTGGCTGGTCGCCCAGCAGGTCGACAACAGCCATACCGACACCAAGATGCGCACCTTGCGCACCCTCGGTGTGCCGTACAGCGACGACGACATCGCCGGCGCCCGCGACGCGGTCAAGGGCAAGACCGAGATGGATGCCCTGGTCGCCTACCTGCAGGTGCTCGGCACCGCGATCAAGAACAAGAGGTGACTGCGATGGAAATGGACATCGGCATGATCCGCGGCCTGGGCACCCTGGTGGTGATGATCGCCTTCATCGGCCTCACCCTGTGGGTGTTCAACCGCCGCCGCGACCATGATTTCGCCGAAGCGCGCCTGCTGCCCTTCGTCGACGACCGCCTGCCCCCTGCCGGGCAGGAACCTGCTGCCATGACTGCTGCGATTAGGAGTAACGGGCAATGACCACCTTCTGGAGTACGTACATCTGCGTACTGACCATCGGCAGCCTGATTGGCCTGACCTGGCTGCTGCTCGCCACCCGCAAGGGCCAGAGCAACAACACCACCGACCAGACCATGGGCCACAGCTTCGACGGCATCGAGGAGTACGACAACCCGCTGCCCAAGTGGTGGTTCTGGCTGTTCGTCGGCACCCTGGTGTTCTCGGTCGGCTACCTGATCCTCTACCCGGGCCTGGGCAACTGGAAGGGCATTCTGCCGGGTTATGAGAATGGCTGGACCGGCGCCAACGAATGGCAGAAGGAGATGGACAAGGCCGACGCCAAATTCGGCCCGATCTTCGCCAAGTACGCTGCGATGCCGCTGGAAGAAGTGGCCCAGGACCCGCAGGCGCTGAAAATGGGCGGCCGCCTGTTCGCCTCCAACTGCTCGGTGTGCCACGGCTCGGACGCCAAGGGTGCCTTCGGCTTCCCCAACCTCACCGACAACGCCTGGCGCTGGGGTGGCGACGCGCAAACCATCAAGGCTTCGATCATGGACGGCCGCCACGGGGTGATGCCGGCCTGGGCCGAGGTGATCGGCGAGCAGGGCGTGGCCGATGTGGCTGCGTTCGTGCTGACCGGCCTCAACGACCGCAGCCTGCCGGAAGGCAGCAAGGCCGACGCGGCCAAGGGCAAGGAGATCTTCGCCGGCAACTGCGTGGCCTGCCACGGGCCTGAAGGCAAGGGTACCCCAGCCATGGGCGCGCCCGACCTGACCCAGCCGCAGGCGTTCATCTACGGTTCGAGCTTTGCCCAGCTGCAACAGACCATCCGTTATGGTCGCCAGGGGCAGATGCCGGCGCAGGCAGCGTTCCAGGGCAACGACAAGGTGCATCTGTTGGCGGCTTATGTGTACAGCCTGTCGCAGGGCCAACCTTCGCCAGAACTGACCGCCAAGTAACACCCCTTCGCGGGCTCGCCCGCTCCCACAGGTATTGCACAGCGCTGAAGCTTTGCGCTGTACCTGTGGGAGCTGGCTTGCCGGCGATGGGCCGTAAAGCGGCCCCCGCTCTTCTCCGCCACACCCCCTACCTTGCACCCCCTCCGAACACAACTAAGCTTGTTGCCTCAGTGGGCTTCGCCTTGAAAAGAGCGAAGCAGACGCGGCGCATGCGCTGTCGCCGTCCCGAAAAAAAGCTTGACCGATCGATCAGAAAAAGGCGAAAAACGGTACACATTACAAATATTTATTTGTGTACAATCGCCAGTGCCCGATCACTGCGGGACACCAGTGAACGGGCTCGGGCACGGGTCGGCGTACCAAAGTTGCGTTGCAGTAACCCTGATGGTTATCAATACTGGCGCCGATTTTCGACCAACAAGAACATTAAAAACCGTGGAACCTTAGAATGAGCACAGCAATCAGTCCGACTGCTTATAACTATAAGGTCGTCCGCCAGTTCGCCATCATGACGGTGGTCTGGGGGATCCTTGGCATGGGCCTCGGCGTCTTCATCGCCTCGCAGCTGGTGTGGCCGCAACTGAACCTGGACCTGCCCTGGACCAGTTTCGGCCGCCTGCGCCCGTTGCACACCAACCTGGTGATCTTCGCCTTCGGGGGCTGTGCGCTGTTCGGCACCAGCTACTACGTGGTGCAGCGCACCTGCCAGACCCGGCTGATCTCCGACAGCATGGCCGCCTTCACCTTCTGGGGTTGGCAGGCGGTGATCGTCGGCGCGCTGATCACCTTGCCGATGGGCTACACCACCACCAAGGAATACGCCGAGCTGGAATGGCCGCTGGCGATCCTGCTGGCCATCGTCTGGGTCACCTACGGGCTGGTGTTCTTCGGCACCATCGTCAAGCGCAAGACCAAGCATATCTATGTCGGCAACTGGTTCTACGGCGCCTTCATCGTGGTCACCGCGATGCTGCACATCGTCAACCACATCTCGCTGCCGGTGAGCCTGTTCAAGTCGTACTCGGCCTATTCCGGCGCCACCGATGCGATGATCCAGTGGTGGTACGGCCACAACGCCGTGGGCTTCTTCCTCACCACCGGCTTTCTGGGGATGATGTACTACTTCGTGCCCAAGCAGGCCGAGCGGCCGATCTACTCGTATCGCCTGTCGATCGTGCACTTCTGGGCGCTGATCACCCTGTACATCTGGGCCGGCCCGCACCACCTGCACTACACCGCCCTGCCGGACTGGGCGCAGTCGCTGGGCATGGTGATGTCGATCATCCTCCTGGCACCGAGCTGGGGCGGCATGATCAACGGCATGATGACCCTGTCCGGGGCCTGGCACAAACTGCGCACCGACCCGATCCTGCGCTTCCTGGTGGTGTCGCTGGCGTTCTACGGCATGTCCACTTTCGAAGGCCCGATGATGGCCATCAAAACCGTGAACTCGCTGTCGCACTACACCGACTGGACCATCGGCCACGTTCACGCCGGCGCCCTCGGCTGGGTGGCGATGATCTCGATCGGCGCGGTGTACCACATGATCCCGCGCCTGTATGGCCGCGAGCAGATGCACAGCGTCGGCCTGATCAACGCGCACTTCTGGCTGGCCACCATCGGTACCGTGCTGTACATCGCCTCGATGTGGGTCAACGGCATCACCCAGGGCCTGATGTGGCGCGCCATCAACGATGACGGCACCCTCACCTACTCGTTCGTCGAAGCCCTGCAGGCCAGCCACCCTGGCTATATCGTCCGCGCCCTGGGCGGTGCGTTCTTCGCCAGCGGCATGCTGCTGATGGCTTACAACGTGTTCCGTACCGTACGTGCCGCCAACCCGGCACAGGCTGAGGAAGCCGCCAAGATCGTCGTCGTGGGAGCGCATTGATGAAGCATGAAGCCGTCGAGAAGAACATAGGCCTGCTGGCCTTCTTCATGGTCATCGCCGTGAGCATCGGTGGCCTGACCCAGATCGTCCCGCTGTTTTTCCAGGACGTCACCAACAAACCCGTGGAAGGCATGAAGCCGCGCACCGCGCTGGAGCTGGAAGGCCGCGATATCTACATCCGCGAAGGCTGCGTGGGCTGCCACTCGCAGATGATCCGCCCGTTCCGTGCCGAAACCGAACGCTACGGCCACTACTCGGTCGCCGGCGAAAGCGTGTGGGACCACCCGTTCCTGTGGGGTTCCAAGCGTACCGGGCCGGACCTGGCGCGGGTCGGTGGCCGCTACTCGGATGACTGGCACCGCGCGCACCTGTACAACCCGCGCAACGTGGTACCGGAATCGAAGATGCCGTCGTACCCGTGGCTGGTCGAGCACAAGCTCGACGGCAAGGACACGGCGAAAAAGATGGAAGTGTTGCGCACCCTCGGCGTGCCTTACACCGACGCCGACATCGCCGGGGCCAGCGACGCGGTCAAGGGCAAGACCGAAATGGACGCCATCGTCGCGTACCTGCAGGGTCTTGGCACCATCATCAAGAGCAAACGGTGACGCTGATGGACATCGGGATGATTCGCGGCCTGGGCACCGTCGTGGTGATGGTGGCCTTCGTGGGCCTGGCGCTGTGGGTGTTCAACCCACGGCGTAAAAAGGAGTTCGACGAAGCCACCCAACTGCCCTTCGCGGATGACCCCGAGGCCTGCCGCCACGTCGAGCAAGAGCACGCAAAAGCTTCTGGGAGCAAACAACAATGACAACCTTCTGGAGTCTGTACGTTACCGTCCTGACCCTGGGCACCATCTTCGCCTTGACCTGGCTGCTGCTGTCGACCCGCAAGGGCCAGCGCGAAGAAGCCACCGACGAAACCGTCGGGCACGCCTTCGACGGCATCGAGGAGTACGACAACCCGCTGCCGAAATGGTGGTTCTGGCTGTTCGTCGGCACCATCGTCTTCGCCCTCGGCTACCTGGTGCTGTACCCGGGCCTGGGCAACTGGAAAGGCATCCTGCCCGGCTACTCGTACCTGGACAACGACAAGCAGACCGAGTTTGCCAACGGCCAGGCGGGCTGGACCGGCGTGCACGAATGGGAAAAGGAAATGGCCAAGGCCGACGCCCGCTTCGGGCCGATCTTCGCCAAGTTCGCCGCCATGCCGATCGAAGAGGTGGCCAAAGACCCGCAAGCGCTGAAAATGGGCGCGCGGCTGTTCGCCTCGAACTGCTCGGTGTGCCACGGTTCCGACGCCAAGGGTGCCTTCGGCTTCCCCAACCTGACCGACAGCGACTGGCGCTGGGGCGGTGAGCCGGACACCATCAAGACCACCATCATGGGCGGCCGCCACGGCGTGATGCCGGCCTGGGCCGAGGTGATCGGTGACCAGGGCGTGGCCGATGTGGCGGCATTCGTGGTCAGCAAGCTGGATGGCCGCAGCCTGCCGGAAGGCGCGAAGGCCGATGTCGACAACGGGCAGAAGATCTTCGCCGCCAACTGCGTGGCCTGCCACGGGCCGGAAGGCAAAGGTACCCCGGCCATGGGCGCGCCGAACCTGACCCACCCGCAGGCGTTCATCTACGGTTCGAGCTTCGCTCAGTTGCAGCAGACCATCCGTTATGGCCGCCAAGGGCAGATGCCGGCCCAGGAACAGCTGCAGGGCAATGACAAGGTGCACCTGCTGGCGGCTTATGTTTACAGCCTGTCGCAGCAGGCTGAGCCGGTTAAAACCGAGTAAGCAGGCCTGGCCTCTTCGCGGGTGAACCCGCTCCCACAGGGATCGCACAGGTCCTGAGGCAAGCGCAGTACCTGTGGAGCGGGTTCACCCGCGAAGAGGCCGGTACTGAAACCACATTTGTTGCAGGCCCCATGACCTGGATCAATTGACACCCGCCATAACACGATTCACACCACAAACCCAACGCGACTAAAGGTCGCAGCGCGACCCCATACTGCCATCAGCGGCGTATCATGGGCCGCAGAGCGCTAGCAGATTGCGCGAGACTGCGGCCGGCACGCACTGGCCGCGGCGTTTCTCCACTGCCGTGGGACATGATGATGAGCAAGCAAATTCCGGTACATGACGTCACCCCGCCTGCCAGCAAAGGGAAGGACTCCGTCGATCTCTACGCCTCCCGGGAAAAAATCTACACCCGCGCCTTCACCGGCCTGTTCCGGCGCCTGCGCATGGTCGGTGGTGCCGTGCTGTTCCTGCTGTACTTCGGCACCGTGTGGTTGAACTGGGGCGGCCACCAGGCCGTGTGGTGGAACCTGCCCGAGCGCAAGTTCTACATTTTCGGCGCCACCATCTGGCCACAGGACTTCATCCTGCTCTCGGGCATCCTCATCGTCGCCGCCTTCGGCCTGTTCTTCATCACCGTGTTCGCCGGCCGGGTATGGTGCGGCTACACCTGCCCGCAAAGCGTGTGGACGTGGATTTTCATGTGGTGCGAAAAGGTCACCGAGGGCGACCGCAACCAGCGCATGAAGCTCGACAAGGCGCCCATGAGCGGCAACAAGTTCCTGCGCAAGTTCGCCAAGCACAGCCTGTGGCTGCTGATCGGCTTCGTCACCGGCATGACCTTCGTCGGCTACTTCTCGCCGATCCGCGAGCTGGTCATCGAATTCTTCACCGGCCAGGCCGACGGCTGGGCCTACTTCTGGGTCGGCTTCTTCACCCTCGCCACCTACGGCAACGCCGGCTGGCTGCGCGAACAGGTGTGCGTGTACATGTGCCCGTACGCGCGCTTCCAGAGCGTGATGTTCGACAAGGACACGCTGATCGTCTCCTACGACCCGCGCCGCGGCGAAACCCGCGGCCCGCGCAAGAAGGACCTGGACTACAAGGCCGCCGGCCTCGGCGACTGCATCGATTGCACCATGTGCGTGCAGGTCTGCCCCACCGGCATCGACATCCGTGACGGCCTGCAGATCGAGTGCATCGGTTGCGCCGCGTGCATCGACGCCTGTGACAACATCATGGACAAGATGAACTACCCCAGAGGGCTGATCAGCTACACCACCGAACACAACCTGTCCGGGCAGAAGACCCACATGCTGCGCCCGCGCCTGATCGGCTATGCGCTGGTGCTGCTGGTGATGATCATCGGCCTGGCCACCGCCTTCGCCACCCGTTCGCTGGTCGGTTTCGACGTCAGCAAGGACCGCGTGCTGTACCGCGAGAACGCCCAGGGGCGGATCGAGAACGTGTACAGCCTGAAGGTGATGAACAAGGACCAGCGCGACCACGTCTACGTACTGGATGCCGTCGGCCTGCCGGACCTCAAGCTCGAAGGGCAACGCGAGATTCGCGTGGAGGCCGGTGATATCGTCAGCCTGCCGGTGCAGCTGTCGGTCGCACCCGAGAAACTGCCATCGACCACCAACAAGATCACCTTCATCCTCAAGAGTGCCGACGACAGCGACGCCCAGGTTGAAGCCGATAGCCGTTTCATCGGCCCACAGATCCGCTGAGAGAGATAACCCACCATGCCTGCCGCCACCGCCACCAGCCCCTGGTACAAGCACCTCTGGCCCTGGATCATCATCGGCATCCTGGCCACCTCGGTGTGCCTGAGCCTGACCATGGTCAGCATTGCCGTGCACAACCCGGACAACTTGGTCAACGACAACTACTACGAAGCTGGCAAGGGCATCAACCGCTCGCTGGACCGCGAGCTGCTGGCGCAGAACCTGGGCCTGAAAGCCAGCCTGCACCTGGACGAGCTGACCGGTGAAGTGGACCTGCGCCTGGCTGGCAACAGCGGCCCGCAGAACCTGGAGCTGAACCTGATTTCGCCAACCCAGCCGGAGAAGGACCGCAAGGTGCTGCTGAGCCGGGTCGAGGCCGGGCGCTATGTCGGGCAGCTGGAAGACAAGGTCGACGGGCGCCGCTTCGTTGAGTTGCTGGGCAGCGAAGGTGGCCAGGTGTGGCGTTTGTTCGAGGAAGAAAAGGTCGAGCACGGTGTGACCTTGCAGTTGGGTGATGAAGCTTTGCAAGGTGCCGAGCACCAGCAGTAGCAACACCGCAACCCCCTGTGGGAGCGGGCATGCCCGCGAATGCGATAGCTCAGGCAAAGGTGTTTTCAGGCCTGACGCTTTCGCGGGCATGCCCGCTCCCACAGGGTTTACTATGTGCCTGAGCAGTGCTTGCCTTATGACCCAACCCACCCCCTGCTACCACTGCGCCCTGCCCGTCCCCGCCGGCAGCCGCTTCACCGCCGTGGTCCTCGGCCAGCCCCGGCAGTTCTGCTGTCCCGGCTGCCAGGCGGTGGCCGAGTCGATCGTCGCCGGCGGCCTCGAGCACTACTACCAGCACCGCAGCGACAACAGCGCCAACCCCGAAGCCCTGCCGCGCCAACTGCAGGACGAACTGGCCCTGTATGACCGCAGCGACGTGCAACAGGCCTTCGTCCATCACCAGGGCGAACTGGCCGAAACCACCCTGCTGCTCGAAGGCATCAGTTGCGCCGCCTGCGGCTGGCTGATCGAAAAGCACCTGCGCAACCTGCCCGGCGTCGCCGAAGCGCGGCTGAACCTGTCCAACCACCGCCTGCTGCTGAACTGGGACGACAAGCAGCTGCCACTCTCGCGGCTGTTCGCCGAGCTGCGCCAGATCGGCTACGCCGCCCACCCCTACCAGCCCGACCAGGCCGCCGAGCAACTGGCCCGCGAGAACCGTAGCGCCCTGCGCCGCCTGGGCGTGGCCGGGCTGCTGTGGTTCCAGGCGATGATGGCTACCATGGCCACCTGGCCGGAATTCAACATCGACCTGTCACCGGAACTGCACACCATCCTGCGCTGGGTGGCACTGTTCCTCACCATCCCCATCGTCTTCTACAGCTGCGCGCCATTCTTCAAGGGCGCCGCTCGCGACCTGCGCACCCGCCACCTGACCATGGATGTTTCGGTGTCGCTGGCGATTGGCCTGGCCTTCGGCGCCGGCATCTGGACCGCCATGACCGGCAGCGGCGAGCTGTATTTCGACACCGTGGGCATGTTCGCCCTGTTCCTGCTCACGGGCCGCTACCTGGAGCGCCGCGCCCGCGAACGTACCGCAGCGGCCACCGCGCAGCTGGTCAACCTGTTGCCGGCCTCCTGCCTGCGCCTGGACGCCCTCGGCCACAGCGAGCGCATCCTGCTCAGCGAACTGCAGCGCGGCGATACCGTGCAGGTGCTGCCAGGCGCGGTGATCCCGGCCGACGGGCGCATCGTCGAAGGCCGCTCCAGCATCGACGAATCGTTGCTGACCGGCGAATACCTGCCGCAACCACGCCGGGTCGGCGAACGGGTCACCGGCGGCACACTGAATGTCGAAAGCACGCTGCACGTGGAAGTCGAAGCCGTGGGCCACGATTCGCGGCTGTCGGCCATCGTCCGCCTGCTGGAACGGGCGCAGACCGAAAAACCCCGCCTGGCGGAAATCGCCGACCGCGCCTCGCAGTGGTTCCTGCTGTTCTCGCTGCTGGCCGCCGTGGCCATCGGCCTGTGGTGGTGGCACCTGGACCCGACGCGGGCGTTCTGGATCGTCCTGGCCATGCTGGTAGCAACCTGCCCGTGCGCGCTGTCGCTGGCCACCCCGACGGCGCTTACCGCGGCCACCGGGACCTTGCACAAGCTCGGCCTGCTGGTGACCCGTGGCCATGTGCTGGAAGGCCTGAACCAGATCGACACGGTGATCTTCGACAAGACCGGCACGCTGACCGAGGGCCGCCTGACCCTGCGCAGCATCCGCCCGCTCGGCAGCTTGCCCGCCGACCGCTGCCTGGCCCTGGCCGCAGCCCTGGAAAACCGCTCCGAACACCCCATCGCCCGCGCCTTCGGCCGCACTGCCACGCCTGCCGACGACGTGCAGAGCGTGCCCGGCCTGGGCCTGGAAGGGCTGGTCGAAAGCCAGCGCCTGCGCATTGGCCAGGCCACCTTCGTCTGCGCCCTGAGCGGCACGGAAATCCCCGGCGTGCCGGAGCCGCGCGGCCAGTGGCTGCTGCTCGGCGACCGCCAGGGCCCACTGGCCTGGTTCGGCCTGGACGACCGCCTGCGGGACGATGCCCCTGCCCTGCTTGCCGCCTGCAAGGCCCGCGGCTGGCGCACCCTGCTGCTGTCGGGCGACAGCTCGCCGATGGTCGCCGAAGTGGCCGCCCAGCTGGGCATCGACCAGGCCGTCGGCGGCCTGCGCCCGGACGACAAACTGGACCAGCTGAAGGCGTTGCAGGCGGCCGGGCGCAAGGTGCTGATGCTGGGCGACGGGGTCAACGATGTGCCGGTGCTGGCCGCCGCCGACATCAGCATCGCCATGGGCAGCGCCACCGACCTGGCCAAGACCAGCGCCGACGCCGTGCTGCTGTCGAACCGACTGACGGCGCTGGTCCAAACCTTCGAGCTGGCCCGGCGAACCCGCCGCAACATCCTCGAGAACCTGCTCTGGGCAACGCTGTACAATGGCCTGATGCTGCCGTTCGCCGCGCTCGGCTGGATCACCCCGGTGTGGGCAGCCATCGGCATGTCGATCAGTTCGCTGATCGTGGTGCTCAATGCCCTGCGCCTGACCCGCCTGCCACAGGCCTCGGGCGTGCCAACCCACGAAGCGTCCTTGCCTGGGAGGAAGACGCCATGCCCGCCCTCTATGTCATGATCCCGGCGGCCCTGCTGCTGGTCGGCGTGGCCGTGTACATCTTCTTCTGGGCGGTGGACAGCGGCCAGTACGACGACCTCGAAGGCCCGGCCCACAGCATCCTGTTCGATGACCAGGACCCGCGCCACCAGGCGGCGGTGAAGCCTGAAGAGCGCCAGGCCGACAGCGCCAAGGAACCCCCGCCCCGTGCCTGACCTGCTTCCCCTGCTCGGCTCGGCACTGGTCCTCGGCCTGCTCGGTGGCGGCCACTGCCTGGGCATGTGCGGCGGCCTGATGGGTGCGTTGACCCTGGCCATCCCGCCCGAACAACGTGGCCGGCGCTGGCGCCTGCTGCTGGCCTACAACCTTGGGCGCATTCTCAGTTATGCCTGTGCCGGCCTGCTGCTGGGCCTGGCCGGCTGGGCCGTGGCCAGCAGCCCGGCGGCGCTGGCATTGCGGGTGGTGGCAGCGCTGCTGTTGATCAGCATGGGCCTGTACCTGGCCGGCTGGTGGAGCGGGCTGACCCGCATCGAGGCGCTGGGCCGGGGGTTGTGGCGGCATATCCAGCCCGTGGCGTCGCGCTTGCTGCCGGTGTCCAGCCTGCCCCGGGCGTTGCTGCTGGGGGCCTTGTGGGGGTGGCTGCCGTGCGGGCTGGTTTACAGCACGTTGCTGTGGGCCGCCAGCCAGGGCAATGCCGGGCACAGTGCGGCGTTGATGCTGGCGTTCGGGCTGGGGACCTGGCCGGTGTTGCTGGCCACCGGGTTGGCCGCGGAACGGGTAAACATTTTGTTGAAACGGCGCAGTGTGCGGGTGGCGGGCGGGGTGCTGGTGATGCTGTTTGGGGTATGGACCCTGCCTGGGCCGCACCAGCATTGGTTGATGGGGCATTGAGAGGGGTTGCTGCGCACCCCAATCGCGACGCAAGGCCGCTCCCACATGGGACCGCGCATGCTTGTGGGAGCGGCCTTGTGTCGCGATTGGGCTGCATGGCAGCCCCAGAATCCACCACCGGTTGCCCTTGATACAAATCAACACAGTTTCCTACAGACAGCCCTAGACTCCGGTGCACTGCTGCTCTTTCCGGGGACCGCCCTCATGCTCGACGACCTACGTTGGGATACCGACCTGATCCGCCGCTACGATCTCGCCGGGCCACGCTACACCTCCTACCCGACCGCCGTGCAACTGCACAGCGAAGTGGGCTCGTTCGACCTGCTCCACGCACTGCGCGAGAGCCGTCGGGCCGTGCGCCCGCTGTCGCTGTACGTTCACGTGCCGTTCTGCGCCAACATCTGCTACTACTGCGCCTGCAACAAGGTCATCACCAAGGACCGTGGCCGTGCCGCGCCCTACCTGCAGCGCCTGGAGCAGGAAATCCAGCTGATCGCCTGCCACCTCGACCCTAAACAGCGTGTTGAACAGCTGCATTTCGGCGGTGGCACCCCGACCTTCCTCAGCCATGTGGAACTGCGCCAGCTGATGGCCACCCTGCGCCAGCACTTCCACCTGCTGGACGACGACTCCGGCGACTATGGCATCGAGATCGACCCGCGCGAGGCCGACTGGTCGAGCATGGGCCTGCTGCGCGAACTGGGCTTCAACCGCGTCAGCCTGGGCGTGCAGGACCTCGACCCGGCCGTGCAGCGCGCAGTCAACCGCCTGCAGAGCCTGGAGCAGACCCGCACCCTGATCGAAGCCGCGCGCACCTTGCAGTTCCGCTCGGTCAACCTCGACCTGATCTACGGCCTGCCCAAGCAGACCCCGGAAGGCTTTGCCCGCACCGTCGAAGAGGTGATCCGCCTGCAACCCGACCGCCTGTCGGTGTTCAACTACGCGCACCTGCCCGAGCGCTTCATGCCGCAACGGCGCATCGACAGCAATGACCTGCCCAGCGCAGCGGCCAAGCTGGAGATGCTGCACAACACCATCGACCAGCTGACCGCGGCCGGCTACCGCTACATCGGCATGGACCACTTCGCCCTGCCCGATGACGAGCTGGCCATCGCCCAGGAAGAAGGCACCCTGCAGCGCAACTTCCAGGGCTACACCACCCACGGACATTGCGACCTGATCGGCCTGGGGGTGTCGGCCATCAGCCAGATCGGCGACCTGTACTGCCAGAACAGCAGCGACCTCAACACCTACCAGGACAGCCTGTCCAACGCCCAGCTGGCGACCCAGCGCGGCCTGCTGTGCAACCACGACGACCGCATACGCCGGGCAGTGATCCAGCAACTGATCTGCCATTTCGAGCTGGATTTCGAGCCGATCGAGCGGGCATTCACCATCGATTTTCGCGGCTATTTCAACGACCTCTGGCCAGAACTGCTGACCTTGCAGCGTGACGGCCTGATCCGCCTGGACGACCGCGGCATCCGCATCCTGCCGGCCGGCCGCCTGCTGGCGCGCTCGGTGTGCATGGTGTTCGACGCCTACCTGGCGATGCACAACCGCCAGCGCTTCTCGCGGGTGATCTGAAGCCGAGTCGTTCGACCGCATGGACAAGTTTCCTTGCCAGGCACACTATGGGCACAGCGAAAGCCCCGGCGCGCACCCGCCGGGGCTGGCCAGTTCGTACACATCAGCGCACGCTGGCCTACAACTACGTCGTGAGTTACCCTTACGTCTTATGTGTGCTTTCCCACAAGGATCGAATGAAAATGTCCGAGCCAGTCAAACTGCGCCCACACAACCAGGCCCATTGCAAGGACTGCAGCCTGGCCCCCCTGTGCCTGCCCCTGTCGCTGAACCTGGAAGACATGGATGCACTGGATGAAATCGTCAAGCGTGGGCGGCCGTTGAAAAAAGGCGAGTTCCTGTTCCGCCAGGGCGACAATTTCGGCTCGGTCTACGCGGTACGTTCCGGCGCCCTGAAAACCTTCAGCCTCAGCGACAGCGGCGAAGAACAGATCACCGGCTTCCACCTGCCCAGCGAACTGGTCGGCCTGTCGGGCATGGACACCGAGGCCTACCCGGTCTCGGCCCAGGCCCAGGAGACCACTTCGGTCTGCGAAATCCCGTTCGAGCGCCTCGACGAGCTGTCGGTGCAGTTGCCACAACTGCGGCGACAGCTGATGCGGGTGATGAGCCGGGAAATCCGCGACGACCAGCAAATGATGCTGTTGCTGTCGAAAAAGACCGCCGACGAGCGTATCGCCACCTTCCTGGTCAACCTGTCGGCGCGCTTCCGCGCCCGCGGCTATTCGGCCAATCAGTTCCGCCTGAGCATGTCGCGCAACGAAATCGGCAACTACCTGGGCCTGGCGGTAGAAACCGTCTCCCGAGTGTTCACCCGCTTCCAGCAGAACGGCCTGCTGCGCGCCGAAGGCAAGGAAGTGCACATCCTCGACCCGATCCAGCTGTGCGCGCTGGCCGGTGGTGCAATCGAGGCCTGAGGCCGGCGTTTAGCGGGTATACTTGGCCATTCGTTTTCCCAGGATACCCGCAACAATGCACAGCGACGCCTTCGACCTCAAAGCCCTGATCCGCCCGGTAGTGGACTTCCCCAAGCCGGGCGTGATCTTCCGCGACATCACCCCGCTGTTCCAGTCGCCGCGCGGGCTGCGCTATGTGGCCGACCAGTTCATCGAGCGCTATGTAGAGGCCGAGTTCAGCCATATCGGTGCCATGGACGCGCGCGGCTTTCTGATCGGTTCGATCATCGCCCACCAGCTGAACAAGCCGCTGATCCTGTTCCGCAAGCAAGGCAAGCTGCCGGCTGATGTGTTGAGCGAGGGGTACCAGACCGAATACGGCGAAGCCTTCCTGGAAGTGCATGCCGACAGCCTGTGCGAAGGGGATTCGGTGTTGATCTTCGATGACCTGATCGCCACGGGCGGTACCCTGCTGGCAGCGGCCAACCTGGTGCGGCGTACCGGGGCGCAGGTGTTCGAGGCGGCGGCAATCATCGACCTGCCGGAACTGGACGGTTCGCGCCGCTTGCAGGCGGCCGGTGTGCCGACCTTCTGCCTGACCGAGTTTTCCCTCAGCGAATACTGAGTCGGCTTTTGGGGCTGCTTTGCAGCCCATCGCCGGCAAGCCAGCTCCCACAGGTAAAGCGCTGCCTTCAGGCCTGCGATAATCCTGTGGGAGCTGGCTTGCCGGCGATGGGCCGCAAAGCGGCTCCGGCAATTCCGGATCAGAGCGAAATCGGCCGCCGCCCGGCGAAGGCATGGGCCAGGGTCCCGCCATCCACCATCTCCAGCTCGCCGCCCAACGGCACGCCATGGGCAATCCGCGACGCCACCAAGCCTTTCTCGCTCAGCAACTGGGCAATGTAATGCGCCGTCGCCTCGCCTTCCACCGTCGGGTTGGTCGCCAGAATCACCTCGGTAAAGGTGCCCTGCTCCTCGATCCGCGCCATCAGCTGCGGAATCCCGATCGCCTCCGGCCCCAGGCCATCCAGCGGCGACAGGTGGCCCTTGAGGACGAAATAGCGGCCACGGTAGCCGGTCTGCTCCACCGCATACACATCGGTTGGCCCTTCGACCACGCACAACTGGGTGTCGTCACGGCGCGTGTCGGCGCATTGCGGGCACAGCTCCTGCTCGGTGAGGGTACGGCACTGGCGGCAATGCCCCACCCCTTCCATGGCCTGGGTCAAGGCTTGAGCCAGGCGCAAGCCGCCGCTGCGGTCGCGCTCGAGCAGTTGCAGGGCCATGCGCTGGGCGGTTTTCTGGCCGACACCCGGCAGAATGCGCAGGCCGTCGATCAGTTGGCGGATGAGGGGGCTGAAGCTCATGGGAAAGGCCTGATAATTCAATAAGAGGCGGTTTATACCCAGCGGGGGCAGTGGCGTCAAATCCGCCTCCAGCCCTGCGCCGTCTGCTTTTTCTATGGGAGCGGCCTTGTGTTTTGAGAGGGGATTATAATCTGGAGTGCGAGCGGTGAATGGCAAGCTGAATGCCGGAGGTGCCCTGAGCACGTGTGGGAGCGGCTTCACCCGCGAAGCAGGCGACGCAGTGGCTGGCACCGGCTGCGCCGGTGTTCGCGGGCTGGCCCGCTCCCACAGAGTTGGCGCCAGTGTTTCAAAAATTGAGCAAGACAATTGCTTCCACAATAAAAGCAAACCGCGTCGGCCGCGAGAACGCACAAAAAAAACCGCCGCTGAACATCAGCGGCGGTTTCGGTCACGCAAATGCCCTTAGAACGGCATCTTGAAGCCCGGCGGCAGCTGCATGCCGGCGGTCATGCTGCCCATCTTGTCCTGGCTGTTCTGCTCGATCTTGCGCACGGCGTCGTTCAGCGCGGCGGCGATCAGGTCTTCCAGCACTTCCTTGTCGTCTTCATCCGTCGACATCAGGCTCTGGTCGATGCTGACGCGCTTCACATCGTGACGACCGGTCATCACCACGCTCACCAGGCCACCACCGGACTGGCCGGTGACTTCGGCGTTGGCCAGCTCTTCCTGCATCTTCTGCATCTTTTCCTGCATCTGCTGGGCCTGCTTCATCAGGCCGGCCATGCCACCTTTCATCATGGGGTATACCTCGATTGGGTCATGTGATGCGGCCCGGCACCGGGCCGGCCGCATGGTTATCCGTTACTGGCCCTGATCGGCCAGGGCTTCTACAGGTTCAATAGTATCCTGCCGGACCTTGGCACCGAACAGCTTGATCATCTGCTGGATCAACGGGTCCTGCTCGATCGACGCAACGGCCTCGTGCTGGCGCTCTCTGCGCTTGCGCGCCGCCGCCTGGGCCGGGGTTTCCTGCTCGGGCAGGATCAGCTCGATGCGCAGGTTCAACGTGCGCCCCAGGTGCTGGTTGAGCGCCTCGTTCAGGCGCCGCTGCTGGGTCGCGTTGAACAGCGCACCCTGGCCAGGGTCCAGGTGCAGCAACCAGTCGTCGCCATCGGCAGCAATCAACGTACAGTTTGCCGCGATGTTGCCTGTCATCCCGGATACAGGCAACTGTGGGAATAATTCCAGCCATTGCAGGGCCAGGCCGGTGGCCGGCCTGGCTGCCGGCAGCGGTTCGGCTGCCGGCTTGGGCGGCTCTTCCTGCACATGCTCGGCCAGTTCGTCGAGGTAACTGAAGCCTGCCGGGTCGCTCTCGCCACCGTAATAGTCTTCGTCCAGCGGCGGCTCATCGTCGCGGTCCATGCCCACGGCAGCGTAGGCGGACGGGTCGAAGGGCGGCTCGTCGTCGTGTGCCGGGGCTACGGGCGCAGGGGTCGGCGCAGGGGTCGGCGTCGGCGCAACTTCGGGCGCCGCCGCGACCGGCGCAGGCACAGCGGGCGCAGGCTCTTCCCATGGCAGGTCAACCACCGCTGCGACCGGCTCCGGTTCAGGTTCAGGTTCCGGTTCGCTGACCGGGACCGGCGCAGGTTCAGCTGCCACCAGCGTTTCAGCCGGTTGTGGCACAGGTTCGACCGGCGCCGGCGGCGCAACAACCGGTGCAGCAGGCGCCACGACAGCAGCGGCTGGTGGCGCCACGGCAACCGTAGGCGCTGCCACCGGTGTTGCAGGATCAGCTGTGGCCTGGCTGATCCCCACTGGCTTTAGTAGCGGCTTCGGCGCGTCGTCGCTGTCGGCCGGGCGGAACGCCAGCATGCGCAGCAGGACCATCTCGAAGCCACCGCGCGGGTCTGGCGCCAGCGGCAGGTCGCGGCGGCCGATCAGGCCCATCTGGTAATAGAACTGCACATCCTCGGCCGGCAGCGCCTGGGCCAGCGCCAGCACCCGTTCGCGATCGCCCTGGCCGTTGTCCACCGCCTCCGGCAGCGCCTGGGCAATCGCCACGCGGTGCAGCACATTGAGCATTTCGGCCAGCACCCCGGCCCAGTCCGGCCCCTGCTCGGCCAGGTTGCGCACGGCTTCCAGCAAGGCCCGGGCGTCGCCTTCGAGCAGCGCCTGCAGCACCCCGTAGACCTGGCCGTGATCGAGGCTACCGAGCATGGCCCGCACATCGGCGGCCAGCACTTTGCCTTCGCCAAAGGCGATGGCCTGGTCGGTCAGGCTCATGGCGTCGCGCATCGAACCATCGGCCGCGCGCCCCAGCAACCACAGGGCGTCGGGCTCGAACGGCACGTTCTCGGCGCTGAGCACGTGGCTGAGGTGCTCGACCACCCGCTCCGGGCTCATGTTCTTCAACGAGAACTGCAGGCAGCGCGACAGGATGGTGGCCGGCAGCTTCTGCGGGTCGGTGGTGGCGAGGATGAACTTGACGTAGGGCGGCGGCTCTTCCAGCGTCTTGAGCAAGGCGTTGAACGAGTGGCTCGAGAGCATGTGCACTTCGTCGATCAGGTAGACCTTGAAGCGTCCACGGCTCGGGGCGTACTGCACGTTATCGAGCAGTTCGCGGGTGTCCTCGACCTTGGTGCGGCTGGCGGCGTCGATCTCGATCAGGTCGACGAAACGGCCTTCGTCGATCTCTCGGCACACCGAACAGGTACCGCAGGGCGTGGAGGTAATGCCGGTTTCGCAGTTCAGGCACTTGGCGATGATACGGGCGATGGTGGTCTTGCCCACGCCACGGGTACCGGTGAACAGGTAGGCGTGGTGCAGGCGCTGGTTGTCCAAGGCATTGATCAAGGCCTTGAGCACATGGGCCTGGCCGACCATTTCGCGGAACGAGCGCGGACGCCATTTACGTGCAAGAACCTGATAACTCATCGAAAAACCATCGCAGCCTGATCGAGCGGAAGATCGCTAATGCTAGCGGAGCGGGGGCAAAATTGCACCCTGTGCAACCACCCGGCTGATGTTTTCAAAGCCTGCGCGATCCCTGTGGTAGCGGGCAAGCGCAGTCCTCACCCAGCCGCAACCAGGCCCGCACTCAAGAACAACCCCACGCCAAACACGACATGCGTGGCCAGGCTCTTCAGGCAATTACGCGCAGGCGTCGGGGTCTTCGAGGCAAAGAACCCCGCCCCCATCGCCGGCTGCATGAAACACAACGGTGCCACGACCGTCCCCACGCCGACCGCCAGCGCAGGCCACAGCGTCGGCGCCATTAGCCACTCCTCCCCTGCAACCACGACCAGCAGCATCGCGAACAGCAGGCCGATGGCGTAATGCATCCCCCAGCCCAAGGCCAGCTCGTGCCGTACCGGCTCGGCCTTGGCAATCGCCTGGTGCCGAACACGACCGCTGCACAGATGCCCGGCCCAACGCCCGAGCATGGCGAAATTCAACGTGGCAATACCCAGCCGACGCAGCAGCAACCCCCACACATCCATCACCACCGTGGCACCGATGCCAATCGGCAAGGCAGCAGAAATCATCGCAGTAAACGTCATTGAAAAGCCCTCGAAGATTGACGGTATTCACCCTGCCGCGCAGCATAGAAGTTGAAGTCAACTTCAAGTCAAGGGCCCGAAATGGACATTGCCGACGTCGCCAAACGCACAGGCGTACCCGCCTCGACGCTGCGTTACTACGAGAACAAAGGTCTGCTCCAGTCGCTGGCCGGGCGCGGCCAGCGGCGGCAGTTTGCAGCCGATGTGGCAGACCGGCTGGCCTTGATCGCCCTGGGCCAGGCGGCAGGGTTTTCGCTGGATGAAGTGGGGACGATGCTGGTGGACCTGCAGGTCGACCGGCAGATGCTGCTCGCCAAGGCCGACGAACTGGATGCCCGGATCAAACGCTTGCAGGCGATGAGCAAGGGCTTGCGGCATGCGGCGCATTGCCCGCAGGAGGATCACCTGGCATGCGCGAAATTCCAGCGGCTAATGAAGTTGTCGGCGGCGGGGCAAGGAAGGAAGCAAAACCGATCAACGGCTGCCTTGAACCGCCCTGAATGAGCACCCGCTCTGCATGACTTCCGCCAAGCGATATCAATGCGCCACTCCCCAGTGTAAAGTGGCGCGCCTCTGCGCCTAGGATGCGCCGAGAACAGTACCCACAATTAGGAAATGCTGTATGTCCACAGTACGCAATTTGACCGCTGCCGCCCTGATAGCACTGACTACGGGTTGTGCTACCGGCCTCAATTCGGCCCAGGAGTCGGAACTTGCCAGCTATCGCGCCAGAAACCTCGCGGTTCAGGAAAAGAGCCCCGGGCTGGCCGCCGGCCTTGGCTTGCTGCCAGGTGGCGGCTCGTTCTACGGCCGCGCATACGGCTTTGGCGTGGTGAACCTGCTGCTGTGGCCGATCTCCATTCTGTGGGACCCGGTCAGCGGGCATGACGCCGCAGAGATGCTCAACTACCAAGCCACCAAAGCCCACCTTGCCACGCTGAAAAAGCGCGACATGGACGCGCTTGATGCCCAGCTGGAGTCGGACTCGATCGACCTCAAGCGCTACACGCTCGATAAGCGCAGGATCGACGAAAAGTACAACCTGTAAACGTTCGGTGTGTGGTTGGCGTACGGTCTCAAGCAAGGCCGTACGCGAAGCATGGCGCTGGGTGTTGGCCGGACTGAGGCGAAGTAAAAACCGAGGGGCATAGCCGAACACCTGGTAGAGACACCAAGGACAATTCAACTTCAAGATTCTGGAGCGAGCAATCCTTGAACTTTCAAGGACCTGAAATGGAGGCAGCCCCACCAGCCACACCCCGGCACTCGATGTTCCCGCTATGGCTGCTCCCTTCCGGGCCTGACCAGGTTAACGGGTAATCAATGCGGGGGGACCGATGGGGCCACCACTACAGAGCTCGCTGAACAGCGAGTGGCGCCATTGTACCGGTCTTGAGGGGAGATACAACCTCTGGACGGAGAAAAAGTCATCATTTCTCAATGACTTGTCAGGGCCTGGCTGGCGCTGGCAGCAAAACCAGCGCGCAACCTGTGGGAGCGGGCATGCCCGCGAAGCAGGCGCTGCGGGGGATGGCACCGGCTTTGCCGGTGTTCGCGGGCATGCCCGCTCCCACAGTGGGCCGCGCGGTGCTTAAACCGCGATGCCCTGCTCCGCCAGGAAAGCGACGAAAGCATCTTCATCGAGCACCGTCACCCCCAGCTCGCTGGCCTTGGCCAGCTTCGAACCCGCCCCCGGCCCTGCCACCACGCAGTGGGTCTTGCCGGACACCGAACCGGCTACCTTGGCACCCAGGCCTTCCAGCTTTTCCTTGGCAATGTCGCGGCTCATGCGCTCCAGGGTACCGGTCAGCACCCAGGTCTGGCCGGCCAGCGGCAAGCCTTCGGCAACTTTCTTCTCGCTGCGCCAGTGCATGCCGAACGCCAGCAACTGGGCCTCGATGTCGCGTGCCAGCTGCTGGTTGGCTTCATCCCTGAAGAACTCGCGCACCGCGTCCGCCTGCTTGGCATTCAAGGCCTGGCGCAGGTCGATGCCGTCGGCGGCGATGATCTTGTCCAGGCTGTCGAGCCGGGCCACCAGCTTTTCCGCACCGGTCGGCCCGACCGAGGCGATGTCGAGCTTGGCGATCAGGCCGGCCAAGGTGGTGCTGGCGGCGAACTCGGCAGCCAGCTCACCTTCGTCCTGCAGCTGCATGCCACTGGCCAGCAGCTGCTCGATGACCTTCTGGTTGTGCGCGTCCTCGAAGAAGTTGTGGATCTCGTAGGCAACTTCCAGGCCGATGTCCGGCAGGTAGGTGAGCACCTGCGGCAACGCCTGCTGCACGCGTGCCAGGCTGCCCAGCGAACGGGCCAGCACCTTGGCGGTCTCCTCGCCTACGTCCGGAATGCCCAGCGCGTAGATGAAACGCGCCAGGCTCGGGCGCTTGCTGGCCTCGATGGCATCCAGCAATTTTTTACTGGAGACTTCGGCAAAACCTTCCAGGCCGACGACCTGCTCGAACTGCAGCTTGTACAGGTCGGCCGGCGAGCCGATCAGGCCTTCGTCCACCAGTTGCTCGACACTTTTTTCGCCCAGGCCGTCGATGTCCATGGCGCGACGCGACACGTAGTGGATGATCGCCTGCTTGAGCTGGGCACCGCAGGCCAGACGCCCGACGCAGCGGTACACCGCACCCTCGCTGGTGGTTGCCTTGCCTTTGCTGCGTTTGACCAGCTGGGTACGCTCGACCTGCGAGCCGCACACCGGGCATTCACTGGGCACCTGTACCGCGCGGGCATCTTCCGGGCGGCGCTCGAGCACCACCTGCATTACCTGCGGGATCACGTCACCGGCGCGGCGGATGATCACCGTGTCGCCGATGCGCAGGCCCAGGCGGGCGATTTCGTCCATGTTGTGCAAGGTGGCGTTGGACACGGTCACGCCGGCCACTTTGACCGGTTTCAGGCGCGCCACGGGCGTTACCGCGCCGGTACGGCCGACCTGGAACTCGACGTCGAGCACCTCGGTCAGCTCTTCCATGGCCGGGAACTTGTGGGCAATCGCCCAGCGTGGCTCGCGGGCACGGAAGCCCAGTTCGCGCTGGGCGGCCAGGCTGTTGACCTTGAACACCACACCGTCGATCTCGTAGGGCAGGCTGTTGCGCCGCTCGCCGATGTCGCGGTAGTACGCCAGGCACTCTTCGATGCCGGCGGCATGCCTGAGCTCGCGGCTGATCGGCAGGCCCCAGACCTTGAGCTGTTCAAGGATGCCAATGTGGCTGTCGCCGATGCTGGCGGACACCTGGCCGACGCCGTAGCAGCAGAACTCCAGCGGGCGGCTAGCGGTGATTTTCGAATCCAGCTGACGCAGGCTGCCGGCAGCAGCGTTGCGCGGGTTGGCGAAGGTCTTGCCACCGGCTTCGGCCTGGGCGGCGTTGAGCCGGTCGAAACCGGCCTTGCTCATGTAGACCTCGCCACGCACCTCCAGCACCGCCGGCCAGCCCTCGCCTTGCAGCCTGAGCGGGATGTTGCGCACGGTGCGCACGTTGGCGCTGATGTCCTCGCCGGTGGTGCCGTCGCCACGGGTGGCGCCCTGCACCAGCTGGCCGTCACGGTACAACAGGCTCACGGCCAGGCCATCGAGCTTCGGTTCGCAGCTGTAATCGACCGCACCGGGCTGGTCGAGGCCATCGACCACGCGCCGGCCGAACTCGCGCAGGTCGGCTTCTTCGAAGGCGTTGCCCAGGCTGAGCATCGGCACTTCGTGGCGCACCTGGCTGAACGCGGCCAGGGCAGCGCCGCCGACGCGCTGGGTCGGCGAGTCGGGGGTGACCAGGTGCGGGTGTTCGGCTTCCAGCGCCTTGAGCTCGTTGAACAGACGGTCGTATTCAGCGTCGGGCACGCTCGGCTCATCGAGCACGTAGTAGCGGTAGTTGTGCTGGTCGAGCTCGGCACGCAGTTCGTGGATACGGGTTTCGGCGGTCATCGGATTTGTCTTCTCTTGCAAAGCAAAAGAGCAGCTTGAGGGGTGCCGGGGTTTGAGGTATCCACTGCCTGTGCCGGCCCCTTCGCGGGCTTGCCCGCTCCCACAGGGACAACACAAGCCTCAAAGGCAGTGATGCGCCTGTGGGAGCGGGCAAGCCCGCGAAGAGGCCGGCACAGGCAACAGCGACACCCGAACCGACCAGCACGCCCTCAGGCTGCTCTTTCGTCTGGATCTGTCAGCGCTTCTGGGTCAGCGCGCGGCGTTCGAACTCGACGATACGCTGGCGATAGTGCTCGATGGTCTGGGCGGTCAGCACGCTGCGCTGGTCGTCCTTGAGCTCGCCGTTCAGTTCGTGAGCCAGCTTGCGCGCCGCGGCCACCATTACATCGAAGGCCTGCTTCGGATGACGCGGGCCCGGCAGGCCGAGGAAGAAGCTCACCGCGCGAGTGCTGAAATGATCGATGTCGTCCAGGTCGAACACGCCGGGCTTGACGGCGTTGGCCATGGAGAACAGCACTTCGCCGTGGCCAGCCATGCTCTCGTGGCGATGGAAGATATCCATTTCGCCAAAGCGCAGGCCGCTTTCCAGGATGTTCTGCAGCAGCGCCGGGCCCTTGAAGCCACCCTCGTCGCGGGAGATCACGCTGATCACCAGCACCTCTTCGGCCGGCGGCAGCTCCTTGACGCTGCTGCTGGCAGGCGCGCTGGCGCTGCTGCGGTTGTTGTCCGCGGCAAAGTCGTCATCGCTGTCGGCGAACAGGTCGGCCTCGCGCGGCTCGGCGCTCAGGTTCAGGTCGCCCTGCTGCGCATCGGCCGCAGCAGTGGCACGCTTGCCGCGCTTGCCGGCCTTGGCCGGTTTCGGCTCGCGCTCGCGATCACGCCCGGAAGCGCTGAGCGACGGCAGGTCGCTTTCGTCAAGCTCAGGCTCCTTGTGGGTATCCAGCACCCGCGACGGGCCAAGCACTTCGGCATTGCCCTCATCGTCCGGCAGGTTGGAGTAACTGCGATCCAGACGGAATTTCAACTTGCCTTTTCCGCCGCGCATGCGGCGCCAGCCGTCGAAAAGAATCCCGGCAATGACAATGATGCCGATGACGATCAGCCACTCGCGCAGACCGATTTCCATGTAATCCCGTGCCTCTATAAAAATATGCTTGAAAACAAAGGGTTCAAAGCCCTTTAACACGTGGCGCCAACTCTATGTTCTGACAGGCGTTTTACCCACGCAAAAAACGAGTGACATTAAGCTAGCACGACCAAAGACAACTTTACACCGTCTGTCGCACATGACGGGGGCATTTCGCTATGGAAATGCCCTCGAACTGCAGTCTCAGGCGTCGACCATGGCCATCGCCTCCTCCACATCGACCGCCACCAGGCGTGAACAGCCCGGTTCGTGCATGGTCACCCCCATCAATTGATCGGCCATCTCCATGGCAATCTTGTTATGGGTGATGTAGATGAATTGCACGCTCTCACTCATTTCCTTGACCAGGCGGGCGTAACGCCCGACGTTGGCATCGTCCAGCGGCGCATCGACTTCATCGAGCATGCAGAACGGTGCGGGGTTCAGCTTGAAGATGGCGAACACCAGCGCCAAGGCGGTCAGTGCTTTTTCGCCGCCGGACAGCAGATGGATGGTGCTGTTCTTCTTGCCCGGTGGCCGCGCCATGATCGTCACCCCTGTATCGAGTAGATCTTCGCCCGTCAGTTCCAGATAAGCGCTGCCACCACCGAAAACTTTTGGGAAAAGTGCCTGTAATCCGGCATTTATCTGATCAAAGGTATCTTTGAAGCGGTTGCGGGTTTCCTTGTCGATCTTGCGAATGACGTTTTCCAGAGTCTCCAGGGCCTCGACCAGGTCGGCATCCTGAGCGTCCAGGTAGCGCTTGCGCTCGGACTGCTGCTCATACTCTTCGATGGCGGCCAGGTTGATCGCGCCCAGCCGCTGGATACGCGCTTCGAGCTGCTCCAGTTCCTGTTCGGTGCCCTGCTCGCTGGCGTCAGCCTCGAGGGTGGCGAGCACGCCTTGCAGGTCGTAGCCATCGGCCAGCAATTGCTCTTGCAAGGTCTTGCGCCGCACATCCAGGCCCTGGCACTCCAGGCGCAGCTGCTCCAGCTGGCCACGCAGCAGTTGCGCCTGCTGCTCGGCCTGGGTACGGCGCCGCTCGGCATCGCGCAGTTCGCGGTCGGCTTCGTCCATGTGCAGGCGAGCCTGGCGCATTTCCTCGTCGACGCTCATGCGCCGCTCCAGCAACTCTTCCAGCTTCAGGCGCAACTCTTCCAGCGGCGCGGCGCCCTCTTCCAGGTTCAGGCTCAGCTGCTCCTGGCGCTCGCTCAGGCGCGCGGCCTGTTGTTCCAGACGCTCCAGGGCCTGGCGGGTGGAATCGTGCTGGGCGCGCAGCGAGCCCAGGCGCACGGCCAGCTGGTGGCCGTGGTCCTTGTGCTGGCGGGCTTCCTGGCGCACGCGGTCGAGGCTTTCGCGCAGGGTGTCGCGGCGGGCCATCAGCTGCTCGCGCTGCTCGGTGTCCTGGGCCATCAGTTCCAGGGCCTCTTGCAGCAGCAAGCGCGCTTCGCCCAGTTGCTCATGCTCCAGGGCGCGCTGTTCGTCCAGTTCGGCCAGTTCTTCCTGCAAGCGCCGGCGGCGCAGCTCGACTTGCTCGGCGCGGGCGCGGCTGGCCGACAGGTTGGCCTTCAGTTCGCCGTGCAGGCGGTTTTCTTCCTGGCTGCGACGGCGCAGCTGTTCACGCTGCTCTTCCAGGCCCAGTTGCTGCTCGCGCAGGCCCTGCAGTTGCTGCTCCAGCTGCTCCAGCGCCGCTTCCTGTTCCATCTGCTCGTGGCCCAGGCGTTCGATTTCCTGGCCGCGCGCCAGTACCCCGCCTTCGGCTTCGCCACCTCGGCGCACCCGCAGGAAGTGCCGGCCAAGCCAATAGCCATCACGGCTGACCAGGCTCTGGCCGTCGCCGAGCGAGGCACGCTGAGCCAGCGCCTGGGCCAGGTCTGCCACGGGTTTGACCTGGCCCAGCCAGGGCGTCAGGTCGATCGGGCCATCGACCTTGTCCAGCAGGCTGCCGGGCAACGCGGAACCAGGGCTGCCGGCTTGCAGCAAGCGCAATTCGCCCTGCTCCAGCCCGGCGAATTCGAGGCGAGCGAAATCGTCCACCAGCACGGCCTGCAAGTCGGCGCCAAGCACCGTTTCCACCGCCAGCTCCCAACCCGGTTCCACGCGCAACCCTTCGGCAAGGCGCGGTTGTTGCGCCAGGCCTTGCCCTTGCAACCAGTCCGCAGCGCCGGCTCCCGGCTCCAGGGCAGCCTGCTGCAAAGCCTCGAGCGAAGCCAGGCGGCCGCCCAGGCGTTGCAGGTCACCCTGCGCCTGCTGCTGGGCCTGGGTGGCCTGTTGCAACTGCTCGCGCACGCCTTCCAGGCGCTCGACCACCTGTTCTTCGTCCAGTTGCAGGGCTTCCAGCAGCATTTCGCTGCTGGCCAGCTGCTCGGCCCCTTCGAGCAGCTCAGCTTCCTGCGGGTCGCTGCCCAGTTGCTCGCGCTCCTCGCCCAGCTTGCGCTGGCGTTCGGCCTGGCGCTCCAGGCTGGCTTCCAGCTGCTGCAGGCGGGCCTGCTGCACTTCGGCCTGGCGCCGCGGCTCGGCCGAACGGCTGTTGAAACTGTCCCATTGCTCCTGCCAGCCGTGCATGCCAGCTTCGGCTTCTTCCAGGGCGGCAGCCGCCTCTTCGGCAGCGGCCAGGGTCATTTCCTGCTCGGGCTCGAGCATGGCCAGCTCTTCGCCGAGGGTGGCCAGCAGGGTGCGGTCGTGGCCCAGGTGCGATTCGGTCTCCAGGCGCGTGCGTTCGGCTTCCTTGAAGTCGTCCTGCAACTGGCGCAGGCGCTGCTGGCCGTGCTGGATGCTCTGCTCGACCCGGGCGATGTCCCCGGCCACCGAGTAGAAGCGGCCCTGTACCTGGTTGAAGCGTTCGGACAATTCGTGATGGCCGTCGCGCAGGCGCTCGATGCTGGCATCGGCATTGCGCTGCTCGGCCACCAGCGCCTCATGCGACACATCCTGATCGCCAATCACCGCTTCGCGCTGGCGCACCCGCTCGTCCAGGTCGCGCCAGCGCAAGGCCGACAGGCGCGCCTTCAGCTGGCGTTCCTGGGCCTTGTACTCGCGGTATTTCTCGGCTGCCTGGGCCTGGCGCTGCAAGCGTTCCAGCTGACGCTCCAGCTCTTCGCGCAGGTCGGTCAGGCGCGCCAGGTTTTCCTGGGTACGGCGGATGCGGCTCTCGGTTTCGCGGCGGCGTTCCTTGTACTTGGAAATGCCGGCCGCTTCTTCGATGAAGTTGCGCAGCTCTTCGGGCTTGGCCTCGATCAGCTTGGAGATCATGCCCTGCTCGATGATCGAGTAGCTGCGTGGCCCCAGGCCGGTGCCGAGGAAGATGTCGGTGATGTCACGCCGGCGGCACTTGGTGCCGTTGAGGTAGTAGCTGTTCTGCCCGTCGCGGGTGACCTTGCGGCGGATGGAGATCTCGGCGTAGGCGGCATATTCGCCGACCAGGGTGGTTTCGCTGTTGTCGAACACCAGTTCGATGCTGGCCTGGCTGACCGGCTTGCGCCCGCTGGAGCCATTGAAGATGACGTCGGTCATCGACTCGCCGCGCAGGTTTTTCGCCGAACTTTCGCCCATCACCCAGCGCACGGCGTCGATGATGTTGGACTTGCCGCAACCGTTGGGCCCGACCACGGCCGCCATGTTGCTGGGGAAGTTGACCGTGGTCGGGTCGACGAACGACTTGAAGCCGGCCAGGCGAATGCACTTCAGGCGCATCGGTCAGCCTCGGGCCAGCGCCGCCAGCACCAGTTCGCAACTGCGCTGGCCGTAGGCGGTGAGCACCTCGCGAATGCGCGGCAGGTCACGGGCGACCACGGCGTCGAGCAGGCGGGCGAACAGGTCCAGGTAGTCGATCATGTTGGCCTGGCGCTGCTCCAGCGACAGGTAATAGGCACGGCTCATGGCCGGCTGCAGGTTTTCCACGGTTTCCTGCAGGAACGGGTTGTCGGCGAACGGATAGGCCGCGCGCATGACCGCGAAGCTGTGGGCGACGAAGGCCTCGATGTCCGTTTGCTCATGGGCTTGCTGCAGGCGCTGCTGGATATCCAGGAACGGGCGCAGGTCGGCATCGGTGCGCCATTTTTGTGCGACCGCGTTACCCAGCAGGATGTAGAACTCGCCCATCAGCGTGCACAGGCTGCGCACGCTGCGCTCGTCCAGTTCGGTCACATGCGCGCCGCGGCGCGGCAAGATCGCCACCAGGTGGCGGCGTTCGAGGATCAGCAGTGCTTCGCGCACCGAACCGCGGCTGACGTTGAGGGCCTGGGTAACCTTCTGCTCCTGGATGCGCTCGCCTGGCGCCAGCTCGCCGCGGATGATGCGTTCGGCCAGGTAATCGGCAATCTGCTCGGAGAGGCTGTCCGGGGCCTTGAACGTCATGGTTATCCTTCAAAATCATTGAACTGGGCACAAGGGGCGGATTGTAGCGTACTTGGCCACTCGTCGCGCAGAGGGGGCAGGCGCTTTATTTGACCTGCCGGACAGCCACCTGGCGGGCGCGATCTATGCTTGGAACATGGGCACCGTGAAGCGTCGGGCAGGGACATGAGCAATTTCTTGACCTTTGAGTCAGAAAATTATTGACCAGCAGGACAGCTCTTGCTTAGAGTCCGCCCAACAACAATAAAACCATTGCGAGGCTATCCCCGTGATCCAGTTTCTCGTCAACCAGGAGCTGCGTAGTGAGCACGCCCTGGACCCGAACATGACGGTGCTGCAATACCTGCGCGAGCACCTGGGCAAACCCGGCACCAAGGAGGGCTGCGCCAGTGGTGACTGCGGTGCTTGCACCGTGGTGGTCGGCGAACTGACCCAGGATGACCAGGGCAACGACAGCCTGCGCTACCGCAGCCTCAACTCGTGCCTGACCTTCGTTTCGTCGTTGCACGGCAAGCAGCTGATCAGCGTCGAGGGCCTCAAGCACCAGGGCCAGCTGCACAGCGTGCAACAGGCCATGGCCGATTGCCATGGCTCGCAGTGCGGCTTCTGCACCCCCGGCTTCGTCATGTCGCTGTTCGCCCTGCAGAAGAACAGCAGCGGCCCCGACCTGCACCAGGCCCAGGAAGCCCTGGCTGGCAACCTGTGCCGCTGCACCGGCTACCGGCCGATTCTCGATGCCGCCGAGCAGAGCTGTCGCCAGCCATGCCGTGACCAGTTCGATGCGCAACAGGCGCAGACCATCGACCGCCTCAAGGCCATCGCGCCGACCCAGACCGGCGAGCTGAACAGCGGCGACAAGCGCTGCCTGGTGCCGCTGACCGTGGCCGACCTGGCCGACCTGTACAGCTCGCACCCCGAAGCGCGGCTGCTGGCAGGCGGCACCGACCTGGCGCTGGAAGTGACCCAGTTCCACAAGACCCTGCCGGTGATGATCTACGTCGGCCATGTGGCCGAGCTCAAGCGCATCGAGAAGACCGCCAGCCACCTGGAAATCGGCGCCGCTACACCGCTCACCGATTGCTATGGCGCACTGAACGAGGAGTACCCCGACTTCGGCGCCCTGCTGCACCGCTTCGCCTCGCTGCAGATCCGCAACCAGGGCACCTTGGGCGGCAACATCGGCAACGCCTCGCCGATCGGCGACTCGCCACCCCTGCTGATTGCCCTGGATGCGCAGATCGTCCTGCGCCAGGGCGAGCGCCAGCGGGTGATGCCGCTGGAGGACTACTTCATCGACTACCGCATCACTGCCCGTCAGGACAGCGAGTTCATCGAGAAGATCATCGTGCCGCGCGCCAGCAGCGACTGGGCGTTCCGCGCCTACAAGGTGTCCAAGCGCCTGGACGATGACATCTCCGCCGTATGCGGGGCTTTCAACCTGAGCATCGAAGACGGCGTGGTCAGCGGTGTGCGTATCGCCTTTGGCGGCATGGCGGCAACTCCCAAACGGGCCCGTGCCTGTGAAGCGGCGCTGCGCGGCAAACCGTGGAACCAGGCGGCGGTCGAGCGCGCCTGCCAGGCGCTGGCCGAAGACTTCACCCCGCTCAGCGACTTCCGCGCCAGCAAGGAGTACCGCCTGCTGACCGCGCAGAACCTGCTGCGCAAGTACTTCATCGAACAGCAAACGCCGTACATCGAAACCCGGGTGACCGCTTATGTCTAACCATCACGTAGCCAAGAGCCAGGCCGAGATGGCCGAACTGTTCAGCCAGGACCTGACCACCGGGGTCGGCCGCAGCGTCAAGCACGACAGCGCCGACAAGCATGTGGCCGGCGAGGCGCTGTACATCGACGACCGCCTGGAATTCCCCAACCAGCTGCACGTTTATGCGCGCACCGCCGACCGCGCCCATGCGCGCATCCTGCGCATCGACACCACGCCGTGCTACGCCTTCGAGGGGGTGCGCATCGCCATCACCCACGAAGACATCCCCGGCCTGAAGGACATCGGCCCGGTGGTCGCCGGCGACCCGCTGCTGGCCATCGACAAGGTCGAGTTCTTCGGCCAGCCGGTACTCGCCGTGGCCGCCCGCGACCTCGACACCGCGCGCCGTGCGGCCATGGCCGCGATCATCGAGTACGAAGACCTGGAGCCGGTGCTGGATGTGGTCGAAGCCCTGCGCAAGAAGCACTTCGTACTCGACAGCCATACCCACCAGCGGGGCGACTCCGCGGCGGCACTGGCCAGTGCCCCGCACCGCCTCCAGGGCACCCTGCACATCGGTGGCCAGGAGCACTTCTACCTGGAAACACAGATTTCCTCGGTGATGCCCACCGAAGACGGCGGCATGATCGTCTACTGCTCCACGCAAAACCCCACCGAAGTGCAGAAGCTGGTCGCCGAAGTGCTCGACGTACCGATGAACAAGGTGGTGCTGGACATGCGCCGCATGGGCGGTGGTTTCGGCGGCAAGGAAACCCAGGCCGCCAGCCCGGCGTGCCTGTGCGCGGTAGTGGCGCGCCTGACCGGCCAGCCGACCAAGATGCGCCTGCCCCGGGTCGAAGATATGGCCATGACCGGCAAGCGTCACCCGTTCTACGTCGAGTACGACGTCGGCTTCGACGACGACGGGCGCCTGCACGGCATCAACTTCGACCTGGCGGGCAACTGCGGCTATTCGCCCGACCTGTCCGGTTCGATCGTCGATCGCGCCATGTTCCACTCCGACAACGCCTACTACCTGGGCGATGCCACCGTGCACGGCCACCGCTGCAAGACCAACACCGCGTCCAACACTGCCTACCGCGGCTTCGGCGGGCCACAGGGGATGGTCGCCATCGAACAGGTGATGGACCACATCGCCCGCCACCTGGGCCGCGACCCGCTGGCCGTGCGCAAGGCCAACTATTACGGCAAGACCGAGCGCAACGTCACCCACTACTACCAGACCGTCGAGCACAACATGCTCGAGGAGATGACCGCCGAGCTGGAAGCCAGCAGCGACTACGCCGAGCGCCGCGAATCGATCCGCCGCTTCAATGCCAACAGCCCGATCCTGAAGAAGGGCCTGGCGCTGACCCCGGTCAAGTTCGGCATTTCGTTCACCGCCACGTTCCTCAACCAGGCCGGTGCGCTGATCCATATCTACACCGATGGCAGCATCCACCTGAACCACGGCGGCACCGAGATGGGCCAGGGCCTGAACACCAAGGTGGCACAGGTGGTGGCGCAGATCTTCCAGGTCGATTTCAGCCGTATCCAGATCACCGCGACCAACACCGACAAGGTGCCCAACACCTCGCCGACCGCCGCGTCCAGCGGTGCCGACCTGAACGGCAAGGCCGCGCAGAATGCTGCCGAAATCCTCAAGAAGCGCCTCACCGAGTTCGCCGCGCGGCATTACCAGGTGACCGAAGAAGACGTCGAGTTCCGCAACGGCCATGTGCGCATGCGCGACCAGATCGTCAGCTTCGAGCAGCTGGTGCAGCAGGCCTACTTCGCCCAGGTGTCGCTGTCCAGCACCGGCTTCTACCGCACCCCGAAAATCTACTACGACCGCAGCCAGGCACGCGGCCGGCCGTTCTACTACTTCGCCTTCGGCGCTGCCTGCGTGGAAGTGATCGTCGACACTTTGACCGGCGAGTACAAGATGCTGCGCGCCGACATCCTGCACGATGTGGGTGACTCGCTGAACCCGGCCATCGACATCGGCCAGGTGGAAGGTGGCTTCATCCAGGGCATGGGCTGGCTGACCACCGAAGAGCTGGTGTGGAACGCCAAGGGCAAGCTGATGACCAACGGCCCGGCCAGCTACAAGATCCCGGCAGTGGCCGACATGCCGCTGGATTTGCGGGTGAAGCTGGTGGAAAACCGCAAGAACCCGGAAGACACCGTGTTCCATTCCAAGGCCGTGGGCGAGCCGCCATTCATGCTCGGCATCGCTGCCTGGTGCGCGATCAAGGACGCCGTGGCCAGCATCGCTGACTACCGCGTGCAGCCCGCCATCGATGCGCCGGCGACGCCGGAGCGGGTGTTGTGGGGTTGCGAACAGATGCGTCAGGCGCTGGCTGCCGCGCAACCTGCCGAGCCGGAACTGGAAACCGTGTCTCACTGACAATGCAGGGCCCTGTGGGAGCGGGTTTACCCGCGAATGCGATAGTGGCTTCACCGCCGCATTCGCGGGTGAACCCGCTCCCACAGGGATCGCGACGCACCTATAGAGAGGTTGCATCATGCACCAATGGATCAACGCCCTCGCCGACCACCAAGCCCGTGGCGAAGCCTGCGTGCTGGTCACTATCATCGAGGAACGCGGCTCGACCCCGCGCAATGCCGGCTCGAAGATGGTCGTCAGTGCCACCGGCCTGTACGACACCATCGGCGGCGGCCACCTGGAATACAAGGCCCTGCACATCGCCCGGCAGATGCTCGAAGCGCAGCGCAGCACCCCGCACCTGGAGCGCTTCAGCCTCGGCGCCAGCCTTGGCCAGTGCTGCGGCGGCGTCACCGTGCTGCTGTTCGAACCGATGGCTGCGGTGCAGGCGCAGATCGCCGTGTTCGGCGCGGGCCATGTCGGCCGGGCTCTGGTACCCTTGCTCGCCGCGCTGCCCTGCCGGGTGCGCTGGATCGATTCGCGCGAGCAGGAATTCCCTGCGGTGATCCCCGACGGGGTAACCAAAGTGGTCAGCGAGGACCCGGTCGACGAAGTGGCAGACCTGCCGCCAGGCTGCTACTGCATCGTCATGACCCACAACCACCAGCTCGACCTGGAACTGACCGCCGCCCTCCTCAAGCGCAACGACTTCACCTGGTTCGGCCTGATCGGCTCGAAGACCAAACGGGTCAAGTTCGAACACCGCCTGCGCGAACGCGGCTACGACGATGGCGTGATGGCGCGCATGCGCTGCCCGATGGGCCTGGCCGAGGTCAAAGGCAAGTTGCCTATCGAGATTGCCGTGTCCATCGCCGCCGAAATCATCGCCACCTACAACGCCTGCTTCGGCCAGCACGACGCTGCCGCCAATGCCGGCCCCATTGCCCAGTTGCTGCCGCCCTCCCGGCGCAGCCAAGCCATTTGACGAGTGTGATATGACCGTTACCCGCAAAGCCTATCGTGCCGCCATCCTGCACAGCATCGCCGACCCGGCCGAGGTGGGCCTGGAGGCTTCCCATGAATACTTCGAGGACGGCCTGCTGGTGGTCGATGACGGCCGTATCAGCGCCGTTGGCCACGCCAGCGAGCTGCTGCCGACGCTGGATGCCGACATCCCGGTCGAGCACTACCAGGATGCGCTGATCACCCCGGGTTTCATCGATACCCACATCCACTTCCCGCAGACCGGCATGATCGGCTCCTACGGCGAACAACTGCTGGACTGGCTGAATACCTACACCTTCCCCTGCGAAAAGCAGTTCGCCGACAAGGCACATGCCGACCAGGTGGCGAAGATTTTCCTCAAGGAACTGCTGCGTAACGGCACCACCACGGCGCTGGTGTTCGGTAGCGTGCACCCGGAGTCGGTCAATGCCCTGTTCGAGGAGGCCGAGCGCCTGGACCTGCGGCTGATCGCCGGCAAGGTCATGATGGACCGCAACGCCCCGGACTACCTGACCGACACCGCCGAGTCCGGTTATGCCGAAAGCAAGGCGCTGATCCAGCGCTGGCATGGCAAGGGCCGCCTGCACTATGCCGTCACCCCGCGTTTTGCCCCGACCAGCACACCTGAACAGCTGACCCTGGCCGGGCAATTGCTGAAGGAACACCCGGGCGTGTACATGCACACGCACCTGTCGGAAAACCTCAAGGAAATCGATTGGGTCAAGTCGCTGTTCCCTGAGCAGAAGGGCTACCTCGACGTCTACGACCACTTCGAACTGCTGGGCGAGCGCTCGGTGTTCGCCCACGGCGTGCACCTGTGCGATGACGAATGCCAGCGCCTGGCCGAAACCGGCTCGGCGGTCGCCTTCTGCCCCACTTCCAACCTGTTCCTCGGCAGCGGCCTGTTCAACCTGCCCCAGGCCGAGCGCTTCAAGGTCAACGTGGGCCTGGGCACCGACGTCGGCGCCGGCACCAGCTTCTCGCTGCTCAACACCCTGAACGAAGCGTACAAGGTGATGCAGCTGCAAGGTGCGCGCCTGCACCCGTACAAGTCGCTGTACTTGGCCACCCTCGGCGGCGCCCGCGCGCTGCGCCTGGACGACCGCATCGGCAGCCTGCGCCCAGGCAACGATGCCGACTTCGTGGTGCTGGACTACAAGGCCACGCCGCTGCTGGACTACCGCATTCAGCAGTCCAACAGCATCGAAGAGACCCTGTTCGTGCTCACCACCCTGGGCGACGACCGCACCGTGCGCGAAACCTACGCCGCCGGGCGTTGCGTGCACCAGCGCTAAGGCTCGTTGGCCAGCCCGCGGTACAGCGCGCCGCCGATTGCAGCACCGATCAGCGGCGCCACCCAGAACAGCCACAGCTGCTGCACCGCCCAGCCACCGACGAACAGCGCCGGCCCGGTGCTGCGCGCGGGGTTGACCGAGGTATTGGTCACCGGTATCGAAATCAGGTGGATCAGGGTCAGGGCCAGGCCGATGGCGATCGGGGCAAAACCTGCCGGCGCGCGGGCATCGGTGGCGCCCATGATCACCACCAGGAACATCGCCGTCATCACCACTTCACTGATGAAGCCTGCACCCAACGTGTAGCCGCCGGGCGAATGCTCGGCGTAGCCGTTGGAGGCCAGGCCTGACGACAGTTCGAAACCGGCCTTGCCGCTGGCGATCAGGTAGATGACGCCGGCGGCAAGGATGGCGCCGACCACCTGGGCGATCACGTAGGGCAGCAGTTCCTTCGCTGGGAAGCGCCCACCCACCACCAGCCCGAACGACACGGCAGGGTTGAGATGGCAGCCAGAGATGTGGCCGATGGCAAAGGCCATGGTCAGTACGGTAAGGCCGAAGGCGAAGGCGACGCCGAGCACACCGATGCCGATCGGCGAACTGGCGGCGAGTACCGCACTGCCACAGCCGCCAAGCACCAGCCAGAAGGTGCCGATCAGCTCGGCAGCCATTCGTTTACCCAGGGAGATGGTCATGAGTCCCTTCCTCAAGAAGTTGAACGCAACGGATGCGCAAGCCCAACTGCTTGATGAAGGTTTGCTCACAAGAATTTAGCAGACCTTTGGTTAATGGCCAGAAAGCCCGGGGCCGCTTCGCGCCCCATCGCCGGCAAGCCAGCTCCCGCACAACCGCGCTGACCTCAAAGACCTGCGCAGTACCTGTGGGAGCTGGCTTGCCTGCGATGGGCCGCAAAGCGGCCCCCCTTCAATCACCCAGGCAAACGATCAACCCTTGGCCGATACCTTGGGCTTTTTCAGCAGATGCGAGAACACCGCATGCAGATCGTCCGAGGCGCTTTCCTCGTCCAGGTTCAGCTTGCTGTCGATGTGATCCATGTGGTGCATCATCAGACTCACCGCCTGCTCGGCATCGCGCGCCTCGATGGCGTCGATCAGCTGCATGTGCTCGTCATACGAACAATGCGAACGGTTGCCGCTTTCGTACTGGGCGATGATCAGCGAGGTCTGCGACACCAGGCTGCGCTGGAAGCTCACCAGCGGTGCATTGCCCGCCGCTTCGGCCAGCTTGAGGTGGAATTCGCCGGAAAGGCGTATGCCGGCACCGCGGTCACCGCGGGAGAAGCTGTCGCGCTCGTCACGCACCAGCTGCCGCAATTCGTTGAGCTGCTCGAGGGTGGCGTGCTGCACGGCCAGCTCGGTGATCGCCCGTTCGACCATGCGCCGCGAGAAGAACACCTGGCGGGCTTCTTCCACGGTCGGGCTGGCCACCACCGCGCCGCGGTTCGGCCGCAACAGCACCACGCTTTCGTGGGCCAGGCGCGACAAGGCGCGGCGGATGATGGTGCGGCTGACGCCGAAGATCTCGCCCAGCGCTTCCTCGCTCAACTTGGTGCCCGGGGCCAGACGCTGCTCGAGGATCGCCTCGAAAATATGCGCGTAGACGATGTCGTCCTGGGTACCACTGCGGCCGGCCTTGCCGGCACGCGCAGGTTTTTTCAGAGGTTGCAGCTGTTCGTTCATGGGCTCTCGAGGCACGAAGGAAAGTATGGCGCCATTGTACACAGGCTGAGCCGTTTCTGCAGGTGGCCTTTTACCTATATAGCCGTTGTACGACGCATTGCGCGCACAAAAGATAAAACATTATTTGCATTCTTTGTACACAAAAGGATAATCCACCGAGCAACTTCTTGACCCTAAAGTCAACAAACGGTCAGACGTCTGCCTTCCCTCGCGGGGCCGCCAAGTGCATTGCGCAGGAACCGGGCCCAAGAACAACAAGAAAGACTTGAGGAGTACTCGCTGTGGAAAGCCGCAAATCCGACGCCCCTACGCTGGATCTCGCCCCACCGCTCGAAACGAGCTGGCTGGAGCGGATTTTCAAACTCAAGCAACACGGCAGCACCGTCAGAACCGAAATGATCGCCGGGGTGACCACGTTCATCACCATGGCCTACATCATCTTCGTCAACCCCAACATCATGGCCGACGCCGGCATCGATCATGGCGCCGCTTTCGTCGCCACCTGCATCGCCGCCGCGCTGGGCTGCCTGTTGATGGGCCTGTACGCCAACTGGCCAGTGGGCCTGGCGCCGGGCATGGGGCTCAACGCCTTCTTCACCTACACCGTGGTCGGCACCATGGGCTACAACTGGGAAACGGCACTGGGGGCGGTGTTCGTCTCGGGCGTGCTGTTCATGTTCCTGACCTTGTCGAAAGTGCGCGAATGGTTGCTCAACAGCATCCCGGTCAGCCTGCGCCATGCCATGGGGGCCGGCGTCGGATTGTTTCTCGGGCTGATCGGCCTGAAGACCGCCGGCATCATCGTCGACAGCCCGGCCACCCTGATCAAGCTGGGCTCGTTGCATGAACCCGGGCCGCTGCTGGCGGCCGTGTGCTTCCTGCTGATCGCCATTCTCAGCTACAAGCGGGTGTTCGGCGCGATCCTGATCAGCATCATCGGCGTTACCTTGGCCGGTTGGGGTCTTGGCCTGGTCAAGTTCGGCGGGGTGATGTCTATGCCACCGAGCCTGGCCCCGACCTGGATGGCCATGGATGTGGCCGGGGTGTTCAACGTCAGCATGATCAGCGTGGTGCTGGCGTTCCTGTTCGTGCACATGTTCGACACCGCCGGCACTTTGATGGGCGTGGCGCAGCGGGCCAACCTGGTGGCGCCGGACGGGCGTATCGAAAACCTGTCACGGGCCTTGAAGGCTGACAGTGCATCGAGCGTGTTCGGCGCCGTGGTCGGCGTGCCGCCGGTGACCAGCTATGTGGAAAGTGCCGCCGGTGTGGCGGCGGGTGGCCGTACCGGCCTGACAGCCGTGGTGGTCGGCCTGTTGTTCGTCGCAGCGATGTTCTTCGCCCCGCTGGCCGGGATGATTCCGGCCTATGCGACTGCCGGCGCGCTGATCTACGTGGCGATGTTGATGATGGGCAGCATGGCGCACATCCACTGGGACGAAGCGACTGACAGCATTCCGGCGATCGTCACGGTGATCATGATGCCGCTGACCTTCTCGGTCGCCGACGGTATTGCCCTGGGCTTCATCAGCTATGTGGCGTTGAAGGCCGGTACCGGCAAGTACAAGGAAATCTCCGCCAGTCTGTGGGTGCTGTGCGCGATCTTCATTGCCAAGTTCGTGTTCCTCTGAACCCGGCTGTACCCACCAAGGGCGCCTCGGCGCCCTTTCTTTATTCCCATAGCCTGTGATGGCCTCTTCGCGGGTAAACCCGCTTGTATGGTTAGACTTGAAGGGGTGGTGGGACTAAATGCCCGATTCTGACTGTTCGCAGCAGTACAGACTGT
>NZ_PUQD01000031.1 GCF_003331055.1 Pseudomonas sp. AFG_SD02_1510_Pfu_092 | reverse complement strand
ACGTTCACAGTACATGCACTGGTCATGCGGCAGCCCGGCTTCGGCCGCTGCAATGGCGATACGTTGGCTGATGGTCATGAGCGATCCTCGTGTTGGACAGGGCCTTGAAGGCCTCTGAACACTAACGGGGAATCGCTTGCCAGAGGGGCATTGGGCGTCCTAAAAGCTTGTAGGAAACTTCTTTGAATGATGGATGTGGCTCAGTGCATGTGGCTCAGCCAGACGCGCCACCCTATCAGCCCCGTCGCAACGCAGCCGCCAGCCCCACAGTCAGCATCACGGCGCAAAGCATGGCCAGGCTGATGGCAACTGCGACGCCCCAGGCATCGAGCATCCCGGCCATCACCAGATAGAACGCAATCACCCCCACGGCGCCAATTGCATTGCCGCGCACCATCGCCGCCATCCCGGCCCGGCCACCTTGAACATGGGCAAACACCACCAACGGCCAGGCAATTACCGGGATTGGCGCCAGCATCCCGCTGGTCGCCGGGCCCAGCCAGTGGGCCAGGCTGGTGGTGACCATCAGCAACGAAGTGGCAGACACCATGCGCAAGGGGATCTCCCAATACCGATGCCGTGGCCGCGCCAGGGTGTCCGGCCGGGGTTCGCGGCCGCTGGCGCGTATCAGCACGCCGATCAGCACCAGCGCCACGGCTATCGACAGGTACAGGCTGCCCCAGTGGGTAAACGCATAGGCCGCCAGGCCGTAAAACAGCAACGCCAGCAACACGGCCGAGGCGATGCCGAGCCTGCGCGTAGCGAACAGGTAGAAGGTGTAAGTGGCTTGCACCGCCGCCAGGCCACCCAGCGCACCGGGCACTGCGCCCAGGGCGAACGCCGTGCCTTGTTCCAGGCACAGGAAGGTCATCACCAGTGCCGAGGTGATCGGCAGGCCGGACAGCAGCCCGCCCAGCAGGCCGCCCCAGCGCCGCGAGGCAAGGGATATGGCCCACATCAACAGGGGCGTGACGAGCAGTTTCAGGTAGAGCAGGGTCATTGCGCGCAAATCCGGTTTTGCAAGGGGGCGCCCGCCGTCGGCATTGGGTGGGGCGCGGGTGCGTCAACCGCGGCTGGCCTCCAGGGCCTGGGCCAGGTCGGCGATGATGTCGTCGCAGTGCTCGATGCCGATTGACAGGCGCACCATGTCGCGTGGCACACCGGCCTTTTCCAGCTCTTCGTCATTGAGCTGGCGGTGGGTGGTGGAGGCGGGGTGGCAGGCCAGCGACTTGGCGTCGCCGATGTTCACCAGGCGTACCACCAGCTGCAACGCATCGATGAAGCGCGCCCCGGCCGCCTGGCCGCCCTGGATGCCGAACGACAGGATCGACGCTGGTTTGCCGCCGGTGTAGCGCTGGGCCAGTGCATGTTCGGGATGCTCGGGCAGGCCGGCGTACTTGACCCAGGCCACCTGCTCGTGGGCTTGCAGGTAGCGGGCGACCTTGAGCGCGTTCTCGGTATGGCGCTCCATGCGCAGGGCCAGGGTTTCCAGGCCTTGCAGGATCAGGAAGGCGTTGAACGGCGACAGCGCGGCGCCGGTGTTGCGCAGCGGCACCACGCGGCAGCGGCCGATGAAGGCGGCGGGGCCGAAGGCTTCGGTGTAGGTGACGCCGTGGTAGGACGGGTCGGGGGTGTTGAGCAGGGCGAAGCGTGTTTTGTGATCGGCCCAGGGGAATTTGCCGGAATCGATGACGATGCCGCCGATGCTGGTGCCGTGGCCGCCGATGTACTTGGTCAGCGAGTGCACGACGATATCGGCGCCGTGCTCGAACGGCCGGCACAGCACCGGGGTGGCCACGGTGTTGTCGACGATCAGCGGCACCCCGTGGCGGTGGGCGGCCTCGGCCAACGCGGCGATATCGACGATATTGCCGGCGGGGTTGCCGATGGACTCGCAGAACACCGCCTTGGTGCGCTCATCGATCAGCGCTTCGAGGGCGGCGATGTCGTCGTGGGCGGCGAAGCGGGTGTGGATGCCCATGCGTGGCAAGGTGTGGGCCAGCAGGTTGTAGGTGCCGCCGTATAGCTTGGCCACCGAGACGATATTGTCGCCCGCCTCGGCGACGGTCTGGATGGCGTAGGTGATGGCTGCCATGCCCGAGGCCACCGCCAGCGCACCGACCCCGCCTTCCAGGGCGGCCATGCGTTGCTCGAGCACATCGTTGGTGGGGTTCATGATCCGCGAATAGATGTTGCCGGCGACCTTGAGGTCGAACAGGTCGGCGCCGTGCTGGGTATCGTCGAAGGCGAAGGACGTGGTCTGGTAGATCGGCACGGCCACGGCCCGGGTGGCCGGGTCGTGGCTGAAGCCTGCGTGGATGGCGAGCGTTTCCAGCTTCATGCAATCGTTCCTTGAGCGTGGGTGGAGCGACCGAGCATGTGGTGGGGGTGGGGAGTTGGTCAAGGGTGGCATCGCCTTCGCCACTGGGGTTGGGCATCGGGATGAATCTTTTCTTGTCCTGCCGGTCAGGTAATGAGACCCCAACCGCTTTGAGGTGCTCATGCATACCTACCACATCCGTTACCAGCTCAATGGCCAACCCTCCTCGCACAGCTTCGAACTGAAGCAGCCCAACCTTGCCCTGCACGAGGCAGCCTTGCACCTGTTGCTGCTGCATTTCGGCGATGGCGAGAACAAGCTGCTGATGCCGCCAGCCGATGCCAGCCCCCAAGAGGTGCTGGCCCAGGCCGAGACGCTGGGGCTGTCGCAGATCGAAGTGGCCTGACCCCTGCGGCCTGCAACAAGGTTCACGCGGTGTCCCCCAGCGTAGCGGTTTGCTGGGGGCTCAAGCCGGTTTCAGCGTCGCCCTGCGGCGCGGCAGCCGCTGCGGCAAGGGCCTTGTTCGCCACGCCGAACGGCACATGCACCATGGGCAAGTTGCCAGCCGATGACTGCAGGTGGCTGCGCTGGTCATCGAAGAACACATGCGGCTTGAGGATCGACAGCACCCTGGGTTTCTCCATTCCGCCCAGGAAGAAGCACTCGTCCGGCGACACGCCCCAGTTCTTCAGCGTGGTCACCACCCGCTCGTGCGAAGGCGCGTTGCGCGCGGTGACGATCGCGATGCGCAAGATCCGCTGGTACGTCGGGTCCTCGGCCAGCTTGCGATCTTCCAGCATGCGTATCAGCGACAGCTTGCGGTACAGGTCGGCCAGCGGCCCGGGCGAGTGCGGCACGCCCATGTGCAGCCGCTCATGTTCCTGGAATTCGTCCAGGTTGTTGCCCCGCTTGTACACGCTTTCTGCCTCGTCGTCGGCGATCACCCCGTCGAAGTCGAAGGCTACCCGTAATTCGGTGTCGATCTCGTCGTCATAAATGCGCGTCGGCAACACCCGGCCGGCCGGGTAGTTGGCGTCGATGGCCTTCTGCACGTCTTCTTCGTTGGCGCTGAGGAACAGCGAGGCATTGAATGCCGGGATGTACTCGTATGGCGAGCGGCCCGACATGAAGGCGGCGCGGGTGATGTCCAGCTGGTAATGGTCGATCGAGCGAAACACGCGCAGGCCGGTTTCCGGCGAGTTGCGTGAAAGCAGCACGACCTCGACCGGCAATTGCTCGGGGAAGGCCTGGTTGATGCTCAGGAAGCGGCGGATGAACGGAAAGGCGACGCCCTTGGGAAACGGCTCGTCCAGGTTCTGCTGCTGGTGCTTGCGGTAGGCCTCGACGCCCTGGGTCTGGTAGATGTCGTCCGAAACGGTGAGGTCGAACAGCGCACTCGAAGCCACGCCGATGACCAGTTTCTGTTCGATGGGGTAGGGCATGAAGCAACTCCTGAGCCTGTGCATGGGGCAAGTGTATCTGCGTGCGGAGCCATGGTTCGCGCGGCCCTGTGGGAGCGGGCGAGCCCGCGAACACCGGCAAAGCCGGTGCCAGCCACCGCGCTGCCTGCTTCGCGGGCTCGCCCGCTCCCACAGGGTTGGATTTTAACCCAGCGGCGCTAGCTGGCCCTCACGGCGTACCGTTGCGGCCATGCAGGTGATAAGCCGGGCGCTCGCTCAGCCGTTCGTAGTAATCGCGCACCGCCGGCAGGTGCGGGTGGTCGAAGGGGGTTTCGAACCAGCGGTTGACCGACAGGCCGATCGGGATATCGGCCAAGGTGAACTGGCTACCCGCCACATAGGCCCCGGTGCTCGCCAACTGGCGGTCGAGGATGCCCATGTAATGCGACCAGTCCGCGCAACCGGCGGCCAGGGCCTGTGGGTCCTGATGCGCGGGGGAATGCCTGACCAGCGACATGAACGCGTAGCTCCACGAGCGGTTGAGGTCGGAGGCCTGCCAGTCGATCCACTGGTCGATCCTGGCGCGCGCCTGCGCCTCGCTCGGGTAGAACGCGGTGGCGCCGTAGCGCGTGGCCAGGTAACGGATGATGCTGTTGGATTCCCACAGGGTGAAGTCGCCATCCTGGATCACCGGGACCATGGCGTTGGGGTTCAACGCCAGAAATTCCGCGCTGTCGGTGGGCTTGAAGCCGCTACCCCAGTCTTCGCGCTCGTACGCGACCTCGAACTCGGCGCAGGCCCACAGGACTTTTCGTACATTGATGGAAGAGGCTCTACCGAGTATCCGCAGCATGGTGTTCGTCCTTGTGTGGGGAAGGTTGATCGTCTGTCAGCGGCGGGTGCCGGTCAAGAGCCTGACCGCTGGCAGCGCTTCCCCCTCTGTAGGGTTCTTGTAGTCCATTTCCCAAAGTAGCCCTTTCCAGGCCTTGGGTGATTGTCGCCGGGCGGGCAGCGGCCTAGTCTCGGCACGCTCGCAACCCGGAGAAATGCACATGGACAACGACACCCCGAAAGACAACAGCAAACTCAATGTCGTGCGCGCAGCAGGCCGTTTCGGTACCGGCGGTGCCGAACTGGTGGAAATGAAAGCGCAGCTACCGATGCGCACGGCCCTCATGGAGGCCTCGAACATCATGGGCTGCATCACCGAACTCACGCGCAAGGCCATCGACCGGCCCGGCGACCGCAAGGTGATGATGCAGGCCACCTATTACCTGGCGGGCATGGCCAAGGCGCTGATCGACGGCCAGTTGCAGCAGTTGCGCCAGGACCGGGCGGGCGAGCAGGAGCCTTAGTCAGGCTTGCCTGGGGGGCGCGAACTTGGCACCCTTGGCCAGTTTCGATCGTCTGCACCATATCAGAAGGAAGTTCACATTGAGCTGGGACAAGGTAGGGAAGCTTCTCGTAGCCGTGCTGCTTGGCCTGATGGTCCTGCTTGCCGCCTATGCGATGCTCCGCGGCAAACCGCGCCTGGAGGCATCGCTGACCTATGCCTACCTTACCTACCCCAGCCAGTTCAGCGAACGTATCAGCAAGGCCAGCGAGCAGCTCAAGTACGAGCAGCTGCAGGGGCGCATCCATACCATCAGCGAAGGCAGGCTGAACCAGGACCAGGTCGAGCGGCTGATCGAAATGGCCCAGGCGCCGTATGCCCGGCTGTTTGCCAAGCCCTTCGAAGCCGGGCTGGTCGACCACCGCACCGGTTTGCTCATCGAGTTGCGCAACAGCGGCGATGCGCAAGTGCGCGAGGTGAAAATCCGCCTGCCGGCCAAGGGCCTGGTGCAGGTGCGCGACGCCGCTGGCAACGACACCATCCTCGAAACCGCCACCCCGCAGGTGGACATCCCGGCCATCGAGCCGGGTGGCGCCTGCAAGGTCTGGGTGTATTTCGACGCGGACTATTCGCAGATCCGCCAGGGCGGTGTCAGCATCAGCCATGCCGAAGGCCAAGCCGATGTGCAGGTGTACCGCGAGGTCATCGGCTTCCCGGCCTGGGTGGCCCGCTATGGCCACGAGCTGCTGGCATTGCTCGGGGTGTTGGCGGTCAGCGTGCTGGGCCTGGGCTATGCCTGCCTGGCGCGCCGCCGCGCGGCATGACCCTGGCCGGTATCGATCAGTAGATCGCCACCGGGTTGATGTTGACCTGGGTCGAGCCTTTGTACAGCGGCTGCCCCAGCACGAACAGGAACTCGAACGCCTTGTCCTTCACCAGCGCGCGGGTGTCGATCAGTTCCAGGTTGTAGATGCCGCGTTTGGTCAGCATGAACTGGTTGACCGGGAATTCCTCACCGCTCGGGTTCGGGTACACCTCCGACGCCCAGGTATCACCACCAAAGGCGACGATGCCCTGGTCGGCCAGCCACTCGGCCGCCGGCAGGTCGATGCCCGGCTCGGTGGCGAGGAACTGCTGGTTGTCCTTGCCGATCAGCTCCAGCCAACCGGTGTTGAACAGCACCACATCACCTTTGCGCAGGGTGATGCCTTGTTTCTTCAGTACCGCCTTGATGTCGGCGACGGTGAACGATGTGCCGCCTGGCACCACGGCCTTGCCGTAGTGAGCGGTCATGTCCAGCACCACGCCGCGGGTGACCATGGGCGGCACTTTTTCCACGCCCAGCCGGGTCACGCCTTCGACGGTGACGAAGTCGGCAGCCTTGTTGCCGTTGTAGTAGACGTTGTCGATACCGATGTGGCCGATGCCGTTGAGCTGGGTGCCGACGCCGGTCCAGCCGTTGACCAGTTCATCGTTGAAGCTGAACTTGTTGCGGCCCAGGGTCTGGCCCGCCTGCTCGCCAGGCTGGATGTTGTACAGGTGGAAACTACGGTGGCGGAAGGCCGGCAGGTCTTTGCTGACCGGCACCGCCAGCGGGTAGGTCTTGCCGACCTTGACCAGGCCGACCGCCTGCTTGACCACTTCCGCGGTCAGCAGGTTGGCCGCGCCGATTTCGTCCTGTGCGCCGTAGGGCGAGGTCTGCCAGTCGGCGGCCAGGCTGGCCTGGGCAGCGCTGGCCAGGGTGAGGGCGAGCAGCAGGGGCGTGCAGCGTTTCATGGAGGGCTCCTGAAAGTAAGGCGATGTCAGGAGCGAATTCTGCGCAGGGCCGCCTGTGGGAAAAAGCGCCCTGGCGGACAATGACTTTTGCGTGCGGGTCAACAACCTGCGTCGTGCAGCGCCAGGCTCTGGCGCAACTGCTCGAGCATGGCCACGCGCAGCGCCAGCGGCGCCTCCACGCGGATCGAACTCGCTTGCGACAGCAACCAGCCCATCAGCGCGCGGTTGTCGGCGACGCTGGCAACCAGCGTGGCGCCACCGTTCGGGTGCGCGGTCAGCTGCATGTCGGCGGCCAGCGGCTGTGCCTGCAGGCGCCTAACCAGCGCATCATCGACCCAGGCGCGCAGCTCGACCTGTTCCGCCGGGGCGAGGGCATCGGGCTGCAGCTGCTGCGCTTGCTCAAGGCTCAGGCCGGGTTGCCAGTACCAGCCGTAGGGCATGCCTTTGCTGTTGCACTGCAGCGGGAACAGCGCCGCGAGTTCGACCAGGTCGCGCTCGACCGTGCGTTTGCTGGTGGTATGGCCCGCGCCAGCCAGGGCAGTCTGCAACTGGGTCGAGGTCATCCCCGGGTGGCGGCCGGGCAGCAGTTTGAGCAGCTGCCATTGGCGGGCGATGGTATGGCGGGTAGGGTGGCTGGGCAAAGGGCTCGTCCTTGAAGGCAGGCGTGCAGCCTGCCGGGGTGGTGGCGTTTAGCTATTGGCCAGCATACCGCGTCGGAAAATGGGATCCAAGATGAAATCACCAGCGCGTCACAAAGCCGTTCCGCTCGGCTAGTGCCTCAAACGAGGCGGGTCTGCAACGCCTCGATGAACGCTTCCTCCGCCCGCGTGAAGCGCTGTTCGCGGTGCCACAGCAGGTGAATGTCCACATCGGCGATCCCTTCCTGCGGCGGCAGCTTCCATAGCAACCCGGCTTCGACATCCGGCGCTACCACATGCTCGGGCAGGCAACCGATGCCAAACCCGGCAATCACCAGCCGGCGCACTTCTTCAAGGCTCGGTGACGACGCCACGATCCGCCCGGCAAAGCCTTGCTGGTCGCGGAAGATGGTCAGCGGCGACAACATGCCGCCGATCTGGTCGCTGGTGAAACTGACGAAGTTTTCCCGCTGCAGGTCGCCCTCGGCCTGGCCGAACAGGGCATGGTGCTTGCCACAGAAGAACGCATAGCGCTGGCGCAGGAACAGCCGTTGCTCCAGCCGCGGTTGCGCCCGTCGGTTCAGGCTGAGGCCGGCCGTGGCGGTTTTCTCCTGCAGGGCGGCGACGATGTCGGAGCTGCGCATCACATCGATTTCCAGCTCCACCCGTGGGTGCTGGCGGTGGAACTCGGCGAGGAAGTCGTCAAAGCGTTCGCTGACGATGCGGCTGATCATCAGCAGGCGCACCTTGCCCACCAGCTCGTCCGCCGGCTGCTCCAGCAGGCCGCCGATCTGCGACATCTGCCCGTACACCTCGCCGGCCAGCTGGAACAGCTGCTCGCCCATTTCCGTCAGCACGAAGCGCGGCCCACGGCGGGCGATGAGCTGGCGGCCCAGCTGTTCTTCAAGGCGCTTGAGCGCCTGGCTCACGGCCGGCTGGGTCAGGTGCAGGCGCGCGGCAGCGCGGCTGATGGACAGCTCCTGGCCGATGACCCGAAAGGTGCGCAGCAGGTTCCAGTCGAGACGGTCGTTGAGCAGGCGGTCGGGCATGGCAGGGCTCGATGATAAGCGTGGCTAATAGTGCGAATAATAAATAGAAAATTGACTAATCATAGCCCTGGGCCGATAAATCGCAGGCATCGAGGCCTGTTGGTTCGCTGTTGGTTGTTTCGCGGGCTTGCCCGCTCCCACAGGTCCAGCACGGCCTGTAAACCCCGATGCCCCAGACCAAGCGCCAGCAGAGCGCCACCGTGCCCCGACAACTCCTGCCAGAACAACAAGCAAAGGAGCCCCCATGAAGCCCAACACTTCCCCCCAACCGCGCCGCGCCGCTGCCGCCGCGTTCATCGGCACCATGATCGAGTGGTACGACTTCTACATCTACGCCACCGCCGCCGCGCTGGTGTTCGGCGCGCTGTTCTTCCCGTCCGACAACAGCCTGTTCAGCACCATGGCCGCGTTCGGCACCTTCGCCGTCGGCTTCTTCGCCCGGCCGCTGGGTGGCATCGTCTTTGGCCATGTCGGCGACCGTATCGGGCGCAAGAAGTCGCTGGTCATCACCTTGCTGATGATGGGCATCGTCACCGTGGGCATTGGCCTGCTGCCGACCTACGCGCAAATTGGCAGCGCCGCGCCGGTGCTGCTGATCCTGCTGCGCATCGTCCAGGGCATCGCCGTAGGCGGCGAGTGGGGCGGGGCGGTGCTGATGGCCGGCGAGCATGCGCCCAAAGGCCGGCGCAACTTCTTCGCCTCGTTCGCCCAACTGGGCAGCCCGGCGGGCCTGATCCTGTCGTTGCTGGCCTTCGGCGCGGTCACCCGCTTGCCGGAAGCGCAGCTGATGAGCTGGGGTTGGCGCGTACCGTTCCTGGCCAGCGCGCTGTTGCTGCTGGTGGGCCTGGTCATCCGCCTGGGGGTGAACGAGTCGCCGGAATTCATCGCCAGCCGCGAGCAGGCGGAAAAGGCCCGGCGCAAGGAACAGGCGCCGGTCTTCGAAGTACTGCGCACGGCCTGGCGCCCGCTGCTGCTGTGCATCGGTGCCAATACCCTGGGCATTGCCGGGGTCTACTTCACCAACACCTTCATGATCAGCTACACCACCCAGCAGTTACACCTGGAGCGCTCGCTGATACTGGAGTGCCTGTTCTTCGTGGCAATCATCCAGTTCTGCGTGCAGCCGCTGGCCGCCTGGCTCTCGGAAAAGATCGGCGCCACCCGTTTCCTGGCCCTGGTTGCATTGCTGGCCATGGCTTCGCCTTACCCGATGTTCGTCCTGGTCAGCTCTGGCCAAGGCCCGCTGATCGTGCTCGGCATCGCCCTGGCGGCAGCCTGCATGGCCTCGTTCTACGCGGTGATTGCCGGCTACGTCAGCGGCATGTTCGCTACCCGCGTGCGCTACACCGCCATTTCCCTGGCCTATCAGATCTGCGGTGCCATCGCCGGCGGCCTGACCCCGCTGATCGGCACCTGGCTGGCCCACACCTTCAGCGGCCAGTGGTGGCCGATGGCGGTGTTCTACACCCTGATCGCAACCACTTCTCTGCTGTGCGTGCTCGCCCTGGCACGCCAGTACGCCCGTAGCCAGCGCCTGGAACTGGCCTGACCGAACCGCTTTATTCTGGAGTACCCGCACATGTTGAAATGCAATGGCGAGCGCCTGTGGGCGAGCCTGATGGCCATGGCCGAAATCGGCGCCACCGCCCGTGGCGGCAGCTGCCGCCTGGCGCTGAGCGACGAGGACAAGGCCGGCCGTGAACTGTTCAGCCATTGGTGCACGGCAGCCGGCCTGACGCTGACCGTGGATGCCATCGGCAACCTGTTCGCCCGCCGCCCGGGCAGTGACCCGGATGCCGCCCCGGTGATGATGGGCAGCCACCTCGACACCCAACCTGAGGGCGGCCGTTTCGATGGTGTTTATGGTGTGCTGGCGGGCCTTGAAGTGGTGCGCCGGTTCAACGACCTGAACATCCGCACGTGCAAACCGCTGGAAATCGCCGTGTGGACCAACGAGGAGGGCGCGCGCTTCACCCCGGCCATGTTCGGTTCGGCGGTGTTCACCGGTTCTCTGGCACTGGACGAAGCGCTGGCCATTCGCGACGCCGCTGGCATCAGCGTCGCCGACGCACTGCAACGCACAGGTTATGCCGGCCAACGCCCGCTGGGCGGCCCGGTGGATGCCTATTTCGAGGCGCATATCGAGCAGGGTCCGATCCTTGAAGACAACGCCAAGGCCATCGGCGTGGTCAGCGGTGGCCAGGCCATCCGTTGGTTGGACGTGACAGTCGAGGGCATGGCGGCGCACGCCGGTACCACCCCGATGCCATTGCGCAAGGATGCCCTGTACGGCGCGGCGCGGATGATCCAGGCGGTCGAGCAACTGGCGGCGGACTTCGCCCCCGAAGGCCTGACCACGGTCGGCGAACTGGCCATCGCCAAGTCCTCGCGCAACACCATCCCGGGCTTGCTGCAGTTCACCGTCGACCTGCGCCATCACCACGATCACGCCATCGAGGCGATGCAGCGCGAGCTGACCCTGAAACTGCAAGCCATCGCCAGCCAGCGCGGCCTGCAGGTGCACATCGAGCGCCACTGGGTAAGCCCGGCCACGCCGTTCGACGCCGACTGCGTCGCCGCCGTGCAGCACGCGGTGGACGGCCTCGGTTATGCCCAGCAAGCGATCGTCAGTGGCGCCGGCCATGACGCCATCCTGCTGGCCCGCTACTGCCCGACGGCGATGGTGTTCATCCCCTGCGTCGGCGGCCTGAGCCACAACGAGGCCGAAGACGTATTGCCCGAGGATGCCCGTCAGGGCGCCGATGTACTGCTCAATGCCGTGCTGGCCCGCGCCGGCCGTGTCGAACCAGGAGAAGCCTGATGCGTTGCTACTTCCACCCCGAGCAACTGCTGCACCACCCGCGCAGCTACTACTCGCGCGGCGCCATGCGCACCCCGCAGGAAGTCCCCGAGCGCGCCGTGCGCCTGTTGCAGGCGGCCAGGGACCTCGGCTTCGACATCCGCCAGCCCGCCGATGCCGGCCTGGCCCCGCTGAAGGCGGTGCATGGGGAGGCCTACCTGGCGTTCCTCGAAGAAGCCCATGCGCGCTGGAAGGAAGTGCCCGAGGACTGGGGCGACGAGGTCATGTCCAATATCTTCGTGCGCCAGCCCAACGCCCTGCGCGGCATTCTCGCCCAGGCCGGGCGCTACCTGGCCGATGGCAGCTGCCCGGTGGGCGAGAGCACCTGGCACTCGGCCTACTGGTCGGCGCAGAGCGCGGTGGCCGGGGCCAAGGCGATCATCGATGGCGAGCCGGCGGCGTATGCGTTGTGTCGCCCGCCGGGGCACCATGCGCGGTTCGATGCGGCCGGTGGTTTCTGCTACATCAACAACGCCGCCGTCGCCGCCCAGGCCTTGCGCAGCCGCTACAACCGCGTCGCGGTGCTGGATACCGACATGCACCATGGGCAGGGGATTCAGGAAATCTTCTACGATCGCCGTGATGTGCTGTACGTGTCGGTGCATGGCGACCCGACCAATTTCTATCCGGGTGTGGCCGGGTTCGAGGATGAGCGTGGCAGCGGGGAGGGGGCAGGGTACAACCTCAATCTGCCGATGGCCCATGGTGCCAGCGAAGCGGACTTCATGGCGCAGCTGGACGTTGCGCTGGCTGCGCTGAAGGACTTTGGCGCCGAGGTGCTGGTGCTGTCGCTGGGGTTCGATATCTACGAACTGGACCCGCAGAGCAAGGTGGCGGTGACCACCGAAGGGTTTGCCATGTTGGGCGAGCGGATTCGGGCGTTGCGCCTGCCGTGCCTGATCGTGCAGGAAGGGGGGTATCACCTGGAGAGCCTGGAGGCGAATGCGCGGGCGTTCTTTGCCGACGGAGTGGATTGGCGTTAAGGCATGAGGCTGGCAGCTGTGTGATGGCTGCCGGCCTCTTCGCGGGTGAACCCGCTCCCACAGGGATCGGCGTACTACATCCCACCGCGCCGCACATGCTTCACCAGCACCTTCTCCAGCAACTCCCACATCGCCGGCTCGGTACTGAATGCCACGTTGAAGCGCATCCACCCGGTGGCCTTGGCGTCGACCATGAACAACTGCCCGGGCCCGAGCATGATGCCTTTCTCCAGCGCATCGTCCAGCAACGCCGCGCTGTCCGGAATCGCCGGGTGGCGGGTCCAGATGTACATGCCTTCATCCGACTCGATGAACAGTTCGAAGCCCAATCGATGCAGATGCCGGCCAACTTCCTGGTGCGCCTCGGCCAGGCGCTGGCGCAGGCGCTTGAGGTGCTTGCGCCAGCGCCCGTCGATGATCGCCGCATACACCACGCGCTCCATCACCTGTGAGGTGGTCAGGCCCGAGCGCATCTTCAGCTGCAGCAGTTTCTGCATCAGCTCGGGGTTGGCCAGCAGATAGCCGACCCGCACGTTGGGCGAAATGCTCTTCGAGTAGCTGCCTACGTACACTACCTGCTGCAGGTGGTCGAGGCTGGCCAGGCACGGTTGCGGTTCGGCGACCATGTCGGCGTACAGGTTGTTTTCCACCAGGCGGAAGCCATGCTGGCTGGCCAGTTGCAGCAGGCGGTGCAACTGCGGCAGCGGGGTGCGCGAGCAGGTCGGGCTGTGCAGGTGCGGCTGGGTGAAGAACGCGGTCGGGCGGTGATGGGCCAGCAACTGCTCGAGCTGGTTCAGGTCGTAGCCGGCCGGGGTGCGCGGCACGCCGACCAGGGTCGCACCTTGGGTGCGCAGGATGCTCATCAGGTTGGGGTAGCCGGGGTCGTCCACCAGCACCACATCGCCCGCGCGTACCAGCGTGCGGGCCGCCAGGTCCAGGGCCTGGCTGGCGCCGTGGGTGAGCATCAGCTGCGCCGGGTTGGCGACAATCGACAGCTCCTGCTGCAGGTTCTGTGCGGTCAGCGCGCGCAGCTCTGGCAAGCCCATCGGGTCGCCATACCCCGACAGCTCCAGCGGGCTACCGGCCACCTGGCGCAGGCCACGGCGCAGGCCGTCTTCGTACATCCAGTCGTTGGGCAGCCAGCCGCAGCCTGGCTTGAACGGCAACTGGCGGATTTCGAAGATCTGTTGCAGGTACCACTCGGAGTTGAACGTGGGGCGGCTGGTGTCGGCCTCGGCGTTGTGCTGATCCAGCAATTCGCCCGCCGCCCGGTTGACGAAGAACCCCGCATTGCCCCGGCTCACCAGCAGGCCCTGGGCGACCAGGCGGTCGTAGGCCTCGACCACGGTGAAGGTGCTCACCGAATAGCTCGCGGCAAAGGCGCGTATCGAGGGCACCTTGGCGCCTGGCTTGAGGGTCTGGTTGTCGATCAGCTCGCGCAGCCCGTCGATGATCTGGTTCACCAGCGGGGTCGAGGAGTCTGGATGTAATTCGAACATTCGGGGCCTTCAGGTTGCGTATCGCCAGGCGCTTGCAGGGTGTACTGCATGGGCGACCTGTACAGTGCAGTGCGAGATTCATGCCACTGTGCATGGCTCTCTGCGTCGGACATTTTTACATTAGGTGTCAGATATCGCCACATAAAGCATGTTCAGTTCGCTCCAGGCGCCAGCCCTGGGGCGCGTCAGCAGGCCGCCATGGAAGGCCTGCGTGTGTTCGTTCACACCATCCTGCGCGCATTAGCACTGATGTACGGGTGAAACCGCCAGCCATCGGGGTTTCACGCAATTCCTTGGATAAAAAGAAGCACGGGGTACACCACTGATGGACGCAACATCCACAACCACCACCGCGAAAAGCGGGCACGAGAGCAAACTCAGTGCCTCGCTCAAGTCGCGCCACCTGACGATGATGTCGATCGCCGGGGTTATCGGCGGCGCCTTGTTCGTCGGCTCCGGCAGCGTGATCCACAGCGCCGGCCCAGCCGCTGTCCTGGCCTACCTGGCAGGCGGCATCCTGGTGGTACTGATCATGCGCATGCTGGGTGAAATGGCGACTTCCTCGCCGGACACCGGTTCGTTCTCCACCTACGCCGACCGCGCCATCGGCCGTTGGGCCGGTTTCACCATCGGCTGGCTGTACTGGTGGTACTGGGTCATCCTCATGGCCTGGGAAGCCTATGTGGCGGGCAAGATCCTGCATGGTTTTTTCCCCGACGTCAGCGTCAACGTATTCGTGCTGGCCACGACCCTGTTGCTGATCACCGTCAACTTCTTCAACGTCAAGCACTACGGCGAGTTCGAGTTCTGGTTCGCCTTGATCAAGGTGATCGCGATCGTCTGCTTCCTGATCGTGTGTACCGCTGCCGTGCTGAACATCTGGCAGTTCGGTGAAGTGCGTGGCATCAGCCACCTCACCGCCGAAGGCTTCATGCCCAACGGCATCACCACGGTGATCGGCGCCTTGCTGGGGGTGATGTTCGCCTTCCTCGGCGCGGAAATCGTCACCATCGCCGCATCCGAGGCCAAGGACCCGGCCGCGCAGATCGTCAAGGCGACCAACTCGGTGGTCTGGCGCGTGTGCCTGTTCTACGTCGGCTCGATCTTCCTGATCGTCTGCCTGGTACCGTGGAACGACCCGCAGCTGGGCGTTTCTGGCTACGGCGCCTACCGCCGCACCCTGGAGCTGCTGGGCGTGCCGTATGCCGAGTTGCTGATGAACTTCGTGGTGCTGACCTCGGTGAGCAGCTGCCTGATCTCGGGCCACTACACCGCTTCGCGCATGCTGTTCTCGCTGGCCCAGCGTGGCGACGCGCCGTCGTTCTTCGGCATCACCCGCGCCGGCACCGGCGTACCGGTGTACGCGATCATGGGCTCGTGCGCCGTGGCCGTGGTGTGTGCGCTGATCAACTTCAGCGAAACCTTGCGCCCGAAGGACGTGCTGGAAACCCTGATGAACACCACCGGCATGATCGCCCTGCTGGTGTACCTGGTGATTGCCTTCTCGCAGCTGCGCATGCGCCGCAAGCTGATTGCCGAGGGCAAGGAAGTGCGCCTGCAGATGTGGCTGTTCCCGTGGCTGACCTACCTGGTGATCGCCTTCATCGTGGCCGCCCTGGTGACCATGGCCTTCATGCCTGACTACCAGATCCTGGTGATTTCTACCGGTATCGCCGCGGCAGTGGTGGTGGCGATGGGTGTGGTGCACCAGATTCGTTCTGCCAGCAAGCAGCACTAAGCGTCATTCGCTTGGCGAAACGGCCGGCTCCCGCGAGGACCCGGCCGCTTCCACAAAGGACCGCATCAAACCTATCAGACCAGGGTAGATGGCATATGCTGAGCATTTAGCCCGCGCAAAGGAGCCGCACATGGCCTGGTCCGCCACCCAGTATTCCCAGTTCGAAGACGAGCGTACCCGCGCCGTACGCGACCTGCTCGCCGCCGTGCCACCGCGCCCGGTGCGCCACGCCACCGACCTGGGCTGTGGCCCTGGCAACTCCACCGAGGTACTGCTGCAACGCTGCCCGGACGCCCAGGTGACCGCCCTGGACAGCGACCCGGACATGATCGACAAGGCGCGCGAACGCAAACGCCTGTGCATCCCTCGCGTGCGCACGGTCGTCGGTGACATCGCCAGCTGGTCCGCCCCCGAACCGCAAGACCTGATCCTGGCCAATGCCTCGCTGCAATGGCTGCCCGACCACGCCTCGCTGTACCCGCACCTGGTGCGCCAGTTGAGCGAAGGCGCCAGCCTGGCCGTGCAGACCCCGGACAACCTCGACGAGCCGGCCCACCGGCAGCTGCGTGAAATCGCCAGCCAGGGCCCGTGGGCGGCGAAATTTGCCGATTTCCAATTGCCGCCACGCCACGCCGCAGCGTTCTACTACGACCTGCTCAGCCCGCTGTGCGCGCGGGTGGATGTGTGGCGCACCACCTATCATCACCCGTTGCCCGGCGGTGCCGAAGCGGTGGTGGAATGGTTCAAGGGGTCGGCGCTGCGGCCGTATCTGGCCAGGCTCGATGAGCAAGAACAGGTGGCCTTTCTGCAGATGTACCTGCAGGCCATGCAGCGTGATTATCCGCCCGCCACCGATGGCAAAGTGCTGCTGCCGTTCCCGCGGTTGTTCGTGATCGCTACCCGCTAGCGCCAGGCCTCGCAGGATGGTCGGGTTGCCTGTACCGGCCTCTTCGCGGGTAAACCCGCTCCCACAGAGCCCGCGAAGGGGCCGGCACAGGTTTACAACCCATCCTCCACCATCTGCAGAAAGGTCGCCACAACCCGCCGTGTACGCTGCTCGCTCAGGCACACCAGGGTCTCGGTGAGGTGCCGCTGGCAATCGACGATCGGCAACGCACACACCCGCGCATCCGCACCAAATTCCGCCGCCGACACCACCCCCACGCCAATCCCCACCACCACTGCTTCGCGCGCCGCCTCGCGGCCCTCCACCTGGATCGCCGGGCGAATCCGCAGCCCGGCCCGGCGCATCTCCTCTTCCAGGGTCTGCCGCGTCACCGAGCCGGGCTCGCGCAGCACCAGCGGCATATCGTCCAGGTCCGCCAGGCTGATCGCGCCGCGGCTGGCCCACGGGTGCTGGTGGGCAACGAACGCCACCATCGGGTCGCGCCGCAGCGGCAGGCAGTGCAGGCGCTCGTCATCGACATCCCGCCCGAGCAGGGCCAGGTCGGCCTGGTAGCTGAACAGCCGGGCCAGCGACTCGTCGCTGTTGCCGGTCTCGACCTTGACCTGAATCCCCGGATAGCGCTGGCAGAAGCGGGCGATCTGCGGCAGCACGTGCACCGGCGCATCCACCGCCAGCACCAGGCTGCCGGTGTGCAGGGCGCGCGAATCCTGCAGCAGCTCGTGGGCCTCGGCCTCGCAGGCGAACAGGCGCTGGCTGATGCCCAGCAGGCGCTCGCCCAGGTCGGTGAGTTGCACCGAGCGCTTGTTGCGGTGGAACAGCAACACGCCGAAGCGTTCCTCGAGTTTGCGTACCTGGTCCGACACCGCCGGCTGGGTCAGAAACAGCTTTTCTGCCGCACGGGTAAAGCTGCCGTGTACGGCCACGGCATGAAAGGCCTTGAGTTGAGCATGGGAAACCGACATGGCGACCTCAGTAACAAGCTGGGCTTATGTGAGTAATACGATAAATCGATTTTATTTATTTTTCCGCAGCTGTTTCCATGCTGTTCAGCCCGACGCTGGCACCACGAGCGCCGCCAGGGCCATGGCACCCACACGGCGCCATCTGACCCGATGACAGCCCGTCATCGCTGTGCGTAACACAAGAACAAGACAGGCGTTTCTTCACATTCTGCCGGCACACTTGAGCAAGAGGTCAGACTGACATGAACCAATCCCTAGCCGCGTTCAAACGCTGGCGCATGCAGATTTTCGCTATTACCTGGCTGGCCTACGCCGCCTTCTATTTCACCCGCAAGGCGTTCTCGGTGGCCAAGCTGGGCATCGCCGAAGACCCAAACTTCATGCTCGACAAGGCCGCCATGGCCAACCTCGACGCCATCTACCTGGCCGCCTACGCCGTCGGCCAATTCACCTGGGGCATGCTTGCCGACCGCTTCGGCCCGCGCGTGGTGGTGCTTGGCGGCCTGCTGATTTCGGCGGCCGCAGCGGTGGTGATGGGCAGTTACGCGACCTTCCCGATCTTCGCCACCTGCATGCTGGTGCAAGGCTTGGCGCAATCGACCGGCTGGGCCGGGTTGTGCAAGAACATCGGCAGTTTCTTCCCGGCCTCGCAGCGTGGGCGGGTGCTGGGCCTGTGGAGTTCCTGCTATGCCTTTGGCGGCCTGGTGGCGTCGCCGTTTGCCGGGTGGTGGGCGTATACCCTGGTCGGCAGCTGGCACGCGGCGTTCTTTTCCAGTGCCGCGGTGGTGGCCCTGGTGGCTGTGCTGTTCTTCTTCCTGCAGCGCAACAAGCCTGAAGACGTCGGCCTGCCGGCCGTCGAGCCCGAGCCGCAGAGCATGGCCCCGGCCGGCAACCTGTGCAGCGTATGGGCACCCCTGAAGGAAATCATGCGCAATCGCACGGTGTTGACCCTGGGGCTTGCGTACTTCCTGTTGAAACCGGCGCGCTACGCCATCCTGCTGTGGGGGCCGGTGATCGTCTTCGAGCAGATGCCCTCGGTGGGCAAGGTCGGTGCAGCGATCATCCCGACCGCCTTCGAGCTGGCCGGGCTGCTCGGCCCGATCATCATCGGCCTGGCCTCCGACAAGCTGTTCGGCGCCCGGCGCATGCCAGCCTGCGTCATCAGCCTGGTGTTGCTGACCATGGCCCTGGCGGCGTTCATGGCGGCGATGCACACCGGCAGCGTGATCCTGGTGGTGGCCCTGCTGTTCGTCATGGGCCTGACCCTGTATGGCCCGGATTCGATGATCAGCGGCGCTGCCGCCATCGACTTCGGCACCGCCAAGGCCGGCGCCACCGCCGCGGGCTTCGTCAACGGCTGCGGCTCGGTGGGCGCGGTGCTGGGCGGGCTGCTGCCAGGGTATTTCGACGGTGTCACGGTGTTCATCGTGTTCGCCGGCTGCGCGCTGTTTTCGGCGCTGGTGCTGCTGCCGCACTGGAACAGCCGCCCGGCCAGCGCCGCGCAAAGCAGCGATGTGGCACCCAACACCAGCATGGCAATCAAGCCACTGCGTACCTGACAGGAAAGCGAGCGAATGAGACCCTTCTGGTTGCAACAGGCCCTGGATGCGGCGCACGAGGCGGTATGCCCACCGTTGCAAGGCGATACCCGTTGCGATGTGTGCATCGTCGGCGGCGGCTATACCGGCCTGTGGACCGCGTTGATGCTCAAGGAGGCGCTGCCGGCGCTGGATGTGGTGCTGATCGAGGCCGACATCTGCGGTGCCGGGGCCAGTGGCCGCAATGGCGGTTGTGCGCTGTCCTGGTCGGCCAAGTACTTCACCCTCGAACGCCTGTTCGGGGTGGCCGAGGCGGTGCGCCTGGTGCGCGAGTCGGAGCGCAGCATCAGTGCCATCGGCGCGTTCTGTGCGGCCAATGGCATCGACTGCGACTACCGCCTGGACGGCACGCTGTACACCGCCAGCAACGCCGCCCAGGTGGGTGCCACCGACGCGGTGATCGCAGCGCTGCAGCGCAAGGGCATCAATTCGTTCAGCCGCCTGCCGCTGCAGCAGGTGCAGCGCCTGGCCGGTTCGGCGCGGCATCTGGAGGGCTGGTTTTCGCCGGCGGCCGCCACCGTGCAGCCGGGCAAGCTGGTGCGTGGCCTGCGCCGGGTGGCGTTGCAGCGCGGTGTGCGAATCTTCGAGGGCACTGCCATGACCGCTTTGCAGCACGGCGCGCCGGTGCACCTGCGCACGGCCGGCGGTAGCGTGCGCGCCGACCGCGTGGTGCTGGGCCTCAACGCCTGGATGGCGCGCGCCTTCCCGCAGTTCGAACGCAGCGTGGCGATTGTTTCCAGCGACATGGTCATCACTGAACCGTGCCCCGACCTGCTGCGCCAGGTTGGCCTGGACAGCGGCGTCAGCGTGCTCGATTCGCGCATCTTCGTGCATTACTACCACAACACCGGTGACGGTCGGCTGATGCTCGGCAAGGGCGGTAATACCTTCGCCTACGGTGGGCGCATGCTGCCGGTGTTCGACCAGCCCTCACCGTACCAGTCGCTATTGCGCGAAAGCCTGGGCGAGTTCTTCCCGGCGTTGGCCGGGGTGCCGCTGGCGGCCAGCTGGAACGGGCCGTCCGACCGCTCGGTGACCGGCTTGCCGTTCTTCGGCCGGCTGGACGGGCAGGGCAACGTGTTCTACGGCTTAGGTTACTCCGGCAGCGGTGTCGGGCCGTGCCACATGGGCGGGCAGATCCTCTCGTCGCTGGCGCTGGGGCTGGACAACCCGTGGACCCGCTCGCCACTGGTCAAAGGCCCGCTCGGGCTGTTCCCGCCCGAGCCGATTCGCTACCTGGGCTCGCTGCTGGTGCGCAATGCCATCCGCCGCAAGGAGCGCGCCGAGGACCGTGGCCTGCGTCCGCGGCGGCTGGATGTGCGCCTGGCGCGCTTCGCTGCGGCGGCAGGCAAAGCCGATAAAGGCTGACGAGATTGCTTGTCGAACGCGGGGCTGAGGGCGTATAAACTGCACCCACTTTTGGCCGGTCGCTTCCTGAACCGGCCGCTGAAACAAGAGAGTCGACATGGGCGCACAGTGGAAAGCCAAGCATAGAGAAACAGCTGCCAACGCCAAGGGCAAGATCATGGGCAAGCTGGCCAAGGAAATTCAGATTGCTGCCAAATCTGGCGCCGACCCGGACATGAACCCGCGCCTGCGCCTGGCCATCGCCCAGGCCAAGAAAGCCTCGATGACCCGTGAAACGCTGGAACGCGCCATCAAGAAAGGCGCCGGCCTGGACGGCGAAGCCGTGCAATACCATGCCGTCAGCTATGAGGGCTTCGCCCCGCACCAGGTGCCGCTGATCGTCGAGTGCCTGACCGACAACGTCAACCGCACCGTCGCGCAAATCCGTGTGCTGTTCCGCAAGGGCCAGCTGGGTGCCAGCGGTTCGGTAACCTGGGACTTCAACCATGTCGGCCTGATCGAAGCCACCCCGGAAGGCGACGCCGACCCGGAAATGGCCGCGATCGAAGCCGGTGCCCAGGACTTCGAAGAGGGTGAAGAGGAGGGCTCGACCCTGTTCATCACCGACACCACCGACCTCGACGCGGTGCAAAAAGCCCTGCCGGAGCATGGCTTCACCGTGACCTCGGCGAAGATCGGCTACACCCCGAAAAACCCGGTCAGCGCCGCCAGCCTGAGTGCTGAGGCGCTGGCCGAGGTAGAAGCGTTCCTCGAGGCGATCGACGAGAACGATGATGTGCAGAACGTGTACGTCGGTCTGACCGACTGATCTGATTCTTTGGGGCCGCTTTGCGGCCCAATCGCCGGCAAGCCAGCTCCCACAGGTACAGCACAAGCCCCAACGGTTGTGGATGACCCTGTGGGAGCTGGCTTGCCGGCGATTGGGCCGGTCGATTCTCTGGAAGGGAGCCTGTATGAACCCCACCTTCGCCTCCCTCAGCCTCGCCCACCTGCGTACCCTTGACCACCTGTTGCAGCTGAAGAACCTCAGCCACGCCGCCGAGCGCCTGGGCGTCAGCCAGTCGGCCCTCAGCCGCCAGCTGGCCCACCTGCGCGAAGCCTTCGACGACCCGCTGCTGGTGCGCCAAGGCCGTGGCTATGTGCTCAGCGAGCATGCCGAAGCCCTGGTCGAACCGTTGCGCCAGGTACTCGAAGCGCTGCACGCCCTGCGTCAGCCCGCCGTGTTCGACCCGGCGCGCTGCGAGCGGCGCTTTTGCCTGGCGGCTTCCGATTACGTGGCCGAGCACATGTTGCCGCTGCTGGTGGCGGCGCTGGAGCGCGAGGCGCCGGGCGTATCGCTGGAGTACCGCACCTGGCAGGCGGGCCAATATGCGTTGCTGGCCAGCGGCGAGATCGACCTGGCCACCACGCTGTTCGATGAATCGCCAGCCAACCTGCACGGCCGCCTGCTGGGCGAGGACCGCGCCGTGTGCCTGATGCACCGCGACCACCCGCTGGCCGTCTGCAGCGCGCTGAGCCAGGCCGATTACCTGGCGCACAAGCATGTGCGTATTTCCGGCGGCGGCGACAAGGACAGTTTCATCGACCGCCACCTGCGCGCCCAGGGCCTGCAGCGGCGGGTCAGCCTGGAAGTGCCGTTCTTTTCGGCCACGGTGCAGGTGATCGCCAACAGCCAGGCGCTGGCCACGGTGCCCGAGCACATCGCCCGGCAGCTGTGCCGCCTGCATGACCTGGCCTGGCGCCCGCTGGGCTTCATCGAGCACAGCCAGCGTTACTGGGTGGTCTGGCACCAGCGGCTGCAGGCTTCGGCCGAGCACCGCTGGTTGCGCAACCGGGTGTTCGAGCTATGGCGCCAATCGCAGTTCGGCGTGCAGGGTGGGCATGCGGGTTTGCCATAGTAGGTATGCGCAAGGCGGGGTTATTCGGTTCGGCATAGCTGCCTAGACTGTTGGGCATTGTGTTGTCTGTACTGGCCTCTTCGCGGGTAAACCCGCTCCCACAAGAACTGCATCGCTCTCAAGCACGTTGCAATACCTGTGGGAGCGGGTTTACCCGCGAAGAGGCCGGCACAGGCGGCTAACAACCCACAGGAGCCCGAGCGTGACCCCCGAACAATTCCGCCAGTACGGCCACCAACTGATCGACCTGATCGCCGACTACCGCCAGACCGTCGGCGAACGCCCGGTCATGGCCCAGGTCGCCCCCGGCTACCTCAAGGCCGCCTTGCCGGCCCAGGCCCCCCGCCAGGGCGAGCCTTTCGCGGCGATTCTCGACGACGTCAACCAGCTGGTCATGCCCGGCCTGTCCCACTGGCAGCACCCGCATTTCTACGGCTACTTCCCTTCCAATGGCACGCTGTCGTCGGTCCTCGGTGATTTCCTCAGCACCGGCCTGGGCGTACTCGGCCTGTCGTGGCAGTCCAGCCCGGCCCTGAGCGAACTGGAAGAAACCACCCTCGACTGGCTGCGCCAGCTGCTTGGCTTGTCTGGGCAGTGGAGCGGGGTGATCCAGGACACCGCATCCACCAGCACCCTGGTGGCGCTGATCAGCGCCCGGGAACGTGCCACCGACTACGCCTTGGTCCGTGGCGGCCTGCAGGCCGAAGCCAGGCCGTTGATCGTGTATGTCAGCGCGCATGCCCACAGCTCGGTGGACAAGGCCGCGCTGCTGGCCGGTTTTGGCCGCGAAAACATCCGCCTGATCGCCACCGACGAGCAATACGCCCTGCGCCCGGAGGCCTTGCAAGCAGCGATCGAGCAGGACCTGGCCGCTGGCAATCGGCCGTGCGCGGTGGTCGCCACCACCGGCACCACCACCACCACCGCCCTCGACCCGCTGCGGCCAATCGGCGAGATCGCCCAGGCCCATGGCCTGTGGCTGCACGTGGACTCGGCCATGGCCGGTTCGGCGATGATCCTGCCGGAATGCCGCTGGATGTGGGACGGCATCGAGCTGGCCGATTCGGTGGTGGTCAATGCGCACAAGTGGCTGGGTGTGGCCTTCGATTGTTCGATCTACTACGTGCGCGACCCGCAGCACCTGATTCGGGTGATGAGCACCAACCCCAGCTACCTGCAATCGGCGGTGGACGGCGAGGTGAAGAACCTGCGTGACTGGGGCATCCCGCTGGGGCGGCGGTTCCGGGCCTTGAAGCTGTGGTTCATGCTGCGTAGCGAGGGTGTGGAGGCCTTGCAGGCACGGCTGCGGCGCGACCTGGACAATGCCCGCTGGCTGGCCGCGCAGGTTGGCGCGGCGGCGCAGTGGGAGCTGCTGGCACCGGTGCCGTTGCAGACCTTGTGCATTCGCCATCGGCCGGCGGGGCTGCAAGGGCAGGCGCTGGATGCGCATACCAAGGCGTGGGCCGAGCGGCTGAATGCGTCCGGTGAGGCCTATGTGACGCCAGCGACGCTGGACGGGCAGTGGATGGTGCGGGTGTCGATTGGCGCACTGCCGACCGAGCGGGCGGATGTCGAGCGGCTTTGGCAGTGTTTGCAGGAAGTGGTGACAGGCTGAGGTCGCCGGGGCCGCTTTGCGGCCCTTTCGCCGGCAAGCCAGCTCCCACAGGTACGGTGCAAGGCTCAATTCATGTGAAAAAACTTGGTGGGAGCAACTGTCTTGCTCAATTTTGAAACATTGGCGCCAACTCTGTGGGAGCGGGCGCGCCCGCGAACACCGGCGCAGCCGGTGCCATCCACCGCGCCGCCTGCTTCGCGGGCTTGCCCGCTCCCACAGGATTGGTGTGGCCTGTGGGCCTTGTGCAATACCTGGGGGGGCTTGCCGGCGAAAGGGCTGCAGGGCAGCCCCGTGCGGCCTGTCAGTGGCTCACCGCCTGAAAGCTGCCTTTACGGCTGGCCTCGTACGCCGCTTTCTCCATCGGCCTGGCCTGAGGGTTGCCCAGGTCCTCCATCGCCAGGCGGTGGGTTTCCGGGGCAATGTATGCTGCCAGGGCGCATACGCAGGTGATGAAGAACGCCAGCCCACCGACCACCAGCGGGATGTTCTCCGAGCCGGGCGGGGCAACCAGGGCGAACAGTGCCGGCAGCATGGCGGTCAGCATGGTGCCGATGTTCTGTGCGATGGCCATGGCCGAAACGCGATAACGGGTGTGGAACAGCTCTGGGTAGAAGCTTGGGAACACCGCGTTGTAGCCCTGGTAGACCATGCCCCACATGACGATCGACGCGGCGAACGCCAGCGGCACGTTCTGTATGCTGATGGCGTACAGGTAGACGAAGGCCAGCAGGCCCGAGCCGAGGCAACCGGCGATCATGGTCGGGCGACGGCCGATCTTGTCCGACAGGTTGCCGACGAAGGGGATCACCAGCACCGCGACGATGTTGCCGACCACCGGAATCCACAGGTACACACTCTTGTCGAAGCCAATGCCGTACGCCGGCTGTACCGCGTAGGCGGCACCGAAGATGGTGGCCACCACCGGGATCACGTTCATCAGCGCCATGAACATCACCAGCACCATGTGCTTCCAGCTGTGCTGGAAGGCTTCGCTGATGGGCGATTTGGCCACCTTGTCCTGCTGCTCTTCCTTCACGAACGCCGGGGTTTCGTGCACTTCCTTGCGAATGATGAAGCCGGCAATCAGCACGATGGCGCTCATCAGGAACGGTATGCGCCAGCCCCAGTCGTTGAACGCCTCGCTCGGCATGAAGTAGGCCAGTGGCAGGAACACCGCCGCCGCCAGGACCTGGCCAGCCTGCACGCCCTGCAGGGTGAAGCTGGCGTAGTAGCCCCTTCTGCCGAACGGCGCATGTTCCATGATCATCGAACTGGCGCCGGAGATTTCCCCGGCCACGGCAAAGCCCTGGACCAGGCGCAGCACCACCAGCAAGGCCGGTGCGAGCAGGCCGATGTCGTGGTAGGTGGGCAGCAGGCCGACGGCCATGGTCGACAGGCCCATCAGGAACATGCACAGCAGCAGGACGTTCTTGCGGCCGCGGGTGTCGCCCCAGTGGCCCAGCACGAAGGCGCCGACAGGGCGCGCCAGGTAACCCACGCCGTAGGTGGCCAACGAGGCGATGATGGCCATTTTCGGGTCGGTATTAGGGAAGAATATCTGCGGGAAAATCAGCGCAGCGGCCTGGGCGTAGATGAAAAAGTCGTAGTACTCGAGTGCCGAGCCTATCCACCCACTGGCGGTCGCTTTCTTCGCTTGAGAGCTGGAGTGAGCCATCGTTGTCTCCGTTGTTATTGTTGTTTGCGCAGGTTCCGCCGGGGGTTGGGCAAGGCAGGAGGCAATGGTCGGTGTGCCTGCGTCTGTGGTTCATGTTGACCACGGGCCAGCGGGCTGGCAATTCGCAGAAACGGGTTGTGTGCGATAATCGAACGAAAAACTAACCATTTCGTACAAACCTGTTGAAGCGCCGACTTTACCTGCGAATAATCGATCCTGCCAGGCACTGTGGCTGCGCATTTTCAGGCGTGGTCCTGTCGCCTTGCAGCCGCTTCGTAACCTTCTAACAACAAGGAACTCCCGCCATGCAGCGTTCGATCGCCACCGTGTCCTTGAGCGGCACCCTGCCGGAAAAGCTCGAAGCCATCGCCGCCGCCGGTTTCGACGGTGTCGAGATCTTCGAGAACGACCTGCTGTATTACGCCGGCAGCCCGCGCCAGGTCCGCCAGATGTGCGCCGACATGGGCATTGCCATTACCTTGTTCCAGCCATTTCGCGACTTTGAAGGCTGCCGCCGCGACCGCCTGCAGAAAAACCTCGACCGCGCCGAGCGCAAGTTCGACCTGATGCAGGAACTGGGTACCGACCTGGTGCTGGTGTGCAGTAACGTCCAGGCCGACGCCCTGGGCGATGAACAGGTACTGGTCGACGACCTGCGCCTGCTGGGCGAGCAGGCTGGCAAGCGCGGCCTGCGCATTGGTTACGAAGCGCTGGCCTGGGGCCGCCACGTCAACACCTACCAGCAAGTGTGGAACCTGGTGCGCCAGGCCGATCACCCGGCCCTCGGGGTGATCCTCGACAGCTTTCACACCTTGTCGCTCAAAGGTGACCCCAGCGCGATCCGCGACATCCCCGGCGACAAGATCTTCTTCGTGCAAATGGCCGATGCGCCGATCCTGGCCATGGATGTGCTGGAGTGGAGCCGCCACTTCCGCTGCTTCCCGGGGCAGGGCGAGATGGACCTGGCCGGCTTCCTCGCGCCGATCCTCGTCACCGGCTACCGTGGCCCGCTGTCGCTGGAAATCTTCAACGACGGCTTCCGCGCCGCACCACCCCGGCAGAACGCCGCCGATGGCCTGCGTTCGCTGCTGTACCTCGAAGAGCAGACCCGCCTGCGCCTGGAGCAGGAAAACACCCCGATCGAGCCTGGCGTACTGTTCACCCCGCCAGCCGCCAGCCGCTACGACGGCGTGGAATTTCTCGAATTCGCGGTCGACGAAGCCGTCGGCGCGCGCCTGGGCAGCTGGCTGAAGCGCCTGGGCTTCGCCGCAGCCGGCACGCACCGCAGCAAAGCGGTGCAGCTGCTGCGTCAGGGCGATATCAACATCGTGCTGAACGCCGAACCCTATTCCTTCGGCCACAACTTCTTCGAAGCCCATGGGCCGTCGTTGTGCGCTACCGCGCTGCGGGTCAAGGACCAGCAGGCCGCGCTGAAGCGTGCCACGGCCTTGGGTGGCCAGCCGTTCCGTGGCCTGGTCGGGCCTAACGAGTGCGAGGTGCCGGCGGTGCGCGCGCCAGACGGCAGCCTGCTGTACCTGGTGGAGCAGGGCACGGCCGGCCAGACCCTGTACCACACCGACTTCAGCCTGGACCAGAGCGCCACTGCCAGCGGCGGCCTGCGCCGCATCGACCATATGGCCCTGGCCCTGCCGGCCGAGTCACTGGACAGCTGGGTGCTGTTCTACAAGAGCCTGTTCGGCTTCGCCGCCGACGACGAAGTGGTGCTGCCGGACCCTTACGGCCTGGTCAAGAGCCGCGCCCTGCGCAGCCAGTGCGGCACCTTGCGCCTGCCGCTGAACATCTCGGAAAACCGCAATACGGCGATTGCCCACGCGCTGTCCAGCTACCGCGGCTCGGGGGTGCATCACATTGCCTTCGACTGTGACGACATTTTCCGTGAGGTGGCGCGGGCCAAGCTGGCCGGGGTGCCGCTGCTGGAGATTCCGCTGAACTACTACGACGATCTGGCCGCGCGTTTCGACTTCGACGACGAGTTCCTCAGCGAGCTGGCCTACTACAACGTGCTGTACGACCGCGACGCCCAGGGCGGCGAGCTGTTCCATGTCTACACCGAGCCGTTCGAGGAGCGCTTCTTCTTCGAGATCATCCAGCGCAAGGCGGGCTACAGCGGTTATGGCGCGGCCAACGTCGCGGTGCGCCTGGCGGCGATGGCCAAGGCCCGCAGCGGTGCGGCGCGCAAGCCGGTGCTTTAGCCTGGCGCGCGGCTACCGCGCGCCTGCCAGGTGGATGGCCAGCCCCGCCACGGCACAGGCCAGCAGCACCTGGATCACCCCGCGCTTGTAGCGGAACAAGGCCACCGTCGCCGCCAGGGCAATCAGCGCCGAAGGCCAGTCGAACGGCCCGTCGAGCCCGGCCGGCCACAGCACGTGGTAGCCGAAGAACAGCGCCAGGTTGAGGATCACGCCTACCACTGCGGCGGTGATCCCGGTCAGCGGGGCGGTGAACTTCAGTTCGTTGTGGGTCGATTCCACCAGCGGGCCACCAGCGAGGATGAACAGGAACGAGGGCAGGAAGGTGAACCAGGTCACCAGGCTCGCCGCCACCGCGCCGGCGATGAACGCCTGGTCGCTGCCGAACATGGGGTGCAGGTAGCCGCCGACGAAGCCGACGAAGGCCACCACCATGATCAGCGGCCCGGGGGTGGTTTCACCCAGTGCCAGGCCATCGATCATCTGCGTTGGCGACAGCCAGCCGTAATGGCCGACCGCGCCCTGGTAGACGTAAGGCAACACCGCGTAGGCGCCGCCGAAGGTCAGCAAGGCCGCCTTGGTGAAGAACCAGCCCATTTGCGTCAGCGTGCCGTGCCAGCCGAAGCTGGCCATTAGCACCGCCATGGGCAGCAGCCACAGCACGGCGCCCACCAGCAGCAGGCCCACTAACCGCCCCCAGCTGAAACGCGCGTGCGCCGGTGTTGGCGTGTGGTCGTCGATCAGCGCCGGGCCATGGCTGGCCTTGGCCGCGCTGTGGCCACCGCCGGGCGCGAACTGCCCCGGCAGCAGTCGCCCACCGAGATAACCCAGCACGGCGGCCGCCAGCACGATCAGCGGGAAGGGCACGTTGAGGGCAAAAATGGCCACGAACGACGCCGCTGCAATGGCCCACAACCAGCCGTTTTTCAGGGCGCGCGTGCCAATGCGGTGGGCGGCATGCACGACAATGGCGGTCACGGCCGGCTTGATCCCGTAGAAAATCCCGGCTACCACCGGCACCTCGCCCCAGGCCAGATAGACCCACGACAGGCCGATCAGGAGGAACAGCGACGGCAGCACGAACAGGGCGCCGGCAATCACCCCGCCCCAGGTGCGGTGCATCAGCCAGCCGATGTAGGTGGCCAGTTGCTGGGCCTCGGGGCCAGGCAGCAACATGCAATAGTTGAGGGCATGCAGGAAGCGCCGTTCGCTGATCCAGCGGCGGCGTTCCACCAGTTCCTGATGCATGATCGCAATCTGCCCCGCCGGGCCGCCGAAGCTGATGAAGCCCAGCTTCAGCCAGAACAGCAGGGCTTCGCCCAGGCCGATGTGGGCGCGTGGTTGCTCGGCCGCCTGTTGCCGATGTTCTGCCATGGTCGTTCCCTTTTTCACTTAGCCCGCCGCAGTGCGCTGTCGTTTGATTCGGTACATATCACCATCAGCATGGCGTAGCAGCATGTCGGCATCGCTGCCGTCCCTGGGGAAACAGGCCACGCCGATGCTGCAGGATGGCGCGTCGATGCCGGAAAGCCCGGCGCCGAGTGGCTCGGCCATGGCCGCCAGGATGCGCGCCACGTGCTCGGCAATGGCCTCGGGCGAGGCGTTGTCGGTCAGCAGCACGGTGAATTCGTCACCGCCCATCCGCGCCACCGTATCGGCGGCACCTACGCAGCCTTCCAGGCGCCGGGCCACGGTGCACAGCACCCGATCGCCGACGCTGTGGCCGTGGTTGTCGTTGATGTCCTTGAAGTGATTGATGTCGAGGAACAGCAAGGCCAGCGGCTGGTTGCGCTGGCGGGCGGCGGCGAGTGCGGTATCCAGCCGGTCGTTGAACATGGCCCGGTTGGCCAGGCGGGTGAGCGGGTCGTGGTGGGCGAGGAAGCGCAGTTCTTCCTCGGCCTGGCACTGGGCCGTCACATCCCGCGCCACACCGATGCGCGCGTCGGCCTCAGCCGACCAGCAGGCCGCCCAGAGGATATGCACGATCGTGCCGTCCTTGCGGATGTAGCGGTTGCGGAAGTCGTAGTGGGACTGGCCGTTCATCACCCGGACGATCGAGGCGCGGGTGATGGCCAGGTCGTCAGGGTGCATGTAGTCGGTGATCGGCGTACCGACCAGTTCGTGGGCCTGGTAGCCCAGCAGCGCCTCACAGGCATCGCTGACGAAAACGATCTGGTTGTCCCGGTCGACCACGAACACGGTGTCCAGCATCAGATGGATCAACCTGGGGTACAACGTTTGCAGGTCTACGGGCATGGTTCGGAGCGTCCGCGGCGAGGTGAGCGATCATAGCGTGAAGGACGCGGGCGCAGCTATGGGCGCTTTGACGGGGCTGGCGCCGTATTGCTTGGTGAGGGATTCGCCGTACCTGTGGGAGCGGCTTCAGCCGCGAACACCGGCGTAGCCGGTGCCATGCACCGCGTCGGGTTCTTCGCGGCTGAAGCCGCTCCCACAGGGTTCGCCGACCGCCTGCGAATCAGTGGTTTGCGGTCAGTTGCTCACCATCAGTTCCGGCCCCAGGTAACCGTTGACCTGGTCGATATCATCATCCCCCAGGCTGCCGACCGACGAGGCCAGGCGCAGCCTTGCCATCAGGTAGTTGAGCTTGGCTTCGAACAGGTCGTGGCGGGCGTCGTACAGCAACTCCTCGGCATTGAGCACATCGGAGTTGGTGCTGGTACCGCCTTCCTTGAAGCCCTTGCGGGTAGACACCAGCGAGCGTTCGTTGGAGGCCACGGCCTTTTCCAGGGCCTGGATGCGCAAGGCACCGCTTTGCACCCCGCGGAACTCCCGGGTGGTGCCGGAAATCACTTCCTGGCGGGTGGCGTCCAGTTCATCCAGCGCCTTGGAACTGTTGGCGCTGGCTTGGCGGGTGAGGGCGCTGGTGCTGCCACCGCTGTACAGCGGGATGTTCAGCTCCAGCCCGACCGAGCTGTAGTGGTTGCGCTGGTTCAGTTCGGAAATCGACTGGCTGCTGCCGGCGTTGTACCCCGCGACGAAGTCCAGGGTCGGCCAGTGCCCGGCACGGGCGCGTTTCACTTCTTCTTCGGCCAGCTCGTAGCTGTGCCGACGCGCATGAATCAACGGGCTGTCGGTCTGGGCCTTGACCAGCCAGTCCTGCAGGTTGCCCGGCATCAGCGGTGGGGTGCTGAAGCCGGGCTGCAGGGTGGTCAGCGACTCTGGGGTTTCACCGATGTATTCCTCGAGCTTGCGCCGGGCGTTGACCAGGTTGTCCTGCGCCTCGATCAGGTCGGCTTCGGCCAGGTCGCGGCGGGCGACCGACTCGTCGATGTCGGTGACGGTGCCGGCACCCAGCTCCATGCGCCGCTTCGCTGACGCCAGCTGTTCTTCGAAGGCGTTCAGCTTGGCCTTGGCCAGGGTGATGGTTTCACTGGCCAGCAGCACATCGAAGTAGGCGTCGGCCAGGCGCACCGCGGCGTCCTGGCTCTTGGCATCGAACACCGCCACGCTGTAGTCGGCACGCTGCTGGCCCTGGCGGTACTCGGCCATCTTCTGCTTGTTGAACAGCGGTTGGCGCAGGCGCACGCTGGCGCCCTTGGAGTCATAGTCGAGGTCGCTGTCACGGCCATTCTGGCGCTGGCTGCCGTTGACCTTGTTGAAGTAGCCCGAGGCATTGATCTGCGGCAGCAGCCCGGCTTCGCCGATGGCCCGGTTCTCGCTGCCGGCCTCTTTCTCGTGCACTGCCGCGCGGTAGATCGGGCCCTGGTACTGCAACAGGTCCCAGGCTTGCTTCAGGTCCATGGCGCTGGCCTGCACGGCCATTCCCAGCAGGCACAACATCAGGCATGGGCGTTTCATGTCATTGCTCCTTGAACGCGGCATCCACGCGTTCGAGCATCGGCTTGAGCAGGTAGCTGAGCAGGTTGCGTTCGCCGGTCTTGATGGTGACGGTGGCCGGCATGCCGGGGCGGATGTGGTTGCTGCCGAGCAGGCCCATGCCGGCCGGGGTCACTTCCACCTGGGCCAGGTAGTAGGGTTGCTTGCTTTCTTCGTCCATCAGGCGGTCGGCGGAAATGGTCTTGACCCGCCCGGGAATGTTCGGCGTCTGCGCATGGTTGAATGCCGGGAAGGCGAGGTCCACATCCAGCCCCGGGACCATCTTGTCGATGGCCTGTACCGGGATCATCGCGTCGACCTGCAACGGCTGGTCGAGCGGTACCACCTCCATGATCTTCGCGCCAGGCTGGATGATGCCGCCGACCGTGGCGATGCTCAGGGCCTGGACCATGCCGTCGATTGGCGAGCGGATCACCGTGTGGGTCACCTCGTAGTCCAGCGCGCGCAGGCGGTCGGCGAGGGTGGTGTTTTCCTTGGCGGTGTCGGTCAGCTGCGACTCCACTTCTTTCAGGTAGTCGTGCTGGCGCTGCAGCATGCGCAACTTGATTTCGGTGGCCTGGCTGCGCGCCCGGGCGATGTTGTTGAGGTTTTCTGCCTGGCCGGCAGACAGGTCGGCATTGTTGCGCTCCAGTTCCAGCAGGCGGTTGCGCGGCACATAGCCCTCGGCGGCCAGCACGCGGGTGCCTTGCAGTTCCTGGTTGAGGAAACCGATCTGCGAGGCGCGGGCGCCGTACACCTGCTGCAGGCCTTTGAGCTGCACCCCGGTGGCGGCGAGGTTTTCTTCGAGGATGCTCAGCTCACCGGCAAGGCCGGCACGGCGGGTGTCGAGCAGGCGCTGTTGCAGGTCCATCGCCGCCAGCAGGCGCGGGTCGCTGCCATAGTGCTTGAGCAGGGCCGGGTCGAAGCGGATGGTGTCGCGGCCATCGCGCTCGGCTTCCAGGCGGTTTTCCACGGTCTTGCTGACGATGTACTGGGCGCTGATGGCGCCCTGTTCGGCCACCGCGCGCAAGGCGTCGAGGCGCACCACCTCCTGGCCTTTCTTCACCACATCGCCTTCGCGCACCAGGATCGCCTCGACCGTGCCGCCGGTCAGGTGCTGCACCGCCTTGCGGTTGCTGGTGACCTTGACCGTGCCGGTGGCGACCACCCCGGCATCCAGTGGCGCCAGGCACGACCACAGCAGGAAACCGCCGAAGCCGGCGATCATCAGCCATACCCCCCAGCGTGCCGGTCGAGCGGCGTCCAGGTCGATCAGGTTGCGCGCCTCGGCGGGAAACAACTCGGTGTGTTGGGTCATCTGCATGATCGGTCACTCCCGTACTTTTACCGAAGCCAGCGGCGCTGCGGTCGCCGCCGGGATCACGCTGGCCTTGCGCAGCGCCGCGAACACTTCGTCGCGGCTGCCGAGCATGTGCACCGTGCCGTCACGCAGCATCAGCACCTTGTCGACCGCGCACAGCACGTTGGGCCGGTGGGAAATCAGGATCACCGTGGCCCCGCGCGCCTTGAGTTCGGCCAGTGCATCGACCAGGGCCTTTTCGCCGACGTCGTCGAGGTTGGCGTTGGGCTCGTCGAGCACCACCAGGTTCGGCTCGCCATACAGCGCGCGGGCCAGGGCGATGCGTTGCTTCTGGCCACCGGACAGCGGGCTGCCATCGGCCGCCAGGCGGGTGTCGTAGCCCTGGGCGAAGCGCAAAATCATGTCGTGCACGCCGCTGCTGCGGGCGGCGCGGATCACCGCCTCGCTGTCCACTTCGGCAAAACGCGCGATGTTTTCGGCGATGGTGCCCTCGAACAACTCCACATCCTGCGGCAGATAACCGAGCCAGGGGCCGAGTTCGGCCTTGTTCCAGGTGAAGATGTCGGCGCCGTCGAGGCGCACCTTGCCGGCCTGGGCCGGCCACACGCCGACCAGCAGGCGGGCGAGGGTGGACTTGCCCGAGGCCGAAGGGCCGATGATGCCCAGGCTTTCACCCGGGACCAGGCTGAAGCTCACCCCGCGCACGATGCTGTTGTTGGTGCCGGGCGCGCCGGCGATCACGTTCTCCACGGCGAGCATGCCCATCGGCCGCTGCAAAGACATGCTCGGCGGCCGCTGCGGGAAGTCGTGCAGCAGCTCGTTGAGCCGGCCCCAGGCCGAACGGCAGCCGAGCAGTTGCTTCCACGAGGCGATCACCTGTTCCACCGGGCCCAGGGCGCGGCCGGTGAGGATCGAGCAGGCGATCATCATGCCGGGGGTGATCTTGCCTTCGATCGCCAGCAGCGCGCCAGCACCGAGGATCACCGACTGCAAGGTGATGCGCACGAAGCGCCCGGTGCTGCTGATCAGCGCCGCGCGGTCGGAGGCCAGGGTCTGCATCTGCAGGATACGCAAGTGGCCCTGGTACCAGCGCTTGCCGATGGCCGGCAGCATGCCCATGGCTTCGATCACCTCAGCGTTGCGCAGGTTGTTGTTGGCGTAGCTGGCCGACGACAGCGCGGCCTGGTTGGCCTCGGCCAGGGGTTTCTGCGTGGCTTTTTCGGTGAGGTAGGCCAGTGCTACCAGGATCAGTGAGCCAATCAGCGTGACCAGCCCCAGCAGCGGGTGGATCAGGTAGGCGACCAGCAGGTAGATCGGCGTCCAGGGGGCATCGAAGAAGGCGAACAGGCCGTTGCCGGTAAGAAACTGCCGCACCTGCGCCAGGTCTTGCAGGGCCTGGGCCGGGTTGCCGCCGGCGCGGCTCAGGTTGCGCTCGAAGGCGGCACTGAAGATGCGTCGGTTGAGCTCCATGTCCAGGCAGTTGCCGACCCGGATCAACACGCGGGTGCGGATCATCTCCAGCGCCGACATCAGCAGGAACAGGCCGATCACCAGCAGGGTGAGCATGCCCAGGGTGGTGACGTTGCGGCTGACCAGGGCGCGGTCGTACACCTGCAACATATAAATAGATGGCGTCAACATCATGACGTTTATCACGCCGCTGAACGCAGCCAGGGCAAAAAAGCTTCGGCGCAGGCGAAACAACACTTCGGCCAGCTCGGAGCGGGTACGCGGCGGCTTGTGCATCGGTGGCCTCCCTTTATCACAAAACGGGAAGCCCTTGCGGCGCCCCGTACAGCGGTAGTTGTGGCTTCTGGTCGGCTCGCAGGCGGGTCGCTCTAAGGGGCGAATGGTCCAAGACGCTGCGTTGCTCCCACATGCTGGAGCGTAGGTTGCAGCGAAACAATCAGTAATATCTTTTCGCTCTAAAAGTACGTTGAACTTTTTATAAGTGCCATAAAAACAGCGAGTTGCAACGCATTATCATCGCTGCGCGGATTTTTCGACGAGAATTTGACAAGTTTTTCTTCTGCGACTTTAGTCTGATGTATTCGGACCCCGTGCGAGCAGGGATCGATGCGTGTGCGTTACACCTGTATCGCACCGTTAACAAGGTTCCCGCGTTGCAGAGGGAACCGGCTTGCCGGCGATGAGGCCAGTGGCAAAGCACAGGACCGTAGTGCCCAACTGCCCCCAGAACCCAGAACCAGAAACTGCGCACGTCAACTGACTGGGCGCGGGAAGGACCCTGTTGCCCTGAGTCAACTCCCGACAGATCGAGGGCAACTTGAAATGGCCAATTTCAGCAAGTCGGACCTGGAATTCATTCTTCAACAGATCTTCATCGCCGAGGCCCACGCCGATGGCGCCAGCCTGATCGACCTGCTGCCCAACAGCCAGGTGTCGTTCGGCCTGCGTACCGTGGATGGCAGCTTCAACAACCTGGTGACCGGGCAGAGCGAATTCGGTGCTGCCGACAACTCGTTCCTGCGCCTGCTCAGCCCTTCGTTCAGCGGCGATTACCTTGGCACTGGCACCGTCACCGATTCGCAACCGCGCACCATCAGCAACCTGATCGTCGACCAGACGGCCAACAACCCGGCGGCGGTCGAAGCCAACGGCGGCGCCGCGCCGGTGATCAGCCCCGGCATCGACGGGGTGTTCGGCACCGCTGACGACACCGAAGTGTTCTTCATCCCCAACGTGTCGCCCGACGTCGGCCTGACCGCCGGCTTCAACGCCTGGATGACCTTCTTCGGCCAGTTCTTCGACCATGGCCTGGACCTGGTGACCAAGAGCAGTACCGACTTCGTGTTCATCCCGCTGCAGCCGGACGACCCGCTGTTCGACCCCAACAGCCCGACCAACTTCATGGTGCTGCCGCGCGCCGTGCGCACTGCCGGTGCCGATGGCGTGGTCGGCACCGCCGACGACGGCCAGACCAACACCACTTCGCCGTTCGTCGACCAGAGCCAGACCTACAGCTCGCACCCCTCGCACCAGGTGTTCCTGCGCGAGTACACGCTCGACGCCGCTGGCGACCCGGTGGCGACCGGGCGGCTGATCACCAACCGTGACCTGGGTGCCGATGGCCGCTTCGGCACCGCCGACGATGGCAACGGCGAAAGCGGTGGCATGGCCACCTGGGCGGTGGTCAAGGCCCAGGCGCGCGACCTGCTCGGCATCAACCTGACCGACGCCGACGTGCACAATGTGCCGCTGCTGGCCACCGACCCCTACGGCAACTTCCTGCGTGGGCCCAACGGCATGCCGCAGGTGGTCATGCGCGTGAGCAATGGCGCCGACGGCATCGCCGGCACCGCCGACGACGTCACCACCCTGGTCGAAGGCAACCGCGCCGCGCCGATCAGCCTGGCCAATGCCGTGAGCACCGGGCATGGCTTCCTCGACGACATCGCCCACAACGCCGCGCCGGTGGTGGTGGGCGGTGTGCTGCAGGCCGACGCCGACACTGCGGTCGGCAACGCGCAGCCGATGGGGCCGGGGGGCAACAACCTGACCTACGACAACGAACTGCTCGACGCCCACTACATCGCCGGTGACGGCCGGGTCAACGAGAACATCGGCCTGACCGCCGTGCACCACGTGTTCCACTCCGAGCACAACCGCCTGGTGCAGCAGACCAAGGACACCCTGCTGGCCTCCGGTGACCTGGCGTTCCTCAACCAGTGGCTGATCGACGATGTCACCGCCATCCCCACCACGCCCGCGGAAATCGCCGCGCTGGTCTGGGATGGCGAGCGGCTGTTCCAGGCCGCCAAGTTCGGCACCGAAATGCAGTACCAGCACCTGGTGTTCGAAGAGTTCGCCCGCACCATCCAGCCGCAGGTCGACGCGTTCCTGGCGCCGAACGGCTACGACACCTCGATCGACCCGGCCATCCTCGCCGAGTTCGCCCACGTGGTGTACCGCTTCGGCCACTCGATGCTGACCGAAACCGTCGACCGCTTCGACCCGGCGTTCAACACGGTGGACGGCGACCCGCAGCTCGGCCTGATCGCCGCCTTCCTCAACCCGCTGGCCTTCGCTGGCAGTGGCGCCACCGCCGACGAAGCGGCCGGCGCGATCATCCGTGGCGTCACCCGGCAGTTGGGCAACGAAATCGACGAATTCGTCACCGAGGCGCTGCGCAACAACCTGCTCGGCCTGCCGCTCGACCTGCCGGCGCTGAACATCGCCCGTGGCCGTGATACCGGCATCCCGAGCCTGAACGAGGCGCGCCGCGAGTTCTATGCCGCAACCGGCGACAGCCAGCTCAAGCCGTACATCAGCTGGGCCGACTTTGCCGACCACCTCAAGCACCCGGCCTCGCTGATCAACTTCATCGCTGCCTACGGCACCCACAGCACCATCACCGGGGCCACCACCGAGGCCGCCAAGCGCGCCGCTGCCGTGGCCCTGGTGCTCGGTGGCGACGGTGCCCCGGCCGATCGCCTGGACTTCCTCAACGGCACTGGCGCCTATGCCAACGTGACGCTGCTCGGGGCGGACGGCATTGCCGGCACAGCCGACGACATCAGCGGGGTAACCGTGACCGGCGTCGATGATATCGACTTCTGGGTCGGCGGCCTGGCCGAGGAGAAAATGCCGTTCGGCGGCATGCTCGGTTCCAGCTTCAACTTCGTTTTCGAAACCCAGCTGGAAGCCCTGCAGAACGGCGACCGCTTCTACTACCTGGCGCGCACCGCGGGCCTGCACTTCGGCACGGAACTGGAGAACAACTCGTTCGCCAAGCTGATCATGGCCAACTCGGATGTGGCGCACCTGTCCAACACGGTGTTCCTCACCCCGACCTTCACCCTGGAAGTGAACCAGGCCAACCAGTTCACCGGGCTGGGTGCCGATGGCCGGGCAGACCCGACCGGCGGCATCATGATCAACGGTGTGGAAATCGTACCGCTGGTGATCCGCGACAACCCGGACACCGTGGGCCCCGACAGCAACTTCCTGCACTACACCGGTGAAGACCATGTGGTGTTGGGCGGCACCGCCGGCAACGACATCATCATTTCCGGCGACGGCGACGACACCGTCTACGGCGATGCCGGCAACGACACCCTCGAAGGCGGCGCAGGCAATGACGCGGTGCTGGGTGGCGCCGGTGACGACATCATCACCGACGCGTTCGGCGACAACCGCCTGGAGGGCAACGACGGCAACGACGTGATCGTCGCCGGCAGCATGCTGGTGGGCGGCAACCTGATCCTGGGCGGCAACGGCCAGGACTTCATCATCACCACCGAAGACATCAGCACCACCTTCGGCGGCCAGGGCGACGACTTCATCCTCGGCGCCAAGACCAACCTGCCACCCACCGGCAACGAGGGTGACGACTGGATCGAGCGGGGCACCCAGGACGGTGCGCCGGGCGACAACTTCGCGCCGCTGCTGGGTGACGAGGTGATCGGCAACGACATCTTCGTCGGCGGTGGTGGCTTCGACGAAATGATCGGCGAGGGCGGCGACGACATCTTCGTCGGCAGTGACGCCCAGGACAAGATGGACGGCATGTCCGGCTTCGACTGGATTACCAACAAGAATGACCAGGTCGGCGTCACCGTCGACCTGACCCTGGCCGCCCTGGCTCAGCCACATGGCAACGCACCGAACCAGAACGCTGGCGTGTTCAACCCGGTCGGCGCCTCGCCGGCTTCCATCCTCGACCGCTTCGCCGAGGTCGAGGGCGTGTCCGGCTCGAACTTCGCCGACGTGCTCAAGGGCGACAACGTCGATGCGGTGACCATCCTCAATCATGGCGGTGCCACCGGCAGCGCCCTGACCAACGTCGCGCTGATCCGCGGCCTGCAGCAGTTCCTGGCCGATGCCGGGTTGCCGACCACCGGTTTTGCCACCGGCAACATCATGCTCGGCGGCAACGGCAGCGACCTGATCGAGGGGCGTGGGGGTGACGACCTGATCGACGGTGACAAATGGCTGAACGTGCGCATCGCCGTGTATGCACCGGATGATGTCAACCACACCGGGCCGGAAATCGCCAGCTTCGACAGCATGGTCGACATGATCCCGTTCATGCTCGACCGCACCTACAACCCTGGCCAGTTGAAGGCCGTGCGCGAGATCCTGCCCGGCAATTCCACCGGCGGTGCGGCGTTCGACACGGCGGTGTTCTCCGGCTTGCAGAGTGAATACACGGTAACGCAGAACACCAAAGGCACGCTCGACACCGCCGATGACGTGTGGACCGTGAGCGACAACGTGGCGGGGCGCGATGGCGTCGATACCTTGCTGCACATCGAACGCCTGCAGTTCGCCGACAGCCAGCGCGTGCTGGTCGAAGGGCTGAACGCTCAGCCGACCGGCAGCCCGGCCATCACCGACGGCAACGGCGGTGCGATTACCGTGGGCGATGTGCTGACGGTGAACGTGGCCGGCGTGCTGGATGCCGACAACATCAGCGCCGGCAACCCGCAGGGTACGCTCGCCGACCGCTCGGTGTCGTACTACTGGCAGGTCGAGGCCACCCCGGGCAGCGGTGTGTTCGAGGACATCATCCTGCTGCCGGCTGGCGACCTGGCGTTCCAGAGCGCCGACGGCACCAACTTCAAGGTGTCGCCGGACCTGGCCGGGCTGAGCCTGCGGGTCAAGGCGATGTACCAGGACGCCCACGGCACCACCGAAGTGCTGTTCTCGCAGCCCACCACCGTGGTTCAGCCGGGTGCGCCTGTGGTACCGACCCCGGCCACGCCGGTGGTGGACGCCACGGCCGGCGGTGCCGGCCTGCACATGGTGCGCTCCGACCTCAACTTCATCCTCGACCAGATCAAGATCGCCGAGGCTGATGCCAACGGCGCGGACATCCTCTCGCTGCTGCCCAACATCCGTTCAGCGCTGGGCCTGCGGGCGGTGGATGGCTCGAACAACAACCTGATGAACCTCAACGGCATCAACAATACCCAGTACGGTGCCGCCGACAACGTCTTCCCACGCGTGACCGACCCGGTATTCAACCCGGCCGAAGGTGCCCCGGCCGGCTTCTTCGGCCCTGGCTCGCCAGCCATTCCGGGCTCGTCGTACCAGCAGACCAGCGGCCCGGTGTTCGACTCGCAGCCACGCACCATCAGCAACCTGATCGTCGATCAGACCTCCAACAACCCGGCCGCCTACGCCACGGCGTATGACCCCGGCGCCGACGGCGTGCTCAATTTCGGCACACCAGGCAACGACGACGTGCTCAAGGACGGCGTGCGCATCGTCGCAAGCCCGGGTATGGACGGCCAGTTCGGCACGGCGGACGACCACGATGTGTACCTGTTCGAGAACACCGCCGCCGATGCAGGCCTGTCCGCGCCGTTCAACGCCTGGATGACCTTCTTCGGGCAGTTCTTCGACCATGGCCTGGACCTGGTCACCAAGGGTGGCTCGGGCACCATCTACATCCCGCTGCAACCGGATGACCCGCTGTACGTGGAGGGCGGTTTCACCAACTTCATGGTGGTGACCCGGGCCACCAACCTGCCTGGCCCGGATGGCATCCTCGGCAACGCCGATGACATCCACGAGCACACCAATACCACCACGCCATTCGTGGACCAGAACCAGACCTACAGCTCGCATCCTTCGCACCAGGTGTTCCTGCGCGGCTACGTGCTGACCGATGACGGGCCGGTTGCCACCGGCCGGCTTATCACCAACCGCGACCTGGGCGCCGATGGCCGCTACGGTACCGCTGACGACACCGAAATCGGCGGCATGGCGACCTGGAAGGTGGTCAAGGCCCAGGCCCGTGATGTGCTCGGTATCAACCTGACCGACGCCGATGTCGACAACGTACCGCTGCTGGCCACCGACGCCTACGGCAACTTCATCAAAGGGCCCAATGGCTTCCCGATGGTGATCATGAAAGGCCTCGACGGCATTGCCGGCACGGCCGACGACCAGCAGGTCGAAGGCAACCCGCTGGCGCCGATAGACCTGACCAACGCCGTGCGCACGGGGCACCAGTTCCTCGCCGACATTGCCCACAATGCCGTGCCGGTGTTCAGCGGTGGGGTGCTGGTACCAGATGCCGACAGCGATGTCGGCAACGCCGTGCCGGTGAACCCGCAGACCGGTGCCAACCTGGCCTACGACAACGAGCTGCTGGACGCGCACTACATTGCCGGTGACGGCCGGGTCAACGAAAACATCGGCCTGACCGCCGTGCATGCGATCTTCCATGCCGAGCACAACCGGCTGGTGGCGCAGACCATGGACACCGTGCTCGATTCGGGCGACCTGGCGTTCCTCAACGAGTGGCTGCTCAACCCGCTGACCGCGCTGCCGGCCAGCCAGGCCGAGATCGATGCGCTGGTGTGGAATGGCGAGCGGTTGTTCCAGGCGGCCAAGTTCGGTACCGAAATGCAGTACCAGCACCTGGTGTTCGAGGAGTTCGCCCGCACCGTGCAACCCCGGGTCGACCTGTTCTTTGCGCCGACCCAGGTGTACGACGTCGACCTCGATGCCTCGATCGTGGCCGAGTTCGCTCACACCGTGTACCGCTTCGGCCACTCGATGCTGACCGAAACCGTCGACCGCTTCGATGTCGACTTCAACGTCATCCAGGACCCGGCCAGTGCCAACCCCGATCAGCAACTGGGCCTGATCGCGGCGTTCCTCAACCCGCTGGCGTATGCCGCCAGTGGCGTCACCCCCGAGGACGCCACCAGCGCCATAGTGCGCGGGGTCACCCGCCAGGCTGGTAACGAAATCGACGAGTTCGTCACCGAGGCGCTGCGCAACAACCTGCTCGGCCTGCCGCTGGACCTGCCGGCGATCAACATCGCCCGTGGCCGCGATGTCGGCATCCCGTCGCTGAACGCCGTGCGCCGCGACATCTACGCGCAAACCGGCGACACCCAGCTCAAGCCGTACACCAGCTGGGTCGACCTGGTGCAGCACCTGAAGCATCCGGAGTCGCTGATCAACTTCATCGCCGCCTACGGCACCCACAGCACCATCACTGCGGCCACCACGTTGCTGGAAAAACGCGCGGCGGCCATGGCCCTGGTATTCGGCGGCGACGGCGCGCCAGCCGACCGGCTGGACTTCCTCAACAGCACCGGCGCCTACGCCAACGTCACCTTGCCTGGCAAGGATGGCGTGCTGGGTACCGTCGATGACCTGCGGGCGGTGACGGTGACCGGGGTCGATGCCATCGACTTGTGGATCGGCGGCCTGGCCGAAGCGAAAACGCCATTCGGCGGCATGCTCGGCAGCACCTTCAACTTCGTGTTCGAGAACCAGATGGAGAAATTGCAGGACGGCGACCGCTTCTACTACCTGGAACGCACCGCTGGCTTGTCGATGAACGCCGAACTGGAAAGCAACTCGTTCGCCAAGCTGATCATGGCCAATACCTCGGCCACCCACTTGCCGGCGCTGGTGTTCTCCGACCCGGGTTTCTACCTGGAAGTGGACCAGAGCAAGCAGTACAACGACGGCCTGGGCAATGCCGACCCGCTGGGCGAAAACGGCGAGCAGGTGGTGTTCCGCGACAGCCCGCTGACGGCCGGCCCGGACACCAACTACCTGCGCTATGCCGGTACCGAGCATGTCGTGCTCGGCGGCACCAACGGTGACGACATCCTGGTCTCCAGCGAGGGTGACGACACGGTCTGGGGTGATGGCGGCAACGACCGCATCGAAGGTGGCTACGGCAACGACCAGTTGCGCGGAGGCACCGGCGACGACATCATCAGCGACATCGGCGGTGACGACAACATCCAGGGCGGCGACGGCAACGATGTGCTGCACGGCGGTAATGGCGTCAACCTGATCATCGGCGGTTTCGGCAACGACTTCATCGTCACCGGTGAGGATGCTTCCGAAGCCATCGGCGGCCAAGGCAACGACTTCATCCTCGGCAGCAAGGCCAACGAGCAGGACATGGGCAACGAAGGGGACGACTGGATCGAGAAGGGTACCTCGGACGGTGCACCTGGCGACAACTTCGACCCGCTCGGCAACGACCCGATCATCGGCAACGACGTGTTCATCGGTGGTAACGAGAACGACAAGTTCAACGGTGAAGGCGGCGACGACATCATGGTCGGCAGCCTGGGCTTCGGTGACCGCTACATCGGCGGCTCCGGCTATGACTGGGCAACCTTCAAGGGCCTGGCCCAGGGCGTGACCATCGACTACAGCGACCGCTTCTTCGATGTACCGCCGGTACCGGGCTCGGGCGCCTCTGCGCTGGTGCGCTTCGACATCATGGAAGGCCTGTCCGGGTCGGCCCATGGCGACTTCCTGCGCGGCGACAACGAAGACGCCGCCAGCCTGCCGACCAATGGCGCCCACGGCAGCGTGCTGACCAACATCAACCTGATCAACGGCCTGTCCAGCCTGCTGGCCGCCGGTGCGACGTTCTACGACGGTGGCAACATCATCCTCGGTGGCAGCGGCAGCGACCTGATCGAAGGCCGTGGCGGCGACGATATCCTCGACGGTGACAAGTGGCTGAACGTGCGCATCAGCGTGCGCGCCAACAGCGACGGCAGCGGCCCGGAGATCGCCAGCTACGACAGCATGGAGCCGATGGTGCCGCTGATGCTCAATGGCACCTACAACCCGGGCCAGCTGGTGATCGTGCGGGAAATCCTCAACGGCACCGACAGCTACGACACGGCGGTGTTTTCCGGGGTGGCCAGCGATTACAGCGTGGTGGTCGATGGCAACGCAGTGATCGTCACTGACTCGGTGGCCGGGCGTGACGGTGTCGACCGCCTGACCGGCATCGAACGCCTGCAGTTCTCTGACAGTTCGCAGGCATCGGGGGTGGGTACAGCCGTCAACGCCGGCCCGACCGGGCACCTGGCGATACTCGACGCGGCCACCGGTCTGCGGGACGACACGCCGGTCAGCGGGCAACTGCTGCGGGTAACACCGCTGGCGGTACATGATGCGGACAACATCGGTGGGGCCAACCTGACGGGTACGATCACCGGCCCTGTGGCGTACTACTGGCAAGTCGAGAACCTGCCGGGTTCGGGGGTCTATGAAGACATCACCTTCGTCGCTGCTGGCGAGGTATCCCGGGCCATCGGCACTACCTACCGGGTCACGGACGATGTGGCGGGCTTGAATATCCGCGTACGCGCGGTGTACCAGGACGCCAAGGGCACGCTGGAAATCGTCGATTCGGCGCCGAACAGCGCGCCGAGCGCCGGGCCTACCGTGACCGGTCTGCTGGTACAGAACCAGACGCTCACCGCCAACCCGGCGACCATCGTCGATGCCGATGGCCTGAGCAACCCGCAGTTCACCTTCCAGTGGCAGGCCAACCGGGGGCTCGGCTGGGTCAACATCGCCGGCGCCATCAACAGCACCCTGGTTCTTGGCCAGGATCAGGTGGGGCAGAACATAAGGGTGGTGGTCAGCTATGTGGATGACATCGGCGTGCAGGAAAGCATCGCCTCCGACATCCTCGACCCGGTCGCCAACGTCAACGATGCGCCTACGGGGGCCGTGCTGATCAGCGACACGACGCCCATCCAGGGGCAGACCCTGACGGCGCTTACCGGCAGCATTGCCGACCTGGACGGGCTGGGAGCATTCAGCTTCCAGTGGCAGCAGGGGGCTGGCGGTATCTTCACCAACATCGTCGGTGCCACTGCCGCTACCTTCACCCCGGGTCTCGATCAGGGCGGCCAGCAACTGCAGGTGATCGTGCGCTACACCGACGCTTTCGGCGCGCAGGAGACACTCACCTCGGCGGCGACTGCTGCAGTGCCCGGGTTGACCCTGGTTGGCACCAACGGTGCCGATATCCTGATTGGTAGCGCGGGTAACGATGTGATCTCTGGCCTGGACGGTGCCGACCAGCTGTTTGGCGGGCTTGGTAACGACCTGCTCAATGGCGGTGCGGGTGCCGACCGCCTGGTGGGTGGTCTCGGCAATGACACTTATGTCGTTGACGATGCTGGGGACATAGTGGTCGAAGCCACCGGGGCGGGCACGGATACCGTGCGTACCACGCTGGCCAGCTACACCATGACCATTAATGTCGAGAACCTGGTGTACACCGGGGCTGGCAACTTCATCGGTGGTGGTAACGCGCTGGACAACCTCATGTTTGCCGGCGCCGGCAACGACTTGCTCAACGGCGGTGCAGGTGCCGATCGCATGACGGGTGGTCTCGGCAACGATGTCTACCTGGTGGACAACGCCGGGGATGTAGCGATCGAAGCTGCGGGAGCCGGTACGGATACCGTACGTACCACGCTGGCCAGCTATACCCTGGCCAGCAACATCGAGAACCTGGTGTATACCGGAGTGGGCAACTTCATCGGTGGTGGTAACACACTGGACAACCTCATGTTTGGTGGTGCCGGTAACGACCTGCTCAATGGCGGTACAGGTGCCGACCGTCTGGTGGGTGGTCTGGGCAACGATACCTATATAGTGGACAACGCCGGGGATGGGGTGATCGAGGCCGTGGGAGGCGGTACGGATACCGTGCGGACCACACTGGCCAGCTACACCATGACCGGTAACGTCGAGAACCTGGTGTATACCGGAGTAGGCAATTTCATCGGTGGTGGTAACACGCTGGACAACCTCATGTTTGGCGGCGCCGGCAACGACCTGCTCAATGGCGGTGCAGGCGCCGACCGCCTGGTGGGTGGTCTGGGCAACGACACCTATGTGGTGGACAACACCGGGGATGTACTGATCGAGGCCGTGGGGGCCGGAACGGACACCGTGCGTACCACGCTGACCAGTTACACCATGACCAGCAACATCGAGAACCTGACCTATACCGGGGTCGGTAACTTCAGTGGTACCGGTAACACGCAGGCCAACATCATCACCGGCGGTAATGGCAACGACAGCCTGGATGGCGGTCTTGGCAATGACATTCTCAACGGTGGTGCAGGCAACGACACGCTGTTCGGTGGTGCAGGCAACGACACGCTGCTCGGCGGCAGCGGCAGTGACTTCCTCAACGGCGCAGCAGGCGATGATAGGGTCAACGGCGGTGCCGGCGATGACACCATGATGGCTACGGATGGCAATGATGTCTTCCAGTTCGCCGCTGGCTTCGGCAACGACCTGATCATCAACTTCGACAGCAACGCGGCGGGCGGCCAGGACCGGCTGGACATCACCGCCTTCAACATCACCGCAGCCACCTTCGCTGCCAGCGTCACCATCGCCGATGTGGGCGACGATACGCTGGTCAGCATCGGCGCTACCGACTCCATCCGCCTGGTAGGGGTGGCGGATGCAACCACGGTGACCGCAGCAGACTTCAACCTCGCAGTTTGAGGCGCTACAGGGGCCGCTTTGCGGCCCCGTTCGCGGGCACGCCCGCTCCCACAGGGCCAGGCCAGACACCGGACCTTGTGGGAGCGGGCGTGCCCGCGAATGGGCTGCAAAGCAGCGCCCAGTCCCTCACGCAAGCCAAGGGTTAGTGAAAAACACACGGTCGGTGTGGGAGCCGGCTTGCCGGCGATCACCGGCGCAGCCGGTGCCATCCACTGCATCAGCGATCGCGTTATACTCCGCGCCTTTTGCCCATGTCCGGAATCCGCCCATGCGCCAGGTCTTGCTCATCGTCGATGTCCAGTCCACCTTCAGCCCACCCGAGTGGCTAGTCGATGGCCTGCGCCGGTTGTCGGCGAACATCCCCACCATTGCCTCGGTCGAGCTGCACGACGAACAGGTCACGCCGTTCGAGCGCCAGCTCGGCTGGCACCCAGCGGCCGAGGACGAGAGCCTGGTCGAGGCCGACCAGGTGTTCGTCAAGCATGGCTACGGGCAAAGCGCCGAAGCGATCGAGTACATTCGCCAGCTGGGCGTAGAGCGGGTGCTGGTGTGCGGGCTGCAGACCGAGACCTGTGTGCTGGCCGCAGGGTTTGCCCTGTTCGATGCCGGGCTGATGCCGACCCTGGTCACCGACATGACGGTCGGCTCATCGCTGGACCGCTCGGGCAAGCTGGGCATCGACCTGTGGACGCATCACTTCCGCCAGGTCACTACCTGCGCCGAGGTGCTTGGCGAACTCGCCGCACACCGCTAGCGCGCCTCAGGCCACATCCACCAGCACGATCTCGCTGTCCTCGATGGCGGTTACCCGCAGCACCTGCTCCTGCTCGATCGCCACGCCATCGCGCGCTTTGGCCCGCAGCCCGTTGACCTCCACCAGCCCTTTGGCCGGCACCAGGTAGCCGCGGCGCGCGGCATCGAAGCGGTACTCGGCGGTTTCACCCGCACGCAGGGTGGCCGCCACCAGCCGCGCATCGGTGCGGATCTGCAGGCTGTCTTCATCACCTGCGCGACCGCTGGCCAGCGTCACGAAGCCTTCGCCACGCTCGCCTTTGGGGAACGGCCGGGTGCCCCACTGCGGTGCTTCACCGGTGCGCTCCGGCACGATCCAGATCTGGAAGATACGCGTATCGACGTCTTCCAGGTTGTACTCGCTGTGCACGATGCCGGTACCGGCGCTCATCACCTGGACATCACCGGCTTCGGTGCGGCCTTTGTTGCCCAGGCTGTCCTGGTGGGTGATCGCGCCTTCACGCACATAGGTGATGATTTCCATATCGCGGTGCGGGTGCGGCGGGAAGCCGCTGCCGGCAGCGATCAGGTCGTCGTTCCAGACCCGCAGGTTGCCCCAGTGCATGCGCGCCGGGTCGTAATACTCGGCAAACGAGAAGTGGTGGTGGGCATCGAGCCAGCCGTGGTTGGCGTGGCCGAGGCTTTCGAACGGTCGCAGTTGCAGCATGGTCGTGCTCCTTGAATCAGTGGAATGAGGCCATGATGCGTGAAATAAACATCGAAAATAAGCGTAAATATCGGCTTAAAAGAATCAGTAAAATCGATATTCCTTGCCGGGGTATTTTATCCGCTTCATCGCCTAATCCACTGATTTGCAAGCATTCGCTGGCGATTTTCTGTCGATCCGGCGAACATGCCCGCTGTTTTTTTCTTCAACGGAGTGACCGTGGCCCACGAGCAACCCCAGGCCCCTGCCGACCTTGTCCCTGCTGCCCAATTGCCCTGGCTACGCCGCCTGGTCGCCCGTCTGTTGGGGCGGGGCCTGACCCAGCCGCAGGCGCAGCACCACGCCGATGCCCTGCGTGAAGCGTTCGAGCGCGGGCGGGAGGAGGGCTACGAGGCCGGGCGCCAGGTGCTGGTGATTCGCGATGCCCGCCCCGACAGCGCCGCCGTGCCGGGCCAGGACGACAACCTGTTCGAGGACTGGCGCCTGCCGCTGACGGCCGAGCTGAAAAAGCGCTTCAAGGCCGATGTCGCCCAGCACCTGCCCGCCGAGGCGCAACCCAGTGCCGCGCAATGGAAGCTGATTTTCAGCGACACACCGTCGACCTGCGTGGTGGCCGGTGCCGGCGCCGGCAAGTCCACCTCGCTGGTGCTGCGTATCCTGCTGTTGCGCCATTACCTGGGCTTCGAGCTGGATGCGATGACCGTGGTCACGTTCACCCGCGAGTCGCGCAAGGACTTCATCAAGCGCCTGTTGCAGGTGTTCGCCCTGTGGCAGATCAACCTGCAGCCGCTGCAGGCGCGCGAGCTGGTGCGCACCTTCCATTCGCGCATCCTGCCGCTGGTGCGCAGCCTGCCGGGCTTTGGCCAATTGCGCGCGTTCGAAACGCTGGGCAACGAGATGCCCGCCGGGCAAGAGGCCGAGGCCGACAGCAACCCGTTCGACCTGCGCCTGAACGATGCCCAGCGCCAGCAACTGAACCAGTGCTACAGCAGCCTGCTGGGGGTCAGCCCGCGTTTTGCCGAACTGGTCGGCCTGCTGCGCAGCGAAGCCCTGCAACTGAAGCCGCTGGACCCGAACAACCCCGATGTGCAAAAGCGTGCCCAGGTAACCCAGCTGGCGGCCCAGCGCGACGAAGAACTGTGCGATGTGATCGAGGACCTCTGGTTCGCCGCAGGCGCCTGGCCGATCAACGGTATCGAACCCTGCCGCGAGACGGTCGAGATTCGTGGCAGCCGCTTCCATGTGCATGGCCGCCTGGGCAATCAGGGGCCGTTGCTGGTGCTGGGCTTCGACCCGGCGGAAAGCGCGCAGTACCAGCGCCCCGGGGCCAAACTGGCGGTGCGCGCCGAGTGGGCGGTGAAGCGCACCCTGTTGCAGGCGTTCTGCGACCAGCCGCTGATCTGGCTCGACAACTACGCCATGGCCCGGCGCCTGGCGGCCTCGCTGGCCGGTGATGCCGTGGCCGGCCCCGGCTTCGAATACAAGGTCAAGGGCGAGCTGGCCCCGGCGCCGCTGCTCGACGCCTTTGTCGGCGCGGCCAATTTCATCGAGAATCTCGGCCTGGAGGTGAACGCTGCCGTGGCCGCGATGAGCTTCCCCAACGGCGACAGTGATGCGCTGTTCTTCGAGGCCCTGGCCTTGTACTGGAAGGCCCTGGAGGCGCACCTGCTGGACCAGTCACCGCCGGTGATGAGCTACAACCGCATGTTCGCCCTGTTCGGCGAGAACAACCCGGAAAACCTGCGGCTGCTGCCCGACCCGTTGCTGCGGCCGCTGGCGCACCTGATGATCGACGAATTCCAGGACGTGTCACCACAGATCGTCAGCTGGCTGCGCGCCAGCCTCGCCGAAATCCGCCGGCGCGGCCCGGCGATGCACAGCGGGCGCCAGGCTCGGCATTCGTCGTTGCTATGCGTGGGCGACGACTGGCAGTCGATCTACGGCTGGCGGGGCAGTTCGCCCAAGTACTTCATGGAATTCACCAAGGCCTTCCCGTCGCCGGCCCACACCCGGGTGATGCTGGTCGACAACTACCGTTGCCAGCAGCAGGTGATCGACGCGGCCGAGCATCTGGTCAAGGGCACCCCGGCGATTGCCGGCAAGAAGGCCCGGGCCAGCGGCCCGGCGGCCGGCTTGCCGGGCTCGCCGGTGAAGGTGTTCGACCGCGACGAGGCCGCCCTGGGTGAAACGCTGATCGAGCACTACCAGCGTGGCGAGACGGTGATGATGCTGTACCGCAAGGGCAGCGACCGGGCGCTGATGAACGACCACCTGCAAAGCGTGCTGCACGCCGAGGCGGCGTTGCCGGCCGAGCAACGCCGGCTGCGCCAGCTGACCTACCACAGTGCCAAGGGCTTGCAGGCCGATGCGGTGTTCATGCTCGGCGATTGCCAGTACCTGACCAGCTCACCGTACAAGAACCAGGTGTATCGCCAGGCCGGGCTCGGCAAGCCCGGGGATGCCCAGCCGTTCGATACCGCGCAGCGGGAGGAAGTGCAGCGCCTGGCCTATGTGGCGGTGACCCGCGCGGTGCAGCACTGCTACTGGCATGTGGAGGCGGCCAATGGCGAAGCGGCGGCGCCACGGGCGTCCAGCCAGGTGGATGGTAGGCAGGCATTCTTCGAGGACCTGCGTGGGCAGTGAGGGTCGGTGACGGTTAAGTCACGGTCGGTGACGGGCCAGTGGTGGGCCTGAGCTTGCGCCAAGGTAACGTGTCGGAGCGCTGCATGGCCCGGCGCAAGGGTTGCCGCTGGCGACAGGACTCGAAGGGGCCGGCGGCGTATTCGGCCTGGTGTGGTCGTACCAGGCTCCAAGTCAGGAAGCGTACCCATGCGTTCTTCATCGACACCCAAGGATCACCTGCTAGACCTCAACGGCATTGAAATAGCCGTGCGTTGCTGGGGGCCGGAAGACGGCATCCCGGTGCTGGCCCTGCATGGCTGGCTGGACAACGCCGCCTCGTTCGAGCGCCTGGCCCCGATGCTCGACGGCTGCTTCGTGGTCGCCCCCGACCTGGTCGGCCACGGCCGCTCGGACCATCGCCGCCACGACAGTGGCTATTACCTGTGGGAACACGCCGAGGACATGCTGGCGGTGACCGACAGCCTGGGCCTGGCGCAGTTTCACGTACTGGCCCATGGCATGGGCACCGGCGTGGCGTCGCTGCTGGCGGCCATGACCAGCGGTATCGCCAGCATGACCTTCCTCGACGGCATGGGCGCACCGTTCACGGTGGCCGAGAATGACCGCGTGCAACACCTGGCCCGCGCCTACCGGCTCAAACGCATGGTCCAGCGCAGCCAGTTGCAGGGCTTTGCCGAGCCGGACATGGTCCGCTTCGACGACCTCGATACCGCACTGGCGCAACGCCGCGAACGCCTCGACACCGAGCTGTCGGAGGGTGCCGCGCGGCTGCTGGCGCTGCGCGACCTGCTGCAGCTGGGCGAGGGCTACTGCTGGCGCCACGACCCACGCCTGGTGCTGCCCGAACCGATGCCGCTGACCGAGCGCGAAGCCTGCGACCTGCTGCGCCAGATCCATTGCCCGCTGTACCTGCTGTTTGGCCGTCAGGGCGCATTCAGCGGCGAAGCCTTCACCCGGCGCCAGGCTGCCTTGCCCGCCCAGGCGAAGGTTTCCTGGCACCCGGGCGGGCACCACTTTCACCTGGATGCACCGGACCGGGCGCTGGTCGACCAGCTGCTGCGTATCCTGGCCCGCCATGAAGGCAGCATGCTGCAACGCCTGGTGAACGAGTAGCTGATTCTGGTCACCCTGGTGGGCCTGGGCTATGGTGGTGATTCCCGGCGGGCTTGCCCGCTGGCACAGGTAACCAACGGCCACAAGGAACCCGGCATGCGCCCCTTCACTATCCAGCACATCGACCACCTCGTCCTGCGGGTCAGCGACCTGCCGCGCAGCATTGCGTTCTACACCGAATTGCTTGGCTGCACGGTCAGCCGCGTGCGCGAGGACCTGGGCATGGTCCACCTGGCCACGGGCACGGCGATGATCGACCTGGTGACCCTGGATGGCCCGCTCGGGCAGCCTGGTGGGGCGGCGCCGGGCGCCGAGGGGCGCAACCTGCACCATTTCTGCCTGCGTATCGAGCCGTTCGACGAGCCGGCACTCACGGCCTACCTGCAAGCCGCTGGCGTTACCGTGGAACCTGCCGAAAAGCGCTACGGCGCCGAGGGCGAGGGGCTGTCGCTGTACTGCTACGACCCCGATGGCAACCAGGTCGAGCTGAAAGGGCCGGTACCGGCAACGCTGACGCCGGGGGCGTGAAGCGTGCCAGTGGATATCCCGACAAAGCCTATTATGCTTCAGATATCTTGCTGCGATCCGAGGCGGTCTGCCTCGTCGTGCTTCGCATAACCAAAGCAAGCCCCCCCCGGGCCTGGGTGCGATGGTGCAACAGCTGTGAGGTGCTCCCGGCCTGCATGACGACATGACGGAGGCACCCATGGCGGTTCTCGACAGCGCATCCACGGGCAGTAGCGCGCCCCAACGCGGTATCACCAAAGAGGAGCGCAAGGTCATCTTCGCGTCCTCCCTGGGCACGGTGTTCGAATGGTACGACTTCTACCTGTATGGCTCACTGGCGGCGATCATCGCCAAGCACTTCTTCGCCGGGGTCAATGAAACCACATCGTTCATCTTCGCCCTGCTGGCCTTCGCCGCCGGCTTTGCCGTGCGGCCGTTCGGCGCCATCGTGTTCGGCCGCCTGGGCGACATGATCGGGCGCAAGTACACCTTCCTCATCACCATCGTCATCATGGGCCTGTCCACGGCCGTGGTCGGCCTGCTGCCCAGCTACACCACCATCGGAGTGGCCGCGCCGGTCATTCTCATCACCCTGCGCCTGCTGCAGGGCCTGGCCCTGGGTGGCGAGTACGGCGGCGCGGCCACCTACGTGGCCGAACATGCACCCAAAGGCCGGCGCGGCTTCTTCACCGCCTGGATCCAGACCACCGCGACGCTGGGGCTGTTCCTCTCGCTGCTGGTGATCATGGCCTGTCGTACCGCCATGGGTAACGAGGTGTTCGAGGCCTGGGGCTGGCGCGTGCCGTTCCTGCTGTCGATCCTGCTGCTGGCGGTTTCGGTGTACATCCGCATGCAGCTCAACGAGTCGCCGGTGTTCATGAAGATGAAGGCCGAGGGCAAGGCGTCGAAGGCGCCGCTGACCGAATCGTTCGCCCGCTGGGACAACCTCAAGGTGGTGATCATGTCGCTGCTCGGTGGTACCGCCGGCCAGGCCGTGGTGTGGTACACCGGGCAGTTCTACGCGCTATTCTTCCTGTTGCAGATGCTCAAGATCGAGCCGCAGACGGCCAACCTGCTGATCGCCGGCTCGTTGCTGATCGGCACGCCGTTCTTCATCTTCTTCGGCAGCCTGTCCGACCGTATTGGCCGCAAGCGGATCATCATGGCGGGCTGTATCATTGCGGCGCTGACCTACTTCCCGATCTTCAAGGCCCTGACCCAGTACGGTAACCCGGACGTGTTCGTTGCCCAGGAGCAGAACCCGGTGGTGGTGGTGGCCGACCCCGAGCAGTGCGCGTTCCAGTTCGACCCGGTGGGCAAGGCCAAATTCACCAGTTCGTGCGATATCGCCAAGAGCCTGCTGGCCAAGCGGGCCATCCCCTACACCAACCAGGCGGCCGAGGCTGGCAGCGTGGCGCAGATCCGCATTGGCGAACGGGTCCTGCCAAGCTTTGATGGCAGCAGCCTGGCAGCTGCGGACTTCAAGGTGCAGAGCGAGGCCTTTACCGCGACCCTGAGCGGCGCATTGAAAGAAGCGGGCTACCCGGAAAAAGCCGACCCGGCGAAGATCCACTACCCGATGGTGCTGTTGCTGCTGACCATTCTGGTGATCTACGTGACCATGGTCTACGGCCCGATCGCCGCCTGGCTGGTGGAGCTGTTCCCGGCGCGTATCCGCTACACCTCGATGTCGCTGCCTTACCACATCGGCAACGGCTGGTTCGGCGGCTTCCTGCCGACGGTGGCATTTGCCATGGTGGCGGCGACCGGAGACATCTATTACGGCCTGTGGTACCCGATCGTGATCGCGCTGATGACGGCGGTGCTGGGGATCTTCTTCCTCCCGGAAACCAAGGACCGGGATATCACCCACACTTGAAGGTTGAGGCTGCCCCTACCGGGCTATTCGCGGGCTTGCCCACGAAGCGGCCGGTAAGGGCAGCCCATCAATCAAAATACCCGCGCAGCCCGAAGGCATACCCGGTATCCACGCCAGCAGCCTCGCCCCGGCTCCAGCGCTTCTTCAACACGAACTCGAACGCCGGCTCGTACAGCCCGTCCCGCACCAGCGCACCCGCCAGTACCTCGACGTCATACCAGCCATTGTCCAGCTCGATGATCGGCCGCCCCGGCACCTGATAGCGCGCCATCAGGTCGCCCAGCGTCTTTGGCGTGAAGTGCTGCAGGATGCGCCAGGTGTACAGCATCAGCGCACCGTGCTCGACGCGCAGCACATAGCCATTGCGGCGGTGTTTCAGGCGGCTGCCGGGTTCGCGCAGGGCCGGGGTGTGGCTGTCCAGCGTGAACAGGATGCGGTAGGGCAGGTTGTCGACCCCGGCCAAGGGCAGCACGACACCCTCGCGCACGGCCTGGTCGCCGCTGTCGCCATGGGTGAATGCATGGGCCAGGTCGTCGGGCAGGTCATGGTCCCGCTTGAAGCGCTCGAGCAACTGGATATCGCCCAGCAGAAAATAATCGACCAGGTCATTGAGGACTTCGCTGAATTCATGGCGCATCTGAGAACGCCGCTAGTGCTTCTGAGCGATCTGGATCAGATTGCCGCAGGTGTCGTCGAACACCGCCACGGTGACCGGCCCCAGGTCGGTAGGCGGTTGGGTGAACTGCACACCTGCCGCGCACAACCGGGTGTATTCGGCCTGGATATCGCGTACCCCGAACGAAGTGGCGGGAATGCCGTCCTGCTTGAGCGCGGCCTTGTAGGTTTTGGCAGCCGGGTGCGCATCGGGCTCCAGCAGCAGCTCGACGCCGTTGGGGTCGTTGGGCGAGGTGAGGGTCAGCCAGCGATGGCGGCCCATGGGGATGTCGTGTTTGGGCTCGAAACCCAGTACGTAGTGGTAGAAAGCCAGTGCCTTGGCCTGGTCGTCGACGAGAATGCTGGTGACCACGATCTTCATAGGCGCACACCTCTTGCCTGGAACCGATGACTATCAGTAAAGACGTTCAGCGGTAATTGACCAGCGAATCAGCCTTTGCAGCGATGGCCATGCGCTGGAGGCAGCAGGCGAGGGGGCAAGCTTCCCCTACGAAAAAGCTGTTCAAGGCATAGGTAAAACATTTGTTCGCCGTCGCCCGGGCGCGGGCTGCCAAGGGTAAAGTGTCAGGCATGATCCCAGCGCGCCCAGACCGGCGTCAGAGAGGTGCCCGTGGCTGCCTACACCCTGCGACAACTGAAGTACTTCGTCACCACAGTAGAGGCCGGTAGCGTCGCCGAGGCTTCGCGCCAGCTGTACATCGCCCAGCCGTCCATCTCCACGGCCATCAAGAGCCTGGAGGAAAGCTTTGGTGTGCAGCTGTTCATCCGCCACCACGCCCAAGGCGTGTCACTGACCCCCAGCGGCAAGCGCTTCTATGCCAAGACCCGCTCGCTGCTGCAGATGGCCCACGAATTCGAGCAGAACGCCCTGGCCGACAACGACACCGTGGCCGGGCAAATCGACATCGGCTGTTTCGAAACCGTGGCCCCGCTGTACCTGCCGCGGCTGATCGCCGGCTTTCGCCAGCGTTACCCGGGCGTGGATATCCGCCTGCGTGATGGCGAGCAGCAGGAGCTGATCCAGGGCCTGACCGCCGGCACCTTCGACCTGGCGTTTCTCTACGACCATGACCTGGACGGCACCATCGAGGCCGAGCCGCTGATGCCGCCGCAGAAGCCTTATGTGCTGCTGCCCGAGCACCACCGTTTCGCCGGCCAGGCCCAGGTGTCGCTCCGTGACTTGTGCCCGGAGCCGATGATCCTGCTGGATGTCGCGCCCAGCCGCACCTACTTCGTCAGCCTGTTCAACGAAATGGGCCTGACCCCCAACATCGTCTTCAGCTCGCCGTCGATCGAGATGGTGCGGGGCATGGTCGGGCAGGGCTTCGGCTTTTCGCTGCTGGTGACGCGGCCGCATTCGCCATACACCTACGACGGGCAACGCCTGGCCATGCTGGACATCGCCGAGCCGGTGGCGTTGTCGGGGCTGGCGGCAGCGTGGTTGAAGCGGGTGCAACTGACCAAGCCGGCACAGCTGTTCGTCGAGTTCTGCCGGGAAGAACTGGCGAAGTTCTGAAAGCGGCACGCCATGCTTGCCCTTGGCATGGCGTGCCGGCTGATCAGGGGTTGACCTGATAGCCGCGCCCTTGCAGGCAGCCGCTGTAGGCACTGGCATGGGCCTGGGTTTTCGCCTCGTCCTGGCCGCGCCGGTCCTGGCGGCGGTCCTGCCGCTGGCGCATGCCGCCGACTGCGGCCCCGGCGGCAGCCACTTCACCGGCACGGTTCTGCCGGTATTGCTGCTTGGCGTCGTCACCGACCCGGTCATACAGCTCGTCATGCTGGTTGCCGCGCACCCGCGCGCCTGCCGCGCCGGCAACCGCCCCGGCGGCGGCACCGCGGACCCGGCCACCGACATGCGGGTCGTTGGACGTCGCAGCGCTGTTCGCCGCGTTGCTCGCGACGGTATTGCAATCGTTGATATCCAGTTGCATCTGCTGGCTGCTCTGGCCCTTGAGCGGCACCACCGACTGCGCCTGGGCTGCCGATGCCGCGCACAGCAGCACCAGCAGGTAACGCGATGTGAACCTACGCATGGCACACCTCCAGCGGGCGGGATCCCGCTTCACAGGATAGTTCGCCTTTGCCGCAGTGATGGCAGTTTCGCCCAGATGGTCTAAACCGGATAGCAAGCGCCGCTTGCCCGCGCACCTTCGGCCCGAATCAGGGCGACTTGTGGAAGCACCATGAGCCAGACCCAGCACCTGATCATCTGCGAGTACTGCGACACGGTGTACCACCGTGCGCCGCTGCTCAGGCACCAGCGCGCCGTCTGCCAGCGCTGTGGCGGCGTGCTGTACCGGCACAGCGCGCTGACCGTGCAGCAGCGGCTGGCCCTGAGTGTCACGGGCGGTGTGCTGCTGGTGCTGGCCAACGCCTACCCGGTGATGACCATCGGCATGCAGGGCCTGACCCACTCGGCGACCTTGTGGGACTCGGTACAGATCCTCAGCCACGGCAGCATCACCTTCATCGCCCTGGTCATGGCCTTGTCGATCATTTTTGCGCCAGTGCTGCAGATTGCCTTGTTGTGCTGGGTATTGAGTTTCGCCCTGGCCGGTCAGCGCGCGCCCGGTTTCGCCTTGTGCATGCGCAGCCTGGAAGGCCTGCGGCCATGGAGCATGCTGGAGGTGTGCCTGCTGGGGGCGATGGTGGCGGTGATCAAACTGGCGGGGTTGCTCGATGTGATTCCCGGCATCGGCCTGCTGGCCCTGGCCGCGTTGAGCATGTTGATCATCCATATCGCCGGCAAAGACATCCGTGACTTGTGGGAGCAGGTATGAACAGCCCGGCCAACGCCGACGACCTCGGCCTGTGCCTGTGCCATGGCTGTGGCCAGGCCTGCGAACTGGGCAGCGGCGCGCACACCTGCAACCGCTGCGGCGCCGCCATTCACCGGCGCAAGGCCAACGCCATCAGCCGCGGCTGGGCGTTTCTGCTGGCGGCGCTGATTTTCTACATCCCCGCCAACCTGCTGCCGGTGATGCACACCGAAATGCTCGGCAGCGGCAGCGAAAGCACCATTGGCGGCGGTGTGCTGGAGTTCTGGGAGGCCGGCGCCTGGGACATCGCGCTGATCATCTTCATCGCCAGTGTGGGCGTGCCCGCCATCAAGTTCTTCTCCCTCGGCCTGCTGCTGTTCACCGCCCAGCGCGGCTCTACCTGGGCCTGCCGCCAGCGCGCGCAGCTGTACCGCTTCGTCGAGCTGATCGGTTACTGGTCGATGCTCGATGTGATGGTGGTGGCGCTGGTGGCGGCGCTGGTGCAACTGCGCGGGCTGGGCACCATCGAGCCCCGGGTGGGCATTCTGTTTTTCGGCATGGTGGTGGTCCTGACCATGTTTTCTGCGATGAGCTTCGACCCACGCCTGATCTGGGATCGCCGTGCCAACGAGGGGGGCCGCATCGATGGGGCAACAGACTGACAAACACGACGGCGCCGGGCAGGTCGAGGTGCGCACCCGCCGCTGGAGCGTCTCGCTGGTATGGATCGTGCCGATTGTGGCGATCCTGATCGGTGCTTCGCTGGTGGTGCGCAACTGGATGCAGCAGGGGCCGGTGATTGCCATTTCCTTCCATACCGGGGAAGGGCTGGTGGCGCACAAGACCCAGGTCAAGTACCGCAGCGTGGTGATCGGCGAGGTCACGACGGTGGACCTGGCCGACGACGGCAAGAGCGTGGTCGCCAAAGTGCAGCTGTCCAGCGATGCGCGCGCGTTCGCCACCCAAGGGGCGCGCTTCTGGGTAGTGCGCCCGCGTATCGGTGTGGGCGGCGTTTCCGGCGTGGACACGCTGCTGTCGGGCAGTTTCATCGGCGCCGATGCCGGCGAATCGAAAGCGCCGGCGAAGTCCTTCATCGGCCTCGAGCTGCCACCGCCGATCACCTATGACGAAAAGGGCAAGCGCTTTGTCCTCAGCGCCAGTGACCTGGGTTCGCTGGATGTCGGCTCGTCGATCTACTACCGCAAGATCCCGGTGGGCGAGGTGGTGTCGTTTGCCCTGCAGGAAGACGGCAAGGGGGTGGAGATCGGCGTCTTCGTGCAGGCTCCCTACGACAGTTTCGTCACTGCCGACACGCGCTTCTGGAACGCCAGTGGCGTGGACATGCAGATCGGTGCCAACGGCCTGAAGGTTGACACCGAATCGCTGTCGTCGATTCTGGTGGGCGGGCTGGCGTTTGGCTCACCCGATTTTGCCGCGCAAGCCGAGCCCGCCGCCGACCAGGCGCGCTTTCAGCTGTTTGCCGATCGCGACAGTGCGCTGGCACCGCCCAGTGGCCAGGCGCAGTACCTGCAGTTGCGCTTTGACCAGGCCATGCGCGGCCTGTCGGTGGGCGCTCCGGTGGAGTTCAAGGGCGTGGAGTTTGGCCGGGTCACCTCGGTCAAGCTCGACTACGATGCCGCCCGGCAAACGTTCCCGGTGGTGGTCGATGCGGTGATCTACCCGCAGCGCCTGGGGCCGGTGCACCGCAAGATGCTGGCTGTGTTCAAGCATGCCGAAGGCGACCTGGATGGCGCGCGCCGGCTGATCGGCACCTTCGTCGAGCATGGCCTGCGGGCGCAGGCGCGCAGCGGCAATCTGATCACCGGGCAGATGTTCATTTCCCTGGATTTCTACCCCGATGCACCGAAGGTTGCATTCGACAAGACCGCCGAGCCGATCACCATTCCCACCCTGCCTGGCAGCCTGGAGCAATTGCAGGAACAGTTGCAGCGGGTGGTGGAGCGCATCAGCAAATTGCCGCTGGAGAGCATTGCCAGCAATCTTGACGGCAGCCTGCGTGAGTTGCGCGCCAGCCTGAAGCAGTTCAATGGCCAGACGCTGCCGGACGTGAAGGTGGCGCTGGACGAAGTGCACCAGACCCTGCGCACCGCCAATGCAGCCATTTCCGAGGACTCGCCGCAGCGCGAGCGGATGGGCGAAACCCTGGACGAACTGGAGCGCATGTCGCGTTCGCTGCGTGACCTTGCCGATTACCTGGGCCGGCACCCCGAGTCGCTGATACGTGGCCGGCCGAAAGCGGCAGGGGCCGCCGGTCTTGAACCCTGAGGAGATAGCCGATGCAACGACTGCGCAATGTCTGTGGGGCCGGCTTGCTGGCGGTGCTGGCCGGCTGCAGTACCCCGAACAATTATCACACGCTGGTCCCCAGCGAGCCGGTGCGCGACAGTGGCCAGCGCATCCAGGTGGCGAGGGTGGCCGTGCCGCCGCAGGTGGACCGCCCGCAGCTGGTGGTGCGCCAGGGGCAGAGCGGCTTGGCGATCCTCGAGACGGAATGGTGGGGGGCCAACTTGGTAGATGAATTCCGCAGCGCCCTGCAGGACCAGCTGGGCGGGCCGGTGGCTGGCGGCAAGGCGTCGCTGCGGGTGGATGTGCAGCGCTTCGACAGCGTGCCGGGGCGCTACGCCGCGCTGGAGGCAGTGTGGCGCCTGACACGCGCGGGTGACGCCGAGCTGACCTGCCGGACGTCGCTGCAGACCCCGGCGGACAATAGCATCACCGGCCTGGTCAACGCCCATCAGGCCAACCTGCGCAAGCTGGCCGAGGCAGTGCGCGGCAGTGCGCGCCAGGGCAGCTGTACCCGCCCTGGGTGAGGGACGCGGTTTCCGGTGTTCGCGGCCACGGCCGCTCCCACAGGTGCCGCGTAAGCCCGAAGCTTGCGCCGACGACGCGGTGGATGGCACCGGCTGCGCCGGTGTTCGCGGCCACGGCCGCTCCCACAGGTTTAGCGTAAACCCGAAGCTTGCGCTATCCCTTGTGGGGGCGGGCGCGCCCGCGAAGCGGAGGACGCGGTGGATGGCACCGGCTGCGCCGGTGTTCGCGGCCACGGCCGCTCCCAC
>NZ_PUQD01000030.1 GCF_003331055.1 Pseudomonas sp. AFG_SD02_1510_Pfu_092 | reverse complement strand
CCGGGCGCGGGCCCCCCCCCCGGCGCGGGCCCGGGGCCCGCGGGCCGGCGCTCGTCGGGCCGGCCCGGGGGGGGGGGGGGCCCCCCCCCCCCGGGGGGGGGGGGCCCCCCCCCGCCCCCCCCCCCCCCCCCCCCCCCCAACAACGGCCGCGTAACCCGGTCAGGTCTTAGCAACAAAGTGTTACCGTTTCAACCCCTGCGACAACCGGCCGCAGCCCGTATTCAAAGGGCTGCAGCCTGTCTGCGCCTTCGTCGGGTAGAACCCCCAGGGGTCTCATGCCAGAATGCCCCGGCTTTTTGGTCGGCCCGTCCCGAGGGCCGGCACCTTCCCTGTAAAGGATGGTTTCATGAATGATCTATATACCCGGCGCGCAGTTGTCGCCGGGATGGGCGTTCTCGGGCTTGGCCTGCTGGCAGGCTGCAGCCCGGCCCGGGGGCTCGAGTTCAAGTACGGCAAGAACATGAGCAACGAAATCCTTGGGCGCAAATTCAGCCTCAAGGACACCCAGGGCAACGTGCGCACCCTGTCGAGTTTCTACGGCAGCATGCCGATGATCTTCTTCGGCTTCACCCAGTGCCCGGCGGTATGCCCGACCACGCTGGCGCGCGCGGCGCAGATCCGCAAGCTGCTGCGCGGCCGCGACCGTGACCTGTTCCAGGTGGTGTTGATCACCCTGGACCCGGAGCGCGACACCCCGGAAGTGCTCGACGCCTACGTCAAGGCGTTCGACCCGTCGTTCACCGCGCTGACCGGTACCCCCGAGGAAATTGCCGCGGTGGCCAAGGAATTCAAGGTGTTCTACGAGAAGGTCCCGGCCGGCGATACCTACACCGTCTCGCACTCGTCCACCAGTTATGTCTATGACACCCGTGGCACCCTGCGCCTGAGCCTGGGCCATTCCCTGACCGCCCAGGAATGCGCCGAAGACCTCGTCACCCTGATGGAGATTTGCTGAATGTCGATGCAACCGATCAAACGCGGTTTGGCTGCCCTGGTGCTGATGGGGCTGGCGTTGCCGGCCCTGGCCCAGACGACCGTGAGTGATGCCTGGGTTCGTGCGACCGTGCCGCACCAGCAGTCCACCGGCGCCTTCATGACCCTGACCGCCAGCAGCGACAGCCAGCTGGTGAGCGTGGCGTCGCCCGTGGCCAAGACCGTGCAGGTGCACGAGATGACCATGAACGGCGATGTGATGGGCATGCGCGAAGTCAAGGCAGTGGCATTGCCAGCCGGCAAGGCGGTCACCCTCGACCCGAACAGCCTGCATGTGATGCTGATGGGCCTGAGCGGCCAGGTACAGGAAGGCCAGAAAGTGCCGCTGACCTTGATCATCGAAGATGCCAAGGGTGCCAAGGAAACCGTCGAGGTGCAGGCCGAAGTGCGTGCGCTCAACGCCGAGGCGGGCGCCGGGCATGATCACATGCACATGAAGCACTGATCAGGCGGACCCCTTTGGGGGCGCTGTGCGCCCCATCGCGACACAAGGCCGCTCCCACAGGAGAATGCATACCCCGTGTGGGAGCGGCCTTGTGCCGCGATGGGCTGCAACGCAGCCCCGGTTCAATCAGCTGCGAAACCTGGGCAGCGGCCTGTCGAGGGTCAGTGAGGTCAAGGTCTTGCTGACCTGAGCCTCGTCGGCCTCGAGTGCCTTCAGACTCGCGCGGATCTTGCCGGCGGCGGGCACGTCGCCCTGCCGGTCGATCCAGTCGGCTATCTCCTTGCAGGCACTGCTCAGGCAGGCTTGGCGCTGGTTCATCAGCGACAGGAGGGTGGTGAGCTCTCTTTCGGACATGGCAGGATCCTCCATTCAGCCCTGTCAGTGTAGCAGTGGCTCGCCGGCTTGCCTGAGGCCGGGTGTCGCATCAACCCGGCAGGCAAGCACTGCGATAAGCCCCCGGCGTCACCCCGTAGGCCTGCTTGAACTGCCGATTCAAATGGCTCTGGTCGGCAAAGCCCAGGTCGAACGCCACCTCGGAAGCTGCCCAGCCGCGCTTGAGCATTTCCCGCGCACGGGCCAGGCGGCGCTGCTTCAACCAGGCATGCGGCGGCAGGCCGGTGGCCTGGCGGAACACCCGGGCGAAATGGAACGGCGACAGGTTGACCGCCGCCGCCAGGGCTTCGAGCGAGGGTGGGTCGGCCAGCTGGCTCTCCAGCAGTTCGCGCGCGCGAGCCACTGCCAGCGGTTCGTGGCCGGGGGCCGCAGGTTCGGCGCATTGCCCGTGCCGTTGCACCAGGGCCAATACCGCCTGGCGCCAGGCGGTCTGTTGCTGCAGGGCGCTGGCACCGGCCTCGGACAGTTGGTGCAGCTGGCTGAAGGCAACCGCCAGGGCCGGGTCATGGATGACGCTGGCCTTGAAGCTGGGCATGCCGTGGCGGCCCAGTTGCAGCTCGTCGAGCACGCCGGTTACCCGCTCGTGCTCCGGATAGAAACCCCGATAGCGCCAACCCGCCTCGTGGGCGGTGGCACCCGTGTGCAGCTCGTCGGGGTTGATCAGCACCATGCTGCCGACCGGCGCCAGGTGCTCGCTGCCGCGGTGCCAGAAACGCTGGGCGCCCGATTCGATAACCGTGAACACGTAGCCTTCATGCACATGCGGGGCGAAGCGCTGCTGGAAGTAGCGCGCGTGCAGCATCTCGACGTCGCCCAGCGCCGGCGCCTGCCACAGGTGGGTCTGCTCGCGCAGGGGCGTGCTCATGCCAGCCAGCTGCGCAGGAAGAAGAAGATCAACATGCTCACCAGCATGCTCAGCAACACGCTGCGGGTCAACAGCACCAGGGCGATGGCCACCAGCGAGCCCAGCAGGTACGGGTTGAGCAGGCTCAGGTTCAGCTGGTCGGCGGGCATGAAGATGATCGGGCCGCAGATTGCGGTGAGCATGCCTGGCACGGCGAAACCGAGGAACTGCCGGGCGTTGGAGCTCAGGCGCAGGGGCAGGCGCGGTTCCAGGAAGGCATAGCGGTTGAGGAACACGATGGCCCCCATGGCGAAAATCAGGATCCAGGTCATGCGCGGGCTCCGCTGAATTTCTGGCAGATGAAGCCGGCGCTCATGCCCAGCAGGCCGGCGGCGACCAGCGCGGTCTCCCAGTGCCAGTGGCTGAACAGCACCGAGCAGAACAGCGACACGGCGACGCACACAACGGTGGCCAGGTTGCGCACCAACGGCGCGATCAGGGCGACGAAGGTGGCGACGATGGAAAAGTCCAGGCCGAGCTGGTCCATATGCGGAATGTTCTGCCCCAGCAGGATCCCGGCCAGGGTAAACAGGTTCCAGGCGATGTAGAAGGTCAGGCCCACGCCCAGCGCGTACCAGCGGTTGAACTGCTGCTGGTCGTACTGGCTGGTCAGGGCGAAGAATTCGTCGGTCAGCAGAAAGCCCAGGCCCAGCCGCCAGCGCAGCGGCTGGCTGGACAGCACCGGCCGCATCGACAGGCCATACAGCAGGTGTTGCGAGGTCAGCAGCAGGGTGGTCAACAGGATTGAGGCCAGGTTGGCGCCGCCCTTGAGCATGCCGATGGCCACCAGTTGCGCGGCACCGGCGAAGACGATGGCCGACAGCCCTTGCCCCTCCCAGGCGCTGAGGTTGGCCTCGATGGCCATGGAGCCGGCCAGCAGACCCCAGGGGGCTACGGCCAGAGACAACGGCAGACTGGCGATGGCGCCGTGGAGAAAGGCTTGGCGAGCGATGTGGGGCATGATGGCTGCATTACGTGTACAGGGCAGGCCAGCATGCCAGAGCGGGCGCGAGATGGCTTGAACGATCTTGCTGGTCGAGCCGGTCGCGCCAGGTGCCGCGCCCGGCGAGCGTTACGGGTGGCTGGTCAGGTGCTGCTGCGCCGTCACGCAGCCGTTGGTGTCGACGGCTTTCTGCAGCAGGCTGCGGCGCTGCTGCGGGTCCAGCTCACCGAGCAGGCGGTACACCTCGGCCTGGTAGTCACGCTGGCGCCCCCACTGCATTTCCAGGCCTTGTGGCCGGCTGCGGTTGCAGGCCAGGCGCGTGGCCGGTTGCGGGTAGTAGGGGGCATACACGGTGGCCATGCTGGGGATGGCTTCCAGCGCGTCACGGTATTCGCTGCTGACGTTGTAGGGTGGGCACCAGGTGGCGATGGCCGGTGCCGGTGCGGCAAAGCCCTGCTTGAGGCTGGCTTCGAGCAACGGGCAGGCGGCATCCGGAATTTGCGCGGCGGGCAGGTAGGTCATGTAGTACAGCGCCAGGCGGTACTGGGCGACCGGATGGCCCAGCTCCACGGATTTTTTCAGCAAGGCGACCGCTGTCGGCAGGGTGTGGGCCATGGCCTGGCCCTGGCGGCTCAGCTCCGGGTCGCCGCCCACCGCCGTGCGCAGCGTGCTGGTGCCTTCGTCCTGGCGATCGGCCTGTTCCAGCAGCGGCAAGGCCTGGCGGTAGAGCAGGTCGGCGTGGGGGTCGATGCGCACTTCCAGCGCAGGCGCGGCCAGCGGCATCACGGCGATCAACAGTGCGGGCAAGCGAAGCATGCGGTTCACAGGCAAGCTCCAGGGGGCGCCAGGTACTGATGGACGGCTCGGTTGTTCATGGCGGTCAAGCGTGCGCCTCGGGCAGGTCGGAACGACGGCCTATTCTAGCCACCCAAGGGGCCTGGCCGGAAGACCACCGGGCGACTGTCAGACGAGCTTGACCGGCGTGGCCTTGCGCAGGGCATGTTTTTCCTGCGCCAGGCCAAGCTTGGCGGTAATCACCTTGGCCAGGGCATTGTTGCCCAGGTCGTTCAGGTGCAGGCGGTCGATGAACAGGTCGGCGCCGAATACCGGCGAGCTGCTGAGCATGCAGTTCATGTCGTAGCACGGCACCGGGTCGGCCTGTTGCTTGATGCGGCGGAAGAAGGCCGAGTGCAGCTGGCTGTCGAAGGCGCCGGCCAGCAGCCGGTCGAAATTGGCCGGTTGCCGCTCCAGCGCGTCCAGCATGGCCTGCTCGCCAGCGGGCAAGCTGTCGCGGCACCAAGGCAGCAAAGGCTGGAGGATGAAGGTGAGGGTGGAGTGGCTGTCTGCCAGTAGCCGGTCCCATTGACGCAAGGTCCGGCCAATGGTGTCGGCGGCACGGGCCAGGCGCTTTTCCGCGGGCGACAGCGGCCAGCTGGCCGGCGCTACCACCGAGGGCGTGGCCAAGGCCTGGCCGATACGCCGCCACAGCGACTGCCGGCGCGGCGCCGCCGTGGGCTGCATGCCTTCGCTGAAACTGTTGAGAAAGTCCTGATAGGCCTTGGCGTGCTGCGGGTCGTTGAGGCTGGCGAGGACTTCGCACAGGGCTTCGTGGGCCAGGCTGTTGAGGCCGCTGAGCACCACCACATGACCGAGCTGGCCAAGGCGGTGCTGATGCGTAAGGAACATCAGCAGCTCCTGGCTGGCATTCAGCCCGCAGCCGGCCAGGCTCAGCCAGACTTCGCCGGTGAGCATCGACAGGTGCGAGGCCACTGTGTGTTCATCGGAGCTGGCACCGATGCCCAAGGCGGTGGAGCCACCGACCAGCAGGTTGACGCGCGCTGCTCCGCCTCGCTCGGCTGGCGAAAAGCGCTTGCCGGCGCAATGGCTGTAACGCAGGCCCAGGGCGTCGGTGTTGATGGTGCCGGAGCGGTAGCCGGTTTCGTGCACATGCACGGTGTGCGGGGCGCGACGGCTGCCCAGCAGCAGAAAGCGCTGGTAGTCCTGTTGCAACGGCGAAGGAGGCGGGCGCGTGTCAGTCGGGGGCATGGGTTCTCCTGCAATTGCAGCGGGCGCTGTGCGTGACGTTCAGGCCGTCAGCTCCCTGAAGTTGTACAGCAGGCCACCGGCAGCGATCAGCAGCAGGGCGACGCCCGATGCCAGGCTGATCATGCGGTTGCTGCGCTGCGAAGCGATCTTGCCGATGGCGAAGATGTACAGGCTGAGCACGGCGAAATCGATGGCTACCCAGAGCAGCGACAGCACCACCATGCTCTTGCCGAACGACTCGGTGATCTGGATGAACTGGGGGAAGAAGGCGATGAAGAAGATGATGTCCTTGGGGTTGGAAATACCCACCATGAAACCTTGCAGCAGGCCGCCGCGCCCTGGCTTGGCAAGCTCGCCCTGCGCCTCGGCGGCAGGTGCCTGCAGGGCGTCTCGCAGGGTGCCCACGGCGATGTAGCCGATGAACAGGCAACCCAGCAGGCTCATGGCGCTGAGCCAGGCCTTGTCGATGGCGGCACTGGTGAGGATGATCCAGGCGGCCGCGCCAATCAGCACCAGTGACGCCCAGTTGGTGCCGACGGCAGTGAACATGGCCTTGCGCGAGCCGGAGGCGGCCGCGGTGTTGACGATCAGTGCCACCACCGGGCCGGGGGTGGCGATCAGCAGCAGGACGGTAAGGGCATAGGTGGCGGTGAGTGCGGTGTTCACGGTCAGGTCTCGATCAGTATGTCGGGTGTTGCCGGGTGAGCGGCATGGGCGTGGAACGGGCAGCGAGACGGGTTGAGCGACCCGGCCTCCTGCAGTTGATACTGCTTCCACTCGTAGTTGTCGGCATCGCCGAAGAAGCCGAGGGTGTCGGGCATGACGCCATCGTTGTAGTGGTGCACGCGTTCGCGGATGCGTTCGCGAATACGCTGGCCGCTTTCGGTGTTGGCGTTGGCCACTTCATCGAAGTTCGCCCGCGGGTTGATGACAAAGGTGATGTGCGGCCCCAGGTTGCGGCTTTTCATCTGCTGGTGGCCGGGGAAGTTCATGTTGATGAACAACGGCATGCCGGCATAGCAGAACGACCAGCCGCTGTCGTCGGGGGAGGTCGGCATGCCCTGCGGCCAGGGCTGCGGGTCGCGCGCATGCACGCCGCGCAGCACTTTCCAGGCCAGCGCCTGCTGCTCGGCCAGGGCGCTGTCGCTGGCGGTTTCGAGAAACACCACCAGTGGGCTGCCGATACGCTGCTTGGGCGGGATCGGGGCGACGGTGCGCACGTAGTCGTCCAGGCCTTGGGCGATGTCGTCGGCCAGTTGCTCGGCGCGCGCGAAGAGGATGTGGCAGGTGGCGCCGTTTACCGCCTTGCGGCCGAACAGGCAGGGGAACTCGGGGTTGGCGAGTACACTGCGAAAATGTTCAACGGCTTTGCCAGTCCAGTGGTGGGTGTTCCGGGCATGTTGAGCAGCCAGCTCGAGCGCGTCCAGGCGATAGCAAGTTCCATAACCCGTAAACATGATTTCCCCAGGCGTTAAGATAGGTGAACTTTCCAGTCACATGCAGGCAGGATCTTGGTTATGTTTATAATTTACCCGCATTTTCCGAGACGCCCGTGACGTTGTAAAACGGGTGGAACTATGACCTACTATTAGTCTTATTCATGATTGGGACATCGCCATGTCGGAACGGATTCAGGCTCTGCATGCCCTGCGCGCCTTCGAGGTTGCCTCGCGCTATGGCTCATTTACCCGGGCAGCGGAAGAGCTGGCCCTGACCCAGGGCGCGGTCAGCCATCACATCAAGACCTTGGAAGCGCTGTTCGGCTGCGACCTGTTCGAACGTCGCGGGCCGAAGCTGGCCCTGACCGAGCACGGTCGCCTGCTGGCGCAGGAGCTCAAGGTCGGGTTCAAGATCATCGAAAATGCCTGCGCGCTATTGCGCCAGGACCGCTACGGCCTGCGCCTGAAGGCGCCGTCCACGCTCACCGTGCGCTGGCTGTTGCGGGCGCTGGATGCGTTCAAGAAAGTCGACGACAACTGCAGCGTGCAGCTTTCCAGCGTGTGGATGGACATCGACAGCGTGGATTTCTATTCCGAGCCCTACGACTGCGCGATCCTGCTGGCCAACGGGCGTTTTCCCGCTGATATCGAGAGTTTCAAGCTGTTCGATGAATGGCTGATCCCGGTGTGCCACCCGGATTACATGAGCCAGGCGCAGCCGGACCTGGCGGACCTGGCCCAGTGCGAGTTTCTGCACCCGTCCCCTGACCGGCGTGACTGGCGGCGCTGGCTGGCGCGCATGGACGCGCTGGACATCAGCATCGACCACGGGCAGGTGTTCGATACCCTCGACCAGGGCATCTCGGCCGCCCAGCAAGGCCTGGGTATTTCGGTAGTCGACCTGGTGCTGGCCAGTGCCGACCTGGGCGCGGGGCGCCTGGTCACGCCGTTCAAGCACGCGGTGGCCACGGGCGACGGCTATTACATGACCTGGCTCAAGGCCAGCCCCAAGGCACGGCAGATGCACAAGCTGCGCGACTTCCTGCACGGCCAGGTGCCGCCGCTGGCGTACAAGGACATCGACTATCTGTACGGTTGAACCGTGGCGCCCTGGTAGAGCAACGGTGTTGCAGTCATGTTGAAAGCTGGCGCGCTCCCTGTGGGAGCGGGCTTGCCCGCGGTACAAACCGGAGACATCGTTTACATTCCACCGCGTCGCCTGCTTCGCGGGCACGCCCGCTCCCACAGTAATGCGCAGGTCTTGAGCGCGGTCCGTTGGATGGGCGCCACAAAAATGCACTGCAACCCTGCGTCGGCGGTAGAATCGCCACCATTCGTACAACAAACGATTCAGAGGTCGACGCGGTGGAGTTGCAGCAGGGCTTTGTCCTGACCCGGCATTGGCATGACACACCTGAAGGCACCTGCGTGGAATTCTGGCTGGCCACCGATCAGGGGCCGCGACAGCTGCGCCTGGCGCCGCAGGAGTCGGTGGCGTTCATCCCGCAGGCACAGGCTGAGCATGCCCGGGTACTGCTGGCCAAGGAACCTGGGGCACAGCTGAGGCCGCTGCGCCTGAAAGATTTCGACCAGCGCCCGGTGCTGGGCCTGTATTGCCGCCAGCACCGGCAACTGCTGCAGCTCGAGCAACGCCTGCGCAGCGCCGGTATCGAGGTGTTCGAAGCCGACATCCGCCCGCCCGAACGCTACCTGATGGAGCGCTTCATCACCGCCCCGGTGCAGTTCACCGGCCAGCCGGATGCCCACGGGGTGTATTGCGACGCCCAGCTCAAGCCGGTGCCCGGCTACCGCCCGCCACTGCGGCTGGTGTCGCTGGACATCGAGACCAGCGAGCGCGGTGAGTTGTACAGCATTGCCCTGGAAGGCTGCGGGCAACGCCAGGTCTACATGCTCGGCCCGGCCAACGGCCCTGCCACCGAGCTTGATTTCGACCTGCACTATTGCGCCGACCGCGCGGCCCTGCTGGCCTGCCTCAATCAGTGGATGGCCGAGCACGACCCGGATGCGATCATCGGCTGGAACCTGATCCAGTTCGACCTACGCCTGCTGCATGAGCACGCCCGGCAGTTGCAGGTGCCGCTGGCATTGGGGCGTAACGGTGCGCCAATGACCGTGCGCAGCCATGCCGGCGGTGGCCACGTGTTTGCCGATGCCCCCGGGCGGCTGTTGATCGATGGCATCGAGGCGCTGCGCTCGGCGACCTGGAGCTTTCCTTCGTTCAGCCTGGAAAGCGTTGCCCAGACCTTGCTTGGCGAAGGCAAGGCCATCGACACGCCGTACCAGCGCATGGATGAAATCAACCGCCGCTTCGCCGAAGACAAACCGGCGCTGGCGCGTTACAACCTCAAGGACTGCGAGCTGGTCACGCGGATATTCGCCCACACCCGGCTGCTCGACTTTCTCCTGGAACGGGCGTCGGTCACTGGCCTGGCGGTGGACCGCAGCGGTGGTTCGGTGGCCGCGTTCTGCCATTTGTACATCCCGCAGATGCACCGCCTGGGCTTCGTCGCGCCCAATCTCGGCAGCCGCCCCGACGAAGCCAGCCCCGGCGGCTTCGTCATGGATTCGCGCCCGGGGCTGTACGACTCGGTGCTGGTGCTGGACTACAAGAGCCTGTACCCGTCGATCATCCGCACGTTCCTGATCGACCCGGTGGGGCTGGTCGAAGGCTTGCGTCTGCCTGATGACCAACACTCGGTGGCGGGTTTCCGCGGCGGCCGGTTTTCGCGCAGCCAGCATTGCCTGCCGGCCATCGTCGAGCGGGTATGGCAGGGCCGGGAGGCGGCCAAGCGCGAGGGCAATGCGCCGCTGTCGCAGGCGCTGAAGATCATCATGAACGCCTTCTACGGGGTGTTGGGCTCGAGTGGTTGCCGTTTCTTCGACCCGCGCCTGGCCTCGTCGATCACCATGCGCGGCCACCAGATCATGCGCCAGACCCGCGAGTTGATCGAGGCCAGAGGCTATGAGGTCATCTACGGCGACACCGACTCGACGTTCGTCTGGCTCAAAGGCGCCCATGAAGAACAGGCTGCGGCAGACATCGGGCGCGCGCTGGTGGCGCAGGTCAACCAGTGGTGGCGCGCACACCTGCGCGAGCAGCTGAACCTGGAAAGCGCGCTGGAGCTGCAGTTCGAGGTGCATTACCGGCGTTTTCTGATGCCGACCATCCGCGGTACCGACGAAGGCAGCAAGAAGCGCTATGCCGGCTTGGTGCAACGGCCCGATGGCCGCGAGGACATGGTCTACAAGGGCCTGGAGGCGGTGCGCACCGACTGGTCGCCGCTGGCCCAGCAGTTCCAGCAGGAACTGTACGGGCGTATTTTCCGCCGGCAGCCTTACCGCGACTATGTACGCCAGTACGTGCAGCAGACCCTGGCCGGCGAACTCGATAGCCTGCTGGTGTACCGCAAGCGCTTGCGCCGGCCGCTGGCCGACTACCAGCGCAACGTGCCGCCGCATGTGCGCGCCGCGCGCCTGGCCGATGACTACAACAGCCGCCTGGGCCGGCCGCAACAATATCAGCGGGGCGGCTGGATCAGTTACCTGGTCACCACCGCTGGCCCGGAGCCACTGGAAAACCTGCAGGCGCCGGTGGACTACGAACACTACCTGACGCGCCAGTTGCAGCCGGTGGCCGACGCGATTCTGCCCTTCGTTGGCGACAGTTTCGACGCGCTGGCTGGCCGCCAGCTGCCGCTGTTCTGAGAGCGGTAATTATCTAGCCTCCCGGCCTGCGCTTTTGTACCTAGTGTCGAGCCCCCGACTCAGCCAGAGGTGCAACATGGCCATTTCACTGCAGGAACACCCCGCAAAAGGCAATACGCTGGCGATGGAGCAAGCGTATCAGGACAGCTTGATCGTCAACCGCATGCCCCGATGGATTCGTCGTTTGAGGATCGTATCAGCCACGGAGCAGAACCGTCCGGTGAACAGCCTGTACGCTTCGGAGCATGCGGCATTGTGCCAGGCGATAAGGGACAGCGTCGTTGCCCGGCAAGCGCTCAAGGCCGCACTGGCGCGTATCCAGGGTATCGACCATTTCTGCACGCCCTTGTTGCAGCAAGCCATGCGCGACACTTTCGGCAGTACCGACGCGATCAACGGCCTTTATTTCAGGTCCTGGTACACCTACACCGACTCGAAACCGGGCATTTCCTGGGGCCGTCATCCCCTTCCGGCAAGAGACAACTTCGATGTCCCGCTGATCGAGGCGGCGCTGAACAACTTCACCGAGGGCGAGGGGCGCAACGAGCAGCCCAGGGACAATTGCATCGTCGATGCGTCGTCACGCCGTCTTGCTTCAGCCAGCGCGCCTGCATTCGCCCGCCTGTGTCGCAAGCTGGACCTGGGCGGGCGTTACCAGCGTCATCTGGACAGCGTGCTCAACGCACCGGCCAGCCAGGCCGGCGGCCAGGATAGCGTTCATTCTGCGCTTGCCCGGCTCTACCGCAGCGTCATGTTGACGGACGCGTGCAAAGCCAAGACAGAGGGTGTGCTCAATGCGGCGGAGCTGCAACTGGTCACCGAGCTGTATCAGCAAGGCCAGCCCGGTACGTTCTACGAAGCGAAGGTCGTGGCTCGCCAGCTCAAGGCATTCGACTGCATGGTGCAGCAGATCGTTGTGCTGGAAGTGCTGCACGAGGGGTGGCTGTTCAACGCCAGCCGGCGGATCATCGTCTATATCCCGGGCGATCCGCATGGCCCGTGGAGCGTGAGCACAGACCTGGAAACGTTCGTTCGCAAAGTGCTGGGCAAGCGCCTGCGCAGCGCAGCCTATCAGGCCTTTTTCAGGCGCTTCGTGCGTCGCCGTGACAGCTACGCGTTCTTTTCCAGGGTTGCCAACGAGCTCGTGGACGTTGTGGAAGCAGCAACCCGCGAGATGGACCAGCATATGGTCGATTACCCGCTGCCGTTGTTCGATGGTCTAGCAAGGCAGCGCATTGCACAGATAAAGGACGATGCAGCGTCGATAGCGAAACCGGTTGCAGACCTCGACCGGAAGACCCAGGAAGCCCATCACCAACGTCTGGTTGACGAAGGCTGGACTTTGCTGGCTGTAGCCGGGCTGTTCATTCCGGCGCTGAACTCCTTGTTGTTGGCACTGATGGCCTGGGACATGCTCGACGAGGTGTTCCATGCCGTAGAGGACTGGCGTGAAGGTGACAGCAGTGCCGCGCTGGACCATGTGCTCAACCTCTCCAGGGAAGTGGCGGCCGTTGGCGTGACGGCGGTGGTATGGCGTGAAACGACCCGCGCCTGGGCCGCACTGGATCATTGGCTGCCGGCGCGGTTGGAGGATGGCACGCATAAACTCTGGAACGCCGACCTGGTGCCGTTTCGCAGCTCGGCTCCGCCGGCAGATGCAGTAGCGGACGCGGCGGGTATTTATCGTGCACAGGGCAAGTGCTGGATGAACATGGACGGTTACTACTATGAAATCGTCCAGCGGGCCGATGAGCAATGGCAACTGGTGCCTCGGCGAGGGCACGGGCCGTTACTGCGCCACAACGAGGCGGGCGCCTGGCGTACGTGGGCCGAGCAACCTGCCAGCTGGGCGGACGCATACATGATATGCCGTCGCCTGGGTGAGCCCTTTGCCCGGCTGGATGAGCCGGCTATCGACCAGCTGATGACTATCCATGGGCTTGATGCAGATTACCTGCGGGCGCTGCATGTGTATGGCCGGGCAGCGGAGGCGGAAATTGTCGACAGTGCCGACCGCCTGCTGATCCATCAGCGCGTGCAGACGTTACTCGATGGCTTGCGCCTCGCCCGTGGGCTGGATGACCCACAGTTACTCGCCCTTGCCCGGTCGCTTCCCGGGATCACCGAACAGCAGGGGCCTGCGCTGGCCGAGCAAGTCTGGGCCAGGCGTCGCCAGCTGTTCCAGCGCGTGTACGAGCTGCACCAGGCGGACGATGATGCAGCCATTGCGACCCTGCGTCGGGTATTCCCGCGCTTGCACTACAAGGCTGCGCAGCAACTGGTGGAGGAGGCGACGTCGCAGGAGCGCCAGTACCTGGCGCATCAGGGCAAGGTTCCGTTTGGTCTGAGCCGCAAAGCCAGGCTCAGCGTCTTGCGCATTCGGGTTGCCCTTGCCTGCGAGGCGCTGTTCATCGATACCCCGCAAAGTCTCGACCTGGCCAAGGTTGCCCTGACATTGCTGGACACCCTCCCGGGCAGTGAGCTGGCGCCGCATTGGCGCTTGTTCGATGGCGACGCCTTCGAGCCGGTGCTCAGCCTGGGGCGTGGGCTTTCGTTCCGGCTGGTGCACCGTGACGGGTTGTTCGAGCTCGAGGATGCGCTGGGCATTGGTTTGCATCCCCCGGGTGAGTTGTTCGAAGTCATGGCCTCGGCGTTGGAAGCCAACGTTATCGAACAACTGGGTTTGAGCGAGCCCTATGCCGAGGATCTGCGCGCCGCCTTGGCCCGACAGGTTCCACGGCGCATGCAGATGATTGCCCGCACGCTCGGCAAGAACCCTGAACAACCCGCCTGGTTGCCGCCGCTGCGACTGGAGGACGGGAGGATCGGCTATCCGCTGGGCGGCGGTGGTGTGGGCGGCTTCGCCAGGGCGTCTACCAGGCCCCGCGCGCTGTCGGCAAGGCTACGCGATCTGTATCCGGCCTACAGCGACGAACAGCTGGAGCAGTGGCTGACCAGTCTGCATGCACTGGGGCGCGACACCGCAGCCGAACTGGGCATGCTCGAACAGCAATCGGAGCTGTTGTACAGCCATTTGAAAACCTGGGAGCTGAATGGCCTGCTGGCGGGTGAAAAGGCTGAACGCCGCCGTTTCAGGAAGGCGTTGACCGAGTGCTGGCGGGAGCTGGTGCCAGAGCGTGTGCTTGGCCCGAACGAGGTGCTGACGGTGAACTGGGAATATGTTGGGCACAGTTTGCGAAGCCTGCCCGATTTTCCACCACAGGTCAGTTTTCCGCACGTTTCCGGCATGGCCTTGCGTCATTTGAAAATTACCGAGATACCCGCCAAATTCCTGCTGGCCTTCCCTAATGTGGAGGTGATGGAGCTGACCAACAACAGGTTGCAACGTTTGCCGCCGAACCTGATGTTGCTCAGGCGCCTGCGGGTCATCGACCTGTCGGGTAACCAGATTCGCCTGGACCAGGTGCAACGTGTCGAACTGGCGCAGTGCCGCAATCTGCATTACCTGAACTTGTCGCGTAACCCGCTGTACCAGCCGATCTCGGTAACGCACATGATCCAGTTGCGTGAATTGCGACTACGCAATACCAGGATCTCCACGCTTCCCGACGGCATTTCCCACAACCCGTCGCTGTACCTGCTGGATGCTGCGGAAAATGCGCTCAGCTCGCTACCTTCGGGCTTCCTCACTTCACGGCTGTGGCGTCAGGGCTACGTCGAACTGACCGGTAACCCGCTCGTTTACCGGCAGGACGGCGAAGCTCAGGCATTGTGGCGGTTCCCGCGAGATAGCACGGTACCGTACAAGCTGCGGTGGCTGGACCGGTTGGCCGACCCGCTGCGGGAAGATTTTGCCATCTCCTGGGCGTGCGTATCGTTGATGGAGGGGGCTGACAACTTCATGGGCTTGTTGGCGGCGTTGACCCGATCCCGCGACTTCATCCACCCGCAATACTTCACCCTGCTGGCCACGCGGGTCTTCGACATGATGGAAACGATGCAGCAAACTCCACAGCTGGCGAGGATGCTGCTAGACAACGCGGTGGTCGAAAACTGCGCGGACAATGCCACCGCGGTATTCGACCAGCTGGAAGAGCGGGTGCTGCTGTGGAATGCCGAACATGCCGCGCCAACCACGGGCCAGGAGCAGGCGCTGGTAGCGTTGGCGCGGCAGATCTGGCGCAAACGCCAGGTCGAGTTCATTGCCAGCGACCTGGCCGATGAAGACGGCGCGGGGCGTGAGTCGATCGAGTATGCACTGGCATTGTTCATCAAGCTGCGTGATGACCTGAATCTACCGCTGCAAATCAACGGCATGCTTTATCCAGACATTCCCCGTCTTTCTGATGACCAGGTCAGGTCCGTTCGCCTCCGGATCAACAATCGTGAAACCTCCGACACCCTGGCGGTATGGATGGTCGACAAGCCATTCTGGTTGCAATACCTCGATGCGCGGTTTCAGAACGAGTTGCTGCTGCCGGAGCGCTTCCATGCCGAACTGGAAGAACTGCAAGCAGCGCATGCCGGCGCGCAACGGATCGCCCGGATGATGGAAGAGATCGATCAGTGGCGCTATGCGACCCGGTATCAGTTGACCCTCGATGCCTTGGACAGGTGGGCCTGACCCGGTCGGCCGGCGGGTATCAGCCCGGGCAGGCCCGATGCATCGAGGTGCGTTGGGCTATGCTCAGTCCAAGAGGCGCTGGGCCGGGCCCCGCATCGTGCAGAGGCGGGCATGACTTATGGTAATGACCAGTTACCTTTAGCCAGACCCCTCCGCCTGCGGGTGGTTTACCCTCACCCGTCGGATCTTTCGCGCAGATCCGTAGTCTTTGGTTAATCGAGAGAATAAGGAGATTTGCATGCTCGTCCGGTCACTGACCCTCGCTACCTTGCTTGCTGTCGCTGGCCCGCTGTTCGCTGCCGACAGCGACGCGCCGCTGGCCAAGGAACTGGGCAAGGCCAGGCCCTTGGTGGTCATTGCCCCCAGCAGCGCCGACCCGACCTTGCGCGGGCTGAACAAGGCGCTGGAAGACCCGGCGACCCAGGCGGCCTTCAAGGAACGCAACCTGGTGCTGTACAGCGTCGCCAACATGATGGGCAAGCGTGAGGACAAGAACCTCGAGCAGCAGACCACCATGGCGCTGATCCGTGAGCTGAAGCTGGGCGCGAGCAAGGGTACCAAGGTGATTCTGGTGGGCAAGGACGGCGAACGCCACATGCTCAAGGACGACGAGAGTGGCGAGGCCATGGACCCGCAGGCGATTCTCAAGGCGGTCGATGACCTGCCCGCCAGCGAGAAAGCAGTCACGGCACCTGAGCCGGTGGTAGCAGCACCCGCCGCGCAAGCCAAGGCCAAGGACAGCAAACCGGGCAAGCCTGCCAAGCCGGCGACTCCCCCCAAGCCGCTGGAAGACTGAACTGACACAACGGCCCCGGCACCCCCGGGGCCGTTGTGTATCCCACTGTATCTCGCCGCGCCGCAGACCCATTGCCATACAAAAGCGCACCCTGCGCGATACATCCACGACATACCGCAACGGCCTAATGGCTCCACATCCCAACCACAGTGGAGCGACACCATGACCCAAGTACGAAATACCCTCGGCCTGCTCGGCGCCGCCCTGATCGGCAGCATGGCACTGAGCAGCAGTGCCTTTGCCGTCGAACCGTTGGCCCAGGGCTACCAGCTGGCTTCGGCCAAGGTGGCCGGTGAGGGCAAGTGTGGCGAAGGCAAGTGTGGTGGCAGCGCCAAGGCCAGCCAGAGCGAAGGCAAATGTGGCGAGGGCAAATGCGGTGCCGGCGCCAAGGCTGGCGCAGAAGGCAAATGCGGCGAAGGCAAATGCGGCGAAGGCAAGTGCGGTGATGCCTCGTTCGCCAAGACCGACAGCAACCATGACGGCAAGGTCTCGCGCGATGAGTTCGTTGCGGTGGCCAAGGACCGTGCCGGCGACTTCACCAAGATCGACCATAACCATGATGGCTTCATCTCCGAACAGGAAGCTGCGGATCACCTCAAGGCGATCTATCAGGCCAATGGCAAAAGCATGCCTGACGGCCTGTTCAGCCACCTGACCGGCAAACCCTGATCTTCCCTTGAAATGCCGCAACGCCCCTCCTGCTGGTCAGGCGGGGCGTTGTGCCTGTTGCGGAGATACCTTCATGCGTCCCACACCGTTACACACCGGGCTTGGCTTGCGCCGCGGCCTGCTGCCGGAGCTGCTGGCCATGGACGCCGGCGCCGTCGACTTTCTCGAATGCGCACCGGAAAACTGGATTGCCGTGGGCGGCGCCTACGGCAAGGGCCTGGCGCAGCTGGCCGAGCGTTTTCCTATCACTTGCCATGGGCTGTCGTTGTCACTTGGGGGCAGCGCACCGCTGGACCGCCACTTCCTCGGCCAGACCCGCCAGTTTCTCGAGCGTCATCAGGTGCGCTTTTACAGTGAGCACCTAAGCTACTGCAGCGATGACGGGCACCTCTACGACCTGATGCCCATTCCGTTCACCGACGAAGCCGTGCGCCATGTGGCCGCGCGTATCCGCCAGGCCCAGGACCTGCTGGAGCGGCGCATTGCCGTGGAGAACATCAGCTATTACGCCGCGCCGTATCAGGCGATGAGCGAACTGGACTTCATCCGTGCGGTACTCGACGAGGCCGACTGCGATTTGCTGCTGGACGTCAACAATGTCTTCGTCAACGCCTGCAACCACGGCTACGACGCCTGGGAATTCCTGGCGGGCCTGCCCCAGGGGCGGGTGACCGGGATGCACGTGGCTGGCCATTACGATGAGGCAGAGGACCTCAAGGTGGATACCCATGGGGCCGCAGTGAAGGAAGATGTGTGGACCCTGTATGCCGTTGCCTGCGGGCGCTTCGGTAGCCAACCGACCGTACTCGAGCGGGATTTCAACTACCCGCCGCTGGCTGAACTGCTGGCTGAAACGGCGCGAATCCGCACTGTGCAGTGCGCATCGGGGGGGCAGACAGATGAATGAGACCTTACGCTTGCAGCAGTACAGCCTGGCGCGCTACCTGCGCGACCCGCAGCGCCATGCTCCGCCACCCGGCGTAGAGGCACGGCGGCTGAAGGTTTACCGCGAGTTGTTCTATGGCGCCATCGAAGGCTTGCTGGCCGGCAGCTTCCCGGTGATGCGCCAGGCACTGGGCGAACAACGCTGGCACGCCCGTGTGCGTGATTTCTATGCCAACTATCGCAGCCAGACACCGCTGTTTACCGAGATTGCCCAAGCGTTCGTCGATTACCTGCAAGGGGTCGAGCTGGATGCACCGTGGCAGCTGGAGCTCGCGCATTACGAATGGATCGAGGCGCAGCTGTACTTGAGCGATGCCGAAGACCCGGCCCATGATCCGGCGGGCGATCTGCTGGAAGGCCAGCCGCTGCTGTCGTGTGTGGCGCGGGTGCTGGCCTACCGCTGGCCGGTTGAGCACATCGGTGCAGATTACCAGCCGACGGTTGCGCCGGAGGAGCCGACCTTGTTGCTGGTTTATCGCGATGCGGGTTTGAAGGTGCGCTTCGCGCGCCTGACGCCGCTGGCCTATCGGTTGTTGGCCCTGGAGCAGGGCAGTGGCCGGGCGCGGCTGGAGGCGTTGGGTGGGGATGTGCAACAGGGGGCGGTGATGCTGGAGGGGTTGCGCGAGCAAGGGGTGCTCATCGGTACCTGTTGAAGCTTGGTACTGGGGGCGCGTTGCGCCCCCGGGATATCACTTGTAGAACCGCGCCTTGAGCCAATGATCCAGGCTCAAGCGCCCAGCCCCTTTCAGCAGCAGCGGCAGCAGCGCCACCAGGTAGATCAGCGGCAGTTTGTAGTTGCCGAAGCCCTGGTCGGTAATGGCATAGCCCTGGGCCAGTTCGGCCAGGCTCGACCAGTGCGCAGGCCAATGCACCGCAGCAATCGCCACCACGGTCACCACCATCAGGCCAAGCGAGGCCAGCCGCGTGCCCAGGCCCAGCAACAGCAGCAACGGCAGGATCAGCTCTGCCCACATCGACAGTTGCCAGTTCACGTTCGCTGGCAGCTGGTTGAAGGGAAACGGAAAGCTGGATTGCAAGTCGACGAACCAGTTGCTGCCATTGAATTTCTCCCAGCCGGATTCGAAGAACTCCCAGGCTAGAAACAGCCGCAACGGCAGGTCGGCGCTCCAGCTGCCGAAACGGTCGAAGGTGGTCAGGGTGCGGGTCAAGGTGGTCATGCTGGTTTTCTCTCTTCAGGAAAGGGCGCGGGCGTTGCGGCGCTGCTGGCGGGCCAGCTTGGCGGTGAGCTTGACGGTGATGGCGCTGAACATCAGGGCGAACGCCAGCGAGTACCAGCCACCCATGGGGATGCGTTTGTAGAACGACAGGCAGAACACCGCAGCCAAGACCCACATGCCGGTGCTGTGCAAGGCCTGCCAAGCACGGCCACCCAGCAGGCGCATGGGCACCTTGAATGAGGTGACGGTGAGCAGCAGCAGGAACAGGTAGCCGAGCGTACCGGGCAGGCTCGAGGTGACCGTGCGCCCGGCCCAGAACAGCTCGGGGAATTGCTGGGCATAGCGGTAGATCAGCAGACCATGCACGGTGTGGGAAAAGGCAAATGCCAGGCCCAGGTAACGCCGCTCCTGAAGCACCCGGCGGCTGCTGCTGCCGGGTAGCAAGGTCACCAGCGACGAGGCCAGAAACGCCAGCAGGAATAGCGCGAAGGAGCTGCGCGCGGTAGCGCGTATGGCGCTGCGCAGGCCGTCCGGGTCGGGTTGGCTGGCCAGGACCACTGCGGTCATCGCCAGGGTGAGGCCGGCGAGGGTGGCGAACAGCTTCCAGCCGGAGGGCAGGGTGAGGGGTTTCATCAGCATGGCTCCCGGGTATGAGGGTGTGACCGGGAGTGTGTGGGGGTGGGGTATCTGCAGTGTGTCGGCGGTGGTGGGATTATGTATCGAAGTGTACGGACTGCTTTGGAGCAACTGTCTTGGTCAATTTCTAAAAGCTGGCGCGATCGCTGTGGGAGCGGGCGTGCCCGCGAACACCGGCGCAGCCGGTGCCATCCACCGCGTCGCCTGCTTCGCGGGCTTGCCCGCTCCCACCAACGCTGGTCATTTCAGTTCGATCTGCGCGCACAATCCGCCACTTGCGCGGTTGCTCAGGGTCAACCTGCCGCCCATGGCCTGGATCAGTTGGTGGGCAATCGCCAGCCCCAGCCCGGTACCACCGGTGCTGCGGTTGCGTGAACCTTCCACGCGATAGAACGGTTTGAGCACTTCATCCAGTTCGCCAGCGGGGATCCCGGGGCCGTTGTCGAGCACGCGAATAACGGTCAAGTCACCTTCGCGTCCGACTTCCAGTTCGGCGGCCCCGGCAAACTTGAGGGCGTTGTCCACCAGGTTCACCAGCACCCGGCGCAGGGCGTGCGGGCGGGTTTCCAGCAGGCTGGCGCTGTTGCCATGGCGCGCGACCTGGGCACCACTGTCCTGGTAGTCGAACACCAGGCTGTCGAGGAAGGCATCGAGGTTGACCCGGCAGGGGGCCTCGGTGCTGCTGTCCATGCTGCGCGCATAGGCCACGCCTTCGCGCACCAGGTGTTCCATCTCGCCCAGGTCGCTCCACAGCTTGTCCTTCTCCGTCCCGTCGTCCATCACTTCGACCCGCAGCTTCATGCGCGTGATCGGCGTTTGCAGGTCATGGGAGATGGCCGCCAGCAACTGCATGCGTTCCTTCAGGTGGGCGGCGATGCGCGCCTGCAGCGCGTTGAAGGCCACGGCGGCGTAGCGCACCTCGCGCGGGCCGCTTTCATCCAGTTGCACACCGGGTTTGTCCGGGTCGAGGTTGTCCACCGCCTGGGACAGGCGGGTGAGCGGGCGGATGGCCAGGCGTACGGCCAGCCAGGTGCACAGCAACAGCACGGCCAGCTGGATCAGCAGCACCACCGGCAGCCAGCGGGCCACCGGCACCGCTGCCGGGGTCACGTCGATGGTCAGCGGCGCGCCGTCGGCCAGCTTCAGGTGGGCCTGGAAGTGCGCGTTCGGGCCGGGAATTTCCTGAAAGGTCAGGCGATAGTCACTGCCGATGGCCTTGACGATCGACTCGGCGGCCATGGGTGGATCGCTGCTGGGCATCGCTTCACCGCTCAGGCCCTGGTTCAGGCTGTAGCGGTAGGTGCGCCGCTCCAGGCGCGGCAACCAGGCGGCACGTTCGACGGCAGGCAGGCGGTCGAGGATCGCCACCGAAGTGGCCACATCCTGTTCCAGGTTGCTGAGCATCATCGAGCGGCTGCTGATGTAGCGCTCGTAGGCCTGCAGGCCGAACGACAGGCCGTACGCCAGCACCAGGCCGGTGAAGAAGATCAGCGCCAGGCGCGAGGCGAGGGTGCGTGGCCATTTCATGAGGGTGACTCGAGCAGTTGCACCGGCAGCGAGAACACATAGCCCTCGCTGCGTACGGTCTTGATGCAGGCGGGTTCCCGGGCATCATCGCCCAGGCGCTGGCGCAGGCGGCTGACCAGCAGGTCGATGGAACGGTCGAAGATGTCGGCCTCGCGGCCCTGGGTAAGGTTGAGCAGTTGCTCACGGCTGAGCACCCGCTGCGGGTGATCGAGGAACACCCGCAGCAGGCGGTATTCGGCGCCGCTCAGGGCCACCAGGGTGCCTTCGCTGTCGAGCAGGTGGCGTGCGGTGGTGTCCAGGCGCCATTGGCCGAAACCGAGCAGGCGGCTGCTTTCGCTGATGGTCAGGTTGGGCGGCAGCATGCGCGTGCGGCGCAGCACGGCGTTGATGCGCGCCAGCAGTTCGCGGGCCGAGAACGGCTTGGTCAGGTAATCGTCGGCGCCCATCTCCAGGCCGATGATGCGGTCGGTTTCGTCGTTGCGGGCGGTCAGCATCAGCACCGGGGTGTTGCGGTGCTTGCCGGCGCGCAACTCACGGCACAGCAGCAGGCCGTCGTCGCCGGGCATCATGATGTCGAGGACGATCAGGTCGACGCTGTTGGCCTCGAGAAAGGCGCGCATTTGCCGCCCGTCCGCGACGATGCTGGTGCGCAGGCCATTCTTCTTCAGATAGTTGCCGACCAGTTCGCGGATCTCGCGGTCGTCGTCGACGATCAGGATGTGATCGACATGTTCCATGTTGCTTTCCTGTGCAAGAAGGATGGGCGCAGTGTACCGAGCGCAGTCGCGCTTGCCTGCGGGGGTTTGTATTGCAGTGTATCTGCGCTGGACACAGATACAGCAGGAAGCACATCACCGTTTCGGGCGACACATGCGGGATACCTGGCAGGCGTGAAATGGCTCTCGACCGGGAAGCATGACTTCCCATAGCCAAGCGTCAGACAGGAGAAATGCCATGAACTTCAAAACGTTTGCCAGCGCCAGCCTGCTCACCGTGCTCAGCTTTGGTGCCATTGCTGCCCAGGCCGCGACGCTGCCGATGGACGATAGCGGGGTCATGCAGTACCGCTACGGCGACCGACTGGATGTGAAAAAAGTGCTGACGATAGAGGATGACCAGAGCAACGCCTGCGGCCTGGTGAACACCCGTATGGACTACCTCGACTCCAGTGGCCAGCAGCAGAGCGTGCAGTACCGCACCTACGCCACCGGCGGCTGCCATGAAAATTGATCGCCGCTTGTTGTTGAAGGCGGGGGGCATTGCCCTGGCCCTGACCGACCTTGGCCTGGCTGGGCATCTGCTGGCCCGCGACAGCTACGGCGCCATGCCGTCGCTGTCCGGCGCCAGCCAGTGGCTGAACTCGGCGCCACTGGATGCCCCCGGGCTCCAGGGCAAGGTGGTGCTGGTGGACTTCTGGACCTGGGACTGCATCAATTGCCAGCGCAGCCTGCCGCATGTCAACGACTGGGCGCGGCGCTATGCCGACCAGGGGCTGGTGGTGGTCGGCGTGCACACCCCGGAGTACGAATACGAGCATGACCTCGGCACCCTGCGCGACAAGGTGGTCAGCTTGGGGATCACTTACCCGGTGGCGGTGGATAACGATTACAAGGTGTGGAATGCCTGGGGCAACCAGTTCTGGCCGGCGCACTATTTTGTCGACCGTAAGGGGCAGGTGCGCCATGTGCACTTTGGCGAGGGCGATTATGGCGGGCAGGAGCAGGTGCTACAGGCTTTGCTGGCTGAGAAAGGGTGAATGCCTGTGTCGGGCTCTTCGCGGGCCAACCCGCGAAGAAACCGGCACCGATCTGTCAGTCGAGGCTGGCAAAATGTGCCTGCATCCGCGCCGCATCCGCCTGGCGCCCGCTGAACAGCTCGAACGCCTTCACCGCCTGGAACACAGCCATGTGGCTGCCGTCCAGCGTACGGCAACCCAATGCCCGGGCGGCGCGCAGCAGTTCGGTTTCCAGCGGGAAGTAGATGATTTCGGCCACCCACAGGCGTGCATGCAGCAGCGCTACCGGCAGCGGCGTACCCGGCAGCTTGGCCATGCCCACTGGCGTGGTATTGACCAGCCCGTCCGCCTCGGCCAATGCCGTGGCCAGGTCGCTGCCGACCACCGCGCGGCCAGCACCGAAATAACCATTCAGGTTGTCCACCAGGGCCTGCGCCCTGGCCGCATCCACTTCGAACAGCACCAGCTGTTGCACCCCTTCTGCCAGCAGGGCATGGGCGACGGCCGAGCCGGCACCGCCAGCGCCCATCTGCACTACCTGGCGCCGTGCTACGTCCGGCAGGCCGCGGCGCAGGCCTTCGGCGAAGCCCAGGCAGTCGGTGTTATGGCCGACCCGCTTGCCATCCTTGAGCACCACGGTATTCACCGCGCCGATACCGCGGGCCTCGTCCGACAATTCGTCCAGCAGCGGCAGGATCGCCTGCTTGAACGGGTAGGTGATGTTGAGCCCGGTGAAGCCGGTGCGCTGCGCGGCGTCGAGCAGCTGGGGCAGCGCGCTGTCGTCCAGTTGCAGCTGGTCGGCATCGATCAGCCGGTACAGGTAGCGCAACGCCTGGGCATCCCCTTCGTGCTCGTGCAGGGCGGGGGTGCGCGACAGCTGGATGCCTCGGCCGACCAGGCCGGCGAGTATGGCTTGCTGGCTCATGCGCTGCGCTCCTGCAAGATGTCGGCAAAGTGCTTGAGGGCCATGCGGTAGCCATGGCTGCCCAGGCCGCAGATAACCCCCACGGCGATGGACGATACGAATGACAGGTGGCGGAACGGCTCGCGCTTGTGCACGTTGGACAGGTGCACTTCGATCACCGGCAGTTCGCTGGCCACCAAGGCGTCGCGGATGGCTACCGAGGTGTGGGTCCAGGCACCGGGGTTGATCACGATGCCGGCGCAGCGACCACGGCCGGCATGGATCCAGTCGATCAGTTCGCCTTCATGGTTGGTTTGGCGGAATTCGATTTCCAGGCCCAGGGCCTGGGCGGTATCGGCGCAGCCTTGGCCAATGTCGGCCAGGGTTTCGCAGCCGTACTGGGCAGGCTCGCGAGCGCCCAGCATGTTCAGGTTGGGGCCGTTGAGCACGAGAATGAGGGGCTTCATGACGAGTGTCGCTTTGTTGTTGTTGGATGCGACTAGTTTTGTACTGACTGGTTAGTTTCGTCAATTGAACGGGATCGTCGTACCGGGAAAGTGGGCGATTATCGAACTTGAACTAGACTTTACTGGCCTTGTCGCCGCCCAGAAGAGATGGCCCGTAGCCTGATTACAGAATTGTAATTTTCCCGCCACCGCGCCGATAAGCAGGCCTTCTTACAGTCCCCCGGCAACGCTTTGCCGACGAGGACCTGTTTCGTGCCCATCCCCCGCAACACCGTCTTGCTCTGCCTGCTGCTGGCCAGCGCCAGCGCCAGTACAGTCCAGGCCAGCCAGAGCCTGAGCCTGCCTCAGGCGCTTGCCGCCGCCTTTGCCCACAACCTGGAGCTGGCTGCCGCTGGCCGGGAAACCGGCATTGCCGACGGCGAGCGGCGCCAGGCCGGGCTGCTCCCCAACCCGGAGCTGTCCTGGGAGGTCGAGGACACCCGCCGTGACACCAGCACCACCACCGTCACCCTCAGCCAGGCGCTGGAACTGGGCGGCAAGCGCGGCGCCCGCATCGCCGTGGCCGGCGCCGGCCAGACCATCGCCCAGCTGGACCTGGAGCGCCAGCGCAATGTGCTGCGCGCCGATGTGGTGCAGGCCTTCCACGCGGCCTTGCGCGCGCAGGCTGCGCTGGAGCTGGCGCAGCAATCGCAGGCGTTGACCGAACGTGGGCTGCGGGTGGTGCAGGGGCGGGTGACCGCTGGCCAGTCATCGCCCGTCGAGGCCACCCGTGCCCGGGTGCAGCTGGCCCAGGCCGAGGCTGAGGTGCGCCGCGCGCAAACCCAGCGCAGCGTGGCCTACCAGGCCCTGGCCCGGCTGACTGGCAGCGCGCAGGCAGATTTTGACCCGTTGCCGGCGGCCAGCCTGGCACCCGGTACCGCGCCCAGCGCCGACGCCTTGCTCGACCAGCTCGAGCAGACGGTCGAATGGCGCCTGGCCGCAGCCCAGGTCGAGCGCGGCGAGGCGCACCTTGGCTCGGAAAAGGCCCTGCGCATTCCCAACCTCACTGTCAGCCTCGGTAGCCAGTACAGCCGCGAAGACCGCGAGCGGGTCAACGTGGTCGGCCTGTCGATGCCATTGCCGCTGTTCGACCGCAACCAGGGCAACGTGCTGGCGGCCGCGCGCCGAGCCGACCAGGCGCGCGACCTGCGCAACGCCGTCGAGCTGCGCATGCGTAGCGAAACCCGCAGCGCCGTCAGCCAGTGGGCCACGGCCATGCAGGAGGTGCAGGCCTATGACGGCACCATTCTGCCTGCTGCACAGCAGGCCGTGGACACCGCCACCCGCGGATTCGAAATGGGCAAGTTCGCCTTTCTCGATGTGCTCGACGCCCAGCGCACGCTGATCGAGGCGCGCGGGTTGTACCTCGAGGCACTGGCCTCGGCGAGCGACGCGCGAGCGCAGGTGGAGCGGATCTATGGCGACCTCGATGGCCTGAGCACACATTCGAACAGCAGGAGCAAGCATGACTAACCCACGCAAGATAGCCCTTCTGGTCGCTGCGGTTGCCGCGCTCGGCCTTGGTGGCCTGGCCTGGACCGGCAGCCTCGGCAAGGCGTCGAGCGCAGACGCACGCCACGACGACCACAGTGAGGACAGCCATGGCCACGGCGAGCAACAGGCCGGCGAAGGCCACGGCGAAGAAGGCCATGGCCAAGAACAGGGCCAGCTGCACCTGTCGAGCGCCCAGCTCGAAGCTGCCGGTGTGCAACTGGTCGACGCCGGCCCACGTGAACTGGGCACCGCCATCAGCTTCCCGGGGGAAATCCGCTTCGACGAAGACCGCACCGCCCATGTCGTCCCGCGCGTCCCCGGCGTGGTCGAGCAGGTGCAGGCCGAGCTGGGCCAGGCGGTCAAGCGCGGCCAGGTGCTGGCGGTGATTGCCAGCCAGCAGATTTCCGACCTGCGCAGCGAACAGCAGGCCGCCCAGCGCCGCCTGGAACTGGCGCGCCTGACCTTCCAGCGCGAGCAGCAGTTGTGGCAGGAACGCATCAGCGCCGAGCAGGACTACCTGCAGGCGCGCCAGGCGCTTCAGGAAGCCGAAATCGCCTTGGCCAACGCCCGTCAGAAGGTCGCTGCCGTGGGCCCGGCAGGTGCCGGCAATCGTTATGAACTGCGCGCGCCATTCGATGCAGTGGTGGTGGAAAAGCACCTGACCGTGGGCGAAGTGGTGGACGACCAGCAACGCGTTCACCCTGTCTGACCTGAGTCGGGTCTGGGCCACCTTCGCCGTCGCCCCGCGGGACCTGGACAAGGTGGTGAGCGGCCGCAGTGTCACGGTCAGCGCGCCAGACCTCGGCGCCCAGGTCGAGGGCAAGATCAACTACGTCGGCAGCCTGCTCGGCGAGCAGAACCGCGCGGCGACGGTGCGCGCCACCCTGGCCAACCCCAACGGCGCCTGGCGCCCCGGGTTGTTCGTCAATGTCGCGGTCAGCGTCGAGCGCTTCACGGCCGCCGTGGCAGTGCCGGAAAGCGCGCTGCAAAGCTGGGAGGCGCAGACCGTGGTGTTTGCCCGTACCGAGGAAGGTTTCCAGGCTCGCCCGGTCAGCACCGGCCGCCGCGACGCCGGGCTGGTGGAAATCACCACGGGCCTGGCCGCCGGTACCCAGGTAGCCGCCGCCGGCAGCTTTGTCCTCAAGTCCGAGCTGGGCAAGGGCTCGGCCGAGCACAGCCATTGATCACGGGAACGCCTGCATGTTCGAACGCCTGATTCAATTCGCCATCGAGCAGCGCCTGGTGGTGATGCTGGCCGTGGTCCTGATGGCCGCGGTGGGTATTCACAGCTACCAGAAACTGCCGATCGATGCTGTACCGGACATCACCAACGTCCAGGTGCAGATCAACACCGCCGCGCCCGGTTATTCGCCGCTGGAGACCGAGCAGCGCATCACCTTCGCCATCGAGACCGCCATGGCCGGCTTGCCTGGCCTCAAGCAGACCCGCTCGCTGTCGCGCTCGGGGCTGTCGCAGGTCACGGTCATTTTCGACGATGGCACCGACCTGTTCTTCGCCCGGCAACTGGTCAACGAGCGCCTGCAAGTGGCCCGCGAGCAGTTGCCCGAAGGCATCGAGGCGGGCATGGGGCCGATCTCTACAGGCTTGGGGGAAATCTTCTTGTGGACGGTGGAAGCCGAGCCGGGCGCGCTGAAGGAAGACGGCACGGCCTATACCCCGATCGACCTGCGGGTGATCCAGGACTGGATCATCAAACCGCAGCTGCGCAATGTGCCAGGCGTGGCCGAAGTCAACAGCATCGGCGGCCATGCCAAGCAGTACCTGATTGCCCCAGAGCCCAAGCGCCTGGCGGCCTACAAGCTCACCCTCAACGACCTGGTCGCGGCGCTGGAGCGCAACAACGGCAACGTCGGCGCCGGCTACATCGAACGCAACGGCGAGCAGCTGCTGATCCGTGCGCCGGGCCAGGTGGCGTCGGCCGAGGACATCGCCAACATCGTCATTTCCAGCGCTGACGGTACGCCGATCCGCGTCAGCCATGTTGCCCAGGTTGGCCTGGGCGAAGAGCTGCGCTCCGGCGCGGCCACCGAAAACGGTCGGGAAGTGGTGCTGGGCACCGTATTCATGCTGATTGGCGAGAACAGCCGCACGGTGTCCCAGGCGGTCGCCGCCAAGCTGGTCGAGATCAACCGCAACCTGCCCAAGGGCGTGGTCGCGGTGACGGTGTACGACCGCACCAACCTGGTGGAAAAGGCCATCGCCACGGTGAAGAAGAACCTGGTCGAAGGCGCCATCCTGGTGATCGCCGTGCTGTTTCTGTTCCTCGGCAACATTCGCGCTGCGCTGATCACCGCCATGGTCATCCCGTTGTCGATGCTGTTCACCTTCACCGGCATGTTCAGCAACAAGGTCAGCGCCAACCTGATGAGCCTGGGCGCGCTGGATTTCGGCATCATCGTCGACGGCGCCGTGGTGATCGTGGAAAACGCCATCCGCCGTCTGGCTCACGCCCAGCAGCGGCATGGCCGCATGCTGAGCCGCGCCGAGCGCTTCCACGAAGTGTTCGCCGCCGCGCGCGAGGCGCGCCGGCCGCTGATTTTCGGCCAGCTGATCATCATGGTGGTGTACCTGCCGATCTTTGCCCTGACCGGGGTGGAGGGCAAGATGTTCCACCCCATGGCCTTCACCGTGGTCATGGCCCTGCTCGGCGCCATGATCCTCTCGGTCACCTTCGTGCCGGCGGCCCTTGCGTTGTTCGTCACCGGCAAGGTCAAGGAAGAGGAAGGCTTGCTGATGCGCACGGCGCGCCAGCGTTATGCGCCGGTACTGGCCTGGGTGCTGGGCCGGCGCAAGCTGGCGTTCGCTGCCGCTGCCAGCCTGGTAGTGCTGTCCGGGTTGATGGCCAGCCGCATGGGCAGCGAGTTCATCCCCAGCCTCAGCGAGGGCGATTTTGCCCTGCAGGCCTTGCGCGTGCCGGGCATCAGCCTGTCGCAGTCGGTGGACATGCAGCAGCGCCTGGAGCGGGCGATCATCGCCCAGGTGCCGGAAGTGCAGCGGGTGTTCGCCCGCACCGGCACTGCCGAGATCGCCTCCGACCCGATGCCGCCGAACATTTCCGACGCCTATGTGATGCTGCGCCCGCGTGAGCAGTGGGCCGACCCCGGCAAGCCGCGCGATGCGCTGATCGCCGAAGTCCAGCGGGCGGCGGCCAGCGTGCCGGGCAGCAACCACGAGCTGTCGCAGCCGATCCAGCTGCGCTTCAACGAGCTGATCTCTGGCGTGCGCAGCGATGTCGCGGTGAAACTGTTCGGCGATGACATGGAGGTGCTCAACCGCACCGCCGCGCAGGTCGCCAGCACCTTGCAGGGCGTACCGGGGGCCTCGGAAGTGAAAGTCGAGCAGACCACCGGCCTGCCGGTGCTGACCATCGATATCGACCGCGACAAGGCTGCCCGCCATGGCCTGAACGTCGGCGATGTGCAGGATGCCATCGCCATCGCCGTGGGTGGGCGCAAGGCCGGCACGTTGTATGAAGGCGACCGCCGCTTCGATATGGTGGTGCGCCTGTCGGAAACCTTGCGCACCGATGTCGACGGCCTGGCCAGCTTGCTGATCCCGGTGCCGGCCAGCGCGGCGGCCGGGGCTGGGCAGATCGGTTTCATTGCGCTGTCGCAGGTGGCCACGCTGAACCTGCAACTGGGGCCGAACCAGGTCAGCCGCGAGGATGGCAAGCGTGTGGTGGTGGTCAGTGCCAACGTTCGTGGGCGTGACCTTGGCTCGTTTGTGCAAGAGGCCGAGCAGACCTTGCTTGGCCAGGTGCAGATACCGCCAGGTTACTGGACCCGCTGGGGTGGCCAGTTCGAGCAACTGCAGTCGGCGGCAGAGCGCCTGCAGGTGGTGGTGCCGGTGGCGTTGCTGCTGGTCATGGCGTTGCTGCTGATGATGTTCAACAACCTCAGGGATGGCTTGCTGGTGTTTACCGGCATTCCGTTTGCCCTTACCGGCGGGGTGCTGGCGCTGTGGTTGCGGGATATTCCGTTGTCGATTTCTGCCGGGGTGGGATTTATTGCCTTGTCAGGCGTGGCGGTGCTCAACGGGCTGGTGATGATTGCCTTCATCCGTGGCCTGCGTGAGCAGGGGCGCACGTTGCGCGCAGCGGTCGAGGAGGGCGCGTTGACCCGCTTGCGGCCGGTGCTGATGACGGCGCTGGTCGCGTCGCTGGGGTTCATTCCGATGGCCCTGGCGACCGGCACCGGCGCCGAGGTGCAGCGGCCGCTGGCGACGGTGGTGATTGGCGGGATCCTGTCTTCCACCGCGCTGACCTTGCTGGTGTTGCCGGCGTTGTATCAATGGGCGTATCGGCGCGAAGAGGAGTCGGAGGCCTGAGAACCCGGGGCCGCTTTGCGGCCCATCGCCGGCAAGCCAGCTCCCACAGGTACAGGACTGCATCGAAGCCTGCGCGGTACCTGTGGGAGCTGGCTTGCGGCGATGGGCTGCACCGCAGCCCCAAATCCTCAAACAGTACGACGAACCACCAGCGCAATCACCACCAGGTAGAACGCCAGTGACAGGCTGCTCCCACAGGTACAGGACTGCATCGAAGCCTGCGCGGTACCTGTGGGAGCTGGCTTGCGGCGATGGGCTGCACCGCCGCCCCAAATCCTCAAACAGTACGACGAACGCCACCAGCGCAATCACCACCAGGTAGAACGCCGGTGCCAGGCTGCTCCCACAGGTACAGGACTGCATCGAAGCCTGCGCGGTACCTGTGGGAGCTGGCTTGCGGCGATGGGCTGCACCGCAGCCCCAAATTCTCAAACAGTACGACGAACGCCACCAGCGCAATCACCACCAGGTAGAACGCCGGTGCCAGGCTGCTCCCACAGGTACAGGACTGCATCGAAGCCTGCGCGGTACCTGTGGGAGCTGGCTTGCCGGCGATGGGCTGCATCGCAGCCCCAAATTCTCAAACAGTACGACGAACCCCGGCCCTTGCGTCGTCGCCCGCAGCCTCGTCATGCAGCGAAATCCGCGAAGTCTCCGGCAGCGCCAACCCACCCACCAACGCCACCAGCGCAATCACCACCAGGTAGAACGCCGGTGCCAGGCTGCTGCCGGTCTGCCCGATCAGCCAGGTCGCCACCAGCGGTGCAGTGCCGCCGAACAGTGTATAGGCCACGTTGTAGGTGATTGCCGAAGCGGTGTAGCGGGTGCGGGTGGGGAAGCTTTCCGAGAGCAGCGCCGCCGTGACCACGCCACTGCACAATGCCCCGACTGCCAGCAGGATCACCCCCAGCAGCGCGCCGGGCAGCGAACCGGAGCTGGCCAGCCAGTACGCCGGAAACACGCAGAGCATCACCCACAGGCAAGTAAAGCCGATGGTCTTGCGCCGCCCGACGCGGTCCGAGAATGCACCGGCCAACGGGCAGCCGAGCGCCGCGAACAGCAGGGCCACGGTGGTCACCAGCAACGATTGCGCGCGGGTCAGATGACCGACCAGTTGCAGGTACGTGGCGAAGTAGGTAGTGAACATGTAGAACGACAGCGCGGTCAGCGAAATGAACGCCCCGAGGTTGCGGATCGCCCGGCCATGGTGGCGCAGGGTTTCCTTGAGTGGCGAATGTTCGTGCGCCTTGCCCTGGGCGATGGCTTCGCGGAACGCCGGGGTTTCCTCCATGCGCCAGCGCAGGTACAGGCCGACCAACCCCAGTGGCGCGGCGATCAGGAACGGAACGCGCCAGCCCCAGGCATTCATCGCTTCGGCTGACAGGCTGGCTTCCAGGCCATAGGCGATCACCGCCGCGCAGGCGAAGGCGGAAAAAGTCGAAACCGGCACGAAGCTGCCATAGAAGGCGCGCCTGTCGTCAGGCGCATGCTCCATCAGATAGGCACACGCGCCGGCATATTCGCCACCGGCGGAAAAGCCCTGCAGGCAACGCGCCAGGGTCAGCAGTACGGGGGCTGCAAGGCCGATGCTGGCGTAGGTCGGCAGCAATCCGATCAGGGTGGTGGAGCCGGCCATCAACAGGATGGTCAGCGACAGGATGCGCTTGCGCCCCAGGCGGTCGCCCAGCGCGCCGAACACGATGCCGCCCAGCGGGCGCAGGGCGAAGGCCACGGCGAACACGGCGAAGGTCTTGAGCAAGGCCACGCTGGCGTCTTCGCTGGCGAAGAACTGGCTGGCGATCAGGGTTGCGAGAAAGCCGTAGACGGCAAAGTCGAACCATTCGACGAAATTGCCGATGGCCGAGGCGGCGATTACCCGGCGCAGGGTGGCGGGGGATACCTCGTGAGGTGCGGACATGCGAGTGCTCTCCGGTTCCATTGGCAGGCATGATGAAAGTGACGCGCTCGGGCCGCGCCATCATTGTTGTGCTTGCCAGTAGAAAGCCGGGTGCGGCAGAGCGCTTTGTCGAGGGCGACCTCTGGATACCTGTTTCAACCGGGCGTGACCGGCTGGGCATGGTGGCCCTATCGCCGGCAAGCCTGCACAAGGCCACAGGTAACACAAATCCCGTGGGAGCGGGCGCGCCCGCGAAGCAGGCAACTCAGTGCATGGCACCGGCTGCGCCGGTGTTCGCGGCCACGGCCGCTCCCACAGGCTTGCGCCGCATCGGCTGCAAACCTTGTGCAGTCCTTGGGCGACTCGATCAGCGTCTGGCAACTTTCCATGGGGCGTATTCCAGCTCGCTGTAGCCCTTGGCCAAGCCAGCATCGTCGGCCTTGAAGCCCGGCAGGCTGAACAGGTCCAGCGCCATGCAGCGGCTGTTGAGCTCGGCCTGCAACCGGCCATCGAGGCGGAAATCGTCCGGGCGTAGCGGGTGGGGGTAGATCTGGACCAGGCAGCCTTGCACCTTGCCCTGGGCATCTGCCTCGTAATACACCGAGGCCCTGCCGATGCTGGCTACCGGTAGGTCACCGAACAGGTGCTGCCAGAAGAACTCACGCTGCGCGTTGCTCTGGCGCCGTGCAGTACCAGGCGCTTGAGTGGACGCTGGCAGCATCACGAACAGCGGCGCACGTATTTCTGCGGTGCCATCGTCCTCGCGCAATGGTTTGGGAACCACGGGATAGATGGTCTTCCAGCATTGCGCCTCGACCAGCTGCGCCAGCGACTTGAAGTCCGAGCGAAGCAGTTCGGCAGGCAATTGTGTTTCGTACCTTGCGGGTGCCCTGCTGGCTTTACAGCTGATCGGTGCGGCGGATGGGTCGAGCGTGACATTCAGCATGACCACGCCGACCTGCTTGCCCGTGTCAGCGGTGGCGATGCCCAGCTTCAGCGCTTGCTGCATGTCGCTGACGAACGCCCGGCGCGCGTGCTTTTCCGTGTCGGAGATCGGCCGGTTCTGACAACCTGCCAGGGTGATGAGCGTGACGGCGATAAGGGCGGGGATCAGCGTTCTGAACACAGGAGCTTCCTTGAATGGATCTGCGCCGCTTCATGCCGGCGTGAGTGACAATGCGCATTGTCACTCAGGACGCTTTCGGAATTAGTGCAGCCTGCGTGTAGGACATGTCCTGTCTGGCTGCCCAACGCCCCGCTTGGGTCAGGCTGCGCGCTCGAGCACATCCAGCAAATCGGCGAACTCCAGCGCCAGTTTGTGGCGTGGCGCCATGTGCACCAGCGGCACCGAGGCCTGGTGCGACTCGCGCATCTTGATCGAGCTGCTCAGGTACACCGGCAGCACCGGCAGGCCTTCGCTGCGCAGTTGCTCGACCAGAGTCTGGTGCAACGCGGTGCGCCCGGCGAACTGGTTGACCACCACCCCTTCCACCTGCAACGCCGGGTTATGGTCCTGGCGCAGCGCTTCGACTCCTGCCATGACGTTGTGCAGGGCCTGGCGCGAGAAACTGTCGCAGTCGAACGGGATTAACAGCCGCTCGGCCGCCACCAGCGCGCTGAAGGTATAGAAGTCGAGCGCCGGCGGTGTGTCGATGTAGATCCGCTCGTAGTCTTCGCCCAGCTCTACCAGCAGTTTGCGCAGCTTGTTGATCTTGAACTTGCTCTGCAGCTTGCCTTGCAGGTCACTGAGGTCGGGGCTGGCGGTAACCAGATGCAGGTTGCGGTAGCGGGTTTCGGTGATCGCCACCCGAGGCTTCTTGCCGGCGGCGATCACCGGCGACAGGGTCTGGCGGAAGAAGTCGGCGATCCCGGCAGGAATGGCGTCATTGACCAGGCCGGTCAGGTAATAGGTAGCGTTGGCCTGCGGGTCGAGGTCGACCAGCAAAGTCCGGTAGCCTTCGGCGGCACTGGCGGCGGCAAGGTTGCAGGCAATGCTGGATTTACCGACGCCACCTTTCTGATTGAAAACCACACGACGCATGAGACGCTCATCCATGAAGTGAAAATGTCAGGTTGAGGTCAATCCTATGACTGAAACACGACAGATTTATGACAATGGATGGCAGTCAGGCAATCACCACCCGGTTACGCCCCTCTTGCTTGGCCCGATAAAGCGCGCGGTCTGCCGCACTTAATATCTCCCCCGGCTCGCTGCCCGCCGCGCCATCCCAGCGCGCCACCCCCAACGACACCGTCACCGCGCCCACCGGTGCCAGCGGCGTATCCTGCACCGTCACCCGCAGTCGCTCGGCCACCACCGCTGCCGCCTCCAGGCCGGCCCCCGGCAACAGCATGAGGAATTCCTCGCCGCCGGTGCGGCACAGCAGGTCGCCGTCGCGGCAGCAACTGCGCATCAGCTCCGCCAGGCGGCGCAGCACCTGGTCACCCACTTCATGCCCGTGGCTGTCATTGATCCGCTTGAAGTGGTCGACATCCAGCACGACGGCGGCAAATGCCCGGCCTTCGGCTTCCAGCAGTGACAGGCTGAATTCCAGACCGCGACGGTTGCCCAGGCCGGTCAGCGGGTCGGTCTGGGCGTCGCGGTTGAGCCGGCCGATGCGTTCCTGCAGCAGGTTGAAGCCGAACAGCAGCGCACGCTTGAGTTCGGCCGCTTCGAAGTACCAGGCGCGCACCCGATGCAGGCGCTCGGCAGTGCCGGCACGGTCCATCGAACGGGCGCCAGCGGCCAACTGCCACAACGGCCGGGCAATGGTCATCGCCAGCCACCACAGCAGCAGGCTGCCGACCAGCGCCAACGGCGCCGAGGTGCCGACCACGTTGAGCACCAGGTGGCTCAGTGGCATCACCGTCTGCGCCAGCGGCTGCTGTGCCACCACGCCCCAGCCGGCGCTGGGTACGGTGGCGAACCCGGCGAGCATCTGCACGCCAAGGCTGTTGGACAGTTGCCGGGTGCCGCTGGACAGGGACGCCAACTGATCGATCAATGGGTTGCCTTCGACCACCGTGCCTACCCGCTGACTGTCGGGGTGGTACAACAGGCGGCGATTGCGATCGACCACGTACAGGTAGGAACCGTCCTTGTAGAAGTGCTCACCGAGCAGGCTGTTGAGGATGTTGCGCTCACGCAGGTACAGGCTGCCGCCGACATACCCGAGGTAGCGGCCGTCGCCGTCGAAAATGGGCTGTGACAATGCCACCACCAGGTTGTTGGCCACCGACACGTAGGGCGTCGACACCAGCGGGCGGCGCGCCTGCAGTGCCTCCTGCACACCGGGCGTGTGCACGCGGCTGCCGACCAGATGCTGCAAGCGGGCGGGGGAAATCGCCAGCAGCACGCCGTCGGCATCGAGCACGAAGGTGGAGTTGAACGCCATGCTCTGGCTCAGCACGCGCGCGGTCTCCGCTTGCAGGGCGGCGGCGTCATTCAGCTGACGGGCCTGTACCTCGGCGCTGAACGACAGCTGCTGCAGCGCGTTGCCGATGAACGTCTCGGTGATGGCGGCCAGTTTCGTCGCATACACCCGGTTGGCTTCCAGGGCGTGGTCGATCAACAGCTGGCGCTGCACCCGGTAGCTGGCGAAATAGCTGGCGCACAGCATGACCAGGGCGGTAAGGGCGCAGAGCACCAGAATGAGTGTGCGCAGATCCACGCGCAATCCGTGCTTGGCGTTTGGCAATCCTGACCTCGGTGATGGAAAAACAGCTACGAAATGGGCACCACCTTACGCGGTATGGGCGCCCTGGGGAATCGCGTTCACGAGCCGGCCTTGTCCAGCTCGTCCAGCTCGTCTTGCACCTGCTGCATGCGCTGTTCGGCCAAGGCCTGCACCTTGGCGTCGCGGGCGCTCGCGCGCATCAGTGCGGTGAGTTTTTCGCTCAGCCGCTTGCCGGCGTCGGTGTCTTCCAGGGCGCGGGCCTTGGCCGGGTCCTGGGTGGCTTCGACGATGCTGGCGAACTCGGCATCGCTGAAGTTCTTTTCGCTGTAGAGGCGGAACAGGTCCTGGCGCTGGTCCTCGACGGTCAGGTGCTTGCGCAGCACGCTCTGGATGGTCGCCTGCGTCAGCTGCGGGTGGGTACGGCCGAGGAGTGCGGCCATGCGCTCGATATTGTGCGTGTAGGCATCCTGCAGCGGCAACTGCGCGAGGATCTGTTGTTCACGGGTGGGCTTCTGGTCGCAGGCGGCGAGGGCAGCCAGCAGCAGGGGTAACAGCAGTGTGTGAAGGCGGGGCATGGCGTAGCCTGGTGGGCAGAGAATGCTGACGATTATACCGGGGGCAGCCCGGCTGCGACGACCCCGCTGGTGTGCCGGTGGTGAGGAGGCGGAAAATGGCGATACCTCAGAAGCCACCGCCCAACGGCCATTCCACCGCCAGGCGAATCTGGTCGCCATCCAGCTCCGCCTGCGCGGTGTTGCCCCGATGCGCGTTGTGCCGCAGCGAAAACGCGGTGCCCTTGGCCTTGCCGCCCTGCACCACATAGCGTGCTTCGAGGTCGCGCTCCCAATGCTTGCCGCCCTTGCCATACCCCAGGTACGCGTAGCCGCCGGCTGGGTCGACATGGCTGCCGTCGATATCGAACCCGCGCACATACAAGGCGCTCAGGTTCAACCCTGGCACGCCGTAGGCGCCCATGTTCAGGTCATAGCGCGCCTGCCACGACTTTTCGTTCGGCGCGTTGAAGTCGGACATCTGCACCGCGTTGGCAATATAGATCGCCCCGCGCGTGACGTAGTCGAACGGCGTGTTGCCGTCCACCTGCTGCCAGCCCAGGCTGAAGCCGTGCGGCCCCCGGTTGTAACGCGCGATCAGGCTCCAGGTGGTGTTGTCGATGTGCCCGGACAGCGCCTTGCCGGTATCGGTGGTGCGATACAGGTTGAGATCGAGGCTGAGGCTGCGCCGCGCGTCCAGGGCATGGCTGAGGGTGCTGCCCAGGTAGTGCTGGTTCCAGCTGTCCTGATAGCGTGAGCTGTACAGGCTGCCGCTGAACGCGGCGCCGGGGTTCCACACCAAACCGGCCAGGTCGAAGCTGTCGCCCTGACGGGCGTTGGAGTAGTTCACCACAAAGCCCTGGGCGTGGCTGGAAGCATTGCGGTCGGTGCTCTCGTTGAAGTGCCCGGCGACCAGCTTGAGGGTGTCGAATTCGTTGCTGGTCAGGAACAGACCGGTGGCGGTCTCGGGCAGCAGGCGGCTGTCGGAGGAGCTGAACACCGGGGTCTTGACCCGTTGCTCACCGTAGGACAGCACGGTGTTGGCCATGCGCAATTTAAGTGCCGCACCGGCACGGCTGTAGGTGGTTTTCGGGTGCCCCTGGTTATCCACCGCAAGCAGACGCGCCTTGCCCGCGCGCCCGCCACCGCTGTCCAGCTGCACGCCCAGGTAGGCGTGGGCGTCGACCCCCACGCCGAGCTGCCCCTGGGTGAACCCGGACTGCCAGCTGCCCATCACGCCGTAGGCCCATTCTTCGGCTTTGCCGTTACGTTCACTGCGCGGCTTGTAGGCGTTGCGTGCGGCGCCGTTGCGCCCGCCATGCCGGTAGTCGCGCTGGTCGAACACGCTGCGGTTGAGCAGGCTCCAGCGGCTGTCCTCGACCAGGCCGTTGCCTTGCGATTGTGCCGAGTCGGCCAGCGCGAGCGGGGCAAGCAGCGCATTGGCGAGCAGCAGGGCAACAGGGCGTGACATGGGCAGAACTTCCTGTTCAGGGGGCGCGAAAACGCAGGATGCGCGCGCCGTCGAAGGGGTCGGTGAGGTAGTGGGCGTGGACGCCGAAGGTGCTCAGCAGGCGCTCGGGCGTCAGCACTTCGAGCGGTTTGCCGAGGGCGACCAGGCGGCCCTTGTCGAGCACCGCGACGCGGTCGCAGGTCAGCGCCTGGTTAAGGTCGTGCAAGGCCACCAGGGTGGTCACCGGCAGGGCTTGCACCTGTTGCAGCAAGCTCAGCTGGTGCTGGATATCGAGGTGGTTGGTCGGCTCGTCCAGCAGCAACACCTGCGGCCGCTGCGCCAGGGCGCGGGCGATGTGCACGCGCTGGCGCTCGCCACCGGACAGCGCGCCCCACAGGCGTGTGCGCAGGTGCAGGGCGTCGAGGTCGGCCAAGGCCTGTTCGACGATCGCCCGGTCCGCCTGGGCGAACGGCGCCAGCGCCGACAGCCACGGCGTGCGGCCCAGGGCAACGGCGTCGAACACGCTGATTGCCTCGAGGGTGTCGGCCTGTTGCTCGACCAGTGCCAGGGCCTGGGCGACCCGCCGGCGCGGCAACCCTGCCAGGGCTTCGCCCAGCAGCTGCACGCTGCCGCTGGCTGGCTTGCGCAGCCCCGCCAGGACCTTCAGCAAGGAGGATTTGCCGGAGCCGTTGGGGCCGACGATAGCCAGGGTTTCCCCGACGACAACGCTCAGCTCGATATCGCTGAGCACGCTGTTGCCGGCCAGTTGCAGGCTCACACCCTGGCAACTCAACGGGGCCAGCGGTAGCGCCGTCATGACCGTCATGAGCGCCCCCGGCGGCTGACCAGAATCAGCGCGAAAACTGGTGCGCCGAGCAGTGCGGTGACCACGCCCACCGGGATCACCTGGCCAGGGATCACAGTGCGCGAGAGGATGTCGGCGGCAATCAGGAACAGTGCCCCGCCCAGCGCGCTGGCCGGCAGCAGGCGGCTGTGCCCGGGGCCGAGCAGCAGGCGCAGGGCATGCGGGATCACCAGGCCGACAAAACCGATGGCACCGACGATGGACACCATCACGGCGGTCACCAGCGCCGCACAGCTGATCAGCAGCAGCTGGGTGCGCCGCACGGCAATGCCCAGCGACGCCGCCGAGTCGGCGCCGAAGGTGAAGGCGTCCAGCGCACGGCGGTGCCACAGGCACACCACCAGCCCGAACAGCGCCACCGGCACCGCCAGCCACACCGCCGGCCAGCGCACGCCGCTGAGGTTGCCCAGCAGCCAGAACAGGATGCCGCGCGCCTGCTCGGCGCTGGCCGACTTGGTGATGAGGAAGGCGGTGAGGGCATTGAACAGCTGCGAGCCGGCGATACCGGCGAGGATCACCTGGGCGTTGTTGCTGCCCGGGCCTGCCGCGCGGGCCAGCACCAGCACCAGGGCGAACGCCGCCGCCGCACCGAGAAAGGCGCCGCCGGACATGCTCAGGGCCAGGCTGCCGAAGCCCAGCAGGCCAACCAGTACCGCGCCGGTCGAGGCGCCGGCAGACAAGCCCAGCAGGTAAGGTTCGGCCAACGGGTTGCGCAACAGCGCCTGGAGGATCACCCCGCAGGTGGCCAGGCCGGCGCCGCAAGCCGCAGCGACCAAGGTGCGCGGCAGGCGGTAGTTCCAGACGATGCCGGCGTCGATCGGGTCGAGCGGGTAGCCGGCTTGCCACAGGTGGTTGGCCAGCACCTGGCCGACCACGCTGGGCGACAGGGGGCTTTCGCCGATCACGGTACCGGCCAGCACGGCCGTCAGCAGGGCGGCGAGGGCAACCGCGATGCCAGGAACAAGGCGTACCATCATTGGCCCGCTTTACCGCTGGCGAAGGCGGCGGACAAAGTCTGCAGGCCGCTGAACAGGCGAATGCCGGCCTGCATGGCGTCGGCGTCGAGGATGATGATGCGGTCGTTTTTCACGGCATCCATGTTGCGCGTTACCGGGTCGCTGCGCAGGAATGCCAGCTTCTTCTGGTAGTCGTCGGCCGGGTAGCGGCGGCGGTCCATGCGGGCGATGATCAACCAGGTGGGGTTGGCCTTGGCCAGGGTTTCCCAGCCTACCGCCGGCCACTCTTCGCTGGACGCCACCACGTTGCGCACACCAAGGGTGCGCAGCATGAAATCGGCGACCCCTTGGCGGCCTGCGACGTACGGGTCGGTGCGCAGGTCGGCGCTGGAGAACCAGAACAGGGCCGAGGTGGCCGACAGGTCCTTGCCGGCCAGTTGCGCCCTGGCGCTGTCCAGGCGGCCTTTGAGTTCGGCGTTCAATGCCGTGCCACGCGCTTGCACATCGAAGATTTCCGCCAGCTGGCTGATGCTCTTGTAGATGCTCTCGACCTGGAACGCCTGCAACCGGGTGCCGTCGGCGCCCACCAGGTTGTCCTTGCCTTCGCAGTCCGACGGCAGCAGGTAGGTGGCGATGCCCAGTTCATCGAACTGCTCGCGGGTGGCGACTGCGCCCTGGGCGCCGACCATCCATTCGAACTGCACCGTCACCAGTTGCGGGCGCTTGCCCACCACTGCCTCGAAGCTGGGCTCGTTGTCGGCCAGGCGTGGCACCTTGGCGTTCTGCGCCTGGTACTCGGGCAGTACGTTGTTGAACCACAGCGAGGTCGCCGCCAGGCGCTCGCCCAAACCCAGTGCGTAGAGTATTTCGGTGCCGGCCTGGCCAATGGTGACCGCGCGCTGCGGCGCCTGGCTGAAGGTTTGTGGCGCGCCACAGTTGTCCACCGTCAGCGGGTAGTGGGTGGCAGCAGCCTGAGCCAGGCCGGTGAGGCCGAGGCTGGCGAGCAGGATGGCGAAACGGGGCAGCATGCTGACGATCTCCTATCGGACAGTTCACGGAATGAACGCATGGACAGGCATCGCCGAGCCCCTGCAGACGACAGGAGCGACACTGATAGCCAATCCCGGACACCCCGCCGGTTGGTGAATGTATGCCGGCAGGTCTCCTGACTGGTGCGTCGTCGCCTGGCTCCGGCCTTCCCGGGTTAATGGCCCAGTGGCATCGATGGAGCAGGCTCGGCACCTACAGTTGCGGGGGCAGTTCCGTTTGGCCCGAATTGGCGGGCCGGGGATTCCCTATTGATTCCGTGATGGAAACCGGCGGCCGGCATGGTAGACCATCGCGCCGCCGGGTAAAACGCTTTTCACAAGTACTTCAGCCACATGATGTCGCGCCGCCGCGCCTTCAGACGGGCGAACCAGCGCACCGGCAGGTACAGCGAAACCGCCAGCAACATCGCCCCCAGCCACACCGCGGCGATGCTGTCGAAACCGAAGTAGTCGCCATGGTTGCGGCCGAACAGCGCCACGCTGGCCAGGTACAGCAGCTTCAGCACATACAGGTGCAGCAGGTAGAAGAACATCGGCGCGGCACCGAACACCGCCAGGGCGCTGATCCAGCGCGCCTGTCCGGCGCGTTCGAAGGCGCGCAGCAACAGCACCCCGCAGCCCAGGGTCAACGCCAGGAACAGCAGCGATGGCGGGTACTTGGTGATGTTGAAGAAACTCATCAGGGTTTGCGTGAATGCCGGGTAGCTGCTCCATGGCGCTTCGCCGTAACCGTTGAACAGGCGCAGTACCACGAAGCCCGTCAGCGCGATCACCCCGGCCAGCAGCAGGCGCTGCTGGCGCTGACCGGCCGCGCTGCCCCGGGCGAACCAGGGGCCCAGGCCGTAGCCCAGGGCGATGACGCCGATCCACGGCAATACCGGGTAGGAGGTACGCAGGCGCAGGGTGTCCGAGAACGTCAGCCAGCCCCGGTCATGCAGGATCGCCCATGGCACATGCAGGGCGGATTCAACGCCAAAGTGCAGGCCATCGAGCAGGTTGTGGCCCGCGATGATGAGTGCACCCAGGGCGATCAGCACGGGGCGTGGCAGCCACACCAGCAGCGACAGGGCGATCATGCTGACACCGATGGCCCAGATGACCTGCAGGTAGATGACGCTGGGCGGCAGCTGGAAGGTCCAGGCGAAATTGACCAGGGTGAATTCCAGCACCACCAGAAACAGCCCGCGCTTGAACAGAAACGCCGAGACATCGCCGCGGCCCTGGTGTTTTTCCCCGTACAGCCAGGCCGACAGGCCGGTCAGCAGGACGAACACCGGCGCGCACAGGTGGGCCAGGGTACGGCTGACGAACAGCGATGGCTCGGTGGTATCGATGGCCATCGGGTCGCCGACCTGACGGTGCAGGAAGAAGGTTTCGCGGACATGGTCCAACAGCATGAACAGGATGACCAGGCCGCGCAGGGCATCGATGCTCTGCAGGCGCTGGGTGAGCAGGGTTGGGGTGGCACTGGCGCTTGTCATGGGGGGTCGCTGGCAGGAATGGATGTCGAATGAAATGTTATCTTATAACTAAATAGATCCGCTTTGGTAGCTGTTTTTATGCCGTCTGTGCCGGCCTTATCGCCGGCACCCCCCTCAGGGATATCGCAGTCCTCTGGGCTGTTGTTGTGCTTGTGGGAGCGGGCAAGCCCGCGAAGGGGCCAAGCCTGCGGAAGATGCCTAGCGCCCGCGCCGCCGCGAAACCCGGGCCTCGATATTCTTGCGGCCGATCAGCAGCGGCGGCTTCTCCAGCACCGGCTCATCCGCCAGCCACTTGTACATCACCAGGCAGTCCACCAGCCCCAGGCGGGCGTGGCGATAAGCTTTGGGCAAGCGGCCAACGGTTTCGAAGCCCAGCTTGTGCCACAGCGCCACCGCCACCTCGTTGCTGGCCACCACCGAGTTGAACTGCAGCGCCAGAAAGCCCTCCTGGCGTGCCAGCTTCTGTGAATGCTCGCACATCAGGCGCGCCACGCCGCGCCCGCGCGCTGCCGTACAGACCATGTAGCCGCAATTGCCCACATGCGCGCCGGGCCCGGCGGCATTGGCCTTGAGAAAATACGAACCCAGCAATTCGCCGTCCTGCTCGGCCACCAGTGTGCGCAGGGGCAATTCCAGCCACAGCTGGCGGGCCTGATCGAAGCTCAAGGCGGGGTCGAACGCGTAGGTTTCGCGGGCCTGGACAACGGCCTGGAAGGTGGGCCAGAAACGTTCGAAGTCTTCCGGCGTCATGGGGCGGATGTGGATCATGCGGGTTCCTGCAAGGGCTGGGCCGCCCAGTCTGGGCGGCCCGTCGTCGTCGCGCAAGGGCAGTGACGAAAGAGGCGCTCAGCCGTTGGCCTTGCCCACCGCATCCAGCGCCCGCGCCGAGTACACCAGCGCGGCACCGGCGTTCATCGCCACGGCAACGCCGAGGGCCTCGGCGATTTCCTCGCGGCTGGCGCCGTGCTTGACCGCTTGCTGCGAGTGCACGGCGATGCAGCCGTCACAGCGGGTGGTCACGGCCACCGCGAGGGAGATCAGCTCACGGGTCTTGGCGTCCAGGTGGTTGGTCTTGGCGCCGGCGCCGCTGGCGGTCATGTAGCCAGCCACGGTATCGGGGGAGAGTTGCTTGAGATCGCCGATGCCGGCCATCAACTGCTTACGGTAGGCGTCCCAGTCCATCATGCTCATCGTCTTCACCTTGGTAAGGTTGCCAGTGGAGCTTTCAGGCTAGTCGAAGCGCGGGACTTGGGACTTGTACTTTGGTGCTGGCCGGCTTTGCGCGGCCAGGCCAGGCCGCTTCTGCCAGTGCCCGCGCGCCGTCAGATGTAGATGAACACCAGCACCAGCGCGGCAACGAACGCCCACTTTTCCAGGTAGTAGCGGGTGCGATTGCGCTTCTTCAGGGCCTTGCCACGTTCGCGGATCTTGTAGATGCGGGTGAACAGCCGGTTGATGCCACCGGTCTTGTCGCCGGCATCATTGGGCGCAGCGGCCGCGGCCATGACGTTGCGGCTGAACCAGCGGTTGAACGCGGTTGCCCAGCGGTACTTGAGCGGGCGCTCGATGTCGCAGAACAGAATGATGCGAGTGTGCTCGGTGGTGTTGGCCGCGTAGTGGATGTAGGTCTCGTCGAAGACCACGCCTTCGCCATCGCGCCAGGAGTACTTCTCGCCGTCCACATCGATGTAGCAACCGTCGTCGTTCGGCGTGTCCAGGCCCAGGTGGTAGCGGTACGAGCCGGCGTACGGGTCGCGGTGGCGTACCAGCTTGGCGCCCGGGGGCAGGGTGGCGAACATCGCAGCCTTGACCGTGCCGATGCCTTTGAGCAACTCGGTGGTGCGGGGGCACAGGGTCATCGCCGACGGGTGGCTTTCGCCGTACCATTTCAGGTAGAAGCGCTTCCAGCCGGTCTTGAAGAACGAGTTGAAACCGACGTCGTCATAATTCTCGGACTTCTTGATTTCGCCCACATGCAGCAACTGGCGGGCCTCTTCGCGGATCTCCTGCCAATGGTCCTGCAGCGTCTGCAGTTCGGGGAAGGCCTCTACCGGCAGGTAAGGCTTGGCCGGGTGCCGGGAAAACAGATAGAGGAAGCTGTTGACCGGGGCGAGGAAGCTGGAGTGGTCACCCAACTGACGGGTCAGCTTGTGGCGAACCCGACCGCGCAGGTGAACATAGGCGATCGAGAGGACGAAGATGAGGACTAGGGCGATTTTCATGGGCGGATACGTCAACTAATGGCCATGCGTGATGGCTAAGCCCGCCAGCATAAACAATCGAGCCGATGCTTTATAGAAGAAAGTTGCACAACGATGGCAGACCTTGGTACGAGCACTATCGCTGTACAAGGCCTGCATCGCGATGCATCAGGCCAGAGACACCTCGATGCTGCCATCTGTGATGCGGTGCTCCTTGCCTTGGTAGCTAACCACATAATCAGTGAATGTGGCGGTCAGTGTCCTTTCCTGAGCGTTCCACTGATACTCCAGGCTGCCACCGACCATGTCATGGACCCCGATGTCGACCAGGTAGAACAGGCGGGCATGTTGTTCGTTGAACAGCATAAGAATGCCCTGGGAATCTTGCCCCACGTGCTGGATAGCGTGAAGCCGGATGCGCCCGTCCTCAAGGTCCTTGAATGCGATGGTATGAGCATCGAGGTTGCCCAGTGAAGGGACTAACGACGGATCGACTTTAGCCTGAACCAGGCCGCTGCTGCGCCTTGCGTGGTCGGCCAGGGACAAGGACAGTGAACCATTCGCGATTTCGACGTGGCCCATGGTGTGTTCGATGGTGTAGTGGAACGTTGCGCTGAACGCCTTGGAAGTTTCATCCATCTGGGAGATGTGAATTTCACCTCCGATTGCCCAGCCTGAACGACCAATCGAAGTCGAGCTGAAATAGGCGCTGATTTCGGCTTTTTCGCCCGCGCCGATGGTGAGTGTCGCGCCTTCAACCATAAGGTGTTCCGGAATTGTCAGGGTGATGGCGCTAAATGCGGTATCAGAACCCTCCGTGTACTGAATGCCGAAAAATGAGCGACTGCCAAAGTTGACTTGGGTTACTACTTCATCAGTTTTGAACGCTTGCTCGCGCGCGCCCCAGTACAGTGTTGCTTGCATGGGCGACTGGGTGTTTTGTGTGGTCTGGTGCTTCATATCCATATCCGGGTGACTGAGGTGGAAGCCCCAGCGTAGGGTAGGGGGCCTGCCCGCGAAACTGGTAGAACTGCTAGTTGCACCGGTACTGGCAAGCGTTTGCACACCCAAAGGAGCGGCACATGACACCTGTTAATGGACGTATCGAAACGCCATTCAAGCGGCTGTTCTTCGCCTTGCCGGTCAGCGATGCCCAGCGGCGCGCCCTGGCGCAGTGGCGACGCAGCCTGAACCTGCGGAGTGGCAAGCCGGTACCGGCCGCCAACTTCCATGTGACATTGCTGTTTCTCGGCGATGTGGACACTGCCCAGGTGCCTGCCATTTGCGCGGCGGTCGAACAGTTGGCGCTGCCCACCACGCCACCCCGGCTGGTACTGGACCGCTTGCAGGTATGGCAGCGCGCCAGCGCCCTGGTACTGGAAGCGCAGCAGACGCCAGCGGGGCTGTTGCAACTGGTGTACGGCCTGCAGCAGGCGCTGCTGCCGTTGGGGCTGGAAGCGGCCGAGCGCGACTATCGCCCGCACCTGACATTGGCCAGGGGCTATCGCGGCCAGCCGCCAGAGGCCGCCAGCGCGCCGGATTTCTACCTTGCCGCGCGCCATTTCACCTTGTACGAGTCGCGCAAGGGCGCCTACTGGCCGTTGGCGCAGTGGCCGCTGTCGAGTTGATTCAGGCTGCCGCCTCGCAGCCGGCGAACAGCCGCTCGCCCAGCGTGCGCGCCGTGCGCAGGTGCGCTGCCGGGTTCGCGCCTTCGCTATCTTCCAGCAGCGTGGAGCTGAGTACTTCGGCGCCGCAGTAGTCGAAAATGCCGTGCTCGATCTGCACCCGCATCGCCTCGCCATAGCCATGCCGTTCGAAGGTGCCGCTGTCGGCGCCGGCGACGCCGACCAGGTGTACCTTCATGCCGCGCAGCTTCTTGACGATGCTGGCGCCGTCATAGTCGAACGCCCAGCCGTTGCTGAACACCCGCTCGACCCAGCCTTTGAGCAGGGCCGGCAGCGACCACCAATAGATGGGGTAGACCAGCACCACGGCATCGGCGCGTTCCAGGCGTGCCTGCTCCCTCAGTACATCCGCTGGCGGGCCTGCCTGCCGGCGGTGCACCGCATGATCGGCCAGGCCGAAACGCGGGTCGAAACCTTCGCTGGCCAGGTCGGCGATTTCGCTTCGGTGGCCGGTGCTGGCCAGGCCGTCGGCGATTTGCCGGGCCAAGGCATGAGTGAGGGATTGTGGGTCGTGATGGCCGACGACGATCAAGGCGTGCATGGCGGGTCTCCAGAGAGGGGTGCGGGATTACCCCGAGCGCTATATACTCGCGGAAAGTTACGTTTAGTAGGTTACGTTTAGTAAGTTACTTTTGGTAGGTAATCGATGTCAAGCGATGAACTTGAGCAAGCCCCCCCGCGCAAACGCCTGAGCCGCGACGAACGCCGTCGGCAGTTGCTCGATGTGGCCTGGCAGCTGGTGCGGGAGGAAGGCACCGATGCCCTGAGCCTGGGCCGCCTGGCCGAGCAGGCAGGGGTAACCAAGCCGGTGGTCTATGACCATTTCGAGACCCGCACCGGGTTGCTGGTGGCGCTTTATCAGGAATACGACGCACGCCAGTCGCAGATGCTCGAGCAGGCGCTGGTGCGGTGTGACGCCAGCCTCGCCAGCCGCGCCGGGGTCATTGCCGAAGCGTATGTGGATTGCGTGCTGAGCCAGGGGCGGGAGATACCCGGGGTGTCGGCGGCATTGGCCGGGTCGCCGGAAATGGAAGCGCTGAAGCGGGCGTTCGAGCAGCCGTTCCTGGACAAGTGCCGCGAGGCGCTGGCGGCGTTTTCGCCCAGCGGTGATGTGGGTATTGCCGGCATGCGCCTGCTGGTCGGGGCGGCGGATGCCTTGTCCCAGGCGGCTGCGGCGGGGGAGCTGGCGGCCGGGCAGGCCAAGGATGAATTGCAGGCGGCGATAATGGCGATGGTCGAGCGGCAATGACCCTTCAAGGCCGCCGGGGCTGCCTTGCAGCCCATCGCCGGCAAGCCAGCGCCCACAGGGATCGCGCCAGCCTTTAGAAATTGAGTAAGACAGTTGCTCCCACGCCGACCGCATCGGCTTCGAGCTTGGTGCCGTACCTGTGGTAGCCAAGTGTCCTGTTCAAATTGGAAGGACGCCGCGGTCGGTGTGGGAGCCGGCTTGCCGGCGATGAGGCCGCTGCGGCGTTTACGCCGGCAAGTTCTGATACGCCAGCTCTTCCCCGGGGCTGCGGTCGAACTGGCGCTTGTATTCGCGGCTGAACTGCGAGGTGCTCTGGTAGCCCACCCGGTGCGCAGTCTGCGCCACCCCCAGGCCTTCACCGATCAGCATCTGCTGGGCCTTGAGCAAGCGCAGGCGCTTGAGGTACTGCATCGGCGCCATGTCGGTGCAGCGCTTGAAATGCTCATGGAAGGTCGAAACGCTCATGTTGGCGCGCGCCGCCAGCGCCTCCACGCTCAGCGGCTCGGTGTAATGCGCGCGCAGGTGGGCGAGGGCGGCGCCGATCCGGGCGAAGTGCCCTTGCTGCTCCACCAGTGCCCGCAATACGCCGGCCTGTGGGCCACGCAGGGCGGTATACAGCACCTCGCGTACCCGCGCCGGGCCCAGCACCTTGGCATCCATCGGGTCCTGCAGGCAGCGCAGCAGCCGTTCCACGCTTTCGCGCATCGGCGCATCGAGTGCCGCCGACGTCATCGACTGCGGGGTTTGCACCTGCACGGCGGGGTCTGGCGCCAGGTCCATGCTTTGCACCAGTTCGCCCAGCACGCCGCGGTCGATGTCCACGGCCACACCCAGCAGCGGCACTTCGGCGGTGGCGAAGGTTTCGCACATGAACGGCACCGACAAGGCCTGCACCAAGTAATGCCCGGCGCCGTATTCCAGGGTTCGCGGGCCCAGGCGCGCCAGCTTGCTGCCCTGGGCCAGGATCATCAGGCTGGGCTCGTAGATCTGCGGGCTGCTGGCCACGTAATGATCCCAGCTCAGCACCTGCACCTGCGGCAGGTGGGTGGGCGCGAAGCCCGGGTGCGTGGCGAGGCTGCGAATCAGGGTGCAGAGCGGCGCATTGGCGTCGACATGACGGGTCAGTTGCATGATTGAACCAGGGGCAGAGGATCAGACAGCCTGATCATCGCAGATTGAAGGTACGGCGCCAGCTGTCGCCAGGCAGGTTCGGAGAATCAGGCAAGCATACCGGAGAATCAGCCGTGGGCGAGGCGCCGAGCGGCGCGCAGAATGCGTCGCCTGAATCGTTTCACTTCACTGCGAGGTTTTTGCATGTATACCGCCATCGGCTACGCCGCCCAAACCCCCACCAGCCCTCTGGCGCCGATGACCTTCGAGCGCCGCAGCCCGCGCCCGGACGATGTGGCCATCGAGATCCTGTACTGCGGCGTGTGCCACTCCGACATCCACCAGGCACGCAACGAATGGGGCATTGCCGTGTACCCGCTGATGCCTGGCCACGAGATCATCGGCCGCGTCACCGCGGTGGGCGAGCAGGTGACCTCGCACAAGGTCGGCGACCTGGTCGGGGTTGGCTGCATGGTCGATTCGTGCCGCCAGTGTGAGGCCTGTGCCAAGGACCTGGAGCAATATTGCCTGGAAGGGCCGACCATGACCTACGCCACCCCGGACCGGGTCGATGGCAGCAACACCCTGGGCGGTTACTCCAGCAGCATCGTGGTCAGCGAGCACTTCGTGGTGCGCATCCCGGCCGGCATGGACCTGCCCAGCGCTGCACCGATCCTTTGCGCCGGCATCACCACCTATTCGCCGCTCAAGCACCACGGTGTCGGCCCCGGGCACAAGATCGGCATCCTCGGCATGGGTGGCCTGGGCCACATGGCGATCAAGCTGGCCAAGGCCCTGGGCGCCGAGGTGACCCTGTTCACCCGTTCCCAGGCCAAGGCCGAGGAAGCCCGCCGCCAGGGCGCCGACCATGTGATCGTATCGACCGACGCCGAGCAGATGAGCGCCGCCGCCGGGCGTTTCGATTTCCTGCTCGACACCATTCCGGTACAGCATGACCTGAACCCATATCTGCAAACCCTGAAGTTCGATGGCGTGCACATTCTGGTCGGCCTGATCGAACCGATCGACCCGGCCGTGCATGCGGCCAACCTTGTGCTCAAGCGCCGGGTGCTGGCGGGGTCGTTGATCGGCGGTATCGCCGAGACCCAGGAAGTGCTGGATTTCTGCGCCAAGCACGACATCCGGTGCGATATCGAGATGCTGGATATCCGCAATATCAACCAGGCCTATGAGCGGATGATTGCCGGCGATGTGAAGTACCGCTTCGTCATCGACATGGCCACGCTGCAGCGCTGAGCGGTTGGAACGCAATCGGCAAGCCGGTCGCCGCGCGGTTGTGAGGCCCCGGCTTGACGCGTACCATGCCGGCATTCCTTCCAACAACAAAGCGTACGTCGACACCCGTTGCAACCGGGTGGCCGGCGTGCGGTCTGTTGCCTTGTCCACGGAGAACCGGTTTTCACCCATGAACGGATCCACACCCACTCACCTGCCACCCACGGCGGGCAACGGCAGCTGGCTCAGCGTCATTGCCCTGGCCCTGGCAGCCTTTATCTTCAACACCACCGAGTTCGTCCCGGTGGCGCTGCTCAGCGACATTGGCCGCAGCTTCGACATGAGCACCGCCCAGGTCGGCCTGATGCTGACCATCTATGCCTGGGTGGTGGCGCTGGCCTCGCTGCCGATGATGCTGCTGACCCGCAACATCGAGCGGCGGCGCCTGTTGCTGCTGGTGTTTCTGGTGTTCATCGTCAGCCACCTGCTGTCGTGGTTGTCGCAAAGCTTTGCCATGTTGCTGGTCAGCCGTATCGGCATTGCCCTGGCACATGCGGTGTTCTGGGCCATCACCGCGTCGCTGGCGGTGCGCGTGGCACCGCCTGGCCAGCAGGCCAAGGCGCTGGGCCTGCTGGCCACCGGTACTACCCTGGCCATGGTCCTGGGGATACCGCTGGGCCGTGTGGTGGGCGAGGCGCTGGGCTGGCGCATCACCTTCCTGAGCATTGCCGGGGTGGCATTGGCAACCATGCTGTGCCTGATGAAGTCGCTGCCGCTGCTGCCCAGCCAGAACTCCGGCTCGCTGCGCAGCCTGCCGATTCTGTTCAAGCGCCCGGCGCTGGTGATCACCTATGTGTTGGTGACGCTGGTAATCACCGCGCAGTTCACCGCCTACAGCTATGTCGAGCCGTTCGCCCTGCACGTGGCACAGATCGGCGGTGAGCGCACCACGCTGTTGCTGCTGCTGTTCGGTGGCGCCGGGGTGTTCGGCTCGTTGCTGTTCAGCCGTTACAGCGATCGCTTCCCGCATGGCTTCCTGGTGGGTTCGATCGGCCTGCTGGCGGCGTGCCTGTTGCTGCTGTTGCCGCTGTCGGGCGACTTCCACGGGTTTGCCGCGTTGAGCATGTTCTGGGGCGTGGCGATCCTCAGCTTCAGCCTGTCGCTGCAGTCCAAGACCCTGAAGCTGGCGTCCGATGCCACCGATGTGGCGATGGCGCTGTTTTCCGGCATCTACAACATCGGTATCGGCGGTGGCGCGTTGCTGGGCAGTATCGTCAGCAGCCAGATGAATGTGGCGTACATCGGCCTGGTGGGCGGCAGCGTGGCAGTGGTCGGGTTGCTGCTGGCCATCGCCAGCACCCGGCGGTTTCGTGAGGCGTTGGGCACGCTGCCTGGGCATCCCTGAATGCCCGCGCGGGCCTCTTCGCGGGCGCGCCCGCGCCCACAGGTTGCGAAACCACTCAGTACCTGTGGGAGCGGGCATGCCCGCGAAGAGGCCGGTACTGACGGCAGAGCCCTCAAGCCAGTACCACAGTCCTCAGCGCCCGGCAGCGCAAGGCCTCGAAGCGTTCGCGCAACCACAGGTGCAACTGCGCCACAGCGGGCGTGAGCTGCTTGCGGTGCGGGCACACCAGGGTCACCGGGGTGGGCTCACCCGGGTACTCGGGCAGGATGATTTCCAGCTCGCCGGCGGCGATGTTGGCGCTGACGTCCAGCCACGACTTGTAGACGATGCCTTCGCCCTGCAAGGCCAGGCGGCGGATCACATCGGCATCGTCGCTGACCACCGGCCCGCGCACTTGCACGGTACGGTTGCCCACCCGCCACTTGTCGTAGACCCTGTTGTGCTGCATGTACAGCAGGCAGGCGTGCTGCTGCAGGGCGTCGGGTGTGAGCGGGTGGCCGTGGCGGGCCAGGTAATCCGGCGCGGCGACCAGCACCCGGCGGTTCCAGTCGGCCAGCGGCAAGGCAATGTAATTGGCGTCCTGATTCAGGCCATAGCGGATGGCGACATCCACCGGGTCACGGTTGAGGTCGGCGATCTGGTCGGACAACAGAAAGCGCAGGTGCAGCGCCGGATGTTCCCGGCGAAACCCGCTCAGCCACGGCAGCAGCATGTTGCGGCCCAGGTCGGAAGGCGCCGATACCTGCAGGGTGCCACGCAGGGTGGCGGGGTTGCCGTGCAGGTCTTCGCGGCCCTGGCGCAGGCTCTCCAGCACGTTCAGCGCGGTCGGCAGGTACAGCTCGCCTTCGGCGGTCAGGCGCAGGCTGCGGGTGGTGCGGGCGAACAGGCGCACATCGAGGTCGCGCTCCAGGCGTTTGATTGCCGCAGCCACCTGGCCCGGCAGCAGTTGGGCCTCGTGGGCGGCGGCGGTAAAACTGCCCAGTACGCTGCTGCGGACGAACAGTTCGAGGTCGGCGATGCGCAGCATTTTCACTCCAGGGATGAAAGTGTTGCTGCATTGTGCCGGTTTTTCTTTTCTGCGGGAAAGATAAGATGCCCGGCAAATCCCTCGTTCATGCCGGAGTTGTTGCAATGGATACCGTCTCGATAGCCAAGCGCCGTTACACCACCAAAGCCTACGATGCCTCGCGCCGTATTCCCCAGGCCACTGTCGACGCCCTGCTCGAACAACTGCGCCACAGCCCGTCTTCGGTCAACTCGCAGCCGTGGCACTTCATCGTCGCCGACAGTGCCGAAGGCAAGGCCCGTCTGGCCAAGAGCACTGCAGAGGGCTATGCCTACAACACGCCGAAGATCCTCGATGCCTCGCACGTCATCGTGTTCTGTACCCGCACCGAGATGAGCGAAGCACACCTGAACGCCGTGCTCGAGCAGGAAGCCGCCGATGGCCGCTTCCGCGATGATCAGGCACGTGCCGGGCAGAATCAGAGCCGCCGGCACTACGTCGACCTGCACCGTTTTGACCAGAAGGACGTGCAGCACTGGATGGAAAAGCAGACCTATCTGGCCTTGGGCACCGCCTTGCTCGGCGCGGCGGCCCATGGCCTGGATGCCACGCCGATCGAGGGCTTCGACAGCAAGGTGCTGGATGCCGAACTGGGCTTGCGCGAGCGCGGCTTCACCAGCGTGGTCATTCTCAGCCTGGGTTATCGCAGCGAGACCGACTTCAATGCCGGGCTGAACAAATCGCGGTTGCCGGCTGCGCAGGTATTTACCTTCCTGTGAGGGGGCAGGGGCTGCTCTGCGGCCCCTCGTATTGGCAAAAATTCGGCATATACCGCATACTTGTCGGCAAACGCCGAAAAGGAGCCTGCCATGCTTGCCGAAGTGCTACGTGACAACGGTTACCACGAGTACCGCGCGCGCCTGCAGGCGCTGCTGGAAATCCCCGAACTCGCCAGTGACTTTGAAATCCATACGCGTATCACCCATGGTTTTGCCGCCACCTGGCTGGTGAAGCTGACTGAACGCGGGGTGTTCACACCCGTGGAACGCGACCAGATCATCCCCCTGCGGACCCTGAAAACCCGCATCGAGCGTGACCAGCCATTGACCGTCGAAGAAAGCGACCGGCTGTTCCGCTCGGCCCATATCACCGCCATGGCCGAAGCCGTGTTCGGCGAAGCGGGCAAGGCCAAGCGCTGGCTGTCCAAGCCCAAGGAGCGGTTCTCCGGGCTGACGCCGATGCAGATGCTCACCACCCAGCAAGGCACCACCCAGGTCGAAGAGATGCTGCTGCAGATCGCCGAGGGCTTCGGCCTGTGATTCTGTGGCGTATCAGCGCCTATGCAGACCTGAGCGGCACCGGCGGCCTGCGCGTCAGCGGCCGCTGGCACCAGGCGGGCCGGCCGGTGGTGTATACCGCCACCAGCCCACCCGGGGCGATGCTCGAGGTGCTGGTGCACCTGGAAATCGACCCGGAAGATTTCCCTACCACCATGCGCTTGCTGCGCATCGAGTTGCCCGACACGGTATCGCAAGCGCAACTGCCGCTAATGCAGCCCGGCTGGTCCACCCAGCCCGAGCTCACCCGAGGCCTGGGCAACCGCTTCCTGGATGAGTGTTCGGCACTGCTGCTGCCGGTGCCGAGCGCGATCATGCCCAGCACCACCAATTACCTGTTCAACCCGCGCCACCCGCAGGCACAGAGCGCCAAACTCCAGGTCGAGGACTTCACCCCCGACAGCCGCTTGTTCTAGCGCACGCTTACCACAGTGCTGCCGACGCCGCTGTCAGCACCCGGGCGAACACCGCGAGCGCCTTGTCCACTTGCGCCTCGGTGCTGAAGCGCCCGAGGCTCAGGCGCACGCTGTTGCGGGCCTGCAATTCATCCAGCCCCAGTGCCAGCAGCACATGCGAGGCCGCATTGCTGGCCGAGTTGCAGGCCGAGGTGGTCGACAACGCCAGCTCGCTGGCCAGCGCTGCGCTGTTGAAGCCCTTGCTGTCGATGCACAGGTTCAGCGTATGGGGAATGCGTTGGCTGGCGCAGCCGTTGAGGGTGACGCCGGGCAAGCCCAGCAGGCCTTCGCGCAGGCGCTTGGCCAGCTGCGCCAGGCGTAGGTACTCGCTGTCGCCGGGCTGGCCGGCCAAGGCGAAGGCGCTGCCCATGCCGACGATCTGGTGGGTTGCCAGGGTACCGGAACGCAGGCCCTGCTCGTGGCCACCGCCGTGCATCTGCGCGCGCATCAGGGTGCGTGCGCGCGGCCCGACGTAGAGCGCGCCGATGCCCTTGGGCCCATACACCTTGTGCGCCGAGAACGACATCAGGTCCACGGCCATCACGCCCAGGTCGATGGCCAGCTTGCCCACCGCCTGCGCCGCATCCACGTGCAGCAGGGCACCGTGGGCGCGCACCTGTTCACCAATCGTGGCAAAGTCAGTGACCGTACCCAGTTCGTTGTTCACCGCCATCAGCGATACCAGGCGGGTATCGGCGCGCAACGCCGCATGTACCGCAGCAGGCTGGATCAGGCCGGCGGCATCCGGCGCCAGGCGGGTAACGGCCCAGCCCTGGCGCTCCAGCTCGGCCACGGTGTCGAGCACGGCCTTGTGTTCCAGCTGGCTGGTGATCAGGTGCCCGGGTTGGCCGATGCCTTGGGCAATGCCCTTGAGTGCCAGGTTGTTGGACTCGGTGGCGCCAGACGTCCAGACCAGTGCATCGGCTTGCGTGCCGACGCGCTCCGCCACTTGCTGACGGGCCTGCTCCACGGCCTGGCGGGCGGCTTGGCCGAAGGCGTGGCCAGTGGACGCCGGGTTGCCGAAGTTGGCCTGGTTGCCGAGGCACGTGAGCATGGTTTCGATGACCCGGTCGTCGACAGGGGTGGTGGCGGCGTAGTCGAAGTAGAGTGGCAAGTTGGGCATGGTCTGCGGCCGATCCGGCATGGGGCGCCGTCATTCGGCGCCGGTAGAGCAAGACTACCTGCCGTGAAGGAAAGTTTTTCCCTTTCTCTCATACGCTTTAGGCATTAGCTTAGAAAAATTTTCTACTTACCCTGATCCATGTGGAAAAAGTTTCTGGCTTAAGCAAGCCACTTACAAAGCGCCTGCTTGTTTACTGGGGGCATCGAGCTGTGCAGGCCGCTTCAGGCCGGCTCCTGCGCCTTCTCTTCCTCGGCCACCACTCGTTCGCACAGCTCGGTGATCTGCTCGCGCATCCAGCGGTTGGCCGGGTCCTGATCGGTGCTTTCATGCCAGTACAGGTGGGTTTCCAGCGCCGGCACCTCCACCGGTAGCGGCTGGTAGCGCAACGCGTGGCGGCGGGCGAAACGCTCTGGCACGGTCATCGCCATGTCGGTCTGCTGCAACACCTGCGAAGCCATCAGGTAATGCTGCGAGCGCAATGCAACCTTGCGCTGCACGCCCATCTTGCCCAGCGCCAGGTCGACATAGCCCAGGCCGTTGCGCCGGCTGGAAATATGGATATGGGTCATGCCCAGGTAGTTGTCGAGGGTCAGCTTGCTGTCAGCCAGCGGGTGGCCCTGGCGCAGGGCGCAGACATAGCGGTCCTGCATCAGCTTGACGTGGCGTACCTGCGGGTCGGTGTTCAGTGGCGCATCGATGGCGAAGTCCAGGCGGCCGGCGGCAAGTTCCTTGGTGGTTTCGCGGCGTTTGCACAGGAAGCTCTCGATCAGCACCGCCGGTGCCAGGCGGCGCAGGCGCTGGAACAGTGGCGGCAGGATCACCGCCTCGGTCAGGTCGGTCATGCTGATGCGGAAGGTCTTGTTGGCCTGTTGCGGGTTGAAGATGCGGCTTTCCTGCACCGAGGTGCGCAACAGCGCCAGGGCATTGCGCACCGGGCCGATGATGTTCTGGGCCATGGGTGTGGGCACCATGCCCTGCGCGGTGCGCACGAACAGCGGGTCATTGAAGGTTTCGCGCAGCCGCGACAACGCGTTGGACACCGCTGGCTGGGTGATGCCGACGATCTGCCCGGCGCGGGTCAGGTTGGCTTCGGTGTAGATCGCGTCGAAGACGATGAACAGGTTGAGGTCGACCTTGCTGAGGTTCATGGGCGCCGCTCTTTGTTGGAATTATCGGCCGATCATATATCGGTTATGAATGTTTATACACGCTGAAAATAGACTAGGTGGATGAAGGCAGGCTGCTCTAGGCTCTGCACCATGTACTCCGAACCGTGAAGGTAGCCCCGATGGATTTCGCCTATTCACCCAAGGTCCAGGCACTGCGCGAGCGTGTCAGCGCGTTCATGGACGCCTATGTCTATCCCGCCGAGGCAGTGTTCGAACGCCAGGTTGCCGAGGGTGACCGCTGGCAGCCCACCGCGATCATGGAAGAGCTCAAGGCCAAGGCCCGTGCCGAAGGGCTGTGGAACCTGTTCCTGCCCGAGTCGGAATACGGCGCCGGCCTGAGCAACCTGGAATACGCCCCGCTGGCGGAGATCATGGGCCGCTCGCTGCTCGGGCCAGAGCCGTTCAACTGCTCGGCGCCGGACACCGGCAACATGGAAGTGCTGGTGCGTTACGGCAGCGAAGCGCAGAAGCGCCAGTGGCTGGAGCCGCTGCTGCGTGGCGAGATCCGTTCGGCGTTCGCCATGACCGAACCGGAGGTGGCCTCTTCGGATGCCACCAACATGGCGGCCACGGCTGTGCGTGACGGTGACCACTGGCTGATCAACGGCCGCAAGTGGTGGACTTCCGGCGCCTGCGACCCACGCTGCAAGGTGATGATCTTCATGGGCCTGTCCGACCCCGAAGGGCCGCGCCACCAGCAGCACTCGATGGTGCTGGTGCCTACTGATGCGCCCGGGGTGAAGATCGTCCGCCCGCTGCCGGTGTTCGGTTATGACGATGCGCCGCATGGCCACGCCGAAGTGTTGTTCGAGAATGTACGGGTGCCTTACGAGAACGTGATTCTCGGCGAGGGCCGTGGTTTCGAGATCGCCCAGGGGCGCCTCGGCCCCGGCCGCATCCACCATTGCATGCGTTCGATCGGCATGGCCGAGCGCGCGCTGGAACTGATGTGCAAGCGCGCGGTGGAGCGGACGGCGTTCGGCCGGCCCTTGGCACGTCTGGGCGGCAACGTCGACAAGATCGCCGACTCGCGGATGGAGATCGACATGGCCCGGCTGCTGACGCTGAAAGCGGCCTACATGATGGACACCGTCGGTAACAAGGTGGCGCGCAGCGAAATTGCGCAAATCAAGGTGGTGGCACCGAACGTGGCGCTGCAGGTGATCGACCGGGCGATCCAGATTCACGGTGGGGCAGGGGTGAGCGGTGATTTCCCGCTGGCCTACATGTACGCCATGCAGCGCACCCTGCGCCTGGCCGACGGGCCGGATGAAGTGCACCGGGCGGCGATTGGCAAGTACGAGATCGGCAAGCACGTGCCGGCGGACATGCTGCGCAGCGAGCGCTGAGAATCAGCGGGGGGCGGTGCCATCCACCGTGTTGGGCTCTTCGCGGGCTTGCCCGCTCCCACAGATACGGCGCCGGCTGCGAGTTCACGCGGTACCTGTGGGAGCGGCCGTGGCCGCGAACACCGGCACAGCCGGTGCCATCCACCGCGTTGGATGCTTCGCGGGCTTGCCCGCTCCCACAGATACGGCGCCGGCTGCGAGTTCACGCGGTACCTATGGGAGCGGCCGTGGCCGCGAACACCGGCACAGCCGGTGCCATCCACTGCGTTGGATTCTTCGCGGGCTTGCCCGCTCCCACAGGTACTGCACCGGCTGCGAGTTCACACGGCAACTGTGGGAGCGGCTTTAGCCGCGAACACCGGCGCAGCCGGTGCCATCCACTGCGTTGGATTCTTCGCGGGCTTGCCCGCTCCCACAGGTACTGCGCGGGCTGCGAGTTCACACGGCAACTGTGGGAGCGGCCGTGGCCGCGAACACCGGCACCGCCGGTGCCATCCTCTGCGTTGGATGGTAGTGGCCTTGCCCCGCTGGACCGCTCACCGGCTGGAACGGCTGTTGCTCTCCTTCGGTGTCGCCGTGGCCGGGCGATGCAGGTGGGTGCCCGTCGGGTCAACCAGCTGGATCACCTCGCCACGCTGCCAGCCGTTGGCCTGCGGGTCTGGCGCAGGTATTGCAATGTCGCCCCGTTGCGCCTTGCTTTTCGCCGCATCGATGCCCAAGCGTCGGTTACGTTGCTCGACCATGGCGGGGTTGGCCTGGCCATCGGCGGTAAAGCCCATCATCAATTGCGGTACACCCACCGGCAGTGTCTTGTCCTGATCGGTGTGCCAGGTATGCCAGGTTTTACCGTAGGTGCGTACCAGCCGCTTCATCAAGGCATGTTCTGCCGGTGCCGGGATACCGGGCGCAACCAATTGGCCAGACGATACTTCATAGCCATGGCTGTGCCACATGGCTTTTTCCTTGGTCGGCAAGTTGGCGAACAGTTTCTCGTCAATGATGTACTCGATGCCCATTATCTTGGCGCCGCGCGTACTGCCGTCATAGATCACGCACTGAATGACGTCCTGGTTCAGGATGGCGCAGTAATGGTGGGCTTCCATTTGTATGTCGGGGTGGCCGTTGTAGAAATGAAAACCGTCCAGGTAGGCGTTGAGCGCGTCGATTGGCGGTTTGTCCTGCAACACCGCCGCGCCTGCCTCGAGCAGTTGCGTGGTGCCTGTTTCGGCGCCGCCGGGGGCTTCGACAGGCGACGCCGTTCGCGCTGTCGAGCAGCCCGACAGAGCGACACTGGCGAATGCAAGGCAGAGGCAGCAACTTGTGAACTTCATGTATTCGGTCTCCGTGGCATGTGGGCAGAAGACCGTCAGCCGCGGCACAACTCTTACTGCAAGGGACGGGCGGTATTGTCGGGAAATGAACTGGAACTAAACCCCGAACCAGCAGCACTAAGCCGTTGACACGTTCGACAACCCAGGCAGTCCTAACGAAGGTATCCCGCATGTCCCGTCTCGCAGAATTCCGTCAGCTCGAACAGAAACTGGCTGCTCAACTTGCTGAGCTGGAAGCCATGAAAGGCAGCCCCGAACTGCAGAAAGAAATCGAATTCGAAACCAAACTGCGCAACCTGTTGGCCAAGTACCAGTTCAGCCTGCGCGACATCATCGACCTGCTCGACCCGCAAGCCACCCGCCGCCCGGCTCAGCCTGCTGTTGCGCCCAAAGCCCAGCGCCGCGCGCGCCAGGTCAAACAGTACAAGAACCCGCACACTGGCGAAGTGGTTGAAACCAAAGGCGGCAACCATACGAAGCTGAAGGCATGGAAGGCCGAATACGGCGCCGATGAAGTCGATAACTGGCTGGCCAGATAGTGCTGGACTGTACGAGCCGACGTTAACCGGCGGCTCTTTCCTTCCTGCAAATCCGACGAAACTGCTAGCGCGGCTAGCTCGTAGGAAACTTCCGAATTTCGCGCTGCTGCACTTGAAGACGCCCTGTGGATGTTAGGTTTCCATACCGAAACCATGTACAGGGAGTTTGTGGATGCGTGCCAATCTCGCCGGAAAAGGCCAGGCAGTAGATGGTGATCTCACCACCACGGGTGCAGTTTGTATCGCGACAGGGGCTGGGTACCTTGACGAAGGCCGGATGGTACTTCGCGAGGGAGACCCCACCACGGCATGCCCACTTTGTGGGCAGGAAGGCGTCGTGGCCGAAGGGCTGGAGTGGTGCATTTCCGATGGTCGGCGGGTCGCCATGGATGGCGCGCTGGTTGCCTGTGGCTGTTCGCCGGGCAGCAATCGGGTTGTCGCACCGCTTGGCGACGCACCGCCATCAAGGCACTCCACCGCAGGGCTTGCCACTGCCGGCGTTGCCGAGCCATCCGCCGCCGTCTACCCCAAGCCTTTCTCCCAGCCCCTGATAGGTGCGCTGCCCGGTACCTTGGAGCCTGGGTTCTACGTAGTGCCGCGGCGCATGTCGTTCGCGCAAGTGCTGCTGGAATTGGCCGAGCATGACGCGACGCTGCCCATCTCACGGTTGCAGCGGCTCAACCCCACATTCGAACAAGGCTTCAAGGCCGGGGAAATCTTCGTTCTCGGTAATCCTGACAACGTTGATGCCTGCACCCGCGAGGAAGGCCAGCTGATGGCTGCAGCGCAGCACACCCGTCGCGCGCTGGAGGTACTGGATTTCGCCGAAGCGGATTTCATGATGCAGCACCAGGCCGAAATCGCCGGCCTGCTCAGCGATGCCAGTCAGTCCATGGGCGTGGGCAAGGACATGCTCGATCAAGGTTTGAAACAGGTCGGTAATACCCTGACCAGTATCGAGCACCTGCACCAGCGAGAATTCATGCGCCATGGCCATCTGAACAGCCCGAGCTTCTTCGCCGAACGCCGCCAGTTGCTGCAACAACTGGATGGGCAGCTGAAAGCGGCATTCCTTAACAAACAGCTGAACCTTGGGAACTATGAGCGGTTGAAGAAGAGCTTGAACATCTCGACCAAGAGCCTTGTGCACCATTGGTCTAAAGCGGGCGGGCCGGGGCAGATACCGGGGTATGCGACGCATCTGGACAAGGTGGCTCGGCTTGGTAAGTACCTTAATTATGGTGGGTATGCTGCAATTGGGTTGGGTGGGGCTTCGTCATACTTGAAGGTAGAGGAGGTATGTCGTGCCGGTGAAACTGGCGCTTGTAAGAAGGTTCGTTTCACCGAGACGGGCAGCTTCGCTGGAAGCTTGGGGGGCGGTATGTTTGGCGTCTGGAGTGGAGGGACTGTTGCAGGCGCACTATGCGGCGCTATCGGGATCGGTAGTGGTGGATTCGGGGGGGCGGTATGCGGAATTGTCATCGTTGGCGCTAGTTCAGCGGCAGGATCTATTGGCCTCGGTGTCTTCGGAGAGAAAGCCGGAGAGATGCTTTATGAGGCGACCGATGATTGACTTCGACAGTTGGCCAGTTCTAGTCAAGCTAGCGCTCCTGCTTTTTCCATTTTTTCCTGGTTTCTTAAGTCTTGCAATTAATGTGCAAATTGCAACCTCTCGAGATTTTACAGTCGCTTTGTCAGCGATCAAAAGCAACCCCTATCTGGAAAAAATGAAATCCGTTTGGGGCGATGGAAGCCTAAGATCTCGTTATCTGCTGCTGGCCACGGTGAGCGCTTTGGTAACGTTCCCCAAGTGGTATCTATATATGGGTTGGGTTGATGAGGTTGAGATTAAAAACTTCCCGCTGTACTTAAGGCGGAAGATGGTTGTGGCGCTATGGCTGAATTTCATTTCGATGCTTTGGGCGCTTGTAATATATCTGATTATTTAAAACTTTCCAGGTCGTGGTGTTGTGCTCGTAGGCGGAGGGCCGCTTGCAGGTGGAATCCTAGGCGAGAAGATAGGTGAATGAACTGAAAAATTTATCTATGAGGCTACCAATGATAGACATCAACGAGTGGGCGATTTCAGCGAAGTTAATATTGGTGCTCGGTCCATTCATCATTGGATTGCCTGGTCCGGCGATTTTTGCCTGTGTTGTGCTGAAGAAAGATTACGATATCGCATGCTCCGCTATACAGAGCAACCCCTACCTTCAATCCATGAAGCAGTTGTGGGGTAGAGGAAGTTTTAGGCGGCGTTGGATGTTGATTTGTATGATTGCTGGGCTGATAACATTTCCTCGGCTGGCATTAAGTAGAGGAGCGTTAGATTTTGATGAGCTGAAACGTTTTCCACCGGGGTTGAAATTAAAATTGGCGCTGGCTACGTGGTTGACTCTGCTTGGCTGTGTTTGGATGGTGGTTGCTTATACTCTGATTTTACTATCAGAACGGGAGTAGCGCCCAGATAATCGTAAGTACGTAAGGAAATACTTGAAGTGCAGGGTTTCTTGTTTGCTCTCTGCTAATTCAGGATTGCTTCCCGTTTTGATAAGTAGGACTAGCCTGTAGGAAACTTCTGCTTTTTGGTTGTTTGCGCGCGAAGCCTCCCTATAGATGTTAGGTTTCCCTATCTGAACCGTGTACAGGGAGCTTGTAGATGCGTGCCAATCTCGCCGGAAAAGGGCAGGCAGTAGATGGTGATCTCACCACCACGGGTGCAGTTTGTATTGCGACAGGGGCTGGGTACCTTGACGAAGGTCGGATGGTACTTCGCGAGGGAGACCCCACCACGGCATGCCCACTTTGTGGGCAGGAAGGCGTCGTTGCCGAAGGGCTGGAGTGGTGCATTTCCGATGGTCGGCGGGTCGCCATGGATGGCGCGCTGGTTGCCTGTGGCTGTTCGCCGGGCAGCAATCGGGTTGTCGCACCGCTTGGCGACGCACCGCCATCAAGGCACTCCACCGCAGGGCTTGCCACTGTCGGCGCTGCCGAGCCATCTGCCGCCGTCTACCCCAAGCCTTTCTCCCAGCCCCTGATAGGTGCGCTGCCCGGTACCTTGGAGCCTGGGTTCTACGTAGTGCCGCGGCGCATGTCGTTCGCGCAAGTGCTGCTGGAATTGGCCGAGCATGACGCGACGCTGCCCATCTCACGGTTGCAGCGGCTCAACCCCACATTCGAACAAGGCTTCAAGGCCGGGGAAATCTTCGTTCTCGGTAATCCTGACAACGTTGATGCCTGCACCCGCGAGGAAGGCCAGCTGATGGCTGCAGCGCAGCACACCCGTCGCGCGCTGGAGGTACTGGATTTCGCCGAAGCGGATTTCATGATGCAGCACCAGGCCGAAATCGCCGGCCTGCTCAGCGATGCCAGTCAGTCCATGGGCGTGGGCAAGGACATGCTCGATCAAGGTTTGAAACAGGTCGGTAATACCCTGACCAGTATCGAGCACCTGCACCAGCGAGAATTCATGCGCCATGGCCATCTGAACAGCCCGAGCTTCTTCGCCGAACGCCGCCAGTTGCTGCAACAACTGGATGGGCAGCTGAAAGCGGCATTCCTTAACAAACAGCTGAACCTTGGGAACTATGAGCGGTTGAAGAAGAGCTTGAACATCTCGACCAAGAGCCTTGTGCACCATTGGTCTAAAGCGGGCGGGCCGGGGCAG
>NZ_PUQD01000029.1 GCF_003331055.1 Pseudomonas sp. AFG_SD02_1510_Pfu_092 | reverse complement strand
TTTTAAAATATCCCCGGGGGGGGGTTTGCCCCCCCCTGGGCGGCACCCCCCCCCCCCCCCGGCCCCTTGCCCCCGGGGGGGGCCCGGGGGGGGGGGGTTTGGGGCCCAAACGCGGCCCCCAGCGGGCTCAGCCAAATAACTGATGGCAAAGGTCGCGGCTGGCGGCCAACAGTATTGGCAAGAACCGCTGCTCCAGCTCGCTGCGTGTCACCCGCCCGACATGGGTGCTCACATTCAACGCCGCCAGCACCTGCCCGGATGCGTCATACACCGGCACCGCAATCGAGCGCAGCCCCTGTTCCAGCTCCTGGTCCACCACGCACCAGCCTTGCGCGCGTACTTGCTGGATACAGGCGAACAGCGACTCGGGGTCATGCAGGGTCCGGCTGGTGCGCGCCTTCAGGTCGGCACGGTCCAGGTATTCGCGCAGGCTGGTGTCATCCATGGCCGCCAGCAGAATGCGCCCCATCGATGTGCAATAGGCCGGCAGGCGCCCACCCACCGACAGGTCGACCGAGATCAGCCGCTCCACGGTGGCCGAGCGCGCTATATAGAGAATGTCGTCACCTTCGAGCGTGGCCATGTTGGCCGCCTCGTGCAGCTGGTCGCTGATGCGGTCCAGGTAAGGCTGGGCAGAAATTGCCAGCGGCGTCGACGACAGGTACGCATGCCCCAGCGTCAGTACTTTGGGCAATAGCGAATAGGTGCGCCCGTCGGTGGTGGCGTACCCCAGTTTCATCAGCGTATGCAGGCAACGGCGCACTGCTGCCCGGGGGATTTCGGTGCGGTGGCTGATCTGGGCGATGGTCAGGTGGCGCTTGCGCTCCTGGAAGGCCTGGATCACCGCCAGCCCTCGCGCCAGCGAGGTCATGAAGTCCGGGTCGCCGGTAAAGGCCTGGATACGCTTGGCCGGGGACGCCACGATCGGTGGCGCCAGCGCTGCCGAAGCAGATCGCGCCGCCTCGGGGTTGGCCGGCTCTGGATTGACGGAATCGTTGGCCTGGGTTTCGTCGCTCATCGCATACCTCAAAAAAAAACGCCCACTCGTGCGATTATCGAACAAACGGCCGATAATCGCAATTGACCGCTGACACGTTTGCTTATACCTTTCCCCTGCCACTTGTGGCTTCTTTGGAGAGACTGGTCAGGTACCCACCGTAGAAGTCCCAGGCAACGGCCTCGCCTTTTGGCGAGGCCGTTTTTCATTACAGGTTCATCCAACGCTCGCGCTACTGCACCGCAGCGAACTTTTATCCGTATTGCCTCTCGAACTTGTACGAAAGCGCCAGTCTGATGTCGGACGCCTCCCAACTTGCATCAACTGATGTCAGGGTTGGGTAAATAAGCATGTTCGGCGAAATATCGATTGCTATAATCGATTCCGCAGGCCCCGACGATGCTGTTAACGGAACCCTTCGCTGTATAGAGCCGTTGCGGCCAGCAAGGCGTGTGCGTTGCACAACGCATAACAACGGTCACCAAACTTATTCAGGTACTACTGTGACGAAAGATGAACTGCGCGCGGAACTCGAGCGCCAGGCTGAACGTTACAAGGATGTTTACGGTGGCGAAGTCACCACTTATGCCGCCCAACCGGATCCGGAACGCAAACCTTGGCGCAAGCGTGCCAGCGTGCGCGACCAGGCCTTCAGCCAGGAACTGGAACGCATTGAAAAGGAACTGCGCAGCGACAATCCCTGACCCGGGGCCACGCCAGCGCGTCGTCGCCCGGCCAGCCCGGGCGTGGTCGATCTTTACTGCCAGGCCGATGATGAAATGGAATTACACAAATTTCATACATCTGTTTGAAAACTGGCGAGTCGGATTTTTCACCGAATTTTACCCGGTTTACGTCGGTGTTCGCGCTTTTTAGCGGGCAGTTTGCTACCCAAGCGCTTCGTCATGCCCAGCCCGCTTGCGCCAGGAAAGGTGCCATCGGTCTGTAGCAGATGCATCGATTGCCGAGGTTTTCTGGCATAATCGCGCCCCCCTATGACCGCCAGACAACCTTCATGATCGATTTATTCAGCGGACTGGATGCCTGGGTATTGGTGAGCCTGCTGCTCGCCTTGACCTTCGTGCTCGCCTTCGAGTTCATCAATGGCTTTCATGACACCGCCAACGCGGTAGCCACCGTCATCTATACCAAAGCCATGCCGCCGCACCTCGCCGTGTTCTTCTCCGGCGTGTTCAACTTCCTTGGCGTTCTGCTCGGCGGTGTGGGGGTGGCCTACGCCATCGTCCACCTGCTGCCGGTAGAGCTGCTGATCAATGTGAACACCGGACACGGCCTGGCCATGGTCTTCTCGCTGCTGGCCGCGGCCATCGCCTGGAACCTGGGTACCTGGTACTTCGGCATCCCCGCCTCCAGCTCGCACACGCTGATCGGCTCCATTCTCGGCGTCGGCCTGGCCAATGCCCTGATCAACGACATCCCGCTGGGGGAAGGCGTCAACTGGCAGAAGGCGATCGACATCGCCATGTCGCTGGTGGTCTCGCCCATGGCCGGCTTCGCCGTCGCAGCGCTGGTGCTGATTGGCCTGAAGTGGTGGCGCCCGCTGTCGAAGATGCACAAGACCCCCGAACAGCGCCGCAAGCTCGACGACAAGAAGCACCCGCCGTTCTGGAACCGCCTGGTACTGGTGGTTTCGGCCATGGGCGTGAGCTTCGTGCACGGCTCCAATGACGGCCAGAAAGGCATTGGCCTGATCATGCTGGTGCTGATCGGTATCGTCCCGGCCAAGTTCGTCCTCGACCTGAACAGCACCACCTACCAGATCGAGCGTACCCGCGACGCCACCTTGCACATGAGCCAGTTCTACCAGCGCAACGCCGCCACCCTGGGCGAGTTCCTGGCGCTGGGCAAGGCCAAGTCCAGCGACCTGCCGGAGAAGTTCAGCTGCAACCCGCAGCAGACCGAGCCGACCATTGCCGCCTTGCAGTCGTCGCTGCAGGGCGTGACCGACTACCACAGCCTGGATGCGGAAAAGCGCGTCGAAGTACGCCGCTACCTGCTGTGCCTGGACGACACGGCGAAGAAAGTCGGCAAACTGCCCGGCCTGGAAGCCCGTGAAAAGGCCGACCTGGAAAAACTGCGCAAAGACCTGACCGCCACTACCGAATACGCCCCGTTCTGGGTGATCGTGGCCGTCGCCCTGGCCCTGGGCCTGGGCACCATGGTCGGCTGGAAGCGCGTGGTGCTGACGGTTGGCGAGAAGATCGGCAAACAGGGCATGACCTATGCCCAGGGCATGTCGGCGCAGATTACCGCAGCCTGCGCCATCGGCATGGCCAACGTGTTCGCCCTGCCGGTATCGACCACCCACGTGCTGTCGTCCGGCGTGGCCGGTACCATGGTCGCCAACAAGAGCGGCCTGCAAGGTGGCACGGTGAAGACCATCCTGCTGGCCTGGGTACTGACCCTGCCGGCCTCGATGAGCCTGGCGGCCGGCCTGTTCTGGCTGGCGTCGAAAGCCATTGGCTGAGTGACACCGCAATAGAAGAAGGCGCCCTCGCAGGCGCCTTTTTCATGGGTGTTTTTCCTGCACCGCCCCCTTCGCGGGTAAACCCGCTCCCACAGGTACAACACAGGCCTCAGGCTTGTGATATCCCTGTGGGAGCGGGTTTACCCGCGAAGAGGCCGGCACAGGCAAACTACCTTTTCTTGCCTCCCAACAATGACCCCATCAACCCACGCACCAACTGCCGCCCCAACTGGTTGGCTGCCTGACGCACCGCCGACTTGATCGCCTGCCCCGCCGCACTCTGCAAAAACTCCCCTGCCTTGTCGGCAAAGCTGTCCTCGTCCGCCTTCGGCTGCGGGACCGGCTCGACCGGTTCGCCCTTGCGTCGGGTCAGCATTTCATAGGCCGACTCACGGTCCACCGGCTTGTCGTAACGCCCGGCCAACGGCGAACCGGTAATCAGCGCGCTGCGCTCAGCCGCGCTCAATGGCCCGATACGTGACTGCGGCGGGGCAATCAGTACCCGCTGCACCATTGCCGGCGTGCCTTTTTCTTCCAGCGTCCCCACCAGTGCCTCACCAATCCCCAGCTCGGTCAGCACCGTGAGGGTGTCGAACGCCGGGTTGGGACGGAAGCCATCGGCCACCGCGCGCAGCGACTTCTGCTCCTTGGCGGTGAACGCCCGCAGGCCATGCTGGATGCGCAGGCCCAGCTGGGCCAGCACCGCATCCGGCAAGTCGCCCGGCGACTGGGTGACGAAGTACACCCCCACGCCCTTCGAGCGAATCAGCCGCACCACCTGCTCCAGGCGGTCCTGCAACGCCTTGGGGGTATCGTTGAACAGCAGGTGCGCCTCATCGAAGAACAATGCCAGCACCGGCTTGTCGGCATCGCCACGCTCGGGCAGCTGCTCGAACAACTCGGCCAGCAGCCACAACAGGAAGGTCGCATAGACCTTGGGCGCTTCATGCACCAGGCGGCTGGCATCCAGCAGATGGATACGCCCACGGCCATCCGGGTCGGGCCGCAGCAAGTCCTCGAGCTGCAATGCAGGCTCACCGAACAGTGCCTCGGCGCCCTGTTGCTCCAGGGTTGCCAGGCGGCGCAACAACGCCTGGGTGGAGGCCGTGGTCATCAGCGCGCTGTCTTCGCCGAGCAACTGCGGGTTGTCCTTCAGGTGTGCGAGCAGCGCCTTGAGGTCCTTGAGGTCGAGCAGCAGCAGGCCTTCACGGTCGGCCACCTTGAATGCGGCGTACAGCGCCGCCTGCTGGCTGTCGCTCAGCTCCAGCAGGTTGCCCAGCAACAGCGGCCCCATTTCGCTGAGGGTGGTGCGCAGCGGGTGGCCGGACTGCCCGGCGATGTCCCACAGGCTCAGCGGGTAAGCCTGGGGCCTGTGCCCCAGCCAGGGCATGCCGGCAATGCGCTCGGCCACCTTGCCCTGCGGCACAGCGGCAGCGCCCAGGCCGCACAGGTCGCCTTTGACATCGGCGGCGAACACCGCCACCCCGGCGTTACTGAACGCCTCCGCCAGATGCTGCAGGGTGACGGTCTTGCCAGTACCCGTCGCGCCCGCTACCAGGCCATGGCGGTTGGCCAACTTCATCGCTTGCCCGACTGGCTGACCATCGGGGCCTGCGCCTACAACGATTGTCGAAAATTCCGACATCTCTTTAATCCTCTGCTCAAGCTTTAGCTGAATTCGGCCGATAGCTGTGGGTGATATTCGCCTTAATAGAGAGGGACAACCGAAAAGGGACTTTTCGGGATGTTGCACTGCTTTGCGACGCTACGCGTGCAAACGCCTGATATAACACCTTAGCGGAACCGATTACGCCATGAACAAAAGCCTTCGTTTCAGCCACAAGATTCTTCTTGCCGCTTCCCTGATCGTGATTCTCGCCTTCAGCCTGTTCACGCTTTACAACGATTACCTCCAGCGTAATGCGATCCGCGAGGACCTGGAGAACTATCTGGCTGAAATGGGCACTTCCACTTCGACCAACATTCGCAACCTGTTCGAAGGCCGCATCAAACTGGTGGAAAACCTGGCCCAGAACATTGCCCAGGACCCGGCCAATACCAACACCTTGCTGGGCCAGAATGCCCTGACCTCCAGTTTTCTCACGGTCTACGCGGGCAAGGTCGACGGCGGCTTCAGCGTGCGCCCGGACACCAAGATGCCCGACGGCTACGACCCACGCACCCGCCCCTGGTACAAGGACGGCATGAACGCCGCCGGCGCGATCCTGACCGAGCCGTACATCGACATGGCCACCAACAAGATGGTCATCGGCATCATCGACAAGATTTCCGGCGGTGTCGGCGTGGTCGGTGGCGACCTTGCCCTGGACGGCCTGGTGCAGATCATCAACTCGCTGAACTTCGGCGGCATGGGCTACGCCTTCCTGGTCAACGACCAGGGCAAGATCCTGGTGCACCCGGACAAGGACCTGGTGATGAAGTCGCTGTCGGACCTGTTCCCGCAGCACACGCCGAAACTGACCGGTGATCTGACCGAAGTGCAGAGCGACGGCCAGACCCGCCTGCTGACTTTCACCCCGATCACCGGCCTGCCGTCGGCCAACTGGTACATCGGCCTGTCGGTGGACAAGGACAAGGCCTTCTCGATGCTCAGCACGTTCCGCACCTCGGCGGTGATCGCTACGCTGGTGGCGGTGGTGATCATCATCGCCCTGCTCGGCCTGCTGATCCGCGCGCTGATGCAGCCACTGCACACCATGACCCGCGCCATGGAAGACATCGCCCAGGGCGAAGGCGACCTGACCAAGCGCCTGCGCATCCACAACCACGACGAATTCGGCATCCTGGGCAGCGCCTTCAACCGTTTCGTCGAGCGTATCCACAGCTCGATCCGCGAAGTGTCTTCGGCAACCGAACAGGTCAACGAAGTGGCCCTGCGAGTGATCAGCGCCTCGAACTCGTCGATGACCAACTCCGACGAGCAGTCCAACCGCACCAATAGCGTCGCCGCCGCCATCAATGAGCTGGGCGCCGCCGCGCAGGAAATCGCCGGCAACGCCGCTCAGGCTTCGCAGCACGCCAGCTCGGCGCGCCTGCTGGCCGAAGAAGGGCAGCAGGTAGTAGAGCGCAACATCGCCGCGATGAACCGCCTGTCCGACCTGATCGTCACCTCCAGCGCGCACATCGAGACGTTGAACAGCAAGACCGTCAACATCGGCCAGATCCTCGAGGTGATCACCAGCATTTCCCAGCAGACCAACCTGCTGGCGCTGAACGCGGCCATCGAAGCGGCGCGTGCCGGTGAAGCCGGGCGCGGGTTTGCCGTGGTCGCCGATGAAGTACGCAACCTGGCGCACCGCACCCAGGAGTCGGCGCAGCAGGTGCAGACCATGATCGAAGAACTGCAGGTCGGTGCCCGCGAGTCGGTCGAGACCATGGACCAGAGCCAACGCCACAGCCAGGACAGCATGCAGATTGCCAACCAGGCCGGTGAGCGGCTGGACAGCGTGACCGTGCGCATCGGCGAGATCGACGGCATGAACCAGTCGGTGGCCACCGCCACCGAAGAGCAGACCGCCGTGGTCGAGGCGATCAACATGGACATCAACGAGATCAACATGCTCAACCAGGAAGGCGTGGAAAACCTGCAGGCCACCCTGCGTGCATGCTCCGACCTGGAACAGCAGGCCGGCCGCCTGAAGCAGCTGGTGGGCAGCTTCCGTATCTGATCCAAGCCCGCGAAGGCGCTCACACCGCTCCCCGCCCCGCCCAACCCCGATCGAACAAACTATCCTTCTGAAAGGTCAACTTTAAGGCGCGTCATCGCCGGCCCGTTACTGCCGGATGACAGACCCGAAGACGATCCCGGAGGGATGCTGATCGTGCACATCGCCGACATCACCATGTTCTATGCCCCCGCCAGCGGCGGCGTACGTACCTATCTTGATGCCAAACACCACCGTCTCGACGCCATCCAGGGCGTCCGCCACAGCCTGCTGATACCCGGCGCCAGCGCGCAGCACGCCGATGGCATCTATCAGGTGCCCGCACCGCCACTGCCGTTCGGCAATGGCTACCGCTTCCCGGTGCGCCTGGCCCCGTGGTGCAACGTGCTGCGCCGGCTGAAACCCGACCTGATCGAAGTCGGCGACCCCTACCTGACCGCCTGGGCAGCGCTGGAAGCGCGGCGCAAGCTGGATGTGCCGGTCATCGGCTTCTACCATTCCGACCTGCCGCTGCTGGTCAGCAACCGCATGGGCAACTGGTTCACGCCCAATGTCGAAGCCTATGTCAGCAAGCTGTACGGCAATTTCGACCGGGTCCTGGCGCCCAGCCAGGTCATGGCCGACAAACTGCGCCGGCTGGGCGTGCAGGATGTGCACGTGCAACGCCTGGGGGTGGACCTGGCCACCTTCCACCCCAGCCGCCGCGACCCGCACTTGCGTGCCGAGCTGGGCATTGCCGACACCAGCCGCCTGCTGATCTATGCCGGCCGTGGCTCGCGGGAAAAGAACCTGCCGGTACTGCTCGAATGCATGCAGCACCTGGGCCGCCCCTATCATCTGTTGCTGGTGGGTTCGAACATGCCGGCCAACGTGCCGGCCAACGTCACGGTGATCAATCACTTCTGCCCGGCGCCGGAAGTCGCCCGGCTGATGGCCAGTGCCGACCTGCTGCTGCATGCCGGCGATCAGGAAACCTTCGGCCTGGTCCTTCTCGAAGCGATGGCCAGCGCCACACCGGTAGTGGCCGTGCGCGCCGGTGCCTTCGGCGAAATCGTCAACGAACAGTGCGGGCGCCTGTGCCGGCCCAACGATAGCCGGGCCATGGCGACAGCAGTCCACGAAGCGTTCGAAGCCGGCGTGCGCAAACTCGGGGCACAGGCACGTCGGCATGCCGAACAGCACTATTCGTGGGACAACGTGGTTGCCGGCCTGCTGCAGCACTACCAGGCCGTGCTTGGCCACCAGCCGCAGGTGCGCGCCCATGGTTGAGCCGCTGCCGCCCTCGCGTAGCCTGATGCTGGTGCTGCACGACGTCGCGCCGGAGACCTGGCCCGACTACCAGCCCTTCGTGCAGGCCATCGATGCCATCGGCGGCGTGCCCATGACCTGGCTGGTGGTGCCGGACTTTCACCAGCGCAACCCGCTGCAACACTCACCGGCATTCTGCCGCCTGCTGGAACGGCGTCTGGCCCAGGGTGACGAATTGGCCTTGCATGGCTATTACCATGCCGACGACAGCCCACCACCGCGCACGCCCGGTGACTTCTTCATGCGCCGCATCTACACCCATGAAGGCGAGTTCTACGCCCTGGACCAGCAACAGGCCCTGCAACGCCTGGAAGACGGCCTGGCCCTGTTCGACCGCCAGGGCTGGCCGGTGGCCGGCTTCGTCGCGCCGGCCTGGCTGATGAGCGAAGGCACCCGCCAGGCCCTGCGCCGTCTGCCATTGCGCTATACCAGCACGCCGCAGCACTTGTATCGCTTGCCGGATTTCACCCCGTTCGACGCCCCAGGGCTGGTGTGGAGTGCCCGCAGCGCCTGGCGCCGCGGTCTGTCGCGGGTGCTCTGCGACTGGCAATGCCGGCGCTGGCGCAACGTTGAAACCCTGCGCCTTGGCCTGCACCCGGTCGACATGCGCCATCGCACATCCCGCGATTATTGGCTGAACACCCTGCGCACGCTGCTGGCGCAGGGCCGCGAACCGCTGACCAAGTCGACCTGGCTGGACCGCCAGGCCAGCCCATGAACCGCCTGGCCTGGCTGGGCCTGGCCCTGCTCGGCGCGCTGCTGGTACCCGCACTGCTCGGTGGCAGCGAACTGCTGCCGAGGCTGCAGCGCTTCGCCCCCGGGCTGTGGTTGACCCTGCTGGGGATGATCCTGCTGTGCTGGGTCATCAACGCCATTCGCCTGCGCCTGCTGCTCGGCCAGCAAGGTAGCCGACTGGGGCACTTGCGCAGCCTGGGCGTGGTCATGGCCACCGAATTCGCCATCTGCACCACCCCCGGCGGCAGCGGCGGCCCTCTGACCCTGATGGCGTTGCTGGCCCGCGATCGCATCGGCCCGGCACGCAGCGGCGCGGTGTTCGCCATGGATCAGCTGAACGATCTGCTGTTCTTTTTCTGCGCGATGCTGGCGATTGCCGGCTATGCGCTGTTCCATAGCCTGGGGCGCAGCCAGGAGAGCATGTTGCTGGGCAGTGCGTTGCTGCTGTGCACGGCACTGACCGCGGTGATCGGCCTGTTGCGCTACCGGCGCACGGTGATGCGGCTGAACGGCAGGTTGCTGCGCCGTTTGGGTATCGGCCGACAACGCCGACGCCGCTGGGCGCGCAAACTGCTGCACTTCATCGACGCCCTGGCGCAGACCTGGCGCCTGCCCAAGCGCACGCTGACGCTCGTGTTCACCCTGACCTGCGCGCACTGGGGCCTGCGTTACAGCGTGCTGTATCTGGTACTGCGCGGCCTGGGCGTGGACCTGGCGTGGATCCCCAGTTTTCTGGTGCAGATGCTCTCGCTCAGTGCCGGCCAGTTCAGCCTGCTGCCTGGCGGTGCCGGTGCCGCCGAACTGACCTCGGCCAGCCTGCTGACGCCGCTGGTGGGCAGTTCGACCGCGGCGGCGGCGATCCTGATATGGCGGGCGGTCACTTATTACTTTTATCTGCTGGCGGGTGGGCCGGTGTTCGTTTGCCTGCTGGGGCGGCCGTTGCTGGAGCGCTGGCGGCGTCAGGCGGGTTGAGCTGCTGCCAGAGTTCGGCGGCGCCGGGGAAGTCGGTGCCGTCGGTGTCGGCCAGGGCTTCGGGATCGTAGCGGGCCAGGCAGCCTTCGCCGAGGGTGGGTGGGGGTGAGGCGGTGGGGTTGTTGCGGGTCTTGGCCATTGCGTATCCCTCAAGATTGCCGGGGGCGCCTTGTGTCGCGAAAGGGCTGCGCAGCAGCCCCAAGATCTCACAGGCAACCCGACCCTGTCAGTCGAACACCACAGTCTTGTTGCCATGCACCAGCACCCGGTCTTCCAGGTGATAACGCAGGCCTCGGGCCAGCACCATCTTTTCCACATCACGGCCGAAGCGGACCATGTCGTCGATACTGTCAGCATGGCTGACACGCACCACATCCTGTTCGATGATCGGGCCGGCGTCGAGCTCTTCGGTCACGTAGTGGCAGGTCGCGCCAATCAGCTTCACGCCACGCAGGGCGGCCTGATGGTAAGGCTTGGCACCGACGAACGACGGCAGGAAGCTGTGGTGGATGTTGATCACCTTCTCGGCATAGTCCTGGCACAGTTGCGGCGGCAGAATCTGCATGTAGCGGGCCAGTACCACAACATCGGCGGCGTGCTCCTGGACCAGGCGCGACACTTCGGCAAAGGCCGGAGCCTTGTCTTTCGGGTCCACCGGGACATGGAAGAACGGGATACCGTGCCACTCGACCATGCTGCGCAGGTCGTTGTGGTTGGAGATCACGCACGGGATATCGCAGTCCAGCTCATCGGTGTGCCAGCGGTGCAGCAGGTCAGCCAGGCAGTGCGACTCGCGGCTGGCCATCAGCACCACGCGCTTTTTCTGCGCCGAGTCGGTAATGCGCCAGGTCATGGAGAACTCTTCGGCGATCGGCGCAAACGCCTCGCGGAAAGCTTCGATACCGAACGGCAGCGATTCGGCGCGGATTTCATGGCGCATGAAGAACCAACCGCTCTGCTCATCGGAGTGGTGGCTGGCCTCGTTGATCCAGCCATTGTACAAGGCCAGGAAATTACTGACTTTCGCCACGATGCCAACACGGTCGGGGCAGGCGATCACCAGACGATAGGTGCGCATGAATGAGACTCCAGAACTTCGCAAAGGCGCCCATTCTAGCGGCCCGCCAGGAAAAACGCAGTATTGATCGCAGGGTCGGGGGCTGTGCAGGCGAACAGATGCAGCGTCGGCATGCGCTGACAGACATGACAAAATTCAGGGGTAATTGTAAATTTTTGTTCACCTGAGAAATGTTGTCACAGCTTAATTAACAGTTAATTGGCCAATACTATGTTTACTTGCGAGTATCGCCTGTCTATTATTGCCCCACACATTTCTGAACACGCATTAAGGAACACTCCATGTCCCTGATCAACGAGTACCGCGCTACCGAAGAAGCCATCAAGGAACTTCAAGCCCGCCTGGCCAACCTGTCCCAGGATGACAAGCTGAAGAAAGAACTGGAGTTCGAAGGCAAACTGCGCACCCTGATGGGCGAGTACTCCAAGTCGCTGCGCGACGTGATTGCCCTGCTCGACCCAGAGTCGAAACTGAGCAAGGCACCGCGTGGCGCGCTGAAACCTGCCGCCACCAAGCGTGCGCGCAAGGTCAAGCAATACAAGAACCCGCACAACAATGAAGTGATCGAAACCAAAGGCGGCAACCACAAGACCCTGAAAGAGTGGAAAGCCAAGTGGGGTGGCGATGTGGTTGAAAGCTGGGCGACCCTGCTGGACTGATTTGTCCGCATACGCCTGTTTGCAAGCCCAACGAAAACGCCGGCCTATCGCCGGCGTTTTTGTTTTTCGGTTTTTCCGCAGCACTCAAGCGATGGCGAATTGCGCCTGCAATTGCCGGGCATGCGCCTGCCAGGCGTCCAGCACCCCGCGCCCCGCCTCGTCGGCGCCGTCCCAGGCCAGCTGCCGCGCCTGTTCGAAGTCACCCAGCGTGTTCGGTGCGCCCCAGCGGGGGTCGCTCAGGCGTTGCTGACAGAAGCCGAACCAGCGTTGCCGCTCTTCGCTATTCAAGGTCTCGGGAAAGTTGCGCGCGCGGTAGCGGAATAACAATTCCGGCAGACGCAGGTCATCGAACATCCAGTGGCCACGGCCCAATTGCGCCGGCTCCAGCGCACGAACTTGCTCGCACAAGCGGCGGTCACGCTCGCCAAGAAAACCGTCATACAACTGTTGTTCCGGGTCTTCACTCGGGGCAAAGTCTTCCTTGCCATAGATGTGTTCCAGCTTGTCTTGCCAATGCGCCTGTTGCCTGGCCAGTTCTTCGCCGCGCACTTGTAACAACGTCAAGTCCAGACCCAACCGTTGTTGATCGGCTGGGCGCAATACCGACAGTGGCGCCAGTACCGGGCAACGATTGATCTGCACCAGTTTCAGCGGCACCGGCAATTCACCCTCGGCCAGTTGATCATGGCGGGTATACAAGCGCTGGCGCAGAACTTCAGCAGTTTCCCTTACTAATGGCAGGGTTTCCTGATGCAGGTCGCAGACAATCAATGCATTGCGATTTACCGGGTGCCAGGCTAATGGCAATACGACACCCAGGTAATTGCGTGCCGCGGAAAAACGCCCGGATATATGCACCATTGGCTGTAACAGGCGGATCTGTTCCATCACTTTATGCTTGCTGCGCAACTGGAACAGCCAGTCATACAACCTGGGCTGCTTCTGCCGGATCAGGCGGGCCAGGGCAATGGTTGCCCGCACATCGGAAAGCGCTTCGTGGGCATGCCCATGGTCGATGCCATTGGCCTTGCTCAGCAGCTCCAGGCGCAGGCTGGTGCGCCCGTCCTGTTGCGGCCATTCGATACCGTCCGGGCGCAAGGCATAGGCCGTGCGCACGATGTCGATCAGGTCCCAGCGGCTGTTGCCGCCCTGCCACTCGCGCGCGTAAGGGTCGAAAAAGTTGCGGTACAGGCTGTAGCGGGTCACCTCGTCGTCGAAGCGCAGGGTGTTGTAGCCGGCCCCGCAGGTACCGGGTTGCGCCAGTTGCGCATGCACCCGGGTCATGAACTCGGCTTCGCACAGGCCCTGCTCGGCCAGCAGTTGCGGAGTGATGCCGGTCACCAGGCAGGCGGCCGGGTGCGGCAGGATATCGTCGGAGGGCCGGCAATAAAGGCTGATCGGCTCATCGATTTCGTTGAGGTCGAAGTCGGTGCGCACGCCGGCCACCTGCAGCGGGCGGTCGCAGCGCGGGTTGATGCCGGTGGTTTCGTAGTCGTGCCAGAAAATGCTGGAGGTCACGGGGTCGTCCTGTATCGAGGTCGACCCGATTCTAGCGCGATTCCGGCCTGAGCCAGGGCGCGCAAGCTCAGACGGAAGCGTTGGCTGGGTTGAAGCTGAAAAAGTCGCGCAACGAGCGGACGAATTCGTCGTACTCGCGAGGGGCCTGCAGCAGCATGAAGCCGGAATCGTAATGCCCCGGCGTCTGGTCTTCGCGGCACCACAGGCAACTGGCGGTGAGGTTGACGAACTGATGCCCGCCCCCAACCAGCGGCAGACGCAACTGCAGGTCGTAGTCGGGCCCGACCAGCACAGGCAACTGGCTGATCAGCATGAGCCCGTCTTCGGAGGCATTGCCCAGCTGGCCGATCAGCTGACCGGTACAGCGGTTGAACACCTGCAGGACACAAGGCAGTTGGTGGCGTTCGATGTGGCGCTTGTTGAACATGATCGCGATTGCAGTCCGTATCCGGAGCCAGGAATACGTGGAACTGGCGGTTGTTGTAACAGCTGAGTTACAGATTAGCCCAGTGCACGCGGCAAATCCTGTTAAATAAAATGCACCTTGGTGTTAACGCCAAGGTGCGGCGCTTGCCGGGGTGGCCACGGCCGCTTCGGTGCCACGCAGGTGGCCGAGTTTTTTCAGGGTCTGCAGGCGCGCCTGGGCGCGATAGGCGTACTCGTTGCCGGGGTACTGCTGGATCAGGTACTGGTAGGTCTGTGCGGCATCCACATACAACGCCTGGCGCTCGAGGCACTGGCCGCGCAGCAGCGACACCTCGGGGTGGATGAACGGTCGCGCGCGGCTGGTGCGGTCGACCTGCGACAGCTCGAGCATGACCCGTGCGCAATCGCCACGGTCGTAGGCGCGGTAGGCGTTGTTCAGGTGGTGGTCCATGGACCAGCGGGTGCAGCCGACGGTGCTGGCGGCCAGGGCTAAAACGATCAGGGCTCGCATGGGGATCTCCTTTGATGCCAGTGTATCGGCCTTTGCCGGCAAATCTTCACAGCCATTTGCAAGGATACCCTGCCCGTTCAAATGCCACCCTGGCCTGCTCGCAGGTAGTGCAACGGAACAATGACTACAGCGAGATTCAGGAGTAGCCTTTCGCTGCGCTTCACTATAGGAGTCTGTGCATGAGCATCCGCCGTACCAAAATCGTCGCCACCCTTGGCCCCGCCAGCAACTCGCCGGAAGTGATCGAACAGCTGATCCTCGCCGGCCTGGACGTGGCACGCCTGAACTTCTCCCACGGCACGCCGGACGAGCACAAGGCCCGCGCGCGCCTGATCCGTGACATCGCCGCCAAGAACGGCCGCCATGTTGCACTGCTCGGCGACCTGCAGGGTCCGAAGATCCGCATCGCCAAGTTCGCCAACAAGCGCATCGAATTGAAGATTGGTGACAAGTTCACCTTCTCCACCGCCCATCCGCTGACCGAAGGCAACCAGGACATCGTCGGTATCGACTACCCCGACCTGGTCAAGGACTGCGGCGTGGGTGACGAACTGCTGCTCGACGATGGCCGCGTGGTCATGCGCGTCGAAACCGCCACTGCAGACGCCCTGCACTGCGTGGTGATCATCGGTGGCCCGCTGTCGGACCACAAAGGCATCAACCGCAAAGGTGGCGGCCTGACCGCACCGGCCCTGACCGAGAAAGACAAGGCCGACATCAAGCTGGCCGCGGAAATGGACCTGGACTACCTGGCCGTGTCCTTCCCGCGTGACGCCAGCGACATGGAATACGCGCGCAAGCTGCGTGACGAAGCGGGCGGCAGCGCCTGGCTGGTGGCCAAGATCGAACGCGCCGAAGCGGTGGCCGACGACGAGACCCTGGACAAGCTGATCCTTGCCTCCGACGCGGTCATGGTCGCCCGTGGTGACCTGGGTGTGGAAATCGGTGACGCCGAGCTGATCGCGATCCAGAAGAAGATCATTCAGCACGCACGCCGCAACAACAAGGCGGTGATCGTGGCGACCCAGATGATGGAGTCGATGATCCAGAACCCGATGCCGACCCGTGCCGAAGTGTCCGACGTCGCCAACGCCGTGCTGGACAACACCGACGCGGTCATGCTGTCGGCAGAAAGCGCCGCCGGTGCCTACCCGATCGAAGCCGTCCAGGCCATGGCGCGCATCTGCCTGGGTGCGGAAAAGCACCCGACCAGCCAGAAGTCCAGCCACCGCCTGCACACCACCTTCGAGCGTTGCGACGAAAGCATCGCCCTGGCCGCCATGTACACCGCCAACCACTTCCCGGGCGTCAAAGCGATCATCGCCCTGACCGAGAGTGGCTACACCCCGTTGATCATGTCGCGTCTGCGTTCGCACGTGCCGGTCTTCGCCCTGTCGCCGCACCGCGCGACCCAGGCGCGTGCCAACATGTTCCGTGGCGTCTACCCGATCGCCTTCGACCCGGCTTCGCTGCCGGCCGACAAGGTCAGCCAGGCAGCAGTCGACGAACTGCTCAAGCGTGGCCTGGTGGAGCAAGGTGACTGGGTAATCCTGACCAAAGGTGACAGCTACCACACCATCGGTGGCACCAACGGCATGAAGATCCTGCACGTGGGCGATCCGCTGGTCGGTTGATCTGCTGCTGCCAAGGGGGCCGCTTTGCGGCCCATCGCGACGCAAGGCCGCTCCCACAAGGGTATGGCATACACCGCCCGATGTGGGAGCGGCCTTGTGTCGCGATTGGAGGGCAAAGCCCTCCCCTGCTCACTCAAACATGTTCAACGAACACATCGGCAAACACCTGCCCCCGCGGCACCCCGGCAATGAACAGCCGTCGGGCAAAGCGCTCGACACTGCCTGGCGCCCCGCACAGCAATGCCACCGTCTGCCGCGATGACGGCCGCAACCCGGCCAACGCTTCATCCAACTGCTCTGCCAATACCAACTCGACATTCACACCCGTCATCTCTCGCAACGGCTCGGCCAAATAATGCCCGACGCCCTCGCGCGCCACATGCAACACACGAATCTCCCCCCGGTGCCCCTGCCGCATTGCCTCGCGCACGATGCCCCACAACGGCGCCAGCCCGGTACCGGCTGCCAACAACCACAGCGGTCGTTCCTGCCAGTCCGGGTCGTAATGCAAGGCCCCGCCCCTGATCTCGCCCACGCGCAACACATCGCCCGGCTGCAAGGCGCGGGCCTTGTCACAAAAGGCGCCGGGGCGCTGACAGTCGATATGAAATTCGAGGAAATCATCCTCGCCCGGCAGGCTGGCCAAGGAGTAAGGCCGCGCCAGCGCGCCATGCCACAACACCACATGCTGCCCAGCCTGGTAACGCAGCGCCCGCTCGGGCCGCAGGCGCACACGCAGCACATCGCCGAACCAGTCCAGTGCGCAGACCTGCGCCGGCACGCCATCCTGCAACGGGTCGAACAGCGCCACGCGCAGGTCCTCGACCACCCGGCACTGGCAGGCCAGGCGCCAGCCCTGGGCATGCTTGTCCAGCGCCAGGGCCTCGGGCAGGGCGTCCAGCGGTTGCCCGGCCAGGCAGTGCACCAGGCAGGCATGGCAACTGCCGGCGCGACAACTGTAGGGCACATCGAGCCCGGCCTCGTTCAAGGCATCGAGCAGGTTGCTGCCGGTCGGCACCGCCCAGCGGCGCTCGCCCACGCAAAGTTCGGGCATGGTCAGCTATCTCTTCCAGCTGTTGATTTTCTGGGGGCGCTTTGCGCCCCATTCGCCGGCAAGCCAGCTCCCACAGGCAATGTGCAAACCTCAGGCATGGTGCAATCCTGTGGGAGCTGGCTTGCCGGCGATGGGCTGCACAGCAGCCCCAAATCGAGGAAACTGAATGAAAGCGCTTCTGGCCGTGACGGCCCTGGCGACACTGGCAGGATGCTCACTGCTGCAGCCGGCGCAACCCGCCCCGGCAGACAACTGGACCCGCTGGGTCTGCGACACCCAGGCTGAAGTGCTATGGCGCTTTGCCGATGCGCAACGCGACCAGGTCGATGTGCGGCTGGGTGGCGGCGACCAGGTCTATCGGCTGAAGGCCGAACCGGGCGCCTCGGGTGCGCTGTACAGCGATGGCATGCTGGCCTTCCACACCAAGGGCGAAGAAGGCCTGGTGTACTGGGTGGCAACCAACGATCTGATTGGGCGGGGCTGCAAGGCACCGTGACTGGCCGGGCCGCGACGGTGGCCCACACAACTTGAACAGCAACCGCCCCTGCGGCAGGCTTGCACGAAACAAACGACGCTTGTCGGGAGAGAGATACACAATGGCACTCATTAGCATGCGCCAGATGCTGGACCACGCCGCCGAGTTCGGTTACGGCGTACCAGCTTTCAACGTCAACAACCTCGAGCAGATGCGCGCCATCATGGAAGCGGCCGACAAGACCGACTCTCCGGTGATCGTCCAGGCTTCGGCCGGTGCCCGCAAATACGCCGGCGCCCCGTTCCTGCGCCACCTGATCCTGGCTGCCATCGAAGAATTCCCGCATATCCCGGTGTGCATGCACCAGGACCACGGCACCAGCCCTGACGTCTGCCAGCGTTCGATTCAGCTGGGCTTCAGCTCGGTGATGATGGACGGCTCGCTGGGTGAAGACGGCAAGACCCCGACCGACTACGAGTACAACGTCCGCGTTACCCAGCAGACCGTGGCCATGGCGCACGCCTGCGGTGTTTCGGTAGAGGGCGAGCTGGGCTGCCTGGGTTCGCTGGAAACCGGCATGGCCGGTGAAGAAGATGGCATCGGCGCCGAAGGCGTGCTGGACCACAGCCAGATGCTGACCGACCCGGAAGAGGCTGCCGACTTCGTCAAGAAGACCCAGGTCGACGCCCTGGCGATCGCCATCGGCACCAGCCACGGTGCCTACAAGTTCACCAAGCCACCAACCGGTGACGTGCTGGCCATCGACCGTATCAAGGAAATCCACAAGCGCATCCCCAACACCCACCTGGTGATGCACGGTTCGTCCTCGGTCCCGCAAGAGTGGCTGGCGATCATCAACCAGTACGGCGGTGACATCAAGGAAACCTACGGCGTACCGGTCGAGGAAATCGTCGAAGGCATCAAGCACGGCGTGCGCAAGGTCAACATCGACACCGACCTGCGTCTGGCTTCCACCGGTGCCATGCGCCGCCTGATGGCGCAGAACCCGAGCGAGTTCGACCCACGCAAGTTCTTCGGCGAAACCGTCAAGGCCATGCGTGACGTGTGCATCGCCCGTTACGAAGCCTTCGGCACTGCCGGCAATGCCTCGAAGATCAAGCCGATCTCCCTGGAAGGCATGTACCAGCGCTACCTGAAAGGCGAACTGGCGGCCAAGGTCAACTGATCTTCCGGCAGCATGAAAAACCCGCAGCGATGCGGGTTTTTTCATTTATGGAGGGGCGTTGGACCCCGGCAATAATCCCGGCAGAGCGACCGTTAGTCGGCTACCGTACAGTTGAGGCATTGATAGCGTTCTGATTGCATTGCGTGTTGCCCGCTCAGGTCTAGAGTACTACTGGATCCAAGCGTATCTTGAAGTCGTTCACATAACAGAGAAGCAGCATGGATGGCGCTCACCCTCACCCTCAGCCACTGGATGGCAACTCGGTTCTTCTGGTGGTAGACGATTACCCCGAAAATCTCACCAGCATGCGGGCCTTGCTCGCTCGTCAGGATTGGCACGTATTGACCGCAACCTCAGGGATGGAAGCCTTGAGCGCGTTGCTTGAACACGATGTCGACCTGGTGCTGCTGGATGTGCAGATGCCGGAAATGGACGGCTTCGAAGTTGCCCGGCTGATGCGCGGCAGCCAGCGCACCCGGCTGACCCCGATCATTTTCCTCACCGCCAACGAACAGTCCGAAGCGGCCGTGCTCAAAGGCTACGCCAGCGGTGCCGTGGACTACATGTTCAAGCCGTTCGACCCGCAAATCCTCAAGCCCAAGGTTCAGGCGCTGCTCGACCAGCAACGCAACCGACGCATGCTGCAACGCCTGACCCGCGAGCTGGAAACGGCCCGGGCGTTCAACGCGTCGATCCTCGACAACGCTGCCGAAGGCATTCTGGTGGTGGACGCGCAAGGCCTCATCAGCTTTGCCAACCCGGCCATCTCGCGCTTGTTGTCGGTGCCGGTGCAGCAGTTGCAGGGCACCGGCCTGCTCGACCTGATGCAGCTGGCCAATGCCAGCCTGTGGAATGAATCGGAGTTTTACCAGGCCTACCTGGAACGGCGCATCTTCCGCGTGCACGATGCCCAACTGCGGACCTCGGGCGGCGAACTGGTGCCGGTGGCGCTGTCATGTTCACCGCTGCCTGCCGACCAGCACGCCATGGTGGTCACCGTGCTGGACATGTCGGCGGTGCGCAACCTGCACCAGCAGCTGGAATACCAGGCGGTCACCGACCCGCTCACCGGCCTGCTCAACCGCCGCGGTTTCTATCAGGCCGCCGAAGGCGTGCTGCTGCGCAACGAGCGCTCGGACAAGGCGCAGGCACTGATGTACATGGACCTGGATGGTTTCAAGCGCATCAACGATTCGCTCGGCCATGATGCGGGTGACCGGGTGCTGCACTGGGTGGCCGAACAGCTCAAGGATTGCCTGGGCACTGAAGCGCTGCTGGCGCGCATGGGCGGTGACGAGTTCACCGCACTGTTCGACAGCCTGCCTTACCCGGAACAGGCCGGGCGCTATGCCGAGCGCTTGCTGGAACGCATTTCCATCAGCCACCAGGTCGAAGGGCTGGATGTGTGCCTTGGGGTGAGCATCGGCATTGCGACCTACCCGGATTGCGGCGCCAATGTGGAAGGCCTGCTGCGCGCCGCCGATGCCGCGATGTATGCGGCCAAGCAGGCCGGGCGCCAGCAGTATCGCTTCTACGATCAGGAACTGAACGGCCGGGCACGCTCGCGGCTGATGCTCGAGGACAGCGTGCGCACGGCGGTCGAGCAGCAGGATTTCACCCTGGTCTACCAGCCGCAGGTCGGCTTCCACGATGGCCGCCTGCGTGGCTTCGAGGCGTTGCTGCGCTGGCAGCACCCCAGCGTTGGCGACGTACCGCCAGGGCTGTTCATACCGCTGCTGGAGGAAGCGCGCCTGATCAACCGCCTGGCCAGCTGGATCTACCGCCAGGGGGCCGCGCAGCGCCAGGCCTGGTATCAACGTTTCCCGGCCGAGCTGGTTCTGGGGATCAGCCTGAGCCGCGCGCAGTTCGTCATGCCCAGCCTGGTCGACGAGCTGCAACGGGTCATCCAGCTGTACCAGCTGGACCCGGCGCAACTTGAGGTAGAAGTGGCGGAAACCTCGCTGATGTACAACATCGATGCCGCGGTGAAACAGATCCACCGCTTGCGCGATCTGGGCGTGCGGGTGGCGCTGGACGATTTTGGTGCGGGTGACTGTTCGTTGCGCATGTTGCGTGACCTGCCGATCGATACCCTCAAGCTCGACCGCCACCTGGTGGCGCGCCTGCCGGACTCGGCGGTGGATGCCGCGCTGGTACGCAGCGTTGTCGGGCTGTGCGCCGACTACCAGATCACGGTCATTGCCGAAGGCGTGGAGACCCAGGCCCAGGCCGCCTGGCTCAAGGCCAACGGCTGTGAGTACGTGCAGGGCTTTTTGGTGGCTCACCCGCTCACGGCGGCGGACGCCAGCGACTTCCCGGCAATTTTCTCCTGGCCCGGGCCATGATTGGCTAGAATCGGCATTCGTTTCACCGAATGCAGCGCCATGACCGTATTACGTTACTTGCAAGCCTACCCCCCGCACCTGCAACAGCAGGTGCGGCAGATGATCGACAGCGACCGCCTGGGCGAGTACCTGCAGCGCCGCTATCCGGACCGCCATGATGTGCAAAGCGACAAGGCGCTGTACGGCTATGCCCAGGATTTGCGCCAGCAATACCTGCGCAGCGCGCCGAACCTGGACAAGGTGCTGTTCGACAGCCGCCTCGACCTGACGCATCGGGCCCTGGGCCTGAACACGGCGGTATCGAGGGTGCAGGGCGGCAAGCTCAAGGCGAAGAAGGAAATCCGCATTGCCTCGCTGTTCAAGGAGGCCGCGCCGCAATTTTTGCGCATGATCGTGGTGCACGAACTGGCTCACCTGCGCGAGCGCGACCACAACAAGGCGTTCTACCAGCTCTGCCAGCACATGGAGCCGGACTACCACCAACTGGAATTCGACCTGCGCGTCTACCTGACCTATCGGGAGCTGCCGGGCAATCTCTAAGGAACACGCAGCATGGAAGTGAGCAAGACCAAGAGCAGCTTCTACCGCCGTCTCTACGTGGCCTGGCTGATCGACAGCCAGACCGCGACCAGCGTGCCCGCCCTGATGGAAGCCACCGGTATGCCCCGGCGTACCGCTCAGGACACCATCGCCGCCCTGGCCGACCTGGATATCGTCTGCGAATTCGAACAGCAGGAAGGTGCGCGCAACCATGCCGGGCACTACCGCATTCATGACTGGGGGGCGATCGACAAGCAGTGGATCATCCGGCATCTGCGGCAGATCCGCGACGTGTTGGGCTACCCCTGAAGCGAAAGGCTGGCGCATTCCCTGTGGGAGCGGTAACTCAACCCTTGCGCATCCCGATATGTGGAATATCGTCTTCAAGATATTCCTCACCCACCGCCACGAACCCATGGCCGGCATAGAACTTCTGCAAATGCGCCTGTGCCGACAGGTACACCGGCACCCCCGGCCAGCAGTGCTCCGCCGCTTCCAGCCCCTTCAGCAGCAACGTGTGCCCCAGCTTCAACCCGCGCGCCGCCGGCGCCGTGACGACCCGCCCGATCACCACATCGCCACCTTGGGATTGCGGGTCGAGCAGGCGCAGGTAGGCCACCAGCTGGTCTTCCTGCCAGGCCATCAGGTGCAGGGTATCGCCGGTCAGGTCCTGGCCATCGACTTCCTGATACGCACAGCGCTGCTCGACCACGAACACTTCCGTGCGCAACTGCAAGATGGCATAGAGCTGCTCCTTGCCAAGGTCGGAATGGTGCTTGCAAAGCCAGTCGATGGACATGGTACGAACTCCTTGAATGGGCTGCCGATCATCGCATGGTGCACGCACTCGGCCAAAATAGAGGCTAAATGACACTATTGGCCGCTGCCCCGGGCAGCGGCTTTGTGTAATCTCGTCGGCAATGTGTGCCCTCCATTGCGAAAGGACTTGAGCATGCGGCCACTGCTTTGTGTTCTGGGATTACTGGCAATGATGCTTGCGACCCCTGCCCAGGCTAACGACAAGCTGCGCCTGGTAGCGGACAAATGGCCGCCGTTCACCGATGCCGGGATGCCGGGCGGTGGCCTTGCGACCAGCATCGTCACCACGGCGCTGGCCCGCGCCGGCTACACCAGCGTGTTCGAAGAAGCGCCATGGGCGCGGGCGTTGCTGGGGGTGGGTGAGGGGCGTTACGACGTGCTCATCAATGCCTGGTACAACGATTCGCGTGCCCGCATCGGGCAGTTTTCCAGCGCCTATCTGAGCAACCGCATTCGCCTGCTGCAACGCAAGGGCGAGGCGTTCCGCTACAAGCAGCAGTCGGACTTGCACCCCTACAGCATTGCCGTGGTACGCGATTACGCCTACTCACCCGAGTTCGATGGCGACACTCGCTTGCACAAGGTGCCGGTGCGCAATTTTTCCTCGGCGGTGCGCATGCTGGCGGCAGGGCGGGTGAAGCTGGCGGTGGAGGATGAATACGTGGCTCGCTACAACCTGCAGCGCGAGCCTCAGGCCGTGCGCGACGGGGTGCTGCTGGTGGACCCGCCGCTGGCGGAGAACACCCTGCATATTCTGGTCAGCCTGAAGCATCCCGAGCATCAGCGGATCGTCGAACGGTTCGAGCGGGCGATTGCGGCGATGAAGGCTGACGGCAGCTATGCGCGGCTTTTGCGCCAGCATGGGTTTTGATGCTGCGGTCTGTGCCGGCCTCTTCGCGGGTGAACCCGCTCCCACAGGTATTACACAGATCCCGAAACTTGTAGGGCTCCTGTGGGAGCGGGTTTACCCGCGAAGAGGCCAGAGCAGGTAACAATGCATTCAGGCCGGTGCACCGTCCTTGATCAGGTGCGCCGCCAACGTCCGCAACGGCCCCAACTGCCGGCAGATCAATGCCAACTGCGTCTGCACCAGACGCTGATGCTCATCCAGCTCTTCGGGCATCTGCTCCAGGGCATTGGCCAGCGCCTCTTCGGCATCACTGTGAATCGCCACCGGTAACCGCGCGGCAAGGCCGTTGGCAATCTCGTCCAGGCTGTTGGCCAGGCTTTGCCCGGCACCGTCGATCAACTGCTCCTGTACTTCCGCCGGCAATGCCGTGTCGCGGTGCGCGCCCAGCCCCGAGAGGTAGCTGAGCAACGTGTGCGAGAGCACCAGGAAGCGGAAGCCGACGTCGGCCTCTTTGCGAAAATGCCCCGGCTCCATCAGCATGTTGGCCAAGGTGGTGGACAGCGCGGCGTCAGCATTGTGGGCGTTGCGCCGGGCCAGGCGGTAGGCCAGGTCGTCGCGCTTGCCGTGGGCATACTGTTGCATGATTTGCCGCAGGTACACGCTGGCGCAGGTGAGGGTATTGGCCAGTGCCTTGTTCAGGCGCCGCCCCTGCCAGTCGGGGAGGAACAGGAACACCGCAAGAATGGCGATCAGGCTGCCGACCAGGGTATCGAACAACCGTGGCAGGAACAGGCCATAGCCATCGCCGATCTGGTTGAAGCAGAACAGCACCATCAGCGTGATCGCGGCCGTGGCCAAGGTGTAGCGGGTGGTACGGTTGACGAAGAACACCACCCCGGCGACCACGGCGAACAGCGACTGGATGACCGGGTTGGGGAACAGGTCGAACAACGCCCAGCCCACCGTCAGGCCGACGGCGGTGCCGATGATACGCTGGACCAGCTTGCGCCGGGTTGCACCGTAGTTGGGCTGGCACACGAACAGCGTGGTCAGGATTATCCAGTAGCCTTGGGTCGGGTGGATCAGGTGCACCATGCCATAGCCGATCGATAACGCCAGCGGCAGGCGCAGGGCATGGCGGAACAGCAGCGAAGTCGGTGTCAGCTGGGTGCGCAGGCGGGTCCACACATCCTTCAGCGAGCGCGGCGAGCGGTCGAGCAGGCTGCTGTCGCTGGCATCGGCGAGGCTGTCCGGGTTGCTGGCAGCGCTGAGCAGGCGGTCCAGCGTCGCCAGGTTGACCGCCAGTGCCCGCAGCGAACGCAGCAGGCTGCGCCAGGCTGGGTTGTTCTGCGTGCGCAAGTGTTCCAGCGAGGCGTTGAGGTCCTCGAGGGCTTCGGGGTAACCGCTGGCCAGCACGAACGGCTGGCGCAGGCGGATCGAGCGGGCCAGTTCCTGGCAGGACGAACCCTGTTTGCGCAGCAGGCGCTGGCAGCGGAACATCACGTCGCTGTGGAAAAAAGCCTCGGTCAGCGCGTTGTAGGGGTAGTGCGAAGCACTGACCCGCTCATGGATGTCCTGGGCCAGGAAGTACAGCTTGAGGTAACGGCTGACCTTGGAGTTGGGCTGGCTGTTGCCCACCCGGTGCAGGATGATTTCCTTGGCCGCGTTGAGTGCCGCCACCACCTTGCCGTTCTGCTGGGCCAGTTCCAGGCGCCGGGCTTCGACGTCGAGGGTGCGCACGGGTTCGAACAGGCTGGCCTTGAGCTTGAGGTAGCTGCCCAGCTCGAAGAACAGCCTGGCCAGGCTCTGCTGCACGGGCTGGTTGGAAAACAGCGCTTGCCACAGCACCGACAGCAGCCCGTACCAGGCCGCCCCCGCCACCAGCAGCAGTGGCTCATGCCAGAAATCGGTGACCTGGCCGCCGCGCTGGTCCACACCGATCATGGTGTACACCGAGGTAATCAGCGTCGCCGAGGCGATGGCCCCATAGCGTTCGCCGAGGGCACCGAGCATGGTCAGGCCGAAGGCGGCCACGGCCAGGGCAACGACGAAGATCCACGGGTAGGGGAACAGCAGCTCGACCGCCAGCGCGGCGATGGCAAAACACACCAGGGTAACGGCCAGGGCGCTGAGACGGCCCTGCCAGCTGTCGTCGGTTTCGGCCAGGGCGCTGGCGATGATGCCGAGGAACAGCGGAATCAGCAGGGCCATCTCGTTCTGGTACCAGCACAGGGCCAGGCTGCCGGTGAGGGCGATGGTGACCCGGATGCTGTAGCTGAACTTGTCTTGGCCCCACAGGCGACGCAGTGACTGACGGAACGAGCTCGATGACATGATGGCCTGCTAGGCAGTGAGCGAGGAATGCATTGCAGCACGGGCCAGCAAGAAGCGTTCCGTGCTGCTGAATGGATTCTACTCTACACGAACTGCGCTGCGGCGTTGGCCGAGGCCCAGGCCCACTGGAAATTGAACCCGCCCAGGTGGCCGGTTACATCCAGCACTTCACCGATGAAGTACAAGCCGGGGCTCTTCAGCGACTCCATGGTCTTGGACGACACCTCACGGGTGTCCACGCCGCCCAGGGTCACCTCGGCGGTGCGGTAGCCTTCGGTGCCGGCCGGCACGACCTGCCAGTTCGCCAGCTTGTCGGCGATCTGTGCCAGTTCCGCCGGGGTGTACTGCTTCATCGGCCTGGACTCGAACCACTGCTCGGCCAGCAGGTTGGCCAGCTTGCGCGTGAACACCTCGCCCAGCACCGTCTTCAACTCGGCGTTGGCGCGTTCGGCCTGCATCTGTTGCAGCCAGGTGAGTGCATCGCGGTCGGGCAGCAGGTTGATCTCGACGGTATCCCCGGCTTCCCAGAACGAGGAAATCTGCAGGATCGCCGGGCCGCTCAGGCCACGGTGAGTGAACAGCAGGTTTTCCCGGAAGCTGGTGCCGTTGCAGCTGGCGGTACAGTCCAGCGAGGTGCCGGAAAGCTCGGTGCACAGTGCCTTGAGTTGGGGCTCGGTGATGGTGAACGGCACCAGCCCGGCGCGGGTCGGCAGCAAGGTGTGGCCGAACTGGCGGGCCACCTGGTAGCCGAAACCGGTCGCGCCCAGGGTCGGGATCGACAGGCCACCGGTGGCGATCACCAGCGACTGGCAGGCGAGCTGGCCGCCGCTGGTCTGCAGCAGGTAGCCGCTTTCGGTCTTCTCGATGTGCTCGATGCTGGTGTGCATGCGGATTTCGGCGCCAGCCTCGTCGCACTCTGCCAGCAGCATGTCGAGGATGTCGCTGGCCTTGTTGTCGCAGAACAGCTGGCCGAGCTTCTTCTCGTGGTAGGCCACGCCGTGCTTGCACACCAGTTCGATGAAGTCCCACTGGGTGTAGCGGGCCAGTGCGGACTTGCAGAAGTGCGCGTTGTGCGAAAGGAAATTGCCTGGCTCGGTGTACATGTTGGTGAAGTTGCAGCGCCCGCCGCCGGACATGAGGATCTTCTTGCCCGGTTTGTTGGCGTGGTCGAGCACCAGTACCCGGCGGCCACGGCGGGCGCTGAGCTGGGCGCACATCAGGCCGGCAGCGCCGGCGCCGAGGATGATCACATCTGTGGAGTGCACGGTGTTACCTCATGGATGGCAGGGGCCGCTGTGCGGCCCATCGCCGGCAAGCCAGCTCCCACAGGGATTGCACCCGGCCCGGAGCCTGTGATGATCCTGTGGGAGCTGGCTCACAGGTGCTGCACAAGGTCTGAGGCCTGTGGAGATCCTGTGGGAGCTGGCTTGCCGGCGATGGGCTGCAAAGCAGCCCCAAAATAGGTCAGACAATACGGACTTTCAGGGAGCGGCCCTTGATCTTGCCGCTGTTCAAGCGCTGCATGGCCTGCTTGGCCAGCGCCCGTTCCACGGCCACGAACGCCTGGAAGTCGAAGATCGCGATCTTGCCCACCTGTTTGCCCGGGATCCCGGCATCACCGGTCAGCGCCCCGAGGATGTCGCCCGGGCGCAGCTTGTCCTTGCGCCCGGCAGCGATGCACAGGGTGCTCATCACCGGCAGCAGCGGCTCGCCGCCCTTGTTTTTCAAACTGTCCAGCTGGTCCCAGCGCAGCGGGCTCTTCTGCAGTTGTTCGATGGCCTGGGCGCGGTGGCCTTCGGCTGGCGCCACCAGGCTGATCGCAATGCCTTTTTCGCCGGCACGGCCCGTGCGGCCGACACGGTGCACATGAATTTCCGCATCACGCGCCAGCTCGACGTTGATGACCATGTCCAGGCCATCGATGTCCAGGCCGCGCGCGGCCACGTCGGTGGCTACCAGCACCGAGCTGCTGCGGTTGGCGAACATGGTCAGCACCTGGTCGCGGTCGCGCTGTTCCAGGTCGCCGTGCAGGGCTTGGGCGACGATGCCCTTGGCGGTCAGGTGGGCGACCACATCCTCGCACTGCTGCTTGGTGAAGCAGAACGCCACGCAGGACTGCGGGCGGTAGTGGCCGAGGACGCGCGTGACGGCCTCCAGGCGCTGCTGCGGGTCGATCTCGATGAAGCGCTGCTCGATCTGGTTGTCGGTGTGCAGGCTCTCGACCTTGACCTGCTGCGGGTTGCGCATGAAGTCGGCGGCCAGTTGCTTGATGCCGGCCGGGTAGGTGGCCGAGAACAGCAGGGTCTGGCGGCGCGACGGGGTCTTGCCGATGATGCTGGCGATGGCGTCGAAGAACCCCATGTCGAGCATGCGGTCGGCTTCGTCCAGCACCAGGGTGTTCAGGCCATCGAGCACCAGGGTGCCCTTGTCCAGGTGCTGCTGGATGCGCCCCGGGGTGCCGACGATGATGTGCGCGCCATGCTCCAGCGAAGCGATCTGCGGGCCCAGCGAAACGCCGCCGCACAGGGTCAGGATCTTGATGTTGTCCTCGGCGCGGGCCAGCCGGCGCAGCTCCTTGGCCACCTGGTCGGCGAGCTCACGGGTGGGGCACAGTACCAGTGCCTGGCAGCCGAAGTAGCGCGGGTTGATCGGGTTGAGCAGGCCGATGCCGAAGGCGGCGGTCTTGCCGCTGCCGGTCTTGGCCTGGGCGATCAGGTCCTGGCCCTTGAGAATGACCGGCAGGCTCTGGGCCTGGATCGGCGTCATCGAGGCATAGCCGAGGGCGTCCAGGTTGGCCAGCATGGCAGTGGACAGCGGCAAGGTGGCAAAGGCGGTGGATTCGGTGGTCACGAGGCGGGCCTGCGGTGCGAAGCGAAAAATGCCGCACAGTCTACCAGCCTCGTGGCCATTCGCCCTACGACTCCATGTGTTGTTCCGGACGACGGGCACGCCTTCCGTCCGTCGGCGCCAGTTGCAGGAAGATCGCCGCGGCCAGCATGGCCATCACACCGATGGTGACGAAGGTCAGCTGGAACGCCCCCAGGGTGGTTTCCACGCCTTCGGCGCTGCCTGCTGCGGTAAAGCCGCCGAGCAATGCGCCGGCACAGGCCACACCGAGGCTGAGCGCCAGCTGCGCGACTACCGACAGCAGGCTGTTGCCGCTGCTGGCGCTGGCGTCGTCGAGGTCGATCAGGGTTACCGTGTTCATCGCCGTGAACTGCATGGAATTCACCGCGCCGAGCAGGCCGAGTTGCACCAGCAGCAGCCAATAGGGCGTCTGCTCGTCCACCAGCCCCAGGCTGGCCAGCAGCGCCCCCAGCAGCAGGGTGTTGCCGGTGAGGATGATGCGGTAGCCGAGACGTTCGATCAGTGGCCGGGCGATGGACTTGGCCAGCATCGCCGCTGCCGCCAGCGGGATCATGCTCATGCCGGCCTGGGCTGGCGAGTAGCCCAGCGCCACCTGCAGTAACAGCGGCACCAGGAACGGCAGGGCGCCACTGCCCAGGCGGGCAAACAGGTTGCCGAGAATGCCGATGGCGAAGGTGCGCACGCGGAACAGGCTGGGCGAGAACAGCGGCTCCGGGTCGCGCCCGGCGCGCAGCCAGTAGGCCGCCAGGCAGGCCATGCCGGCGAACAGCAGCAACATCACCCGCAAGTGCGGCAGGTGCAGTTCGCCCAGGCCTTCCATGGCAATGGTGATCAGCACCATCGCTGCACCGAACAGCAGAAACCCAGGGCCGTCGAACGTGGTGCGCTCGGCGCCGCGCAGGTCGGGGATGAACTTCCACACCGCGTAGCAGCCGATCAGGCCGACCGGCAGGTTGAGCAGGAAGATCCAGTGCCAGCTGAGAATTTCCACCAGCCAGCCGCCGACGGTCGGGCCCAGCAGCGGGCCGAGCAGGCCGGGAATGGTGATGAAACTCATGATCCGCACCAGTTCGGTACGCGGATAGGCACGCAGCACCACCAGCCGCCCGACCGGCAGCATCAGCGCCCCGCCCAGGCCCTGCACGACGCGGGCGAAGATCAGGAAGCCAAGGCTGTTGGCCGCGGCGCACAGCAGCGAGCCGAAGCTGAACAGCAAGATGGCGCTGAAGAAGATGCGCTTGGTGCCGAAACGGTCGGCGATCCAGCCCGAGGCGGGGATCAGCAGGGCCACGGTGAGCATGTAGGCGATGATCACGCCCTGCATGCGCAGCGGGTCTTCGGCCAGCGAGCGGGCCATGGCCGGCAGCGCGGTGTTGAGAATGGTGCCGTCCAGGGACTGCATGAAGAAGGCGATGGCCACCACCCAGGGGATCCAGCGGGCGGTGACGGGGTCCAGCGGGGTGCGTTCGGGCATGACTTCCTCGTTTGTCTGTACCGGCCTCTTCGCGGGCGCGCCCGCTCCCACAAGCGTTACGCGTTCCCTGTGGGAGCGGGCATGCCCGCGAAGAGCCCGGCAATGCCAATTACAATGTCAGGGTCAGGCCTTTGACCAGTGCCCCCGGCAAATGACTCGACCCGGTACTGCGCTGTCCATAGGTGCTGGTCGACAGGATCATCTCGCGCTCGCGGGTCAGGTCCTCCAGTTGGCTGCCGAGCAGGCTGTACAGGCTGTCATCGAAACGCATGGTGCGCACCGGCCCCTGAATTTGCCCATCCTCCACCCAGAAGGTGGCGAAGCGGGTCAGCCCGGTCATGCGCGCTGCGGGCAGGTCGGAGTAGTTCAGGTACCACAGGTTGCTGATGTACAGCCCGGTGTCGAGCCGCTCGAGGATCTGCCCGCTGGCCAGGCCGCCGGGCGCCAGGCTGAGCGCACATGGCGTTTCGTGGCTGTCGGCACCGTTGGCCAGCAACGCGAACTCGGCCGCACTGCGCGCGCTGATCAGCCGTTGCCGGGCCTCGCCTTGCTGGATCAACGGCACATCCAGGCGCGGTGAACCTTCATCGGAGAACGCCGGGCTCAACGAGCCGCTGACCTGCTCGGTAAAGCTGACCAACGGGCTCAGCCGTGCATCGCCGTTGTACAAGCGCTGCAAGGCGCTGTTGCCGGTGGCCAGGGCCTGCGCGGAAAACCCGCCCCAGCACAGCATGCCGGCGATCTCGTCCATGGCCGCCGGGGCCAGGTAGGCGCGGTAGCTGCCGGGCTTCAGCGTGACTGCCGGGCGGCCGAGAAAGCCCAGCTGTTGCCGCGCCTGGCGCAGGCGCGCGGTGAAGTCGTCGGCGCACCAGCGCTGCCCGGCGTAGTTGGCCTTCACCGCCTCGCCGTTTTCATGGAACAGGCTCCAGTCGAAGTTGAAGCTGTTGGCCTGGTGCCAACCGAAGGCCCCGAACGAGCTGGCGAAGCCCCGGCAGATGGGGCCGGCGGCGTAGATGCCGACCAGGTCGAGGTCGCCCGCTTCGTGGTCGAGCAGGGCCAGTACTTCGGCCAGTTCGGGCAGCGGCTGGTCCTGCTGGCTGTGGCTGTGCCAGGCGCTGTCGTCCAGGCGCAGGTAAGGGTCGACGGCCAGCAGTGGCAAGGTCTGGCGCAGTTGCTCCAGGGCGGCGATCAGGCGCTGGCGATCCGTCTGCGGGTCACCGCTCAAGGTCACCTGTTGTTCTGCCTGACGGCCATCGTGGATCAGCCGCAGTTGCGCGCTGGCCTGGCTCACCTCGCCAGCCTGGCGCACCTTGGCGTGGTTGAACCGCACGAAGCGGGACTGTTCGGCGCTGTAACCGAGGGTGAACTGTTCGCCCGCCTGCAGCGCTTTGTGCACATCGCCGACTAAGGTTTCGAAAGCGTTTTTCATCAGGCGTCTCCCCCGAATACGTCGATCTGGCGGAATACGCAGGCCGGCGAGGCGTGGCCGACCCGCACCACCTGGTTGGGTTCGCCCTTGCCGCAGTTGGGCGTACCCAGCACCTGGAAGGTACTTCGGTCGCCGACCGCTGCCAGGTTGCGCCAGAATTGCGCGGAGATGCCGCGGTAGTTGGGGTTCTTGACGATGCCCGTGAGCTGGCCGTTTTCGATCAGCTGGCCCCATTCGCAGCCGAACTGGAACTTGTTGCGCGCATCGTCGATGGACCAGGAGCGGTTGGTGCGCATCAGGATGCCGTGTTCGATACCCCCGACCAGTTGCTCGAGGGGTTGGTGGCCCGGTTCGATATTGAGGTTGGCCATGCGGTCGATCGGTGCGCGGTTCCAGCCGCAGGCGCGGCTGTTGGCGACGCCGTCGAGGCCGGAGCGGAACTGCGACAGGGCACCACCCAGCGGGCGCAGCAGCAGGCCGTCGCGGATCAGGAACTGCTTGCTGGCCGCGGTGCCGTCATCATCGAAGCTGTAGCTGGCCAGCTCTTCGCCAATGGTCGGGTCGAAGGTCACGTTGAGCAGCGCGGAGCCGTACTGCAGGTGGCCGAAGTCGCTGGCTTTGACGAAGCTGGTGCCGGCATAGTTGCGCTCGTCGCCGAGAATGCGGTCCATCTCCAGCGGGTGGCCTATGGATTCGTGGATCTGCAGCATCATCTGGTCCGGCATCAACAGCAGGTCGCGCGGGCCGCTGGGGGTGTTCGGTGCCAGCAGCAGCTGCAGCGCCTCATCGGCGATGCGGCTGGCGGCGCCGACCAGGCCGCAGCGCTCGATGATCTCGAAACCGCCCTGCTGGCCGAAATTGTCGCGGCCCAGGCTGCGGCTCTGGCTGTCCTGGCCGTCGCTGGCCGTCACCCCCACGCCGGGGAACAGGAAACGCTGGGCGTGGCGCAGCTCGGCGCCGGCCGAGTTCAGGTAGGTCTGCTCGACCAGGCTCAGGCCCAGGCTGGCCTGCCAGTCCACCAGGCGGCTGTCCCTGGGCACGCTGGCCGATTCGGCAGCGAGCAGGCCGAGACAGTCGGCGAGGCTGGGCAGCGGCTGGTCGAAGTTGGGTGAAATGTGGTCGTGGCGTGCGCTGGTCACGGCCTGCGCGCGCAGGTCCAGCAGGCTGTGCCGGGCGATCTGCCGGGCCAAGGCTTCGGCGTGCTCCAGGGCGCGCTGCAGGCCGGCCTGGGACAGGTCGGCGGTGGCTGCATAGGCTTCCACGCCATTGACCCGCACGGTGAGCATGGCGCCTTCGTCCTGGCTGAACAGCGGTGGTTCGGCAACGTTGCGGCGCACCGACAGCGCCTGCTGCGACTGCTTCACATGGCGCAGGGAAAACAACTCGGCCGTACTGCGCAGCGCAGCGAAGCGCTGGCGCAGCAGGGCGCTGGAATCAAACATTCGCAAGCCTCCGTGTACACGGTGGCTCCCCCTAGAACCACCCGTCTTGCATGGCGAGGCAGGTGTCGTCGCGGGCCTCGAGCAATGCCAGCTCATTATGGCAGCCCGGTACTTCCCAGGTCAGGAAATAACGCGCGGCCTGCAGCTTGCCGAGGTAGAAGTCGCGGTCGGCGGGGTTGTCTTTCAACAGCCCAAGTTCTGCATGGATGGCTTGTTCCAGCCAACGCCAACCGATCACGCAATGGCCGAAGGCCTTGAGGTACAGGGCCGAGTTGGCCAGGGCGCCGGCGACTTTGCCCTGGGCCATGTCACCGAGCAGGGCCAGGGTTACCGCTTGCAGGCGATTGACCAGCTGTTCCAGTGGCTGGCGCAGGGGGTCGAGGTTCGGGTGATGGCTGGCACGCTCGCCGGTGGCGGCGATCAGGCGGATCAGCTGCTTGAGGCCGGCACCGTTGTTCTGTGCCAGCTTGCGCCCCAGCAGGTCGAGCGACTGGATGCCCTCGGTGCCCTCGTGGATCGGGTTCAGGCGGTTGTCGCGGTAGTACTGTTCCACCGGGTATTCGCGGGTGTAGCCATGGCCACCGAGAATCTGGATCGCCAGTTCGTTGGCCTCGAGGCAGAACGCCGAGGGCCAGGACTTGACGATCGGGGTCAGCAGGTCGAGCAGCGCCTGCGCCTGGTTGCAGGCGTTTTCATCGGCGGCAGTCTGGGTATCGTCGAACAGGCGCGCGGCATACAGGCCGAGGTCGAAGGCGCCTTCGACATAGGCTTTCTGTGTCAGCAGCATGCGTTTCACATCGCTGTGTTCGATGATCGGCACTGCGGGGCTGTGCGGGTCCTTGTTGTCCGCCAGCCGGCCCTGCGGGCGCTGGCGGGCGTATTCCAGCGAATACAGGTAGCCGGCGTAGCCGAGCATCACCGCGCCCATGCCGACGCCGATGCGCGCCTCGTTCATCATCTGGAACATGCACGCCAGGCCCTGGTGTGGCTGGCCGACCAGGTAGCCGACGCACTGGCCGTTGTCGCCGAAGTTCAGCGCCGTGGAGGTGGTGCCGCGCCAGCCCATCTTGTGAAACAGCCCGGCCAGCAGCACATCGTTGCGCGGGCCCCGGCTGCCGTCCGGGTTGACGTGGTACTTGGGCACGATGAACAGCGAGATGCCTTTCACCCCGGGCGGGGCATCCGGCAGTTTGGCCAGGACCATGTGCACGATGTTCTCCGACAGCTCGTGATCGCCGCCGGAAATGAAGATCTTGTTGCCCTTGAGCCGGTAGCTGCCGTCACCGGCAGGTTCGGCACGGGTGCGGATATCGGCCAGTGACGAGCCGGCATGCGGTTCGGTCAGGGCCATGGTGCCGAAATAGCGGCCCTCGATCATCGGCTGCAGGAACAGGCGCTTCTGTTCTTCGCTGCCGAAGCTTTCGATCAGGTTGGCCGCGCCCATGGTCAGGAACGGGTAGGCCGTGGTGCCGGCGTTGGCGGCCTGAAAGTGTGCGAAGCAGGCTTGCGAAACCAGGCTGGGCAGCTGCATGCCGCCAGCTTCGAAGTCGCGGTTGGCATTGAGGAAGCCGGCTTCGAGGAAGGCATCGACGGCGGGTTTCACCTCGGGGATCAGCTCGGCGCGGCCGTCCACGTAGCGCGGCTCATTTTCGTCGGCCTTACGGTTGTGCGGGGCGAAGAACCGTTCGGCGATGGTGCGCGCGGTGGTCAGGGCGGCGTCGAAGGTTTCGCGGCTGTGCTCGGCGAAGCGCGGGCGCTGGGTCAGGGCTTCGGCGTCGAGCACTTCGTAGAGTTCGAAGGCGAGGTTGCGGGGGCTGAGCAGGGTCTCGGGCATGGTCGCGGTCCTGAGGCGGGGTGCTGCGAGTGTAGGGGGACGGGCTGGGTGGGGGGAGGTTAATAGGTTTGGGTGATGTGGGTTTAGAAGCCGGGATGCCTGTGCGGCCCCTTTCGCGGGTGAACCCGCAGGTAGTGTGTTGATGCCGGAAGCTGCACAGTACCGGTAGGAGGGGCACCGGCGAGAAGGGCCGAACAGGCGCAGAAAAACCATAGACGTTTCCCACAAGCCAGAGCGGCTTTGGACTATCGCGGACCAAGTCGCATTTGGCTTTGAATGTGCTCTTTGGTTTCACAAGGAGACGTTTCAGATGAGTGATGTCCACGGTAACGACTTGACAGATGCCCAGGGCGATCAGGTGCCCTTCTTCGTAGTTTCGCCTATGAAGTTTGCCGTAATGAGCTTTTTCACCATGGGCTTCTACTGGCTGTATTGCTTCTATCAAAGCTGGAAGCTATATGGAGCGAGAACAGGCGAGAAGGTCAGCCCGTTCTGGCGAAGCGTTTTCGCTATGTTCTTCATCTATCCATTATTGAGAAGGGTGGATGACCATATTCGCGACTCTGGTAGAAGCTATCCATGGTCGATCCTGGTACTCACGCTCGGCTATTACGGTATGGGCGTTGTGTGGGTGGTTGCCAGCATTGTTCTGGAGAACCACCCGTGGGAGGCTTATTTTGTGGGGCTGGTGTCTCATGCTGCTTGGCTGATCGTTCTGGTACCCATGCAGAAAGGCACCAACTTTAGCGCGGGTGACAAAGAAGGGGCGGCCAACAGCCGTTTCACGCTGGGCAATTGGCTATGGATGTTACTGGGCGTCTCGCTTACAACAGCACAGTTGTTTGCTTTGATCGCACTTTCCTCCATGGCTTGAGCGGACTCCGCTGCTGCGTGTAGAAGCGGCCCTAGGTTTCAGCTGCACAGCTAAAATGTCGGGGCCGCGTTGCGGCCGTTGGCTTGGGCTGATACTGCTTTCGGAGGGTGGCAAAACTGGTGTCTCTCGTGGCTTTGGCGAAGGCGCCGATAAAACTGGGACTCTCCTAGCCTTTAATGGCGGCTGTGTATGGGATGCATCTGGCGATGTTGCTGCAGCCCAAGTCGCCGGCTTCGATCTTGATGATGACCTCTATGCATGAACTTGAGACGCTGCGGGCCTTGTTGGAGGCGGCCCTGGTCCAGGTGCAGATGCCTGGAGAACCAAGGACTTTGCTTTAGGCATTAATCATGTGTTGTCTGGGCTGGCCTCTTCGCGGGCATGCCCGCTCCCACGGGATCGTCACAGGCTTCAAGACTTGCACGGTATTTGTGGGAGTGGGCGAGCCCGAGAAAGGATCGGCCCAGCCAGTCGAGAACTATCAGGGGATTGAGCAATGGCCACAGAAGACACCCAATTCACCAGTGCGATGGCCAAGGCGCTGGTGGATGATGCTGAGTTGGGGATGAAGGAGTGAGGGCCAGGCTTCAGATGGGGTGAAGGCCGCCATGTGTTCGACACAACCCTTGCAGCGCCTATGAGATCGAGCGCCGCCCGCGCGGCGCATCGCGACGCAAGGCCGCTCCCACATTTGTTTCGGGCCAGTTACTCCTGCCTCCTCCGCACTCACCCCCTGGGTGCATGTCTCGAGATAGCAGAAAAGCAGCGGCGCAACCTTCGATGTTGAGGGGAACTGACAGAGGGGCGCGCGCCGATGGCACAGGCGGGACTGGCCCAAAACAGATGTGGGAGCGGCCTTGCGTCGCGATGCGCCGCGCGGGCGGCGCTCGATCTCATAGGCGCTGCAAGGGTTGTGGCGAGCACCTGTCAGCCCAACCCCAGTCCCAAGACAGGCACCCATAAAAAAGGAGAGCCGAGGCTCTCCTTGTCAGTCAACAACCCTCAGCCTCAGCCAATGGTCATCAGGCTGGCGTTACCACCCGCCGCCGCAGTATTCACACTCACCGCCCGCTCGATCACCAGGCGCTCCAGCGCAATCTGGTGGTCGCCGCTGGACAGCCCGTGCACACCGACGATCGCCCCGGCACGCTTGGCCACCTGCTGGCAAACGCCGCGCAGCTGGTCCGAGTCGCCATGGTGGATCACGGCGTCGAACGCCACTTCATCCTTGTTCCAGTCCGCTACCAGCTTGACCTTGGCCTGCAACTCACGCGGCAGGCGCGCACGCAGGGCCTTGCCCGGTTCGCCGTCAGCCCAGACCGCCGAGCTGCCAACAGCCAGCACTGCAGCGAACTGCGCCAGCAGGTCGGCTTCGTTGTCGGCCAGGCACAGCACGTGCTCACGCGGCAGGATGGTGTAGCTGTTGCGTTCGCCGGTCGGGCCTGGCAGCAGGCGGGCGATGCCGCTCTGCGACTGGCTGGCGAACTGGCTGCACAGCGCGGCCAGATCAGCCAGCTGGTTGCTCTCGGCCCAGGCTTTCAGGCCGTGCAGCGGCTTGACCAGCTGCTCGTGCAGGGTGCGGTCAGGCTTGCCTTCGCCGTCCTGCTGCTGGAAGTGGCGGCCGATCGCATCGGCCGGGCGGGTCGACAGCAGGCGGTACAGGTACAGCGGGCCACCGGCTTTCGGGCCGGTGCCGGACAGGCCTTCACCACCGAACGGCTGCACACCGACCACCGCACCGACGATGTTGCGGTTGACGTACATGTTGCCGGCGTTGGCAGTTTCCACCACCTTGGCGATGGTCTCGTCGATGCGGGTGTGCACGCCGAGGGTCAGGCCGTAGCCGGAATTGTTGATCTGCTCGATCAACTGGTCCAGGTTGCGGCGGTTGTAGCGCACCACGTGCAGCACCGGGCCGAAGATTTCACGCTTCAGCTCGTCGAAGCTTTCCAGCTCGATCAGGGTCGGCATGACGAAGGTACCGCGCTTGATCTCGGCAGCATCGGCAATCGCCACCTGATAGACCGAGCGGCCTTTCTCGCGCATGCCCTGGATGTGCTTCTCGATGCCGGCCTTGGCTTCGGCGTCGATCACCGGGCCGATGTCCACCGCCAGGCGGTCCGGGCAGCCCAGACGGCTTTCGGCCATGGCGCCCTTGAGCATTTCGATCACGCGGTCGGCGGAGTCTTCCTGCAGGCACAGCACGCGCAGGGCCGAGCAACGCTGGCCGGCGCTGTCGAAGGCCGAGGACACCACGTCGATCACCACCTGCTCGGTCAATGCCGAAGAGTCGACGATCATCGCGTTCTGGCCGCCGGTCTCAGCGATCAGCGGAATCGGACGGCCCTGGTTGTCCAGGCGGCCGGCGACGTTGCGCTGCAGCAGGCGCGCCACTTCGGTGGAACCGGTGAACATCACGCCTTTGACACGCTCGTCGCCGACCAGGCCGGCACCGACGGTTTCACCGCGCCCTGGCAGCAGTTGCAGCACGCCTTCCGGGATGCCGGCTTCCAGCAGCAGGCGCACGGCCTGGGCCGCGATCAGCGGGGTCTGCTCGGCTGGCTTGGCCAGTACCGGGTTGCCGGCGGCGAGCGCTGCGGCCACCTGGCCGGTGAAGATCGCCAGCGGGAAGTTCCACGGGCTGATGCACACCACCGGGCCCAGCGGGCGGTGGGCGTCGTTGCTGAAGTCGTTGCGTGCCTGCACCGCGTAATAGCGCAGGAAGTCCACGGCTTCACGCACTTCGGCGATGGCGTTGGCGAAGGTCTTGCCGGCTTCGCGGATCAGCAGGCCCATCAGTGGCTGGATTTCGGCCTCCATCAGGTCGGCGGTGCGTTCCAGAATGGCGGCACGTTCGGCTGGCGGGGTGGCCTGCCAGATCGGTGCGGCGTTCAGCGCGCACTGGATGGCATTGTCGACGTCGGCGACGGTGGCCTCCTGCACATGGCCGACCACATCGCGGTGGTCCGCCGGGTTCAATACCGGCGCGGTAGCACCTTCACTGGCAGCGCAGGCCAGCAGTGGCGCGGCTTTCCAGTCATTGTGCGCGGTGGCCAGCATGGCGCAGGACAGCGACGCCAGGCGGTGTTCGTTGGCCATGTCGATGCCGGCCGAGTTGGCTCGCTCGCTGCCATACAGGTCACGCGGCAGCGGGATACGTGGGTGCGGCAGGCCGATGCTGCCTTCCTGGGTACCCATGCGCTCGATGCTGGCGACCGGGTCGGCGACCAGTTCCTGAATGGAGATCGAGTGGTCGGCGATGCGGTTGACGAACGAGGTGTTGGCGCCGTTTTCCAGCAGGCGACGCACCAGGTAGGCCAGCAGCGTTTCGTGGGTGCCGACCGGGGCATAGACGCGGCACGGGCGGTTCAGCTTGCCTTCGGAAATCTTGCCGACCACCTGCTCGTACAGCGGTTCGCCCATGCCGTGCAGGCACTGGAACTCGTACTGGCCCGGGTAGTAGTTCTGCCCGGCAATATGGTAGATGGCCGACAGGGTGTGGGCGTTGTGGGTGGCGAACTGCGGGTAGATGGCTTCCGGCACGGCCAGCAGCTTGCGGGCGCAGGCAACGTAGGACACATCGGTGTACACCTTGCGGGTGTAGACCGGGTAGCCTTCCAGGCCTTCGACCTGGGCGCGCTTGATTTCGCTGTCCCAGTAGGCGCCCTTCACCAGGCGGATCATCAGGCGGTGGCGGCTGCGCTTGGCCAGGTCGATGACGTAGTCGATGACGTAAGGGCAGCGCTTCTGGTAGGCCTGGATGACGAAGCCGATACCGTTCCAGCCGGCCAGCGACGGCTCGAAGCACAGGCGCTCGAGCAGGTCCAGCGACAGTTCGAGGCGGTCGGCTTCTTCGGCGTCGATGTTCAGGCCGATGTCGTACTGCTTGGCCAGCAGGGTCAGCGACAGCAGGCGCGGGTACAGCTCTTCCATCACGCGCTCGTACTGGGCGCGGCTGTAGCGCGGGTGCAGCGCCGACAGTTTGATCGAGATGCCCGGGCCTTCATAGATGCCACGGCCATGGGAAGCCTTGCCGATCGAGTGGATGGCCTGCTCGTAGGACGCCAGGTATTTCTGTGCGTCGTGCTCGGTCAGCGCGGCTTCGCCGAGCATGTCGTAGGAATAGCGGAAGCCCTTGGACTCGAAGCGGCTGGCGTTGGCCAGGGCTTCGGCGATGGTCTCGCCGGTGACGAACTGCTCGCCCATCAGGCGCATAGCCATGTCGACGCCCTTGCGGATCATCGGCTCGCCGCTCTTGCCGATGATGCGGGTGAGCGAGGAGGTGAGGCCGGATTCGTTGTGGGTGCTGACCAGCTTGCCGGTCAGCAGCAGGCCCCAGGTGGCGGCGTTGACGAACAGCGACGGGCTGTTGCCCAGGTGCGGCTGCCAGTTGCCGGTGCTGATCTTGTCGCGGATCAGCGCGTCACGGGTACCCTTGTCGGGAATGCGCAGCAGGGCTTCGGCCAGGCACATCAGCGCCACGCCTTCCTGCGACGACAGCGAAAATTCCTGCAGCAGGCCCTGGACGATGCCGGCGCGGCCACCAGCGCTCTTCTGGTTACGCAGTTTTTCGGCGAGGCCGGCGGCCATCTTGTTGGTCGCCTCGGCCAGCGGTGCGCTCAGGCGCGCCTGCTCCAGCAGCATCGGCACCACTTCCTGCTCGGGGCGGCGGTAGGCAGCGGTGATCGCCGAGCGCAGGACCGATTGCGGCAGAATGCTCTCGGCGAATTCGAGGAAGCACTGGTGGCTGTGGTCGGGTTGGACCTCACCGGCGTCGTCGGCCAGGCTGCTGGCATGGCCGTTGAGTTCGGTCAGGGTGGCACCACCCTCGAGCTTCTCCAGGTAATTGAAGATCGCTTGCTTGATCAACCAGTGCGGCGTGCGGTCAATCGACTGCGCAGCTGCCTTGAGTCGCTCACGGGTCGGGTCATCGAGTTTGACCCCAAGGGTGGTCGTCGCCATTTCTTATCCTCGTTATTGCCACGGTTGTGGCCTAAGCTGGCGCCAAGAGTAGCTGTAGGGCAATTCGGGTGCAACCAGGTGCAACCCTAATTTTTCGATGAAAAGGTGCAACTCGTCCGACAGCCATTTCCACATTTCGGAAAGGGTCGTTTTCGGTGCTTTTTCTTCTGAAAAACGACATGCATGCTCCAAAAAGGAGCAAGAAATCGGCTTTTGCCGAAAATGCACGGCAAGGTGCAACTGGCAAGTGAAAAGTGGTTGCACCCGCTTTGCGTTGTTGCATAGGATTCGCGGCCTGGGTGCAACCGTCAGGTTGTGCATGAGATAAAAACAAACGCCAGGGCACACATATGGGCAATCCTCTAACGATCACCTTCGTGATCTACATCGCGGCAATGGTGCTGATCGGCTTCGCTGCCTATCGCTCCACCAACAACCTTTCCGATTACATCCTCGGCGGTCGCAGCCTGGGTAGCGTGGTTACCGCGCTTTCCGCCGGCGCTTCCGACATGAGCGGCTGGCTGCTGATGGGCCTGCCGGGCGCCATCTACTTCTCCGGCCTGTCCGAAGCCTGGATTGCCATCGGCCTGACCGTCGGCGCCTACCTGAACTGGCTGTTCGTCGCCGGGCGCCTGCGCGTGCAGACCGAGCACAACGGCGATGCGCTGACCCTGCCGGACTACTTCTCCAGCCGTTTCGAAGACAATAGCGGCCTGCTGCGGATCATCTCGGCCATCGTCATCCTGGTGTTCTTCACCATCTATTGCGCTTCCGGCATCGTTGCCGGTGCCCGTCTGTTCGAAAGCACCTTCGGCATGCCGTACGAAACCGCGCTGTGGGCCGGTGCCGCCGCGACCATCGCCTACACCTTCGTCGGTGGTTTCCTGGCGGTGAGCTGGACCGATACCGTGCAGGCCTCGCTGATGATCTTCGCGCTGATCCTCACTCCGGTGATCGTGCTGATCTCCACCGGCGGCTTCGATCAAACCTTCGCCGCCATCGAGGTGGTGAACCCGGCGCACTTCGACATGTTCAAGGGCGCGACCTTCATCGGCATCATTTCGTTGATGGGCTGGGGCCTGGGTTACTTCGGCCAGCCGCATATCCTGGCGCGCTTCATGGCCGCCGACTCGGTGAAATCGATCGCCAACGCCCGTCGCATCTCCATGACCTGGATGATCCTGTGCCTGGCCGGCACCTGCGCCGTGGGCTTCTTCGGCATCGCCTACTTCTCGGCGCACCCTGAGCTGGCGGGCCCGGTCACCGAGAACCACGAGCGCGTGTTCATCGAGCTGGCGAAGATCCTGTTCAACCCGTGGATCGCTGGTGTGCTGCTGTCGGCCATCCTGGCGGCGGTGATGAGCACCTTGAGCTGCCAACTGCTGGTGTGCTCCAGCGCCCTGACCGAAGACTTCTACAAGTCCTTCCTGCGCAAGAACGCTTCGCAGGTCGAGCTGGTGTGGGTCGGCCGCCTGATGGTACTGGCCGTCGCGCTGATCGCCATCGCCATGGCTGCCAACCCGGAAAACCGCGTGCTGGGCCTGGTGGCCTACGCCTGGGCCGGCTTCGGTGCCGCCTTCGGTCCGGTGGTGCTGATTTCGGTACTGTGGAAAGGCATGACCCGCAACGGTGCGCTGGCCGGTATCGTGGTCGGTGCGCTGACCGTGATCCTGTGGAAGAACTTCGACACCCTCGGGCTGTACGAAATCATCCCGGGCTTCCTGTTCGCCAGCATCGCCATCGTCGTGGTGAGCAAGCTGGGCAGCCCTTCGAAGGCGATGGTACAGCGCTTCGAAACGGCTGATGCGGCGTATCACGCTGACAAGTAATACCGGTTGAATCGGCGGCGCCTGCTTCGCGGGTGAACCCGCTCCCACAGAGATTGCACAGAACTCGAAGTCTGTGAAGTGCCTGTGGGAGCGGGTTCACCCGCGAAGGAGCCCCCGCCGACCGACAGCCAGGCCTGACTCCGCCTGCAAGGCAAGGTAAACTTGCCACCCCCGCAGGAGTTGCCATGAACTATCGTCACGCCTTCCACGCCGGCAACCACGCCGACGTCCTCAAACACATCGTGCTGACCCGCCTCATCGCCCTGATGTCGCGCAAGGAGCAGCCGTTCGCCTACATCGATACCCATGCCGGGCTCGGCCTGTACGATCTGCAGGGTGATCAGGCGACCCGTACCGGCGAGTACCTGGAGGGTGTCGCCCGCCTGTGGAATCGCGATGACCTGCCGGCCATGGCCGACGATTACCTGCGCATCATCAAGCGCCTGAATGCCGATGGCGAGCTGCGCTACTACCCCGGTTCGCCCGAGCTGGCCCGCCGCCTGATGCGCCAGCAGGACCGTGCCCTGCTCAACGAGAAGCACCCCGAAGACGGGCCGCTGCTTAAAGAGAACATGAAGAAAGACCCGCGCGTGACGGTGCACCTGGGCGAAGGCTGGCATGTGCCGCGCGCCTTGCTGCCGGTGCAGGAAAAACGCGCGATCATGCTGATCGACCCGCCCTTCGAGCAGGCTGACGAGCTCAAGCGCTGCACCACGGCCATGAAAGAAGCGATTGGCCGCATGCGCCAGACGGTGGCGGCAATCTGGTACCCGATCAAGGACCAGCGTTCGCTGACCCGCTTTTACCAGGACCTGACCAGCACTGGCGCACCGAAGCTGCTGCGGGTCGAGTTGTACGTGCACCACCAGGACAGCCCGCAGGGCTTGAACGGCTCCGGCCTGGCCATCGCCAACCCGCCGTGGGGGCTGGAAGAAGAGCTCAAGGAGTTGCTGCCGTGGCTGGCCAAGGAGCTGGCGCAGACTGCCGGCAGCTACCGCATGGACTGGCTGATCGCCGAATAAGCCAACAGCGCGAGTCCTTGGAACTCATGCGGTGTGGCTGAAATCCCGGGGTCGCTGTGCGGCCCATTCGCGACGCAAGGCCGCTCCCACAGGGGTTGCGCTATCCCTGTGGGAGCGGCCTTGTGTCGCGATCGAGGGCGCAGCCCTCGCAGAGGCATGCGCATACTGCGCTTTGCGTTATAATCCCGCCCTTTAGCCGCCACCCGCCCAACGGGCCGCTGGCGCATTTCTACCGAATGAAGAGGCTGATCCCTTGGCATTGACGATTCTTGGCCTGTCCGGCGCCCTTAGCCATGACCCTTCCGCGGCCTTGTACATTGACGGCAAGCTGATTGCCGCCGCCGAAGAAGAGCGCTTCGTGCGTGACAAGCATGCGAAGAACCGCATGCCCTACGAGTCGGCGAAGTTCTGCCTGGAACAGGCAGGCATCAAGCCATCCGATGTCGACGTGGTCGCCATCCCGTTCGCCCCGATCAGCTTGTTCGGCAAGGCGCGCTGGCACTATGCCAAGCGCTACTGGTACGCCCCGGACCGCGCACTCGATGCCATCCTGATGGGCAACCGCCGTTACAAGCGCTACCGCAAGAAGATCGTCTGGTGCCTGGAGCAGCTGGGCTTCGACCCGAAAAAGGTCAAGATCGAGCCGGTCGAACACCACCTGGCCCACGCCTCCAGTGCCTACCACTGCTCGGGCTTCAAGGAAAAGACCGCGATCCTCGGTATCGACGGTAAAGGCGAATACGCCACCACCTTCTTTGGCTACGGCGAAAACGGCAAGATCCACAAGATCAAGGAATTCTTCGACCCGGACTCGCTGGGTGGCCTGTACGGCGCGATCACCGAGTTCCTCGGCTTCGAGATGCTCGACGGCGAGTTCAAGGTCATGGGCATGGCGCCGTATGGCGACGCCAGCAAGTATGATTTCTCGCGCCTGGCCAGCTTCGAAAATGGCGAGCTGGTGATCAACACCGAGTACGCCAACGTCATCGGCCTGCGCCGCTATAAAGAGAAGGGCAAGGGCTTCTACTTCTCGCCGAAGCTGATCGAATGGCTGGGCCCCAAGCGCGAAGGCGACATCGCCGACGAGCCGTACATCCATTACGCGGCCAGCATGCAGGCGCTGTTCGAGAAGATCGCCCTGCAGATGATCGACCACTACCTGGGCGACACCCTGCGTGAAACCGGCAAGCTGGCTTTCGCCGGCGGCTGCGCGCTGAACGTCAAGCTCAACCAGAAGATCATTGCCCGTTCCGATGTGAAGGAGCTGTTCGTCCAGCCGGCGTCCGGCGACGCCGGTACCGCGGTGGGCGCGGCTGCCTACGTTTCCCACGCCCGTGGCGTGCCGGTCGAGAAGATGGAACATGTCTACCTCGGCCCGTCGTACTCCAACGAAGATGTGATCGCCGCCTGCGCCCGTCACCCGCACGCGCCGAAGTGGCGCAAGCTCGACGACATGCCGCAGCGTATCGCCAAAATCATGGTCGAAGGCAACCCGGTGGCCTGGTTCCAGGGGCGCATGGAATTCGGCCCGCGTGCCCTGGGTGGCCGTTCGATCATCGGTTGCCCGAGCGTGCCGGGCGTGGCCAACCGCATCAACGAGCAGATCAAGTTCCGCGAACGCTGGAGACCTTTCTGCCCGTCGATGCTCGACACCGTTGCCCCGCAGATGATCAAGGTCGACCACCCGGCGCCGTTCATGACCTTCACCTTCGAAGTGGCTGAAGAGTGGAAGACCCGTGTGCCGGAAGTGGTCCACGAGGACGGCACTTCGCGTGCCCAGGTGCTCAAGCGCGAGTACAACCCGCGCTACTACGACATGATGAAGGCGCTGGAAGACCTGACCGGTAACGGCGTGTCGCTGAACACTTCGCTGAACCGTCGGGGTGAACCGATGATCTGCTCGCCGACCGACGCCCTGAACATGTTCTTCGGCTCGGACCTGCAGTACCTGATCATGGAAGACATCCTGGTTGTGAAGGACGGCGCGGCCCCGTATGACCAGCCGCTCTGAACCGCGCATCCTGCAGTTCTGCCATGGCTATGACGGGCCGTTCCTCGACTGCGCCCGTCAGTACGCCAGCCTGTTCCAGGGGCGTGGCTACCAAGTCACCACGGTATTCCTCACCGGTGCAGCCGACCCGCAGGTAGCGGCCGGCTGTGCCTCGGACGAGGTGCTGTTCCTGGAGTTCAGCTCCAAGGCCGTGCGCGGCCTCAAGCTTGGGGCGATCCGCGCATTGCGGCGGATCGCGGCCGAGCGCAATTTCGCGTTCTGCATCGCCCATCGCTTCAAGCCGATCTACGTGGCCTTGCTGGCGACCGGCCTGCCGGTGATCGGCGTGCACCACGCCTTCGGCGACTACCAGCGCAAGGGCCGACGCCTCTTCGCCAACCTGTTCGGCAAGCGCCTGAGCCTGCTGGGCGTGTCGGACGCGGTGCGCGACGACATGCGCCGCTGTCTGCCGCAGTGGCCGGCAGCGCGTATCCAGACCCTTTACAACCGCATCGACATCGAAGCCCTGCAAGCGGCTCTGGTGCCTCGCGCCGAGGCCCGTCAGGCCCTGGGCCTGGATGCGCAGGCCTGGATCGTCGGTAACGTCGGGCGCCTGCACCCGGACAAGGACCAGGCCACCCTGCTGCGTGGTTTTGCCGAAGCGCTGCCGCAGCTGCCGGCCGGCGCCCGTCTGACGATCCTCGGCAAGGGCCGCCTCGAGGCCAGGCTGAAGGCGCTGGCCGCCGAACTGGGTATCGCCGGGCAGGTGGATTTCCTTGGCCAGGTGCCGGATGCGCGCCGTTACTTCCAGGCGTTCGATGTGTTCGCCCTGAGTTCCGACCATGAGCCGTTCGGCATGGTCCTGCTCGAAGCCATGGTCGCCGGTGTGCCAGTGCTGGCTACCGCCTGTGGCGGTGCTCGCGAAGTGGTCGAAGGGGTAGGGGTACTGTTCCCGCTGGGCGATGCCGGGCAACTGGCCCATGGCTTGCAGCACATGGCCGGGCTCGATGCGCAGCAGCGCCAGGCCTGCGCCGGGCACATGCTGCAGCGCCTGCGTGAACGTTTTTCCGACCAGGCGGTGCGCGAGGCCTTCTGGCAGCTGCCGCAGGTCCGTGCGCTGGTGGAGAAGGCCTGATGCTCAACCGTATCCAGGCCTTCCGCGAGCGCGGTTGGCAAACCATCGACGCCAAGGCCTACGCCGAGGCGTGGGCGCGTTTTGGCGGCAGTGTCGCCACCCATCCGCTGGTGGTCGAGCAACTGGCGGCGCTGGCACAGATACCGGTGCGCTACCTGGGCTGGCACCAGGCCGGCGAGCTGAAAGCCGCGATTCCCAGCTGGGGTCGGCACCTGGCGCTGTCCAAGGATGTGCTTAAAAAGGCGGGCAAGAAGGCCCTGTTCGACCTGGGCAACGCCGAAATCATTCTGCCGGCGGCGGCCGATGCTGCTGCGCCGTTGCGCCACACCGCGCGTTACCTGTCCGAACTGAACCAGGGCCGCTTCAGCGGCCTCAAGGTGCAGAAGGAGCAGCTGGCCATGGCGCGCGCGCCTGAAGACCTGTCGAAGAAGTTCCGCTACAACCAGCGTCGCGAGCTGCGTTTGCTGGAAGAGGCGGGCGGCGTGGTGCGCCCGATCAGCGACTTCAGCGCGGCGGAAATCGCCAGTATGTATTGCGATCTGTTTCAGCGTCGCTGGGGGTTCCCAGCCACCGGTGCCGAACGCATGGCCGAGGTGCTGCAGCGCCTGCGCGAACTGCTGATCGGCTCGGTGCTGCTGCTGGACGGCAAGCCGATCGCCATCCAGCTGGTGTACCGCGTCGAAGCGCCGGAGTGGGTCAGCGTCGAATACATCAATGGCGGTGTCGACCCGCAGACCAAGGCGTTTAGCCCTGGCAGCGTGCTGAGCTTCCTCAATACCCAGGCCGCCTGGGAAGACGCCCGCACGCGTAACAAGCCGCTGCGCTTCTCGTTCGGCCGGGCCGACCGCGAGTACAAGGACCGTTGGTGCAACCCCGTGCCGGTGTATCAGGCGTGAGTCGCAAGCAGCAATTGCTCAAGCGCCATCGGCGCAACAAGCGCCTGGGCCTGCTGGCGGCGCTGGTCGCGCTGGTGGCGGTGGGCGTGTTCAGCTGGTGGTGGTTGCCACTGCTGCTGTTGCCGCTGCTGTGGGCGGCCCATGAAGCCTGGTTCGCCGACCACCTGTTCTATGCGCCGGGCGAGGACTACGTCTACGACTTCGGTGAGCAGGCACGACAGGTTGCTGCCAGCCTGCAGGGCGGTGTGCTCAAGGCCGAGAGCAACTTGCAGGGTGACGAAACCCTGGTCCTCGAGGTGCGCCTGAAAAGCAGCTGGTTGGGGCGTTTCCTCGATCCGCGCGTCGAGCTGCTGGGGGGCGAGCAGGCCGATCGGCAAACCTTCGAGCGTGGCGTCGATGGCGTGCGTTTCCTCAACCTGACTGGCCTGGCCGCGCCACTGCAAGCCGGCACGCTGCGCCTGCGTGGCCGACATTGCCGGCTGCAAGGCCAGCCGAGCTTGTGGATAACGTCAGCGGTCGAGCTGCAGCGGCGCCGGGTGATGGTGATCGCGCCACACGCCGACGACGCCGAGCTGGCCGCCTATGGCCTGTACAGCCAGGCCGACGAAACCTGGGTGGTGACCCTGACCGCAGGTGAAATCGAGGCCGAGCATTATCAGCAGATGGGCCTGGCCAAGGCCGAGGCCGCACGCCTGAAGGGCCGGTTGCGCGCCTGGGACAGCATCGCCGTGCCGCGCTGGGCCGGTGTGCCGGAGTCGCGTTGCGTGCAGCTGGGGTACTTCTGCCTGCAGCTGCCTGCCATGCAGGCCGCGCCCGAGCAGCCGGCCGCTTCCCGCGAAGCTGACCTGGCCGATATCCGCGTGTTCCGCCAGTTCAACCCGTTCCTGCTGCCGGGCGACCGCGATGGCGCGCCTACCTGGCATAACCTGCTGGCCGACCTGCGCGCCTTGCTGGAGCTGGCCCAGCCAGAGGTGCTGGTCATGCCGCACCCGCAGCTCGACCCGCACCCCGACCACATCTGCGCTCAGGCAGCGGTGCTGGAAGCCCTGCAGGGCCTGGCCTGGCAGCCGCATACCCTGTTGTGCTACGCCAACCACCTGCACGATAACGACCGCTGGCCGATGGGCGACAGTGGCGATGGTGTGGCCTTGCCGCCACAGCTGGATGCTGCCCAGGCCTGGGCGCCCTGCAGCCTGGTGCTGGACCTGGCGACCCAGCGCGACAAGGCCATGGCGCTGGGCATGATGCACGACCTGCAGCCCCCGGCAGCGTTCAAGCGCCGCTTGCGCCGCCTGTTGCAGCGCTGGCTGGCCGGGCGGCGGCCGTCGCCGTATGGCGAAAACGAATTCTTCCGTAAGGCCGTGCGCCGGCACGAACTGTTCTGGCGCCGCGAGCTGTAAGCCCGCCCCATGGTTGACCGCGATGGCGCCGAGCGCCCAAGGAAAATAATGAAAGTCCTATTTCTGGTGCAGAAGGAACAGCGGGCGATTCTCGACCGCTTGTACGATGGCGTCGCGGCCAACTGCGAGTGCGACCTGCGCTGGCTGAGCAGCGAAGACCAGCGTAACCTGCGCCGCTATTTCAAGCGTGAAGTGCAGGTCGAGCGCTATGACCGTATCGTGTTCTTCCTGCGTTTCAAGCAGGAGATCCGCCAGGCGGCGTTCATCCGCACCGTGCCGAACCTGGTCATCCTCGAGCACGATGCCTACCAGAACTACATCCCGTGCAAGTACACCGGTAAGTTCAGCGCCCATTACCGCAAGCTGCCCTGGGCGCGGGTGATCAGCTCGGGCTACATGGTCAGCGAGCGCCTGCGCCAGGAAGGGTTCGACGCGGTGTTCGTGCCCAAGGGCTACGACGAGCAGTTGCTCAGCGACCAACAGCGTGAGCGTGACATCGACCTGGCTTTCGTCGGCAGCACCAACAGCGTGGCGTACAGCGGCCGCAAGGCACTGCTGGACGAGCTGGGCCGGGTCGAGAACCTGGTGGTGACCCGGACCAAGTCGGGTGAGGACTACTGCAACACGCTCAACCGCATCCGCTTCTTCGTCAGTGCCGATGTCGGCATGGGCGAATACATGATCAAGAACTTCGAAGCCATGGCCTGTGGCTGCGTGTTGCTGGCATACGACCAGGGCGAGGAAGAAAACCGCGCGCTGGGCCTGCAGGACATGCACAACGTGGTGTTCTATGACAGCATCCCGACCCTTCAGGAAAAACTCCGCCGTTTGCGTGCGGAGCCCGAACTGGCTCGGCAGATTGCAGAAAATGGCCGCCATCTGGCGGTTTCCCGTTTCAGTTTCGCGGCAGTTGGACGTAGCATCGTCGACCACATGCGCCCGGCGCTCAGGCCCCACCCGCCGTTGTCTGCATGGCAGCGGCTGCGCCTGAAGCTGGGCATCTAACACAAGAACTTTCGCGCCTACGGAGCGGGTGCTGAAAGTCGATAGTCGCAATGCGGAGGGAGTCCGGTGCGCTTTTCAAATGAGAGTGACGTCACGCTTGTCGTGACCAGTTGTGGGCGGTTCGATCTGCTCAAAGATACCCTTGAGAGTTTCGATCGCTACAACACCGCGCCCATTCGCGAGGTATTCATCACCGAAGATTCCGGTGACGATGCCGTGCATGGCGCTGTGCCGGCGCACTGGAAACCGCACTGCAAGGTGTTCGTCAACCGGCCCAAGCTTGGTCAGCTGCCGTCTATCGACCTGGCCTACAGCCATGTCAAGACGCCGTACATCTTCCACTGCGAGGATGACTGGCACTTCTATCGCCAGGGCTTCGTCGAAGACTCGCGGGCCATTCTGGAGGTCAGCCCTGACCTGTTGCAGGTCTGGCTGCGCAGCCATGCCCATGACCTGGCCATCCACAGCCCGTACATCCACCTCGGTGATCGCCAGGTGATCGCCGGTGTGCCGTGCTACCCGCTGCTGTCCGACAAGGCCGAGTGGCAGGCGTTTTCGCTCAACCCCGGCCTGCGTCGCCTGAGCGATTACCAGCGCTGTGCGCCATTTGCTGCCTATGCTGGAGAAAAAGCGCTTTCCCGGCGCTACGCTGAGTTAAATCTGACAGCGGTCACCCTCGAGGGCGATGCAGTATTGCACACTGGATTTGGTAATCACGTGACCTTGCCCATCGAAGTGGAGCGCAAGGCCAAACGTCGTCAACGTGATCGGATAAAGTTGGCATTGACGCTGGTGGCGGGTGCCGTGATCGGCATGGGAATCACCATTTTTGTTCAATGAAGTCGCTGTCCCATCTGACATGAGCGGGAGAGGGCCGATGAACATCGTCAATATGATGTGGGCGGGTGGAACGCCGTACATGTCCATCCACAAGGTGCATCGGCAGGTGCTGTCGCACGCCGGCGCCGATGCGCGGATCAGTAACTGGCTGCTGCTGGGCAGCGGCCTCTGCTGCGGGCTTGGTTCGACCCGCGAGTGGCACATGCCGTCACGGGCGCTGAAAGGGCGCCACCTGTGGCGGCTGTTGCGCCCATGGTTGCGCATGCGCTTGCGCAAGGCCCTGCACGAAGCCCAGGCTGAAGTCGTGCTGCTCGACGGTGTCGGCGTGGCGCGGCTGGTGCTGCCGCTGTTGCAGCAGGTTCCGCAACTGCGGGCCAAGGTGCTGTTTCACGGCAAGACGCGCCTGAATGCCGGCGATGTGCGCCTGCTGCGCATGTTCCCGGCGGAGCGGCTGAGCATTGCCGCCGTTTCGCAGACGCTTGCCGCGTCGCTCGAGCAGGTGCTGGGCCGGCCGGTGCAGACCTTGCGCATGGCCCTCGACCCGCTGGCTTTCGTCGAGCCGCTGTTGAGCCGGGAAAGGGCCAGGCAGGCCTTGCAGTTACCGCCGCAAGCCGGGGTGATGCTGGGCGCAGTCGGGCGGTTGGTCGAGAGCAAAGGCTTCGAGATGCTGATCGAGGCGTTCGCCAAGGCCGGCGCACGCCAGCCGGACCTGCAGCTGGCGATCATCGGCGAAGGCCCCCTGCATGCGCTGCTACAGGCCCGTATCGACGCGCTGGGCCTGGTCGAGCGTGTTCACCTCTGCGGTCACCGCGACGACCTGCAGCAGCTGTACCGGGCATTCGACTGGCTGTTGGTGCCTTCGCGCTCCGAAGGCCTGGGGCTGGTGGTGCAGGAGGCGGTCATGGCCGATGTGCCGGTGGTGTGCAGCGACCTGCAGGTGTTCCGCGAGCAGTTGCAGGACACCGGTGGCTACCTGCCGATTGCCGATGAAAATGCCTGGGCCGATGCGATCGGGCGCTGTACGGCAATCAGCGCCCCGCTGGTTGCCGCCCGGCAGCGAAAGGCGCTGGCCCCCGAACAGGCCTGGCAAGCGTTCTGCAGCGGCTCGCGCAGCCTGTTGCGCAGCTGACGCTCAGCGGGCCAGCAGGGCTGCCTCGAAGGCGGCGAGGGGGAACCGGTCGCCGAGGTTCTCCCGCTCGATATAGCGCACCATGTGCTGCACGTTGCGACGGATCATGCGTGCCGACAGCGGCGGGCGCAGGAAGCGCATGTCGGCCACATCGATCAGCCCCAGCTGTTGCTCGGGGGTTACCACCACATTGCCCAGGTGCAGCGAGCGGAAGTACACGCCGCTGCGGTGCAGCTGGCGAATCAGTTCGATCAGCCGTGGCAGATAGGTGTCCCAGCTGAAACCGTCATCGCGTGACATCTGCAACAAGGTGCGCCCAGGCAGCGGCCGATACAGCACGGCGGTACGGCCAGGCAGGTCGAGCTTGTGCTGGCTGATCACCTCGAGGGTGGGGATGCCCAGTTGTGCCAGGCGTGCGGCGTTATCGACGAAGCGCTGCGAGTAGGGGCGCAGCAGTGCAGATGAAATCAGCCGCTTCCTGCGAAAAACCTTGAGGAAATTACCATCCGCGAGCAGGTAGACTTTGGCGCCATGGCTATCTGCCTCTAGCACCTGTGCGCCAAGTGTCAGCTGATCGAAGTCGACCTGGGTGAGCCGGGAGCATTGCATGAATAGAGCCTTGTCGTCTGGCGAGCGAAATGACCGGCAATAATGCCGAAATTAATGCTGTTGCACCATGGATGGTGTTCTTGATTCATCGGGGGAAAGGATGTTGTATGAAAAAAACTGGGCACGCGCCTGGTTGGGGTTCGGACTGGTCTGGTTCCTGGCAGCGATTGCCCTGGCACCGAGCAACAAGATCTACCAGCAGGGCCTGGTGTTGTTCCTGTGGCTGCCGACGTTGATTCTGGCCTGGTCTGCCAGGCACGCGCTGGTGCAGACCTGGCGGCGTCAGCCGGCCTTGTGGGGGAGTGTGCTGTTGCTGCTGGCGTGGAGCGGGCTGAGCCTGGTCTGGTCGGTGGCGGAAGAACCGGGGCGCGAGCTCAAGCGCCTGGTCTACATCCTGGTGTTCCTGCTGGCATTCCCGCTGTTGGCGCAGCTCGGCCTGGCGCGCATTCGCCAGTTGCTGGCGGTCGGCAGTGCGCTGCTGGCGATTGCGGCGCTGGTCTCGATCATCCATTTCTACGGCGTGCTGGGTATGCCGCTGCTGGCCCGCCTGGAGGGCATCGGCGAAATCTCGCACCCGATCCTGGGCGCCTATGTGATTGGCTCGGCCGTGCTCTTCCTGCTATACCAGCCACCGCGTCAGCGCGGCCTGCAGTTGCTGTGGCTGGCCGCACTGGCTTGCCTTGGGGCGTTCGTCATGTTCAGCCAGAGCCGTGGCGCCGCGCTCGCCCTGGTCATTACCGTGGTGATGGCGCCGTTGTGGTTCCGTGACCGCCACAGCCGGGTGTTTTCCATGCTGGCGGTGATCGCCACCGGTCTGGCCTTCTACGCCGTGTACGACCTGATCGCCCAGCGCGGCTCGTCCTACCGGCCGGAAATTTTCCGTGCGGTGATCGAGATGATCGCCGTACACCCCTGGACCGGCCTCGGGCTGGGCGCTGCCTACGACGTCAGCGCAGTGGGCAAGCACTTCGACCACACCCACAACATGTTCACCCATGTCGCCATCGAGCTGGGCCTGCCCGGCATGCTGCTGTGGGTCATGGTGTGGCTGTTCACCCTGGGCGAGATCGTGCGCGCCCGCGGCACGCTGTTCGGCAGGATTCTGCTCGGCTTCTGGGTGTACTCGACCCTGGCCATGCAGTTCGATGCTGCCAGCCTCACCGGTACGCCGCGTGCCGAATGGTTCATCAGCTGGCTGCCGGTGGGCCTGGCCATGTTGCTGCCAGGGGGGCGTGCCGAAAATGACGCCTGTGGTAAAATTTCCGGTTCTACCTGAACAGCGAGCTCGATAATGGCCGAAACACCGCGTCCGGCGGAGCACACCTCCAGCCTGAAGATCTACTTCCGGCTGCTGAGCTATGTGAAACCCTATGTCGGCATTTTCCTGCTGAGCATCATCGGTTTCGTGATCTTTGCCTCGACCCAGCCAATGCTGGCCGGGATTCTCAAGTATTTCGTCGATGGGCTGAGCAACCCCGAAGCGGTGTTGTTCCCCAACGTGCCCTACCTGCGCGACCTGCAGCTGCTGCAGGCGGTGCCGCTGCTGATCATTCTGATCGCCGCGTGGCAGGGGCTGGGCTCGTTCCTCGGCAACTACTTCCTGGCCAAGGTTTCCCTGTGCCTGGTGCATGACCTGCGGGTGGAGTTGTTCAACAAGCTGCTGGTACTGCCCAACCGCTACTTCGACAACCACAACTCCGGGCACCTGATTTCGCGCATCACCTTCAACGTGACCATGGTCACCGGTGCCGCCACCGATGCGATCAAGGTGGTGATCCGCGAAGGCCTGACCGTGGTGTTCCTGTTTGGCTACCTGCTGTGGATGAACTGGCACCTGACCCTGGTGATGGTCGCCATCATGCCGGTGATCGCGGTGATGGTCAGCGTCGCCAGCAAGAAATTCCGCAAGCAGAGCAAGAAGATCCAGGTGGCCATGGGCGATGTCACCCATGTCGCCTCGGAAACCATCCAGGGTTACCGCGTGGTGCGCAGCTTCGGCGGCGAGGGCTACGAGCAGCAGCGTTTCGGCAAGGCCAGCCAGAGCAACACCGACAAGCAGCTGCAGATGACCAAGACCGGCTCGCTGTACACGCCGATGCTGCAGCTGGTGATCTACACCGCCATGGCCGCGCTGATGTTCCTGGTGCTGTTCCTGCGCGGTGAGTCTACCGCCGGTGACCTGGTGGCCTATATCACCGCCGCCGGCCTGTTGCCCAAGCCGATTCGTCAGCTTTCGGAAGTCAGCTCAACCATCCAGAAAGGCCTGGCCGGTGCCGAGAGTATCTTCGAGCAGCTGGACGAAGCGCCTGAAGTGGACACCGGCACCGTCGAGAAGGAGCGGGTGGAAGGGCGCCTGGAAGTGCGCAACCTGAGCTTCACCTACCCGGGCACCGATCGTGAAGTGCTGAGCGACATCAGCTTCGTCGCCGAGCCGGGGCAGATGATTGCCCTGGTCGGCCGTTCCGGCAGTGGCAAATCGACCCTGGCGGCGCTGATCCCGCGCTTCTATCACCACGACCAGGGGCAGATTCTGCTCGACGGCGTGGACATCGAGAACTACCGCCTGCGCAACCTGCGTCGCCACGTTTCCCAGGTGACCCAGCACGTCACCCTGTTCAACGACACCGTGGCCAACAACATCGCCTATGGTGACCTGGCCGGCGCCCCGCGCGCCGACATCGAAGCCGCTGCGGCCGATGCCTACGCCAAGGAGTTCGTCGATCGGCTGCCGAAAGGCTTCGATACCGAAGTGGGTGAAAACGGCGTGCTGCTCTCCGGCGGCCAGCGCCAGCGCCTGGCCATCGCCCGGGCATTGCTGAAGAACGCACCGCTGCTGATCCTCGACGAGGCCACCTCGGCGCTGGATACCGAGTCCGAACGGCATATCCAGGCAGCCCTGGACCATGTGATGCAAGGCCGTACCACGCTGGTGATCGCCCACCGCCTGTCGACCATCGAGAAGGCCGACCAGATTCTGGTCATGGACCAGGGTCGCCTGGTCGAGCGCGGCACCCATGTCGAGCTGCTTGCGGCTAATGGCCATTATGCCCGCCTGCATGCCATGGGCCTGGATGAACCGGCCAAGGCCGATATCACCTGACCCACGTTGATCGGGGCCATCACGGCCCCGATTGTCACCGGATTATTCCTGGGCTGATCTGGCCGTAAAGCCGTCGTCTACCCTGTGCTAATATCCTGCCCCTGTTCATTATTTCCATATGGGTTGCCCATGAAGTTGTCCATGCCGCGTTTCGATCAAGCCCCGGTATTGGTGGTCGGCGATGTCATGCTCGACCGCTACTGGCATGGCGGTACTTCGCGTATCTCGCCTGAAGCGCCAGTGCCAGTGGTCAAGGTCGATCAGATCGAGGATCGCCCCGGCGGCGCGGCCAACGTTGCCTTGAACATCGCCGCCCTCGGCGCACCGGCTGCGCTGATTGGCGTCACCGGTCAGGACGAGGCTGCCGACAGCCTGGCCAACAGCCTGCAGGCGGCCGGCGTGCGTTCGGTGTTCCAGCGCATCGCGCACCAGCCGACCATCGTCAAGCTGCGGGTCATGAGCCGTCACCAGCAGCTGTTGCGCATCGATTTCGAAGAACCGTTCGCCACCGACCCGCTGTCGCTGGGTGCCGAGGTCGACAGCCTGCTCGAGGGCGTCAAGGTGCTGGTCCTGTCCGACTACGGCAAGGGCGCACTGAAGAATCACCAGAGCCTGATCCAGGCGGCGCGGGCCAGGGGTATTCCGGTGCTGGCCGACCCCAAGGGCAAGGATTTTTCCATTTACCGCGGCGCCAGCCTGATCACCCCGAACCTCAGCGAGTTCGAAACCATCGTCGGCCGTTGCGCCGATGAGGCCGAGCTGGTCGCCAAGGGCCTGCAACTGCTGCAGGACCTGGACCTGGGCGCCTTGCTGGTGACCCGTGGCGAGCACGGCATGACCCTGTTGCGTATCGGCCAGCCGGCGCTGCACCTGCCGGCGCGGGCGCGTGAGGTGTTCGATGTGACCGGTGCCGGTGATACCGTCATCTCCACCCTCGCGGCGGCCATTGCTGCCGGCGAGGACCTGCCCCACGCGGTGGCCCTGGCCAACCTGGCGGCGGGCATCGTGGTCGGCAAGCTGGGTACGGCGGCGATCAGCGCCCCCGAGCTGCGCCGGGCGATCCAGCGTGAAGAAGGCTCCGAGCGCGGTGTGCTGGGCCTGGAGCAGCTGTTGCTGGCCATCGATGACGCGCGGGCGCACAAAGAGAAGATCGTCTTCACCAACGGCTGCTTCGACATCCTGCATGCCGGGCATGTCACCTACCTGGAGCAGGCGCGGGCGCAGGGCGATCGCCTGATCGTCGCGGTCAACGACGACGCCTCGGTCAGCCGCCTGAAGGGGCCGGGCCGGCCGATCAACAGCGTTGACCGGCGCATGGCCGTACTGGCCGGGCTGGGCGCGGTGGACTGGGTGATCAGCTTCCCCGAAGGCACGCCGGAAAACCTGCTGAGCCAGGTCAGGCCGGATGTGCTGGTCAAGGGCGGCGACTACGGCATCGACCAGGTGGTGGGCGCCGATATCGTCAAGGCCTATGGCGGTGCCGTGAAGGTGCTGGGGCTGGTCGAGAACAGCTCGACCACGGCGATTGTCGAGAAAATCCGCAAGAACTGATCGACCCTCTGGGGCCGCTTTGCGGCCCTTGTAGGTAGCTGTCTTGCTCAAGATTTGAAAGCGGGTGCAATCCTTTGTGGGAGCGGCTTTAGCCGCGAACACCGGCAACGCCGGTGCCATCCACCGCGTCGCCTGCTTCGCGGGTGAACCCGCTCCCACAGGTTCGGCGCAAGCTTCAGCGTCTTACTTGTGCAGTGAAGTCCGCGCCCGCTCCAGCAGCGCTCGCGCCTTGTCGCCAAAGCGCTGCAGGTGCGAGCCTCGCACCGGCTTGTTCTCCACCAACCCCTGCTGCCTCAGCCAATCCTTCCAGCGCACCCGCTCGTCCTTCACCACCCAGCCTTCCTGCCGGGCAAAGCTCTCGGCCAGGTACAGCCCGCGGGTACTCGCCGGCACCAGTTCATCCTGTTTCAAGGTATATAACTCGGCCAGCGGCTGGCCGTCTTTCAACGGCATCAGGTACAGGTCCGGCCGCTTGCGGTTGAGCCGCGCCACCAGCTGGTCGCCCTCCAGCCGCTCATCGACGTGAAACAGGCTGAGCTTCTTGGCATCCCGTGGTACCTGCAGACGCATGTCATAGATCAGCTGCAGCGAAGCGGTAGGCAGGTGCACATAGGCGCGTGGCCGTTCCAGCAGCATCAGCTTGCCGCAGTGCACCGGGCGGGCCGCCCCGGATTCGGGGGTCAGTACGAAGTGCGGCGTTTCCCGGTAATGCAACGCGGCAGCGTAGGGCACCGGCAGCCAGGTGTCGTTGAAGCGCCCGCCAAGCCAACCTTCCGGGGTTTCCAGCAGGCATTCCTCGGCCACTTCCTGCACGGCCGTGTGCAGCGGCAGGTTCAGCTCCTGCGCCGGCACATATCCGGAAATCAGTTTCAGCACCACATCGCCACGGTCTTGCCGACGCTGGCGTACCAGCACCCAGTAGTCGCGGTTCTGCCAATGCAGGGTCAGGCGTACCGACACGCCCAGGTTGGCCAGTTCGATCACGAAACGCTGCGCGTCGGGCAACTGAATGGCCTTGCGGCGCTGCTGGGTTTGGGCAAAGTTCAGCGGCATGCCGATGCTCTGGTAGATCAGCCCTTCGGCAGTGGCCTCGACATGCAGCGGCAGTGTCTTGAAGTTGCTCGGGTTCTTGCGGATCAGCGTTCGCGCCACGAGGGTCCTCCTTGCGTCGGGTCTTGCCCAGGCCCTTGGGCCTGGGGGCAACTCAATGCCGGCCCAGAATGCGGGCGACGGTGGCCACGTTGTGGGCCAGGTGAAGCGGATTGATGGTGCCGACGATAGCACTGCTGACGCCCGGGTGGGCAAACAGCAGCTCGAAGCTGGCGTGCACCGGGTCGACGCCCGGGGCCAGGCAGATGTGCCCGCTGGCCAGGGCCTTTTTCACCAGGATGGCCTTGCCGTGTTCGGCAGCGTAGTCCAGCACCGGGCGTTCTGCCTGCTCGTTGAGGTTGTAGGTGACCATCGCGCAATCGCCTTGCTCCAGCGCCTTCAGGCCGCCGGCGACGGTCTTGCCGGACAGGCCGAAGCCAAGGATCTTGCCCTCCTGCTTGAGCTCGGCAAGGGTCTGGTAGACCCCCTGCTGTTCGAGAATCGCCAGGTCGTTGCCGTCGGAATGCACCAGCACCAGTTCGATGCGATCGGTTTCCAGGCGCTGCAGGCTGCGTTCCACCGAGCGGCGGGTGTGGGCGGCGCTGAAGTCGAAGTGCGATTGGCCGTTGTCGAATTCTTCGCCAACCTTGCTGACGATCACCCATTCATCGCGCTGGCCGCGCAGCAGCGGGCCCAGGCGCTCTTCGCTGCGGCCGTAGGCCGGGGCGGTGTCGATCAGGTTGATGCCCAGCTCGCGGGCCTGGGCCAGCAGCAGGCGGGCTTCGTCATCGCCGGGGATGGTGAAGCCCGTGGGGTACTTGACGCCCTGGTCGCGGCCCAGCTTGACCGTGCCCAGGCCCAGCGGAGAAACCTTGAGCCCGGTGCTACCCAGCGGGCGGTGGAAGTCGTGCAGGGTGGGCAGGCTCATGGCAGCAGCCGCTCCCAGGCTGCTACAGCCAACGGTGGGCGCGGCAGGCCGGCCAGGTCAGCCTGCGCCTGGGGGCGAATGCCGTCGCGCTGCAGGTGGCTGATGACCCGGTCGCTGAAGTCCGGTGCCAGGGCCAGCTTGGTCGGCCAGCCCACCAGCAGGCGCTGCTGATCGGCGAGGAAGGCGTTGTCCGGGCGTACCAGGCCCGATTGCGCAGGCTCGGCACGGTTGACCCGCAGCGTGGCCCAGCGCACCTGGCCCTGGTCGACCCAAGGCAGCAGGCTGGCGATTTCTTTCTGCGCGGCGGCGATTTGCGCTGCCGGCTCGCGGGCCACGCCCTCGGCTTCGGCCAGGTCGCCGCCCAGGTACCAGACCCATTGGCCATCGGCGGCCGGGTGGGTGGTCACCGTCACCCGCGGCTTCGGCCCGCCGCCCAGGCAATGGGCGTACAGCGGTTTCAGGTTGGCGCCCTTGGCCATGACCATGTGCAGTGGGCGGGTCTGCATCGCCGGTTGCTCCAGGCCCAGGGCGTGCAGCAGGTCTTCGGTGCCGGCACCGGCGCTGAGCACGATGCGCTGGGCGCGAATGTCGCGTTCGTCCACGCGCAGGCCTACCAGCTCGTCACCCTCGCGCAGCGGCTGGATGCGCTCGCCGGCCAGCAGGCTGTCGCCGGCCAGCTCGGCAAGGTTGGCCAGCAGGCTGGGCACATCGACGACCAGTTCGGCCAGGCGATAGACCTTGCCCTTGAAGGCGCGGTCCTGCAGCGCGGGCGGCAGTTGCTCGCCCTTCACCTGATCGACCCGGCCGCGCACGGCCTTGCTGGCGAAGAAGCTGGTGAGGTTGCCGGCCAGGGTGCCTGGCGACCACAGGTAATGGGCGTCGGACAGCAGGCGGGTGCCACTCAGGTCCAGCTCGCCGCTGCCGCTCAGCGCTTCACGCCAGCGGCGCGGCATATCGGCGATGGCTTCCGAGGCACCGGTGAGGGCGCCATGCAGGGCGTACTTGGTACCGCCATGGATGATGCCCTGGGACTTGATGGTCTGCTCGCCGCCAAGGCTGGCGCGTTCCACCAGCACTGTCGAAAAGCCCAGGCGGCGCAGGCGGGCATTGAGCCAGAGGCCTGCGACCCCGGCGCCAACGATCAGCACGTCAGTGGAAATGGCAGATGGCATGGCGGTACCTCGAAGACTGGGACAGCTGGCAAGTATACAGGGTATACCTGTGAGGGCCCTATCGCCGGCAAGCCAGCTCCCACAGGGTCGGCGCAGGCCGCTGGGTCAGCGCTATCCCTGTGGGAGCTGGCTTGCCGGCGATGAGGCCCTCATAAGCAACATCAATGCCCAGCCGTCTTCGAGAACAGCTGGATCACCACCACCCCACCCACGATCATCGCCATCCCCAGCATTGCCGGCACATCCAGCTTCTGCCCATAGATCACCAGCGCCGCCACACTGATCAGCACGATCCCCAGGCCCGACCAGATGGCATAGGCGATCCCCACCGGAATGCTGCGCACGACCAGCGTCAGCATCCAGAACGCAATGCCATAGCCGACCACCATCAGCAGCAGCGGTAATGGCGTGCTCAGGCCTTTCACCGCTTTCATGGAGGCGGTGGCGACAACTTCGGCGCAGATGGCGATGGCGAGATAGGTGTAGGCATTCATGGCGGGATCCTCCGTAACTGGCTGCAGATTCTAGCGCCGGCCTGAATGGGGTAAAGTCATTACCTATCGATAACGGAGATAGGCCATGGCCGAGCAGTGGAACCTTGAACAGCTGCGTACGTTCCTGCGGGTCGCCGAACTGCGCTCGTTCTCGGCCGTGGCCCGCGAGCAGCGCAAGGCGCAATCGGCCATCAGCAGCGCGATCGCCATGCTGGAAACAGACCTCGGGGTCACCCTGTTCGAGCGCAGCAGTGGCCGCCAACCGAAACTGACCGAGAACGGCAGCGCCCTGCTGGAGGATGCCCGTGAACTGCTGCGCCAGTGCGAGCGCCTGGATGGCCGCGCGCTGGCGCTGATGCGCGGGCAGGAGGCGCTGCTGCGGGTGGCCCAGGACGAAGCCATGCCCTACCAGCCGGTCATCGACAGCCTTGACGAACTGGCCAGCCGCTACCCGTTTCTGGAAGTGCAGCTGGCCAGTGGTGCCCAGGGCGACGTGGCGCGCAAGCTGGTGGAACGGCGCGCCGATCTGGGTTTGTTCTTCCATCACGAGAGCATCCCGGCATCACTGGAGCGGCGCGCCCTGGGCAGTGTGGAAATGGTCACCGTGTGCGCCGTCGGCCACCCGCTTGCCGGCGAAGGCCGGGTTACCCGCCAGCAACTGGCCCGGCACCGGCAATTGCTGATCACCCCGCAGCAAAGCGGTTACCCCGGCGGCGAGGCGATCAGCCCGCAGGTGTGGCGCGCCGACAGCTTCTACGCCATGGCCGAGCTGCTGATGCGTGGCCTGGGCTGGGCCTGGCTACCGCGGCATGTGGTGCAATACCCGACTTACCAGGCGCATATGGTCGAGCTGGACAGCGAATGGCGGCCACCGGCCTTGGTGGCGGAGCTGGCCTGGCGCCGCGACGCGCCACTGGGGCTGGCGGCGCAATGGCTGGCCGAGCGCTTTGCGGTGCACCTGCGCGCTATCGGGTAAACTCCGCCGCCATGAACAGAACTCTCTATACCTTGCTGTTTCACCTGGGCCTGCCGCTGGTTGCGCTGCGCCTGTACCTGCGCGCGCGCAAGGCGCCGGCCTATGGCCAGCGCATCGGCGAGCGCTTTGCCTTCAGGCTGCCGGCCGTGCGCCAGGGCGGCATCTGGGTGCACGCGGTTTCGGTCGGCGAGAGCATCGCGGCGGCGCCGATGGTGCGGGCCTTGCTGAAGGCCTACCCGCAACTGCCGATCACCCTTACCTGCATGACCCCGACCGGTTCCGAGCGCATTCGCGCCATGTTCGCCGACGAACCCCGCGTGCAGCATTGCTACCTGCCCTACGATCTACCCTGGGCGGCTGGGCGCTTTCTCGACCATGTACGGCCGAAGCTGGGCATCATCATGGAAACCGAGCTGTGGCCCAACCACATTCACCAGTGCGCCAGGCGCGGCATTCCGGTGGCCTTGGCCAACGCGCGCCTGTCTGCGCGTTCGGCCCGTGGCTATGGGCGCTTTGCCCGGCTGACCCGGCCGATGCTGGCCGCGATGAACCTGATTGCCGTGCAGACCGAAACCGAGGCTCAGCGCTTCCGTGACCTGGGCGCGCGCCCTGAGTGCGTGCAGGTCACCGGTTCGATCAAGTTCGACCTGAAGATCGACGAGCACTTGTTGCCGCGTGCCAAGGCATTGCGTCAGCAGTGGGGCGCCGAACAGCGCCCGGTGTGGATCGCCGCCAGCACCCACGAGGGTGAAGATGCGTTGATTTTGCAGGCGCACCGGCAGTTGCTGCAGGTGCATGGTGATGCGCTGCTGATCCTGGTGCCGCGCCACCCCGAGCGGTTCGCTGCGGTACATGCGCTGTGCAGCGAACAGTTCACCAGCGTGCGCCGCTCGGCCGGCGCCCCGGTCGATGCGCAGACACAGGTGTTGGTCGGCGACACCATGGGCGAGTTGCTGTTCCTTTACGCGCTGGCTGACATTGCCTTCGTGGGCGGCAGCCTGGTGGCAACCGGTGGGCACAATCCGCTGGAGCCGGCAGCGTTGGCCTTGCCGGTGCTGATGGGGCCGCACGTGTTCAACTTCCTCGAAATCAGCGCGATGTTGCGCGATGCGGGGGCGTTGCAGCAGGTGGACGATGCCGATGGGCTGGCCGAGGCGGTGCGGCGGTTGGTCGAGCTGCCGCAGGATGCCCAGCGCATGGGCGAGGCGGGCAGGGCGGTGATGCGGGCCAATCAGGGCGCGTTGCAGCGCTTGCTCGATGGGCTGGGGGCGCTTGTTCGCTGATATCTACATTGGCTTCTTCGCGGGGCCCCCCCCCCCCCCCCGGGGGGGGGGCCCGGGGGGGGGGGGGGGGGGGGGGGGGCCCCGGGGGGGGCCCCCAGCCCAAAAAAGCGCGCGACAGCCATACACCCCCCCCCCCCCCGACGGC